>NZ_JAAQRO010000052.1 GCF_012070565.1 Anaerosporobacter faecicola
GCAGTTCTTTTTCGTGCTGTCAAGGGTGGCGGCAAGCTACCACAACCTATAATATCTGCAATTTTCAAGGTTCATCTGAGCCTTTTTTCTTTGCTCATTTTTTTCATAAATCATTTGACACTATCTATTGTACTCATATGATACAAGGTTAACAATCATGTATTACTTGCTTGTAAAAAACTTGCCAATGCCTCATAAAACATGTGTTCCAAATACTTTACCCCTTACATCATAATATGATGATACTCTATTTTCTGTCTACAAACAATAGAATATCTTATGTTTTGTGCTTCTTAAAATAGAAAAAAGTCAGCTTTAGCTGACATCTACCTTATGTGCGAGTGTGCATTCCCAGGAGGAGTTATTTAATAGTAAAGTTGGAGGACTTTCTTATTAAAGAAAAAAGAATGCTACAAAACGATTTACGCTCTATAGCATTCTAACATCTTTCATTACAGAACTATGTAATTTCTTCTCTATTGCACTACTATTTCTTCAACGCAACTGTTTTTAAAATGGATTCAAATGTATCAGTTAATACTAATTTGGCATCAGGATTTGTAATAATATGTGAGATTTCCACGTAATTTTCTTCTGTATAGAATTCATAGCATACCAATGACATTGTTAATTTTGATTCCGCATCAGTAGCTGTATAGGAAATCTTATATCCTTTTCCTAATTGTGCATTCACTTCTACCATTTTAAAATCAGTAACACCTTCCGTCGATTTTACGCCTTCCATTTGGCTCTTTAATGATTTTTCCCAGTCTTCATAAGAGATTTCCATTCCAGTATAATCCCCATTAACAACGGTTACACCTTCGTCTTCATTGTTTCCCATTGAGATTGAAATCATCGTAATTGGTTCTTGCGTAGTAATTTTTGTTGTTATGTTTGATGGAGCTGTAAATGTAACATTACCAACTGAATATTCTTTATTCTTCACTTCTTTTTTCGTAACCGTTACTTTACAAGTAAACTTCTTGCCACTAACTTTTGCTGTAATTGTTGCTTTTCCAACTGCTTTTGCTGTTACTTTCCCATTTTTATTAACTGTTGCTACCGATTTTTTACTAGAAGACCAAGTAACTTTCTTCTTGTTTGCGCCAGTCACTTTTAATGTTACTGCTTTACCTACTTCTAATGAAACTTTTGTCTTATTTAATTTTAATGTAGCAGCGTTTGCAACGGTCGTAGTACTTGTTGCAGGAAATGTTACTGGTGTTGTTAAGCCTAACGCCAATACCAATCCGAATGTCATGATCTTTGTTCCTAATTTTCTCATTAAAACTCCTCACCTTTCTTTTATTCCCTATGGAACTAACGATTTGTTATACACCGTGTTCTATATATTGCAATTATACAATTCTTGTTTCAATAATACTATTTATTTTTTATTAACATTTCATTAGAAAATCATAATATTTCATAGTATTACTTTATTTCCCTTGTATTATCCTATAGATTCCTTCCAATAGCTATATCTAAACAGGATTCCCACTCAGCTTTCAAAATTAAAAACTCTTGTACAAGGCTTTTCATAAGCATTGTTTTCCAACATAGTCTTTTCATTATACTATTTTATGTTATAATATGATACAAGGGCCAAAAATCATGTGTTTACAGCTGCCCTTTGCATTACATACATCGTTCCCTTATGACATCTAGGGAATATTTACAATGGTTTTGAATAGGTTTTATAGAATACATATTACAGGGGGTTAGATAATGATCTATCACGATATACTTGAGGCTATGGGCAATACTCCTCTTATTCAACTCAACCATCTGGTTGATGAAAACAGTGCCCGCGTACTAGTAAAATTCGAAGGCTTGAATGTAGGTGGTTCCATTAAGACAAGAACTGCATATAATATGGTTGTAGCAGCTGAAAAAGAAGGTAAACTAAACAAAAATAGTATTATAGTAGAACCGACTAGTGGTAACCAAGGAATTGGTCTTGCTTTAATTGGTGCAGTAAAAGGCTACAAAACAAAAATTGTAATGCCTGATTCGGTAAGTCACGAACGAAGAAAGTTAATTGCACACTACGGCGCTGAAGTAATACTTGTACATGATGCAGGTAATATTGGTGAATGTATCGACCAATGTTTGCAATTGGCCTTAAACATGGCAGATGAAGATCCAAACGTATTCGTTCCACAACAGTTTGCAAATATGGCAAATCCAATGATCCATCGAATCCAGACTGCACAAGAGATTCTCCAACAGATCGATACCACCATTGACGGCTTTTGTTCTGGTATCGGAACAGGCGGTACAATAACAGGAATCGGTGAAGTATTGAAAGAGCATAATCCGAATATCACCATATGGGCTGTTGAACCAGAAAATGCTGCAATATTATCTGGTGGTAGTATTGGAACCCATCTGCAGATGGGTATTGGCGATGGTATCATTCCTCCTGTATTGAATCAGAATATTTATGAAGATATTGCTATCATTACTGATACAGAAGCCTTAGAAACTGCCAAAGATCTTGCTCGCCAAGAAGGAATTATGTGCGGTATTTCCAGTGGAACAAATGTCGCTGCTGCTTTGAAACTCGCTAAGAAACTTGGCAAAGGGAAAACCGTCGTTACCGTTCTTCCAGATACAGCTGAGCGATATTTTAGCACTCCTTTATTTGATTAATATTTCCAGACATGTTTAGATTTTGCTAAAAAACATAGCGTTTTGTTCCATTTTGTAATCAAACTTGATAGGATGGGTATGTAGGACATTGTGTTACTGTTCATTACATAAATTAGGAGGAATCAAGATGGATCTGGCACTTACGCTTATGGCTATCATTGGCGGTACAGTTGGTATTGTATCAACAATCTACTGTACAATCAGTTTACCTGCAGTTATCATATGGAAATTCTATCGTAAAGTAAAGTACAACATTTCTATATTTGATTAATAAACACATCATCATCGACTGCTGTGCTAAAAAGCTGCCTATATAACACCCTCTATTCATTATAGAGCATGTTATATAGGCAGCTTTTTCGTTAGTAAAACAATGTGAACCATCTCCTTCCTAATCACATAAACTAATATAGGATTTTATAATGTAAGGAGAACATATATGGACAGACGTCAAGAACATGGTAGTTTTGATTATCTAACCGATAGTCTCGGTCGTCCAATACCAAACGACAATAACTCCCTCACTGTAGGAAGCAATGGTCCAACTTTACTAGAAGACATTACACAAATCGATAAAATTTCCCATTTCGACAGAGAGAGGATTCCAGAACGAGTTGTTCATGCAAAAGGAGCAGGCGCTTTTGGATATTTTCAAAATTACCGTTGTATGAAAGACTATACCATGGCAGATCTCTTTCAATCACCTAATCAAAAAACAAAAGTATTCGTTCGCTTTTCAACTGTAATTGGTTCCAAAGGCTCTGCGGATACCGCAAGGGATCCAAGAGGATTTGCAGTAAAATTCTATACCAATCAAGGTATCTATGATATTGTAGGAAATGACATTCCTGTGTTCTTTATTCGAGATGCCATTCGTTTTCCTGATGTCATTCATTCCCTTAAACCTTCCCCAGATACCAATATACGTGATCCACAACGATTCTGGGACTTTATCTCCTTATCACCTGAAGCAACCCATATGATCACCTGGGTTTATTCTGATCGAGGCACAATTAAAGATTACCGTAATGTGGACGGATTTGGTGTTAATACCTATGTATGGGTAAATCAACAAGGAAAAAGACACCTCATCAAATATCACTGGAAAACACAGCAAGGTATTGAAACGATTGACCGATTTGAAGCAGAAAAACTTGCAGGTTCTAATCCAGATATTGCAGTAGAAAATCTTTACCAAGCAATTGAATGTGGGAACTATCCACGTTGGGAACTATGTATCCAAATCATGGATCCAGACAATGTTGAATGCTTGGATTTTGACCCATTAGATGACACCAAAACATGGCCTGAAGATGTATTCCCATTAATTCCAATCGGCATGATGACACTTAATGAAAATCCAAGTAACTTCTTTGCACAAGTGGAACAATCCGCTTTCTGTCCTGCAAATTTAGTCCCTGGTGTTGAACTCTCTGCTGATAAGATGTTACAAGGACGTTCTTTCTCTTACCATGATACACAACGATATCGATTAGGCACCAATTTTTCTCAATTACCAATCAATCGCTCCATCAGTCCCGTAGACAATAATCAAAGAGATGGTGAGGGGACCTATCTCTTTAACCCAGAACCTATCAATTATTCACCAAATAGTCTGAATAACAACAAACCACTCCCTTATCCAATTCCTGTTCCAGCTCCAAAAGAAGTTTGTGGTTTTGTCGTTCGAATTCCAATTGAAAATGCAAATGATTTTAAGCAGGCTGGGGAACATTACGACACATTTAATGAAACGGAAAAGAATCATCTCGTAGATAATATTGCCGTTGAATTGTATAAATGCAGAGATGATATTGTAAACCGTGTACTCAACTACTTCATGAATGCCTCGAAAGATTTTGGTTATCGAGTGCTTACCGCAGTAAAAGAATACCGTCAAAAGGACAACTGTTGATACACTGCTATAGGCAGTTCTAATACATAAGGCTCTTATACATAGAGCCTTATGTATTACTTTTTAAATTTAGTTTTTGATTTTTTAACTTTTAATTTTTTATCTTTTTTTCTAACTGTTATTTTACGTAATTGAAAGAATATATTCCCCTACAAAGCTGCTTGACTCCAGATATTCCTGAATAGTATTACAGGCATTTGCATATTCTTCCTGGTCACTATTTTTTCGTTTTTGGAAGTTTTCCAATCCCTCTACAAATAGTAGATGATTACAGGAAGTGTTGTATCTACCTTGCGATTTCCGCAACGCTACGCAGCGAAATAGATACAACAATACAAAAAAGCATCGGTCCTCCTTATTCACCAACTCCTCTAACGACAAACAACAATTTTGATCGAATAGCCCTGCAAAATTCATATTATGTTCGGCATTCAGCAATGCTCCCTTTCTACCAATCGTCCAATCCTGTAATGTATCTTTTACTTTCGTTAAGCATTTCAATTGTAATTCCTTATCTGTTATGTCTACCCTAATTTCTTCCTCTACACGGTTTAGCACATCATATATTGTTGGAAAAGCTTTTACTTCTTTGGTATATGCTTGGTTCTTGAATTTCTCATTCGTGCTGGAATTCAGATTCCAGCCAAATGCCACATAGGAATCCCGTATTCCTTTTTTTAGATAAGCAAGAACTGTTGAATCAAAACCATAGCTAAAACGAAGAATCGCAGCCAGTAAATCAATATGCGTTGATAATAACTCCTCTGGAAATAGTTCAAAGGGATTCATACGCAACATATGTCCAGCACAACGCAACACATCATACCGTTCCACCTTCTGATTATCCCCAAATGCTTTGCTGTATCTTCCCGTATGATATTCGATCATCATAAATGGTTTCTGATATTGCTCGACCAATCGCTTCATCCGTTTTCTATTTTCTTCATATGGATCATGATCCTCAAAGTAATCCTTCTTCGTAATTCCTCCCTGTTCTTGATAATCGATACACGCGTTACGTTCCATGATCTGTAACGTATTTTTTTCTTTTTTACTGCCATATGTAGTTATAGCTGCTGTACTCTTTAATGGAAGCGTCATATAATAACGTAGTTCTTTACTAGAAACCCAATTACCACCACTGATCCAATTGGAACTGTATATTTGCGAATAGGCACTTCTAGCAAGACACTCCTGCATCGGGATGGAAACCATATATCCATTTTCGGAATAACAATACTTCGGTATTTGGAAATTCAGGTAGGAACAATACACATTGGAACATGGAATCATAGGAATAGAACGCATGGGTACTTTACTCACGGTAGTATATTCATTCATTCCATTCCAAGCAGCAATCACTTTCTCTCTTGTTAACTGGTCCTTCCCATATATTACTGTACTGAACACATATAGTCCTCGATTTTCCCCATATAATAAACGTTTTTCCAATACATCTACAACATAGGAAAACCACGCATTTGCAACTTGATTCTCGTATTTTTCTGTGATACTACATATATCAGTTTTGCTGTCTCGTTTGCTTCCGAATAATCGATTCGTTTTGGAGCAAGAGTTTAATTTTGCTTGAGAGCGTGAATCCTGTCGACTTATATTTGCTAAAGAAAAACGATCTACTTGATTCAGAAAGATATCTTCTGGTTGAGAATCATCCCTTTCTTCCTGACTTGAATTCACCTGTTCTTCCATACTCATTGTATTGGGACTCGTCTGTTGTTCATATCCAAGATAATTGAACAATGTATTACCTATTGGATCCTCAGCCTGGTCAGTTTTACTAGATTGTAGTCGATCTATTCGGTTATTATGTTGTATCATTTGCTGTGTATTGTGCTCTATATTCTGCCCCGTACTCTGCTCTGTACGCTGTTCTATATGCTGTTCTATACTCTGCTCCAAACGCTGTTCTGTATTCTGCTCTATATGCTGCTCTGTATTCTGTTGCTGTGTATTTTGTTGTGTACGATATTGTACATTTGGTAGCTTACTCTGCTCATTATTTCGATTCGTTCTTCTCTTTCTTCCTTGTATATTCCAAAATGGAAATCCCACCCCCTGCCTTCTTGGCATATACTGTTGTTCCTGCTGTGGAATTTCCTTTGTTGTAACAATCAGATTATTCAGTATTGGCGGAGAAACGGTGGTATCATTCTCCACTGCTTCTCGCGTTCTGGTTATTCCCTGTTCTGGTAGACGTTTGGCCTCATTCCGATTCTCTAGCTGTGTTAACAATTCATTGATCAGTTCAATGGAATCGTCATAATCAATCCCATTAGAGAAAAAAATCTCTTCTATCTGGCGTAACGTTCCATTATCCAAATGCAATGGTATGGACGTGTTGGCAGAATATAATTGAAATTGTAATTGTGAAGATACCGTATTCGTCTTACTTTTCGATGATGCCCTACTTTGCTCAACAGAACTACTTGCTTCATTTACATTGCTCTTTTGATTTACTTTTGTATACCCTAGTAAAGGTGCAAGATAATCTAATAACTCTTGTTGTCTCCATGTAATCTGCATGATCTGTTCTTCAAGCAACGGTTTTGCCAATACCATAACTACAAATTCTTCTTTCTCCATTACCGACGTAAACCGATCCATTCCAAGAGAAGATATCGTCCCCGTGATCACACCAGGTACCCCTTCTAAAACAGCTGCTTTTTCTTGTTTGCTAATTCTATTTTGCAGTTCCTCTTTTTCTTCCTTAGACAATGCAACGATCGTCGAATTAGGAAAGTTCGTAGTAAAACTAGCATACAGCGTTTCTTCCCCTTCTTGAAGACCTTTTATTTTGCTCATCTGTTCCCCATTTGTTTCACCATAAGGTGCAACTCCATAGTAATATCGTAAATTATTCCCCGTACCTTGAATAACATAAACCAACGTTACCTTCTGTTCTTTCATTGCATCTAATACATTTTCAATTGCATAGAGATTGGTTTGAATAGAATCATAAGATTGGTTTGTAACTTCAAAAAGGCACAAATCACAAAGATCAATCTCTGAATTAGCGGTACTTTTTAGCTTTTTATTCGACGCAAGATACATTGCTGATTTTTGTTGTATCTGTTCAAATGAACTACAAGAGTGCATAACCTCTTCTCCTTTTCATTTTTCTGTTCACTGTTACCTGAAAACACCCGTCTCTATAACTATATGAGCGTAGTTTTAAAAATACGTTTTTTTCTTTCCTCTTTATATGGAATAGAACAACTTCTTCTCCTCATATATTGATAAAAAAGTTATAAAGGGACAATATATGGACTCACAAATCAATGAACAAAGCGTTGATGATCTGATCAATGCTATGTATCAAAACGAAATGGAAACCTTTGATGCAACCTTTGACATTATGAGAAATGAAGTAGTTCCCAGCATTACTACTGCTTTAGAAAGTTTGAACCGTGCACTAGAAGAATATCAGAATGCACAGAGCATTCGCCAAAGTCGGCTTAATACCATTCAAGAAAATGCAGACAAGATCAACTTTACCTATTTCTCACCACTCTGTAAAAATATACAATACAAGATTAACAAATACTATATGTTCCTAAACGAAGAGATTGAACGACTGTCCCTCTTACTAAATGAAGCCAATACAAGTAGCCAGAACATGCTTACATTCCAAGGAGTATGGGATAGTTACGAAAAAGAACTATCGCGATGTATACAAGGTGTAAATCCTAACAATAATCCAAATCGGAATCCGCAAAACATGAACAGAAACTTGAATAACGACAGGAATGAGATGAACCAGAATCAACAAGACATGAACAGAAACTTGAATACTAACAGGAATGAGATGAACCAGAATCAACAAGACATGAACAGAAACTTGAATACTAACAGGAATGAGATAAACCAGAATCAACAAGACATGAACAGAAACTTGAATAATGACAGGAATGAGATGAACCAGAATCAACAAGACATGAACAGGAACTTGAACAATAACAGGAACGAGATGAATCCGAATCAACAAGACATGAACAGAAACCAGCAAAACAATAACAGAAACGGGGTTCGAAGCACCCCTGGTAATCAACAAAATAACCAATTTCCTAGAAATTTCAGAATGCCTCGCTAACAATACCTGAGGAGGTTGTGCAATGTATTCCAATAACAGAAGATGTGCATCACCAGATGGGGTTTCCGTCAGCTTTACAGACCCCTGCATTCAGGTTCCACAACGATTTGCTCAAGCCAAAAGTGGCCGCCTCTATCAATCTTCCACTGATGCGCTACCAATCATAGGAACGCATTCTATCGTATGCCAGCTATGCAATCCTTGTTCAACGAATGTCACTACCTATGTAGATTCTATTTTTTGTGCCAATCATTCAGCAAGTCCTGTTAGCCTTAAGACATTTTACTATGGTTGTATATCTCCTGATACACTGCAGACGATTCCTGCTGCTAATACAAATCTCTATATAGATTGTACCTGCAGTCCAAGAGCATGTTTTCAATGTGGGAATCATATAGAGATTTGTAATGGTACATTAGTTGCCACTCTCGTTGTTGGTGCTTATCAAACATATGCCGTTTCATATAATGGCAGCATGATTCTTTCTCCAGATAGTTCTATTCAATTGCAGCTCTGCTCAATAAACTGTTCGCAGACAGCACTTGCTAGTTTGTCGATCTCTTGGTGGGAAGTCCCTAACTGTGAGAAATATATACGTTGTTGCTTAACATAATACTATCTTTATTTACAAAATATTTCAAAAGACACACCCTTTCGTAATGGCACTCATATACTATAATACAAGGGTCAAAAGGTCTTTTGTTTCTTGTCAAAATACAAAATACCGTTTGGCACTCTCATCATATAATAGATTTCTCCATAATCTGATCCATTTTGTTAAATAATTATGCAGGCAACGATTAGGAGGCTAGATTCATATGAAGCCAAATTACGATTTTACCAATAAAGTAGTCTATGTTACAAAGAAATTCTCCTTTAGTGCTGCCCATCAAATTTTCGGTTGTAAAAAATGTCAAGAACAATTGCATGGACACAATTATGTAGTTGAAGTAACAGTAAAAGGTTCTCTTAATAAAGATGGATTTTTGATCGACCTAGATAAATTAGAGTCTTTGATTAATACACATGTAATATTCAAATTAGACCATAGTGTGCTCAACGATTGTATGAAACCTTTAAATCCAACGGTAGAGTTGCTGGCATTCTATCTCTTTCATGAAATAGAAACTTGCCTGCACATCTGCGAATGTACAGCAAATCTAACGATTGCTTGCGTTACTGTATTTGAAACGGAATCCTATAGCGCAACGATTCAAGGAGGGACCTGAACCCGTTTCAGAAAGAGTCAATGTATAATCCGTAAACTTCCATAGCATTTTTATCAATTCCATGCTATACTAGGCACATATTAATGAACCCAACCTTTCCTATGCTGAAGTAAACGGGATATGAATTTTGGGAGCTTATGCGTTAATATACGGAAGATTTAGATAACAAAGGAGTTTTTTATGAATTATGACAAAGCAATCTGCAGATGCAGAAAGGTTACTTTTGAAGATATTGAACAGGCAGTGGACAATGGTGCTACTTCTTTTGAAGAGGTACAAAAAGAAACTAAGGTTGCCACTGGTTGTGGACGATGTGTAAAACAAGCAATGGAGATTACGAACCATCTGTTACAAAAAGCAAACAAATCACAAAGTAATGAATAAACTTGTACAATAAGAAAAAGACAATCTTGATCTATAACATACAACTCCTGTTATAGATTAGATTGTCTTTTCTTATACCCCTTCCAAATCGAATTCTGGTATAAAGCTTTCTTTTGCCGTATTCCCTTCTTGGATAAATCCATTCTCTACCCCTAATTCAATCGCATAGTTTACTAATTTATTATATTCATATCTTGTGACTTTCCGATTTATTTCTGGAAAAGATGCTACCTGTGGTAACGGCGTATATTGATTCATTAAACTTAGAAAAATCTTGTTATGATAAGTTTGATAGAGGTATGCAACCACCTCTTTGGAATCCATTAATCCACCTGGTAACAATAGATGTCGAACAATCACACCTTTTTTCATAATCCCTGTTTTCTCATCAATCACTGGTTCTCCTACCTGACGAACCATTTCTTCTAATGCACGGGAAGCTACCGTAAAATAATCTTTTGCATGAGAGTAACGCATACTCATGGTAGAATCCTTATACTTCATATCCGGAAGATAGATATCGATACAACCATCTAGCATTTGAATGGTTTCCAAGTTTTCGTAGCACCCCGTATTATACACAAACGGAAGGGAGAATCCCTTTTCTCTTGCTCTATGAATTGCCTCTACGATCAGCGGAACGTAATGAGTCGGTGTAACTAGATTAATATTGTTTGCACCCTTTTGTTCAAGTTCGAAGAAGATCTCCACAAGTCGTTCAAGCGAAATTTTCTTTCCTACATCACCTTTTGCAATATTCTGGTTTTGACAAAAGACACAACCAATATTACACCCACTAAAAAAAACTGCTCCCGAACCATTTTCTCCTGATATACAAGGTTCCTCCCACATATGCAAAGCAGCTCTTGCCACCACTAATTCGCTTGTTTGTCCACAAACTCCTACCTTTCCTGCTTCCCTGTCTACTCCACAATTTCTCGCACATAACTTACACTTTTCTAATCCATACATCGTATTCCCTCTAATTCATAACGAATAAACCAATCCTTCTTCCCGGATGGATCGTATCCTTTTATCTTCAAATCTTTACTCAACAAATCCTACACTGTTTCCAAAAGACTCATTTATTCAATCAATTCTTGCTCTCGAAATAAAGCATTCACCGCATCTTCATATTCGCTTGCTTTTTGTGCTTTTTTAATCTTTTTCGCGTATTTCTCCGAATTTGTGAACATGGAACTCATATAGAACCAAAATTCCTTCATCTTAAACATTGCATTTCTTTCTTCTGCCATAAGAATACGGTAACCTTTGTACACTTCATCATGGAACCGTTTCACCGTCAACTTATTCTTCTTTTCTTCTCCTAATATACTAAAGATTAGATTAGGATTTCCAATCAACCCTCGGCCAATCATGATTCGATCCACAGTTGGAAAACGTTCTGTAATCCTCTCATAATCAGCTACTGTAGTAATATCACCATTGTAACACAATGGATGATGACAATGCTTTACCGCTTCTTCAAACATGGTAAGATTCGGGCTGTTTTTATAAAAATCCTTCTGCACACGAGGATGAATAATCAACTCTTCTAATGGATAACGATCATAAATTTCTAATAAACGATAGAATTCTTCTGGATCTTCCTTTCCAATTCGTGTCTTTATTGATATCTTCAATTGGGATTCTGCAAAAATTTCCGCTAAGAATGTATCAAGCTCCTCCGGATAAGCTAAGAATCCAGAACCTTTCTTCTTCGAAACTACCGTTCCAGAAGGACAGCCTAGATTTAGGTTAATCGTATCATAACCCAAAGACTCCATCTTTTTTGCCGCGAGAATAAAATCTTTGGCATTGCAGGTTAATATTTGCGGAATTAAAGTTATTCCTTGATTGTTCTCAGGTAAAATATCTGTAATCTCTCTATTTTTATAATTACCAGATCCATTAGCGCACACAAAGGGTGCAAAATAACGATCAATCTTACCAAAATACGTTTCAAAAGCATTTCGATATACATATCGCGTCACACCCTCCATTGGCGCAAAATAAAATTTCATATGGACGTTCTCCTTCATTCTACATATTCTTTGCTATTATACAATGAATTCAAAAAAACTTCCATGCTGTTTTTTAGAAAACGGCTGATCCGTTACTTATTTCACTTTTTACTTATTTCTCTTTTTACTAACTACGTCAAAAATAACAGCTCCTAGTAAAACAAAGCCTTTTACCACCCTTTGATAGTTTGCATCAACTCCCATGATCGACATTCCAAGATTGATGACACCCATCAAGACAGCTCCAATGATAACTCCTGCTACCGTACCGACACCACCATAGGCAGAGGCACCACCAATAAAACAAGAACCAATTGCGTCCATCTCATAATTCTGTCCATACGTTGGTTGTGCAGAAGTCATACGTGCTATCGTCAACATACCTGCTAAGGCAGCTAAAAATCCCATATTGCAATATGCTAAGAAGTACACTTTATCCGTATTGATACCAGATAATTTTGTTGCCTTCTCATTGCCACCAACTGCATAGAAATGTCGCCCTGTTGTAGTTTTAGATGTTATGTAACCATATACAAGAACAACAATCAAAACCCAGATCAAGGCAGTTGGAATACCACGATACTTTGAAATTTTATAGGTAAATGCCAAAACTACTGCACATATTACAACGGTTTTTGCAATCATTGCAGATAAGCTTTCTGTTGCATAACCTTTCTTCACTCGGTTTCTTCTTCCCATAACCTGAATAATCACATAGATGACACAGGCAAGAACACCAAGCAACATACTTGTCAAGTTAAATTCTTCTATACCGAATACATCTGGTATGTAACAGTCGGCACCTCCACCGAATATCTTAATAAATCCCTTTGATGTAATTGACTCCGTTTGACCATTCAATACGACATTGGATAGGCCTCGGAAGATCAGCATACCTGCAAGGGTAACAATGAATGGAGGTACCCGAACAAATGCAATCCAAAATCCTTGCCACGCTCCAATCAAGGTACCAATTACCAACATAACAATCACGGCAAGTACTGGATTCATACCCATACTTTCCATTAATTTCGCACCAATAGCACCAACAAAACAAACAACCGATCCTACGGATAGATCGATATTTCCACCAGTCAATATACAGAGCAACATACCGGTTGCAAGTACGAATACATACGCATTCTGGGCAATTAAGTTACTTACATTCTGCGGTAATAGTAACTTCCCTCCTGTTTGCCAGGTGAAAAACAATGTTACAAAAAGCAATGCAATCACCATGGTATATTTCTTCATGCCTTCATTTAATTTGGTCTTATCCATACTATGATTCTCCTCTCTTTTAACGAAATGACGTTTTGTACTCTAAATCGTTGCTTCATACAAAGCGTTTCGATTCTTTATTCCCTACCCATTACTTGATTTTAGAATACATGACATAATCTCTTCTTGTGAGGTATCCTCTGCTTGAACCATTCCCACGATTCTACCCTCATTCATAACATAGATTCGGTCACACATACCTAACACTTCTGGAAGTTCGGAGGAAATCATAATCACAGATTTACCTTCTGCAACAAGTTGATTCATGATAGAATAGATTTCATACTTTGCCCCGACATCAATTCCCCTTGTTGGCTCATCTAGAATTAGCACGTCAGGATTGGCAAACATCCATTTTGCAAGCAAAACCTTCTGCTGGTTTCCTCCACTTAGATTTCCTGCATTTTGTTCAACCGAACTGCATTTCGTCCGTAATTTCTTCACATAATCGCAGGCAACATGGTATTCTTTATCCTTGTCAATCACCGTATGATTACTTATTTCTTCCATGTTTGCCATGGTTGTATTTTTCTTGATGGAATTGCTTAAGATCAATCCATTTCCCTTTCGATCTTCCGTAACATACGCAAGTTTATGTTGAATCGCAGCTTTGACATTCTTAAGTTCTACTTCTTTCCCATGAATCTCAATACTACCTGTAATATTCGTACCATAACTTTTTCCAAATACACTCATTGCAAGTTCTGTCCGACCTGCTCCCATCAGTCCGGATATCCCAACGATCTCCCCTTTTCGCACATACATACTCACGTGATCCACTACTTTTCTCTCTGTATAGAGTGGATGATAGACATTCCAATCTTTAATCTCCAATGCGATTGCTCCAATTTCCTTGTTCTCTCTCTTTGGGAACCGATCGGTTAGTTCACGACCTACCATTCCTTTAATGATTCTTGATTCCGATATGCAATCCTTATTCTTATCCAATGTCTCTATTGTAGAACCATCTCGAATCACCGTGATACGATCTGCAACGTAAGAAATCTCATTTAATTTATGTGAAATAATAATTGATGTTAGTCCCTTCTTCTTCAATTGAAGCAGTAGATCCAACAATGCTTTTGAATCTGATTCATTCAGGGAAGCAGTTGGCTCATCAAGAATTAATAGTTTTGCGTCCTTTGCCAGTGCCTTTGCAATCTCTACTAACTGCTGTTTTCCAATCCCCAAATCTTTGACCAATGTTTTAGAGGATTCTTTGAGTCCTACTATTTTCAAATACTCATCTGCTTTTCCATAGGTTTCACTCCAACTAATATTAAACTTCGAACCTCGTTCATTGCCAAGAAACATGTTCTCACCAATGGTCATATATGGAATCAATGCAAGCTCCTGATGTATGATAACGATTCCTTTGCTTTCACTATCTTTGATCTGTTGAAATTTACATACTTCCCCTTCATATAAGATCTCACCTTCATATGTACCATATGGATAGATTCCACTTAGCACATTCATGAGCGTTGACTTACCAGCTCCATTTTCTCCTACCAATGCGTGGATTTCTCCTTTTTCTACTTGTAGATTCACATTGTCAAGAGCTTTTACACCAGGAAATGTCTTGGTAATCTGTTTCATCTCCAATATACTATTTGCCAAATCAATCCCTCCATTTTCCTTTTTACAATGATTCCATTTTCTTGTCATGTTGAAAGTGCATGATTTTAGAAAATGCACTTTCAACATAACCTTTATGATCATAATCTGTAACTGTAGTTAACCATGTAAACAGTTACTAACTTTATGCATTTCCTATTTCAAATCATCTTCTGAATAGTAACCGGAATCAATTAATAATTCTTTATAATTATTTAAATCTGCAAAAACTGGTTCACAAAGGTAAGATGGAATGATTCCAGTACCATTGTCGTAACTCTTTGTATCATTGATTGGAGCTTCTCCACCTTTCATGATTGCATCAACCATAGATACAACTTGTGTTGCTAACGTACGTGTATCTTTAAAAATTGACATAGACTGTTTTCCCGCAATCATATTCTTTACATTAGCGATATCACAATCCTGCCCTGTGATTACTGGATAATCTCCTGTGTAATTTGCTGCAAGTGCATTTTCTACACCTAAAGCAGTAGAGTCATTGGAACAAAGAACAACATCTAATTTTGTTCCTCCTGCATAGTAAGAAGATAAGATATTTTCCATTCTGGATTGTGCTGCATCAGTTGCCCAGTTAGCAGTTGCTACAGTTGCAAAATCCAATTGTCCAGAAGGAATAACGATTTTTCCAGCATCAATGTATGGTTTTAAAACATCAATAGCACCATTGTAGAAGAATTTTGCATTGTTATCTCCTGGATCTCCTGTGAATACTTCCATATTAAATGGTCCTGCTGCATTGTCTAAGTCTAATGCTTCTTTTATGTACTCTCCTTGTTTTGTTCCAACCATATAATTATCAAAGGTTGCATAATACGTTACCGCATCCGAATTCATGATCAATCGGTCATATGCAATAACTGGGATATTCGCTTCTTTCGCTTGTGCTAATACTGTTCCAAGGGAATCTCCATCAATGGAAGCAATAACTAATAATTTGCAACCGTTTGAGATCATATTCTCTACTTGTGAAACCTGCGTCGGAATATCATTGGAAGCATACTGTAGATCCACATCATATCCTGCTTCTTTTAGTTGTGCTTCCATGTTCGTTCCATCTTGATTCCATCGTTGTAAATCCTTTGTAGGCATTGCTACACCAACTAGGCCACCACCTGAAGTATCACTGGAGCTTTCTTCTGTCTTTGTTGTAGTAGAAGCTTCTTTTCCCTCATTTTTATTTGAGGAATTCTTACTACACCCCGTAAATACACTTGCTACCATTACTACTGTTAATAGAACACTAAGTAACTTCTTTTTCATGAAAAATCCTCCCTTTCATTCGGTTGTTTTGTGTCCAAAAGAATGCATCTTATACATTCTCAAACATCGAAAACAAATGATTTGTTTCCTTGCATTTACAATATCACGAAAAGAATAGGAAGAACTTGCTACTTCCTTCAATATTTAAGTGCAAAAAAATGCTAAAAAAAAAGATGCTAGCACACGTTTCTTTGTACTAGCATCTAAACAAGAGGACTACTCATGTTCTCCCTTCGGTTCTTCTGGAACATTGAGATATACATCTTCTCTTAAATGATAACCACTATTAATAATCACTTCATCCATATTTTCTTTCATTACCGCAATTGGTTCTAAAAAGACATAAGGCACTTGCTTCTCTCCATCTTCCATTATTGGTAAATCTCCCAAATACTCTTTCTTGGCTAACTTAATGGCATATTCTGCTGCTGTCTGCGCTAATTTCTCTACTGGTTTATAGACGGTCATTACCTGTGTTCCTTCTACAATCCTTTGACACGCTTCAAGGTCTGCATCTTGCCCAACTACACAGATTTTACCTGCTAATCGTTTTTCTGCTAATGCACGTACGACCTGTGTTGCAATACTATCATTACCACACATGATCCCATCCACTTCTTTAACTTTATTAAAATTAGCATATACATAGTCTCCGCCTAATTCAGCTTTCCAACTGTCACAATTCAATACATCAACAATTTCAACAGACTCCTGGTCCATTACGTTTCGAAACCCAGTATCTACATAGAAAACATTGTTATCTGTGGTTGGACCACAAAGCATTAGTACCTTTTTGTTCTTCAATCCTTCCTGTACGAGTGCTTCTGCCATCATCGTACCTACCATTTCATTATCAAAGGATATAAAAAGATCAACATCCGCTTCATTAATCATACGATCATAAGCAATTACTTTAATTCCTGCATTTTTTGCTTTCTTAACAACCCCACGCAATTCATTGGAATCAATGCATATGATTACAATCACATCCATCTTCTTATTAATAAAATATTCAATCTGGGCGATCTGTTCTCTAGTATCTCCATTTGCATTCTGTACATTTACTTCCGCTCCATATTCTCGTGCTGTGGAAACAAACACATCCCGATCACGCTGCCACCGCTCAATAACAAAGGAATCAAAGCTCATACCAATCTTTATGGAAGTTGTTTTTTCTTCTACTAGTGTTTCTTTCTCTCCACTTGCTACCTTACACCCCGTCATACAAAGTAAACAAAGAATACATACAAAAGTTACACATTGCTTCATCTTGCTCTTCTCCTCCTTAAGACCCCATACTATGTTTATCCGATTTGTACTCCGTTGGTGTAACACCAACATTTTTCTTAAATGCGCGACTAAAATAGTTTGGATCTGCGTAACCGATCCTGCAACAGATTTCCTTCATGCTATAATCTGTTCCTATCAGTAATTCTTTTGCTTTCTCAATTCGTACGTTAGTGACGTACTCAATAAAGTTCTCTCCTGTTTCCTCCTTGAAGATCTTACTAAAATAATACGGACTGATATCTACCTCCCTTGATACGTCATCAAGAGAGATGTCCTTGGTGTAGTGGGTATTAATATAATGTTTTGCCTGACTGACTACTCCGACAGACTGTTCTTCTAATTTTACTACGATTCTCCGACATGCTTCTGTTAGTTTATCTACAAACCATGTACGTAAAGTATCCAAGGAATCCAGTTTTTGTAATGTTGGCAGGTATTCCTTTCTCGATAAAAAATGATAGGTCATACCTCCACTTAGATAAGCAAGTCTTTCCGCCCATAATACCAGTTCCAAGACTTTTAACTGAATATCGGTTTTATGGGAAGCAAAATTTTCTTCCATCCAGTCAAAAAATTGATTTGCAGAAGTAATTGTTCCATTAAGGTCTCCTTTTTCCACCTGCTCAAATATCCGTTTTTCAACATCTACTGGGTAATTGTCTGCATACAAACATTTGATTGGTAAATCGTCCACATGTGCAACTGCATTGGTTGTGTCAATCAGCGCAGTCAATGCTTCGTTATAGGAAACCAGTGTATCATGGAGATGGCGAATGGAACCAATTCCAATTCGGAAGATTACATTCATCCGTTTCTTCAATTTTCTTACTAATTCTCTGGATTTCTCGATGATCTCAATTCGTTCATTGTATTCGAAATGTTCCTTTACAGTAGGGTGATACATCGCAATCTTATTCGCCATTACAGAACCCACCAGCATCTCCGGAAAATATTCTCTCACAGTTTCTCGTATATCCCGATAACTATTTTGGATTCGTACACTGGTTCCAACTGCATTTGTCATATGATTCCCTTCTTGTCGTTCTCCACATACCAAAACTGCCATAAATCCATACTCTAATTCAATCCCTAGTAACTGACGGTAATTCAAGATATCTTCTTCAAAATACTCTTGAAACATCATCGTATATAAAAATCCATTTTCAATGATGGGAACGACCGTTTCCAATTTTTCTTTTACCAATAGTTCATTGCTTCTTTTTTCTCGTTCCTCATCAATAATACCCATCGCTTTTTTTAGTACGGAGACAATCTTATTGCGCTCAATCGGTTTGTTCAGATAATCCATAACACCCAAATTGATTGCTTCCTTGGCGTAATCAAATTTATCATAGGCACTAATTACAATAAATAGGATATTGGGATTAAATTTCTTAATTTCCCTCATCGCTTCAATCCCATTGATTCCCGGCATCTGAATATCCATAATCGCGATTTCAGGTCGAAACTGATCGGCTCGTTCAATTACACTTCTTCCCGTTTTTGCTGATTCAATTCTACAACTTTGTCCAAATTCTTTTTCAATGATAAACTTTAAGGAGTCAATAACGATTCCTTCATCATCCGCTATCATAATCCGATACACCTCAAAACACCTCCCAGAATATTACATGTTTGGTACTCGAATGATCACTTCCGTTCCTTTATTCTCCCCATCACTCTGAATCTTCAGTACCTCTTCATCATGGAAAAATAACCGCAAACGACTGATCACATTATTCAATCCTACACCATTGGAATCCTTCCCCACATCTGATTCTCTTAGTTGATTATCAAAGATAGCATTGATCTTCGTTTGTGACATTCCAACTCCATTATCTTTAATGCTAATGCATAGATATTCTGCTTTCTTATATACCGATAAATGAATGAATCCTTTCCAGCTGATCTCACGAATACCATACGTTATACTATTCTCAACTATTGGTTGTAACACCATACTTGGAATTTGTATATTCGATAATCGTTCTTTCATATCTTCCTGAATGTCTTTTTCATAATGGATTTCACCAGAAAAGCGTACATTTAAGATATAGATATAATTATCTACTAACTCTAATTCTTCTAAGATTGAAACACATTCTTTATCTTTCTTAACGTTATAGCGAAAAAACTCTGCGACATTTTGAATGTATGCATAGGTACGATCCGCTTCTTCCATCATTGCCAGTTGCGCACCCGCATTCAGGGTATTAAATAAAAAGTGTGGATTAATCTGTGCTTGTAAGTAGCGAAGCTGTGCATCTTTCAGATGTGCTTCCATCATCAATTCTCGCTCTTTCATCTCCCGTTCTTTTTCCATACTGTCTTTTAATTGGGTTATGTATATATTCAGAGAACGTACCATCTTATTAAATGCTTTTCCTACTACCGCGATCTCGTCATGCGTCTTCACTTCAACCAATTGATGATCCAAATTACCTAATGCAATCTGGTTGGCTGTCTCCGCTAACCGTCTAATGGGATTGGTAATTCCCTTGGTGATGATGGTGATAATAACAATATTGCATACTGCAATAAGCAGCAAGACCGATACACTCACATATTCCGTATAACGCAATGACATGGACATATTCTTATAATTTACTACATTTTTAGTAAACTGTTCATTATTCAAGCTATAGATATAGGTCCGAATGTATTCATAAAGTTCCGTTGCACGCTCATACCAAACTTTGTATTTTTCAACAATTCGACCACGCTTTGCTTCAATTGCCTGGTTGGTACTATCTAGATAGTTGTTTGAGATATTTCTTATATTCTTTTCCATCTGCTTAAGTGGATTGTTCGTCGTTGCATTGTTTAATTTTTCAATCTTGTTCGAATATTCCTGTTCTGCTCGAAAGTACTCCTCCATGGCATGGGAGGTTTTCGTATTGAGGTAATCAGTCATATTAGCCTGCACTTCTTGCAAGGATTCCGTCAATTCATTAAGATTCACATTGCTTTGATAAACCATATCCAATCGTTGAATCATTTTGTTGATATTATAGTACATATATACATTCACGAGAAGTATAATGATTGTTGTTGCAATAAACGATACAAGTAATTTTGTTTGTAAGGTGATCCGTAAGGTTCTATTCTTCAATCGATTCACCTCCTAAATATTCCTGTACATTATCTGTATAAATCAATGTAGTGTCTACCGCATAATAATTACTCACATGACCCATTTTCTGGAATTCTTGTAATGCTTCCATACAGTATTCTCCTAATTGCTTCGCATCAACAGAAACTGTCGCAACGATCACATTTCGCTCGATGGCTTTCAGTATTGTCTCTGAATCATCATAGCCTATAATGTTAATGCTTCCCACTTTATTATAATCCACTACCGCCTGGTATACGCAGCTTGTATTAATTTCATTCATGCAAACGATAATATCTGGAAGTTTCTCTTCACCCATGAAGATATCACGTATTGCCTCCTCTGCTGCAAATGCACCTTGACTATTTAGCGCCTTTACTTCAATTTGTATAGGATTGGTATCCTGCTCATCCTCAATAATTTCCTGTATGGATGAATACACCATATTCTGGCTCGTATCTTTTGCATTGGCATCAAACAAGACCATAACTCGTACTGGTGTAATGTACTGATTTGCTATATTACAAATCTGTTTTCCATACTCTCTTCCCAGATTGTAACTACTAATTCCCACAAAACTTTGTCGCTCACTTTGTGGATTATCTTTCATTGCCGTAATCACCGGAATCTGTCGATTTACAGCTTCGTTGATCAATTCTGTCATCTCAGCAGACTCATTTGCTTCTAAAATGATTCCATCCACATCTGACTCAATCGCCATACGCATTAACTGCTCCTGTGAATATTCCTCACTTAGATTTGCTCCAAATAATTCTAGATATGCATCTGCATCATTGGCTTTCTCGCTGGCAGCCTGATATGCCGTATCCCAAAAAGAGGATTTTCTATCGGATGGAATCAATACATAATAGTTCTTATACTTCCGATACCGATCTGCCTGCTGTAAAGAAGCGGTACTTCGATTCATCTGCATGCGAAAAAATAGGATTCCTCCAATCGTACATACCAACATAAACAAAATACAGAATGCGCCTGCTATGATCAACCGTTTATTGGATTGTCCTTTATCCCACATCTACTTCTCACTCCTACCTTTGCTTCTTCTTTCTATTCTACCATCGATTCCTATAGCAAAAAAGAGGATATTCTTATTAGAGGACAAGAATGTGCTAATCGAATTATCGAAAATTCATTACTGTTTCCCCATCTGTTAATCCAATATAGGATTTTGAAAGAACAGCATCTATAAAGTCCTTAATCGAATGAAGTCGATGATCAAATAACATTCCTCCGCCAAATAGATTGGATATATGCATATCGGAGCCAGCTGTCATTGGCAAGTTATACTTCTTTGCATATGCAATCGCTTGTTCATTGAAAGCAGGATCATTATGACTCCTACTTTTTGAATTGGAGTGTGTTGCATTGATTGCTTCAACCCCATCTACATATTCTGGATACAGTCGAATCTTTGGAATGTATGGTTCTTTTCGAAATGGATGGGCATGTACAACAATCCCACCACTTGCTTTCACAAGGGCATACTGTTCTTCTATTGTCACGTCATGTAATTCTTCATGAGCTAACATCCATTCTTTATCCAAGCCATAGATTAAAAATTCTGTTCCTTGATAACCAGCTTCCCAGCCAAAGAATACATCCAGATCGATTTCTTTGCCTGCTTCATACGCCTGCTCATATCCTTTGGAAAATTCCTGTACCCAATCCTGCCATGGTAATGAACGATCCACACAAGTATTCCCTCCCCAGTTGTGATTGGTAACAATAATTCCCGTATAGCCTGCTTCTTTGTAAGCATATGCCATCTCTCTTCCTGTGTTATGTGCACATGCACTTCCTTCGTTTGTATGTAAATGTGTTTCGTATAAATATTGTTTCATCGGTTTTCCCTTTCTATGTGACTTGTTCCTATGCCATTTATGTACTACATATTGTTTAACACGTTGTTCTTGCACAATAAACTACGATTTTTGAACCCCTATGAATTGGGCTCTTACTTCTCAATTATAGCCTAATCCAATAACATTTCAACCGTAATTCCCCAATGAGTCCATGAACAAGAAAAAACCTTTCTATCAACAAGAGGAACGTGATTTGTTCCTCTTATAGATAAAAAGGTTATTGGCTTACATTTCTTCTGTCATAATTATATCTTCTGCTTTTTCTTCCTTCGTACGATGCTTTAAATCTCGTAGTTTCCCATTGGTTAATAAAACACCTGCTGTTACTGCTGTAAATGGTGCCACCGTGATTAATCCAAAGCTTCCTATAATGGTATGAAGTATTTCTGCTGCTACATACTTATAATTCAATATATTATAAATGGGTGTTCCCTGCGCCATGAAAACCATTAGTAATGCAATATATCCACCAGAATAGGCAAATAATAACGTTGTTGTCATTGTTCCCATCGCAGCTCTTCCTACATGGATTCCTGAACGAATGGCTTCCAATGGGCGAATGGTTGGACATTTCTCAATTACTTCATTGTCTGCACTGGTGATGTCTACTGCCAGATCCATGATTGCCCATAAGTGAAGTCGCTGCTAATGCACCAATTAATGCGAAGCTCATTATTTTCTTTTTGTTGTCTTTAAAAAAACGAAACATAAGATTCCTCCCTATTATACAATGTTTTCCATCAACACCCTGTTGACTTACTGCCATCATAAGGAATCTATATTAAGACTAGTTCCCTTTTTCTGTTAAGTTCTTGTAAAACTACTCCTCCGGTATCTGTCTTACATTCCAACGAACCAATAAGGTTACTACAAAAACTGCAACTCCCGCAAATAGCAATAAGGACCACAATCTCTCACGAAACAGTTCCAATAAATTTCCGAACAGGAGTTGTCCTAAAGGTATGCAGCATGTTGCAAAAGCAGAACCAAAGGCAAGTACTTTACCTAGCTTCTCTACAGCAACTGCCTGATAGAGGTAAGCAGCAGTTAATACATTGGCAACCCCAAGTACCCCCATGATCAGCATTCCTGCTCCTGTGAATACAATCGTACTTTGCAAAGCGTTTAAAAGGTCTGTCCCAAAACCAAACAAGGTCCCCGCCATTAGAAACATAGCAAGGGCTGTCAGGTATAGCAATCGATGAACCCGTTTGATATGAAATTGTCTTGGTTTCCAACCAATTAAGGCACCACCAAGGATCATTCCTAGTGCAATACCCCCCTCTACAATTCCATATACTTCCGATGACAACCCAAAGGTGATCTTGATCAGATAAGGGGCTACTACACTGAATACAGGAACAAGGAAGAGATTATAAAATCCAGAAAAGAGTAACATTCGAAAAACAATGGGATTTTCATAACGAAGGAATTGATAGCTTACCTTCATGTCCATAAGGAAAGCTTGGCGAAATGAACTATTACGCGTAACTTTTTTATGAGGAATCTGTAGTAGCAATTCCATTCCTGCCGAGAAAAAGAAACTAATCAGATTAAAGATGACGACTCCCCTTATCCCCAATACACCATATAAGACGCCAGCTAAGATTGGTCCAAGGAAATTACTAAGCGAAGCAACCTGTTGAATAATCGCATTAGCACGTACCAGCTCCTCTTTTGGTATAATTAGAGGAATACTGGTGTTCACAACTGGTTGATAAATAGTAGCAATGGCTGATAAAAGGATCATAAGGATTGTAATTACAAGCGTCTGTTCATCACAATGTAAACCTACTGTGACGTAAAGCAATAATAAACTTCCACTGAGTAGGTCGAGGAACACCATTGCCTTTTTCTTATTCCCACGATCTGCTAGCATCCCTGCAATTGGAGCAAGTACTACTACAGGAATCATGGATAATGCCAGAATCGTTGCAAAGATTGCCGCTGATCCTGTTAAGTCCAATAGGTAAAGTGACAAAGCAAATCGCTGAATGGCGTTACCAAACAGCGATATGATTTGTCCCAATACCAATATAATAAAATTTTTGTGGTATAACTTTTGTGTCATGTCATCTCCTTCTTGTAAACACAGTTGTCCAACGAATCCATTTTTTAAATGGAAAAATCCGTACAGATTGGGTATGTTCCACTCTCATCGAGCTGTAGTTTTGCATGAATTCCATATAGCTGATGAAGATTTTCCTGGGTTATCACATCTAGTGGTTTACCTTCGAATACAACCTTGCCTTCTTTTACCCCAATTATATGATCTGCAAATTTCGTGGCATTGTTTAATTCATGTAATACCATAATAATGGTGCGATCCTGCTCTTTGTTCAATTTCTGTAAAAGCATCAATATCTCCAATTGATGCGCCATATCCAAATAGGTGGTTGGTTCATCTAACACAAGAATCTCGGTTTCCTGCGCCAATGCCATAGCAATCCAAGCTCGTTGTCGTTGTCCACCAGATAAACGGTCTACTGGATGATTTGCATACGCTGCGATTCCTGTAACTTCCATCGCCCAGTTTACTTGCTCCATGTCCTTTTGCTTTAACCCACCAAGGGCACTTTGATAAGGAAAACGCCCATAGGAAACCAATTCTTTTACTAGTAAACCAGCCGGAACTACCGGACTTTGGGGAAGAACTGCCATTTTCTTGGCAATCTCCTTAGGTGCCTGTTCTTTGATGCGTACTCCTTCTAAATAAATTTCTCCTTTTTTAGGCGTAAGAATTCGAGCGATTGTTTTTAACAAGGTGGATTTTCCACAGCCATTTGAACCAATAATCATGGTAATCTTTCCTTTTGGTATCTCCAAATTCATATTTTGAATGATGTACTTTTGCTCATAAGCAACATCTAGATTTTTTACTTCAATCATTTTTTCCTCCATTGCTTCTTTTAATAATCCAATTTTCTTATGCTTCCTTCATCATCAAATATATAAAATACGGAACACCAACAATAGAAATCATTATTCCAGCTGGTATCTCAATAGGAGAGAACATATTCCTTGAAAAAGTATCGGCAAAGATCATGATCATACTGCTGATTAACGCTGCAAGGGGAATCTGTCTGCGATGAACAGGACCAACCAGACGTTTTGCAATATGTGGACCAAGCAACCCAAGGAAGGCAATATTACCTGCTACAGAAGTTGCTAATGCCGCTAATACGATTGCAAAAAAGAATAAGATTCTCCTCTCCTTTTCCACTTGAACACCTAACCCCGTCGCAATTTCATCTCCTAAAGAAAGCACATCTAAAATCTTTGCTTTGTGCAGAATTGCAACTAAGAATACCATAACTCCAGGTAAGATCAACCAAAAGAACCGCCAGCTGCTCCCCCATAAGCTACCACTTGTCCAAGTAAGAACCTGATTATAGTCTCCTCTTGACATATTAAGTTGATAGAGGGAAATGAAGGCATTAATTCCAACGTTCACACCAATTCCCGTTAGTATTAACCTTGTAGGTGAAACCCCGCGTTTATAACTTAAGAGATAGATGGCAATTCCACTCATGCATGCACCAAAAATCGCAACAACTGGCATAATGTATAGTGCACTAGCCCCTATTGCATCATAGTAATTGGTTGTCTTATTGGAGATGACCAATACTACCATAAGTGCCGCTCCTGCATTAATTCCAATCATTCCTGGTTCCGCTAATTCATTTCCTGTGACAGTTTGCAAGACACTCCCCGACGCAGCAAGACAAATACCAACCAACAGTGCAATCCCGATGCGAGGCATCCGAATATCCCAAATGGTTGTACTTTGCAACAAGTTTCCTTTCCCCATAATCGTTTTATAGATATCAGAAAGGGAAATCTGATAGGTTCCCCATGATAATGCCAACAGTAAGATACCAAGGAAAACCAGGCTCAATACGATATAGGATCTACTTCTTCGTTTTTTCATCCTACTTTCTCCTTTCGTATCATAATAATAAATAGCGGAACGCCAACAAGTGAAGTAAATAAACCAATTGGTGTTTCGTAAGGTTGGTTAATAAGCCTTGCAAGTACATCTGCCCAGATTACTAATGTTGCTCCTGCTAGAAAAGAGATTGGCATAATCAATCGATAATCCTGTCCAACAATCTTACGAATTATATATGGAACGATTAATCCAATAAATGCAATATTTCCTGCAACTGCTACGCATACGGCACACATTGGTATGATTAATAGCAATGTCCACATACGAATCTTCACTGGATTTTCTCCCAATCCAATACAAACTTCCTCTCCTAGATTTACGATATTAATCTTTGGTGCGAAGAAAAGTGCTATAATTGTCGTGATTCCACCCACTACGAATAGAAGTTTCACACTCGTCCAAGTTGCCGAACGAAATCCTCCTGCTATCCAGAACGCAATATTTTGAGACTTGTTCGTCAATAAGGCGAGAATTGTCGCCATAGAGATGAAGAAGGTACTTAATGCCGTTCCCGCCAATAATAGACGGGACAAATTCATATTCCTAGCACTTTTCATACTAAATCCTAATACAAGAAGTCCACTGATCATCGCTCCAAGAAATGCTGCCATTGTATTTCCCATTGCTCCATATAGAAAGGGACTTGCACTTGCCAACGCGATGGAAAAGGTTGCTCCCTGTGTAATTCCCATCAAGGAAGGTTCTGCTATGGGATTTCTCGTCACGCCTTGCATCATCGCTCCCGTAATACCAAGAATACCGCCTACTAAGGCGGTACTAATTACTCTTGGTATTCGAACATCTCGGACTAGTTGCATCTCTAATACATCTTCATAATGAAAGATACTATCCCATATCGTTTTGATTGGAATCTGTTTTGCACCAGCTAAGATTGCAACGAATAGCCCGATCATTGCAATTCCACTACAGATCGTACAAAATACGATTGTTTTCTTATTCATTGGCTCCTGCTAATAGTGATTCCACTTCTTCAACAAATGCAGCACGACCAATTGGGCTATAACCTTGATTAAAGTAAGGACTTGCTGGTAATTCAACTACATTACCGTTTTTAACAGCTTTTGTTCCATTCCAGATACTACTATTTTTTAATGCAGTTAAATCTTCTTCTGTAGCAATGGCAAAGATGTGATCTGCATCGATTTCTGCTAATCCTTCATATGTTACTACTGGTAAACTTACATTCTCTTGAGCAGGCATTCCTTCTGGTTTTGCTAATCCCATATCATCATAAAAGATTGTTCCTAACCCAGCACTGTCGAATAGGAATAAGCTTCCACCACTTGCTAAGAAGGATAAGTATGTGTCTTCTTCTCCATAGGTTTCTTTGATTCGTTTTCCTACTTCTTCTGCTTTTGCCAAGTATTCATTAATCCAAGTAGTTGCTTTTTCTTCCTCACCAAATACGTTTGCTACATGGCGAAAGTCTTCTTTCCAATCCATTTGTTTTAATTCAATCATAACAACAGGAGCGATTTTTGATAATTGGTCATACATCTTTTCCTGTACAGTTGAGATTACAATCAGATCTGGCTCTAAAGCGATGATTGCTTCTACATCCATTTCTGCTAACATACTATAACCAAGAATCTTTGCATCTCCTAATACATCTTCTAGATAGGTTGGAAACTTTGTATAATCATATCCATCACTATTTGCTGTACCGATTACATCATATCCTAATATAGAGAGAATATCACTTGCTCCACTAATATCAACAATTCTCTGTGGTGCAACAGGAATATCCACCTCACCTTTCACATCTTTGATGGTTCTTGTTCCAGTTTCTTCTCCTATATTCGTTCCCTCTGTTGCCTCTTCTGTTGTTTCTTCTGTTGTTTCTTCTTTTGTTCCTTCTGTTTGTCCATTGGAATTTGTGGCATTCTTATTCCCACAGCCAATCAGACCAAATGCTAATGTTACTACTGTCATTGCAAGTAATATTTGTTTCTTCATCTCTTTTTCTCCTTTTTGTTCTATTTTCAATAAAGAATTGCCTTTTCTTTTCATTTTTGCTAGAATAACAAATGTTTTTTTAGCCTACCAGCAGTTATTCATAACTAACTTACATGAATTATATATAATATTATTTTATGAAGCAATACTTTCACCCGATTTCATTATTTCGACACCTTTTTGCATTATTTTTATTCTACTCATTATGATTTCTACTTACTCGTGTACTTTTTTGAGTTATCCTATTAAGAGTAGTTATTCTATTTGGGGTTATCTTTTAGGCTTACTCTCTTAAGGTTACAATTTAGGAATAGTATTTGTGAATAAACGTGGGTTACTCTTAATTGGGGATAAGATTTTAGAAAATGCCTATAATGCTATTCATAAGGTATATTTTTTGTAAAGGAGTAAAAATTATGCAAACAATCGTTTCTTCTTCTGATGAATTTCGAAGAACCGTACTTCAGGAACTAGCATTCCAGACAGAACCACATAAAAATTATGTTCACTATCATAATCCAGAGAAACCTTCTCTTGGACAGCTTCTACTGTATGAGCGAACTGGCTGCTATACCTTTGCTATTGCTGATTTCACCATTCCTCATCCTTTTCAGATTACATTTGATAACCCGGAACATCTCATTCGCTTTGGGATCGTCTACTTGGGCTCAACCAATTATAAATTAGAAAATCAATCCGTATCCTCTTTTAAGCCTTCCTCCTTTTTTGTTATAGAAAAAGAAATCCGTGGGCGGCAAGCCTGGTCCAAAGGAGAACACTACAAAGGTGCTGAGGTTACGATTTATGAAAGCTATATAAAGAACTACTTAAAAAAAACGTTCTCTATGGAATTTGACTATAGCAAATTCATAGAGAACGTAACATATCCTTATCTTCCTGTCGAAGTTATTACAATCTTAGAAAAGATGCAACTGCTTTCCTCACAGGAGAAACTTAACACGATCTATCTTGAAAGTTGTATCCTAGAGTGTATTGCCATCATCAGCCAAACAATGGAAACAGCTATGGACAATGCTTTCACCAGACAGCTGGATTTTGAAAAAATAACTATCGGTAAAAATCGCACCCTTATACTTTCTGCTTCTGATCTTCGCTCTATCGTGAAAGCACAGGAAATCTTAACAAGCAACCTGCAATCTCCACCGACAATCGAACATCTAAGTGAATTGGTATTTCTAAATCCCCAAAAACTAAAAGCGGGGTTTTCTTACTATTATCATATGCCAATTGGACAATATATCACATCCCTGCGTATGTCTATGGCTGTTAAACTTTTACGTACAACGGAACTAAGTATTGCAGAGATTGCCTCTCAGGTAGGGTATCCCTACACCAGTAATTTTATTAAAATCTTTCGTAAAACCTACCATTGCACACCATTGGCCTATCGACAGAATCAAGAAAACAAGGCATTCCTATAATTTGAATTGACCAACCACTTGGCTGAGATTATAGGCGATATCTTCCTGTTTCTTTGACATGGTAGAAACTTGATCAATGCTTTGAGAAACTTCACCTACCGACTCCATGATCTTGCCACTATTTTCTGCTGTAAACTGTGCAGATTCAGCTATCGTTTGTATTGCAAGACTTACTTCCCTCATGATTCGCTCAATTCCATTTCCCATATCCGCCATCTGTTCTGATATTTCTTCAATATAATCTGCATCGGTATTATATTGATCTGCTACTGTTACGAATTTCTGGTAATCTGGAGTAACCGTCTCTTTCACAAATGCAAGAAGCGTACTTGAATTACCTGTTAATTCATGAAAAGCGGATTCAATCTCCTGTATTGTAGTTTGAATCTCTGTTACAGTAACTGCTGTATCATTGGCAAGACGACCGATTTCTGATGCAACAACGGCAAATCCACGTCCTGCTTCGCCTGCTCTGGCAGCTTCAATAGAAGCATTTAAAGACAATAGATTAATCTGTCCAGCAATGTCAGAGATTGCATTTGCCATCGTACCGATGGATTCCACAATCTTCGTGTTCTCTATGCTCTTACTTAACTGCTCTTCGTATTTCTGGGACAGAGTACTCGCATATTCATAGGATTCCTTACTTGTTTTTCCGATTTCACTGGCACGTTGCTTAATCTCACCAGACATATCTTTGCTCTTTTGGATCTCAGTAGCTAATACACCAACTGATGCGTTCACTTCTTCTGTGGAAGCATTTACTTCCTCTGTTGAGGCGCTCGTTGACATCATTGCTTCGTTCACTTCCCGCATATAATTCTCAATGCGACTGAATTGTTCAAGTAACTCATTTGCCGATTTATTCAGATTAATACTTGAATCATTGATCTCATCTGCGTGTTCTGCAATATTCTTGATTACATACTTATTACTAGCATACATCTCGTTCAGTGAATTTCCCATTAATCCTAATTCATCTTTTGTCTTAACATGAATCTCTTGAACGGTGAAGTCACGATCAGCCAAAGAACCTGCGAATCTCTTAACGCGGTTGACACTCTTAGATATTCCTCGTATCTGGACCAATACCATTACCACAATAAGTACCGTAGCTAATAAAGCTACAAAAGACAACTTAAGTATAAGTCTATTCACAGGATCTTTTAATTCAGCCGTAGGAATCTGAATCATCAACTTCCACCCTAATTTCGGAATGGTTGTAAAATAGAGATTGTACTTTTCTCCATTCTGTTTGTATGTAGTCATTCCTTCTTCCTTTGCTAAGATTTCTTTTGCCGCACGGGTAAGGGATGTATTCTTCTCGTCCGTAATACGTACCCCTTCTTCGGCTTTCTGTAAATCATCACAATAGATATAGGTTCCTTCACCAGTCACCAACATCCCCTTTCCGTCTTTGCCAACGGATATATTACCAATCAATTCTTGAATCGTGTCAAATCGCATATCTACCGTGACACACCCTATGTACGTTTGGTTTGCATCAAAGATTGGTGTAGAGCAAGAAGACATGATCGTATCTAATGTCTCATCATAATATGGATTTGTAAATACTGGTTCCTTACTTGTCTTGGCATTCTGATAATACTCCTGTGAGAAATAATCATACGTAGAATTGCTGTAATCATAGGTAATCACAAAGTTATCTCCATCTTTATAAGCATAAGGGCCAAAATACTCTTGTGTTGTTTCAAATACATATGGTTCAAACCATAATCCACAACCCATAGCAAGGTCATTTGCTTTTGCGAACTCCAATAACATTGTCTCATAATTCTTTTGATTTTCCGTCTGATACGTTACTCCCACTGCTCTTGCAATAGAATCAGCAAGAATAGATATAGAATCCAAACATTTCTCTATACTTTGTAACTGGCTGGATAGTTCTGAATTCATTTCTCGGCTAATCTGCTGATTAATAATCGATTTACTTGTTTCAGCGCTAATCGTTGCTAATAACGTCATTGCAATCAGGATTACCGGCACTATAAATACTAACATTCTAATACTAATTTTTTTAAATTTCATAGAGTGACACTTCCTTTCCTATTTTTTCATTTGTTTCTTTTTTTTAAATATTTTCTCATATATAGTGTTATTTGATGCTATTTACACTATTAGTAGTATTAATTTTACCATATAATACATATATTTCAAATATAAATAGATAATTATTATATTTCGATAATATTTTCAATATATAGTGGATTATTTTCTGATAAAATGGCATATATTGTACTATAATTACATGTTTTTACCAGTATTTATTCTTCTTTCCTTTCTCTGTTTCTCCTCCTCTTTAGGAGAAAGAGGTCGATTATGATACAGAGTACTCCCTCTACTGCAATGACATACAATAAGATATCAAGATTTGATGAGAATACAAATATCTTTGTATGATCCATTTTATTCACAAAGAATGAAATCGTTTCATTCACGTTTCCTTTGCCTCTTGGTAGATAGCAATTTCGATATTCCTTCTCTTCTATTTGGTAACTTACATATATTCCAGGTTCCTTATTAACCAAAAGTGCTGACTGCTCCTCCCTATGCAAACTCTCTTCTTTTGTGACTATCTTCGTAATTTTTCCTTGAACGAGTGTTGCATTATATTCCATGATCATTTGAAAAGCAATACAATAACCAAAAAAAGACAAACATAGGATTCCTATATATAGAAATAAATGCGAACTAATTTTCTTCTTCTGTTTTCCCATCATTTTCTCCTATTTCCTTTTTTATTAATCCTATACATTCCTGATTGAACCTTGTAAATTATAGTTTTCGAATAATACTTGAACTTTATGCAGAGAAAATAGATTCAGGTGATTTGCTACCTATTAAATAATAAGTGAATAAGAATAGATTTTTATAAGGTGTACTAATAGCATTCTGAAGCCTGTCTAATATTAGAGAAAAATAGCGAATTTTTCTATCTTTTCGTTGCAAAATCTTTAAAAATCAGATATACTCATTTTGTCAAATTTATGTATAGGAATGTAATAATCGTTATATTCTTTCATAATTTAGTAACTTAATTTACTTTTTTGTTACTAGTGGCAATTCGCACTGTTTCTAAAATTAGGAGGTCAATTATGGAAAAGTTTTTCAAACTCAAGGAAAATGGCACGAACGTATCAACCGAAATTCTTGCCGGACTAACCACTTTCTTCGCTATGGCTTACATTATCATCGTGAATCCAAGTGTACTATCTCAATCAGGTATGGAATGGGGTGCTGTATTCCTAGCAACCATCATCTCTTCAATCGTTGGTACGCTGATCATGGCATTAGTTGCTAATGTCCCTTACGCACAAGCTCCAGGTATGGGTCTCAATGCCTTCTTCGTATATACGGTATGTTTTGGACTTAAATTTTCTTGGCAACAAGCATTATCTATGGTATTCATCTGTGGCTTGATCAATATACTTATTACTGTGACTAAACTTCGTAAATACATAATCAAAGCAATCCCAAGAAGCATGCAAAATGCTATTGGTGGTGGTATTGGTATCTTTATTGCTTATATTGGTTTAAAAAATGCAAATATCATTAACTTTACCAATGATACTGGTGCAGAAGTTGGCATTGGTGCTTCTGTACACGGATCTCAAATCGTTCCAACTTTATCTGGTTTTAAATCTTCAGAATTAGCTGCAATTTTAGCTGTAATTGGTCTTGTTATTACGGTAGCACTCCTTATGTTAAAAGTAAAAGGAGCAATCTTTATTGGAATTATTGTAACTTCATTAATTGGTATTCCTATGGGTCTTACGAATGTTGGTGATACAATCAACTTTAAGGAAGCATGTTCAGCCCTTCCTTCTACATTTGGTGTAATCTTTACAAAAGATGGTCTTCCATCCTTATTCTCCGATTTATCCCAACTACCAATTGTTTTAATTACGATCTTCTCTTTCAGTTTATCTGATACATTTGATACAATTGGAACATTTATCGGTACTGGTCGTCGTAGTGGTATCTTCAGTGAAGAAGACGAAAAATCAATGGAAACAAATTCTGGATTCCATTCAAAGATGGACAAAGCTTTATTTGCAGATGCAACTGCAACATCAATCGGTGCAATCTTTGGTACATCGAATACAACTACTTATGTAGAAAGTGCTGCTGGTATTGGTGCTGGTGGACGTACAGGATTAACAAGTGTTGTTGTCGCTATCTGTTTTGCACTTAGTGCATTCCTTGCTTCCTTTGTAAGTGCAATTCCATCATCAGCTACTGCACCTGCGTTAATTATTGTTGGTGTTATGATGTTATCTTCATTCAAAGAAATTGCTTGGGATGATTTAAGTGAAGCAATTCCTGCATTCTTTGCTGGTATCTTTATGGCTCTTTGCTACAGTATCTCAAATGGTATCGCAACAGGATTCATCTTCTACTGTATCGTTAAGGTATGTAATAAGAAAGCAAAAGACGTACACCCAATTATCTGGGTTGTATCTGCATTATTCATTCTGAACTATATCTTATTAGCCTTTATTAATTAGTTAGTATCATACGGAGTCAATTGTACAGTATTGTAGAATTGACTCTGTATTGCTATATTTATTTGATACTTTTCACTTTTCATTTATGTTGATTCCTTTACCAATCAACATAACAACAAAACCCCTTAACAAGTTCAATCTGCTACTCAACTCACAGATTACTTGTTAAGGGGTTTTTGTTTTCTTGTTCGTCTACGCGAATAATAACATACTTCTATTATTCTGAAAATCTTTGATAAACACGTCTTATATATCCAATCGCTAGTATACGGATTAGTAAACTGACAATTGCTAGTAAATCGCCTAGACAAATTGCAATAAAACATCCAATCGCATTCACACACAGTAAGAATAAGACAAGTCTTATGGTTTTCTTTGAATATGAAAAGAGCACACACATACAGGAGATTTCAAGAAGTGCCATTACAATACTATAGATTACAGCATACATTGGCTTTTCATTCGTCGCATATGTAGACGTCTTTGTAAATAGATAGCGGTAATCTAGGTGCTCCAAGCCTGGAATCAAACTCTTCAATAATCCCAAAATTCCTCCAACGATCAATACACTGACGATTAGGATTACCACTTTATTCTTTTTCATTCAACACTCCTATCTTTACATTCCTCATTTGCAAAAGATTTTATATCGGCTATAACCTCTTCAAACGTATACTTTTTACTTTCTAACCGGATACAATGATTTGTAAGTAGTTCCTTCATGATACGGTCTTCCATTTGCATTCTTCTTGTAAAATGATCAACTAAATCTTGAAATGTGCTATACTGGTGTACTTTCCCATAAGGTGATTGATTTAGATACTCCATCATCATTCGATACCAGACTTCTTCCCCCTGTTCATTCACCCGTTCTTTCTTAATCTGCTCAATTGTTGTCTTAATATCTGTTGTCTCTAGGCGAATCAGCAAAAAGGAATTCAGATCCACATGCTCCAATAACTCTTTATAGAATGCAAAAATTTTCTCTTCCTCATATTGTTCATATAGCAAAAGTTCTTCAACGATATTTTGAAAAAAGGAACATTCAAATAGTTTCCCTGTTTCATTAAATCGTTGAAACCGACTCATAACAATATCATGAAATTCTCCTCTTGTTCTTCGTCCATTATAGATTTCAAATTGTTCCATGTAGGAGTAAAAATCCGGTTCTTCCGTTCGGATTTTGGTATAGGTAACAACTTTTTTCTCTCCTTCATCAATGGTATTCTTTCGAATTTCCTCTTCAAGCATTGGAAATAACCTAAGTGCTTTCTCATACTCGTCCTGATTCATGTAAGAACACCATGCCAGTTCTACAGGTGACCAATCTCCTTCTCGAAAACATTGATACTCTGGCAATGCTTCATTCAATCGATTCAATAGCGTTGTTTTTCCGCAACCGGGTATCCCTTCTATAAATATATTCTTCTTCAATTCACATGTCCCCCTTTATGCCCCTCATCAGATAATAAGGTTCGTTTTCTTCACGTGTAACACAACTATTTTATCATCTTAGGGAGATTACAGCAAACTGATTATTTAAAGCCTACTCTTCCAGATCAAGATGTGATTCTTTCCTGGTTTTAGTTTCTGTATTGGACCTGGTATTGGAGATGCCTGCAATTCCTCTCCTAGCAAATCATGATCAATCGTCAATGGTGACCCGTCTGGATTTTCATAATGTGTTTCCGTTATTCTTGGCATACCGAGATTCGATGTCCCAATTCGTTTCGTTGCAACATCACAAATCTGTTCTGGTAGCGTTATATCTAAGTATGTATTCTCCCCTTCTGTAGTAACCGCAACCATTGGATCAATGCCCTCTGTATATCCATCTTTTTCACGATCAAACCCTTTTGCTCCATTGAGATACACATTTCCTTGAATATAAACGGGTTGCTTTATATGTGCATAATTTTCTACGTCCCCTTCTCCCACTTGATAGTATGCCTCTACATACTCTTCCATATTGATAGGGGAACCATTATAATCTGCCGTTCCATATTTTCGATCCTTCTCATCTCCACCTACGAATATATTCTGATACCAACGATCATCTCCACCATATACGATCGCTGTACCCAGTAGATCAGTAGAGTGTGGAAGATGATAAGGCGTGGAGCGATCAGGTACTGCCCATCTCTTCATATAACCACAACAAAGGTTTTGTACATAAGCACCACCCTGTGCAACATTTTCAAAATTATATTCTGAAGCAAAGATATTATTATCCACAAGATATGGTCCATGGGTAACTTCCACCATTAAATCACGATCATTATGGTCATACACATTACAGCTAACGCGAGTTCCTTGTGCCTGCCAATCCAACCAAGTACCAAGGGAACAATGATGAATACGATTATGATGAATCTGCACGTCAATTGCGGCATGCAATTTAATACCACCGATTTCATATCCCAAGAATTCATATTTCTTTGCAATCTGATAGATTTCATTGCCGTAGATTTCGCTATAGATACAGCCTAGATGTCCAACGATTCCATTCTGACCACAATCATAGATTATATTATTCCGAACAATATGTGAACCAATTCGTTCTTTATCCCAGCCAATATGTTTTGCTAAGAAAACCGCTTCCATCTGATGCTGATAACCTGGTTTGTATCGGTTTTTGGAAAATTCATTATGTCCTGTTGAGATTTCTTTCCCCAGACTGATTGCACTACATTTGGAATCATGTAGGATATTGTCCTCAATAATCCAACCCCTGCTCCAGTGAGGGCCAATCATCCCAGGTTGATCAGCTGTTGGTGGCGCCCATGGGGTTGCTGCATGTGCCATTTCAAATCCTCGCACGGTTATGTTATTGATTCCTGTATGTTCAGGGAAGAAACAGGAACGACGAACATTCATCTCTACTAGTTCCTTATTCGGATCATACGTTCCAAAATTCGCATATAGGATTGTCTCCTGCTCCTTAACCTGTGCATACCATAGATAAACACTACGCTCCGGATATAAAAGTGCCTCTTTCTTCTCTGCTAAAATACATTCACTGGTATATCGTATTTGAGGTTGTTTTAGTTCCTCCAATGAACCTGCCTCGAATAAAGAAATTCCATTCAGATATACATCTCCTAGATGAACTTGACTTTTCTTTGGGTAGACAAGCCAATCTCCCCAAATTGGTATTGCATAAGGATTGTACCCAGCGAATATTTCATTCTCTACTGACACGCTCCATATGCCTTCTTCATTCTGTTTCCAACCTGTTACACATTCAGAGCCTTTAATAACCACATGCTCTCCTTGTGCTGCTTCATAGGTAATACGTCCACACTGCCCTTTCCCACTGTTTCTTGGTTTTACCCATTCACGGTATTCACCTTCATGTACAATTACTGTATCGCCGGGCAACGCTTGATCTGCTGCCTTTTGAATCGTAAAAAATGGCTGTTCTTTCGTACCTGCATTTTGATTGGATCCATTCTTTGCTACATGATATACATTTCCCATAATCTTTTCTTTCCTTTCCGTTGTTCGAATACATTACTGATCAGGAGATCGTTTTATTGCTAATCTAGCTTATATTGTAAAGATTTGTACTTGTAAACACAAGCAATCCCTTGTACAATAAGAGACATAATTTGTGGTATGGAGGTATCTTATGATTTTTTATGAACGGCAAAATTCAGAACGTGAAGATTTCTATGTAGCATACCCATTTAACGAGTGTTCCTGGCCACTTCATTTTCATCGTTCCTTTGAATTGATATCCGTAACTAGTGGTTCTATACAATTAACACTTGATGATAGAGTCTATGAATTACATGCCAATGAAACAGCAATTATTTTCCCAAATCAGCTTCATGCATACAAAAAAGTGGAGGACTCCTGTACCTCCATCGTTTTGTTTTCTCCAGAACTAATCGGTCATTTTTCTACTAAATACAAAGGTTTACTACCAAATAGCCCGATCCTAAAAGCATATAGTTTTCATGCAGAGAATGTCCAATATACAAACTACTATCAAAAGAAAGCATTTCTTTATCAGATGTGTGGGCTTTTAACAGAGCACACGGATTTCTTTGTCGAAGAAAAGCATACCGTTCCTGATTCTGCCATCTTTCAGATTCTCTCCTATATTGATGCACACGAAACGGAAGACTGTACCCTTTCCGCTCTAGCAAACGAATTGGGCTATGACTATACCTATGTCTCTCGGTTATTCAAGAACAAGATTGGATTATCATTTACCGAATATCGCAACCAGCAACGGATTCGACATGCTTGTTATCTACTAGAACAAACCAACGCCCCCATATCCGAAATTGCCTTTCAATGTGGTTATGAAAGTCTCCGGAGTTTTCATCGAAATTTCAAAAAGATCACGAATCATGTGCCAAATGATTATCGGAATACATAAGAACACAGTCAGCTTCAGCTGACATCTACCTTAGGTGCGAATGCGCCTCCCCCGGCTGGTTTATTCAATAGAGGAAAGTCCTCTGACTTTCCTCTATTAGATAAAAAGGCTGTCGCATCAACCAATAAGTAATCGGTTCCGTGCGACAGCCTAATTGTATCCACTTAATCTACTTTCTTTTTCTTCCTCAATTTTCACTCACTAGAATCTATCTTTAGTGTAGTTGAATACTATATTCATCTAGTAATCACTCTTTATGAATTTAACCGTCTTAGTAAGTGTGAAATCACCAAGTTTTACGGTAATGGTAGTAGTACCTTCCCCTTTGATTATTAAGGAAACCTTGCCCTTATAGGAATCCGGATCAACAACAGCAACATTGGTATCACTGCTTGTAACTGTTACAGGGTCTGAGCAATTATATGGCTCATAGTTGTAATAAAAACTACAATAATCCTCTTCGTCCCAATATTGTACCTGAACTACACCATTATCATCCGTGTCATAATACTCCTCTTCCCAGCTTAATGAGGTTGCTTTCATCTCTTTTACGGTAACTTTAATTGTACCAATATAGGTATCTGCAGAGATTTCTTCAGCAGAGGTTGCAGCATAACAATGTACATATGCAGTTCCTAGATTTTGTCCCTTTAATGCACCATACCAGTATCCATCTTCATAGAGAAATCCCAAAACATTAGCTGCTGCATTTGCATCATCTTTTGAATCCACTACATTGGAATTATCCATGTTTGGTTCTGCATGATCTGAGTTAACAATATAATAAGTTCCGCTATATCCTGTAAAATAATCATATGGATAAAAGCTTTCATTTAACCCGATCTCTATTTCACTTTCACTAAGAGCAGGTACACGAATCTTTACCGTGAATTTTCCAACTGTTCTTGTTTTCTTTTTATATGTTTCTTTTACGGTAATTGTTACGGATTTACCTGGTTTACCAAACTCCGTAATTACACCATCTTTGTTGATTTTAAGTATACTAGAATCGCTTGAAGTGTATGTATATTTTGCTCCAATTGCAGGATAATCGACAATTGACCAATTATTCAGATTATATTCATAATAATCATAATCTGACATTTCGCCTCTACGGTAATTCATTTCATAATATGTTTCGTTTAACTTTGCAGCTTTAACTTCAATGTTACATGTACCAACTTTTGTTTTTTTCTTTTTGTAGGTTTGCGTTACAGTAATCTTTGCTTTACCGGTTTTTATACCTGTAAGTACACCTTTTTTACTTACTGTTACAATCTTCTTATTACTTGAGGTGTAAGTATACGTAGCACCTTTTACTTGATTGTAAATGTAGATTCCTGTGTATGGCTGTTTTCCCAAGGATATTACTAAGTTCGTATCCTCCAATGTAGGTTTTGTAGCCGCTTTTGTTGTAAGTACTTGTACATTACATAATCCAAATAGCATCGCAAAACAAAGTAGCCCTACAATTGCTCTCTTGAAGTGTTTCATTCGACCCTCTCCTTTTCGTAAATAATGTTTCCAATATCATGTTTCATATGTATACTCTTATGCAATGTGCAATTAAATGCTATGCTCGAATACGTTATAGCATAAACATAAGATTACATAAGTTTTTCAGTAAGACTTTTGTCCTATCTGTTAGACCTATTTTATCATTAATCCCAAGGAATAACAATATCCTTTTTCGACATTTTATCCCCTTGTTTATACATATATAATAAACGCCCACTAGCATGCAAATAACCCAAAAACAAAAAAACAATTTTCAAGAAATTGTATCTAGAAACAACACGATGTATCTAAGTCTAGACATTTCAATCCTGAAAATTGTTTTTATGTAATATTCAATTTTTAATTAATTATGCTTTCTTTTTTCTCGATTTCTTTCTTCGTTTCTTTTTCTTTCTTCGTTTTCTTAATTCCTATCAACTTCTACAATTAATTATTTGCTACATAATATACTCCATATTATTCTGCATAATGTAATCTCCCATTGCGATTCCACTAATATACATAATATGTTTTTCCATCTGATTATCTTTTTCTAGATGAAGATCTAGTTTCACTACAGTATCTCTGCACCCCTCTTCTACAATTTGTGTGATTGGAACATAACCATGTTCCTTTGTTAATACCTTCTTCCCTTCTGTTAACTCACAAGCAACAACAGGCCCACATTCTGTCATCACTGGTTGGTCTTTCGTTACCAGAAGTTCTGTGCAATCAACAGTTAAACGAATCATTGGTTCGATCTCCACGTCTTTCCATATGTTGTCAACTCGAGCGATGTCATTTTTTGAACGGATCTTATCTCCGATTTTAATCTCAGAAAATCTCTTTACTGTGCCGTTCTCCATAAGTAAAACCCCTTGTTTTTCTTCACTCATTCTTATCATCCTAATACCTCCTACATTATAATAGTTTCTTTAGTACTACGATAGATATGTTGATTACTACACCTCTATTATAACATAATTTTCTATTTTTAGAGAACCTATTTGTTACAATTATAAACTTTATTAGAAATAATAATAAGCGGGGCAAGAGTGCGTTTCGACGAATATAGCAATCGCCTACTCGTTCAAAACATTCAAGAGCGAAATTAAGTGATTAATATACATTTTCATTAAAGGACATTGTAAGTACACCATTGTTGTAGCTGGCTCGTATACTAAAAACAAATCCATAACTAATTACGTATTGACCACACGACACATTAACACCACTCCCTGTAATCTTGAATTTGTAAGTTGCTTTCTTCCCATTTCTACATACATATGCTGCATATACTGCTGCTTTTCGTAACTGTTCTGTCGTCTTAATATTATTACGGTCAATTGATTTCCACTTCTTGCTGAATTTATATGGGGTATAATCCGCTCCACTCCAGGTATGGGAGCCCATAAAATCATAAGCAGACTTCAGATAATACGTTCTTCTTATATCCGATGCTTTCTTATAGTTATTATTCAGATAATCTGCAAATGTAACATCAATATGGTATTGCTTTGAACCGATATAGAGACGGTTCCACATATGTCCTTCTCCACTAACTCCACTTACCAGATCACACGGAATGAATCATACGATACCTCCATTCCAATCAATTAATTTTATAGTATCATTTCATATCATACATATCAAGTCAATGGTAAACGCATTTTTCACACTTTGTTCTCCGCGCCAAGCACAGTCAGCTTCAGCTGACATCACCCTTATGTGTGAGTGCGCATCCCCCGGATAATTTACTATAGGAAAGTAGGAGGGCTTTCCTACAAAAAAAGAATGTCACATCTTCTGCAACATTCTTTTTCACATATACTCTTTCTAGGTGGTTGTGACTGGTGTAAGTCTATTAGTTACACCTACACCAGATATTTCTTTTCCAGTTCTTCTAGTATACCCATATACTTTACTTGGACTCCAATCTCTTGTGCTTCTTCTTCAATGATTTTTGTCTGTTTATCTATATAAGCTTTACTTTCTTCTTTCAAATTCTTTTCACCAAACGTAAATACTACTTCATTTTCCTTCGCAATATGGCGTTTGATCAGATAGGTATATGCTGTTGTATTGGTGATAATATCAAGTTTTGCATCGGAATTGTCTGCATCGTTTTCATATGCACGTAATGCCTGATCCAACTCTGCCATATACAACCGTCCCAAATCATGTTCAACTAACATTCCATGTTTCACAAGATTTATCCCGATATTCCCTAATTCCTTCACCATATAATCAAAAAGTAATTTTTCTTCTTTTCTATGATGGTGCTGATCTGCATAATTTCTCACAAAATCAACCATATGATCAAAATCCTGCACAACTAGGTCGCCACCATTCAAGACATGAAGGCTTGCTCTTCGCATTACATTTGCCATACGCATGATTTGATCATGCTCATTCACAAGTACCTCTACTCCGTACATGATTGTCCTCCTTATTAATTAAAAATGGTAAAGCGACGATTTGCTTCATTCTCATACTTTAAGTTCGTAGGTGCAAGAATTCCCTGAATCAAATGGTCTCTTAACCGATCATATTGGTTTTCTGTTCTTGCTTTCTCTGACCAAAATTCCTCATGCAATTGTACTGTTCTCATCCAAACTACTTGGTTTTGTTCTTCTTGCATGATTTGATTGACATGGTCGCAAGGCATACCGTCTAATAAGGTATCATTTAAATATGTGAATGCTTCTTTTGCTGTCGATGTCCCAGCTAATTTTGTGATATTCTTACCAAATGCAAATGCAACCGCATGGACCTCTTCCACTTTTACGCCGTTCGCTAACAAGCTCTCCACCACACATGCTAACTGTTTTTCAACAAGATGAATCTTTTCTTGAAGCCATCCGTGAATATTATCTGTCTCAATTATGTCTTCCAGATTTCCTTCCGGTAAGCTAGTAAGCTCTTCCCGTAATTGTGGCAGCACGGTCTCCTTTCCTAGTTGAGCAGCTAATTCTTTTGCGAACTGCTCTTGTATTTGTATTTTATTAAATAACCAATAATGTATTGGCCCTAAAAATGCACTCATTTCTTCTACTCCTTTTCTATTCTTGTGATGTCATGTTTACTCTTATAGATGAAAGTATACAATAAAAGTGCATGTTACTCTGTTGTATTTACAACAGATTTATTTTTCGGTCCTTTTTCCTGTATCTTTTTCTTTTCTCTTTTACAGATATGATAAAAATGTTCAATATCCTTGCGAATCTGGTATCGATCCGCACAAGTTCTCCCCATTCGGTCTGCATAACCAATTAAAGCTACTTCTCGGATATCTGTCCTCTGCATCAGACCTGGTCGATCTGAAAAGGGCAAATTCTTTCCTATATATAATACATGCATATGGTATCTGACCAAGCTTGAAACATTCTCAATAAATTGCTCTTTCGACAGATCCGCATGCTCCACACGCTCTCTTGATATAGAATACTCGAGTAATTCTCTTGCCAAGGATTCCCCTACTTTATCATGATCATAAGAGGTAATTTTTCCTTTGCGTATTCTCGTGGTACTTGGTTTTCCAATGTCATGTAGCAAAGCAGCCCACATAAATACAGCATCATTTCTGCTTTTTTTCTTTATCTGAGCAGCCTCATCAATAACTAACATTGTATGATTCCATGCGTCTCCTTCCGGATGATGAATGGGCGATTGTTTGGTGCCTTTTAGTTCATACAACATTACGAATGGATACGTTTGAAACCTTTCTTCTTGTAGTAATGTATTCATATATTCAGATGGACATTCATCTTGTAACAAATGGCTCATAATTTCATCAAACAACTCTTGCGCTTCTTCTTGTAGCATCTTTTAGTAGTATTCCTCTCTAATTAATGATTCCTATCTTATCTACTCTCCAAGTATGCGCATTTTTCTTATCTGTTATGTGTAAAATTCATACTTTAAACTCTTCACATCAAAAGGACAACCACAGGTAACAATCTACCAATGAAAACTCGTAGGACGTTTTCATTGCTTAATTAACAGGCACGTGAAATATTCTCCTCGCATTTTTGTACATCAAATCTTCGTATGCTTCCGAACCGATTTGTTCTTCTAATTTTTCAAAATAATCCCGATAAAGAGAACGTTCCCCTTTCGGGTTACAATAATATGTATCGACTCCATCAATAGGCATATCACTTCCGAATACAATACGTTTGCTACCATAACGTCTGATTACTTCTAGCGACGATTCTATTGGTACCCATGTTGTATCTGCATACAGATTTGGAGCATCTTCCATTAACTCAATTGCTTCTTTATTGTCGGTTCCTAGTCCCATATGCACCATAACAAAGCGGACCTCTGGATTTGCTTTCGCTGCACGATACATATGAATAGGATCTGCCTCCTCACATCCACCTGTATGGCAGACCATTGGAAGATTATATACTCTTGCTAAGTCAATATATGGTTGTAGCCGTGCATCATCCATTCCGATTCTTGAATAAAAAGAATGCAACTTAATACCACGGATATATTGTATATTTTCTTCCATTAGTTGAACAAATTCTTGATCTACACGCTCTGTTACCGGTTTAACCCAAGGCATCACACCAATTTGCTCTGGATATGCTTTTGCAAACCTTAGGGTTTTTTGAAACACATCGATCTGCGATTTTTGTTTTTCCTTCGGAAGCAGGATTCCCTTATTGTTATATTCTACCCCTTCTATATTCGATACAATGGAATAATCGATATGATACTTCTCCATGGAAGCAAGTACCATATCCTCAGTCATATTAAAACTTACCTGGTCACCAATATGTACATGTGTATCTATAATCATGACTTATGCCTCCTGTTATTCATCTAAATTCATAATGTATAGTTCATTTTCATCGTCATAACGGAATCCGCTAGCTTGCAGCACTCCACACGATGCCAGATTTTCCTTCTCTGGTTGAACAATAATTCGTTTTGCATTATTATGATTGCCAATCTGTTCGATTAGTGCATATACAATCTGTTTTCCATATCCTCGATGAAGGAATTCTTCCTCCCCAATCATGTAGTCCATACTGTACGTTCCTTGAACAGGAATTGATCCATTCCAGTCTTCTCCACTTCTGACATATTCATAATACTGGCAGAATCCCATTGGTCTTCCCTGCTCCCATACAATATAATGTTGTATCCACCTATACTCCGTATCTCTTTTATCAATCTCCTCTAACCAACTCAAAGGTTGTTCATACCAACGTGCTACATGAGGTTTATAGAGCCATTGTTTAAATAATGCGATATCCTCTTCTCTAAATTTCTTTAATACGATTTCGTTATTCATACGCTTCCCCTTTCTTACTCCCCAAATTATATTATTTTACTTCTTTTAATCTTATCTTCTATTTTATCATATCTTTTATTTTATCTTATCTTTTATTTTATCTTATCTTTTATTTTATCTTATCTTTTATTTTATCTTATCTTTATCATATCTTTTATCTTTCATTTATCATATGTTTTAATTGTCCTTCTTTGTATCTTTCTCTAAAGATCCACTACCATATTGTAATACTTGCTCCACCATATGGCCAATATTTCCTTCTCCAGCAAAGCGATTCATATTGAAAAAATCCTCATTTCGTTCTAACCAGTAAAGCGGATGATATTCGGCGATTAATGTCACATCTTCCTTAAGATACCCTACATAAACTTCTACATAACAATCTTGATTATAATACGTAAAATCCATCATATGATATAAGTCGATGTGTTCTTTCTGAATTCCTGTTTCTTCATATAATTCCCGATAGGCTGCATCCATTCCCTCTTCTCCTGGTTCAATCTTTCCTCCTACAAAATTATATAATCCTTTATAAGGTTCTTTCCTTCTCTTACAAAACAATAAATGATCCTTCTGTACATTGAACACCATAATACAATTGTATCCTTGCATTCCTTTATCTCCCTTCTATCCTGTATTACTTAATGGTGAAATTTTCATAGGATGTAGCCAATTTATCTTGTAGTTCTATTCGATCCATTTCCTTCCATTGTTCCGCTGTATTCTTTTCCCAATGAATTGTAGCATTTAACACATCACATGATGAAACTTTCTGCTCAACAAGCTTCTTATATTCTTCCTCACTAATTATATTTCCCATTCCATCATAATAGCAATAGCTTTCCTGCTCTTCTTCTATCGTCATATCTTTACTATATAGATACGTTTCTTTTATCGTTTTATTTTCCAAAGAGACTGCACGCATATTCCAACTCACTTCATAAATTCCGCCACGTATAACATCGTCAAACAGGTAATAATAAACCTTATCTTTATCATTATAGCACACAAGAACCTCTTCTTTAATTACATCGAATTCAAATAATGATAGTATAGCTATTAATTTTCGTTTAATTTATCGTTTGTATCCATAATATTACATCTTGCGCAAACTGAAAAAAGAGATGTTTTACAAAGGGCGAAAATACAACACACCACAAAGTAAACATCTCTTTTATTCTTTTCATTTATGACAATATTTTAGTTTATTTACCTTTTGCTATTTAAGGTAGCATCTTATTACAAGTTTCTATCTTACTAATAGTTTTCAATTACTTCATATATTTTATACTAGTATACCTCTTCTCACTAACAAATGTGCCATGCTGTATCATTTAGCTGTATTATTTAGCCGTCTTATACAACAATTGCTGGAGAGCAGGGTCAGGTTCATACACGGCTCTTATCTCTTGCAAATTCTTTGGCTCATGTACGATTTTTGCAATATCTTGTAAGAGCTCTTGGCAATCGTTGGACTGGAATACGCCACGACCGATTGAAACTCCTTTTGCACCATTATTCATAGCATCCGAGATTAGATGTAATAAGCTATCTTTTCCTTGATATTGTCCTCCTGCAATGATAACTGGTATTTGACATCCATTTACTACTTCTTCGAAGTTCTCTCCTTCTAAACAATAGTTGACTTTTACAATATCCGCTCCCATTTCATCAGCTACTCTTACTGCATGCTTTAGGTATTTTAATTCTCTTTCATTTGCAATTGCATTCCCGCGAACATACATCATAGCCAAGAGTGGCATTCCTTTTTTGCCACATTCCTCTGCTACATAAGCCATATTAGAAAGCATAGCTGATTCATACTCATTTCCAAGATTCACATGAACGGATACAGCATCACAGCCTAATGCAATTGCTTCATCAACGGAAGCAGTCTGGATTTTCTTCAACCCTCGATCACATAAGGAAGTACTTCCTGAAAGATGCATGATTAAAGACAAATCTGGATTTGTTAATAAGCTATAGTTGTGGATAAGCGTTCCTCGATGTAAGATAACCGCATTCACAACATTACTACGTAAAACATTTTGCAACGTACGTCCCATATCTGCGATTCCATCGATGGGTCCATCGGTAAAACCATGATCCATTGGTACAATAATCGTACGTTCGCGTCCGCCAAAGATACGATTCAATCTTTTCTGCTTACCAATCATATTCCACACCTCACTATTCTTAAGAGTTAATTTTCAGTAGCATTGCCATATTCTCATATAACACCTGATTTAATTCCTGTTCCGGTAGACCAAGTTCCTGAACAGTCATTAAGCTGCAAATTGGTTTATATAGCGGAAACTCGCTTCCAAAGATTAATTTTCTGCTACCACACTTATGATATGCCGTTAGGATCCCTGCATAACTTCCTTGTGACGTTTCCAAATAAACATTATCATATTGCTGTGCATATTCCATCGCTTCCACATCTGCTGGTCCAAATCCCATGTGACCAATAATAAAGTTAGTTCGAGGAAATGCTTTGGCTAATGCTCCCATTTTCTTGGTAGAAGCACCAGGTGAAAATAAGGTATGGCTATAAAATGGGACCTCTAACTGACCACATAAATCTGCCAATTCCATTACCGTCTTAGATGCAAGAGAAAAGCCATGTACCAGTGGTGCTAGCTTAAGTCCAGAGAAACCATTTTTGATTCCTTTTTCAAAATCGTTCACTGCTTCTGTACGTTTCAAAGGATTCACACAATAAAATCCATAGAATTTGTCTGGCTGGCTTTTTATCAATCTTTCTACGATATCATTTGGAATATACTCTCCATCAGGTTGTACTTCCCCTGTAATATACTTGGTCATCTGACGCACATCAAGCATTCCACCAGGCACCAAAACTGCTTTATCAATTTTGGCTTTTGCCATATCTGCCTCTAATTCTTCTAACGTACCAAAAGTACCTTTTCCCATATGAACATGTCCATCAATAATCATACTTACTCCTCCTTTATGTAATTCACACGTTTTGCTTTTTTCCCTACATAAGGAATTCGTTCCTTAACAACAATCTTATTGGGAATGCCACAAGCGAACTCAACTTTGCTGGATATTACTTCTTCAATCCCTTCATAATAGGTTGTATCACTGGATAACTCGATGACGATTTCTGCATACTGTGGATACACATTGATATAATAATTTTCCCCAACTTCTTCCTGTCGCATCAACATCTCTTCCACATAGATTGGCGCATAGGCATTTCCATCAATTTCAATCTGATCAATCTTTCTGCCTCTTAAGAAAAGTTTCTTCAGCTCAATACCACAGTCGCAGGTTTGGGGATCCAAAAAGCCTAGGTCTTGTGTTCGGTAACGGATTAATGGTGTTCCTTCTTTTAATAGCACTGTTACAACGATTTCACCAACTTCTCCATCTTCCAAAACTTCTCCCGTTTCTGGATCAATGATCTCCAAATAAATATGGGAAATTGGTATATGATATCCATTCTTTTCTTTGCATTCAATACCAATTGCTCCACATTCTAATGAACCATAATAAAACCTCGCATCCGCTTCCCATTTCTTTTCAATTTTCTTACGGAATGCATCCGAACATCCTTCCCCTGTTAACCAAATCTGGTCTATCTTAAGGTCATTAAGCAAATCAATGCCTTCTTCTTCAGCTGCTCTCATTAATTCAACCGTATAGGAAGGTGAAGAAAACAAGACATTACAATCCATATCCTTCATCAGCTGGATTGCCTTCTTTGGTTCTGAATATGCGCCTCCTTTTCCAACCGGTAAAACAGTTGCCCCATAACCAATCTGTACTACTCGTTGAAAAGATTGTCCTGCTGAACTCATCTCATAAGGAAGTGCAATAGCAACGACATCGGTTCTCTTAAGTTCAAATAAGTCTCCCATCTTTGGTAAAAGATCACTTCCGTACAAATCATTTACCGTATACATAATATAATTGCTTTTTGCCCCCGACGTTCCCGTTGATGTATGTACATGTAAAATGTCTTCTTTCTCCACACAACGTAAAATATCCCGTTCTGTAGAAATGGTTTCACGTGTAGTAAGTCTTAATTTTTCGAATACTTGCTTTGTTAATTTACCATCTGGACGATATCCAATTTTATCAAGTTCACTCCGATAATATGTGTTTCTCTCATATACATAATCAAGCAGATCCTTCAAAGCTTTATCCTGATATTGGACAATCTCTTCTCCACTCATTTTTGTGATGTCTTTCATTTCTTCCTGGTATTCTTTCAGTACAGAAAAATCACGTATTCCATGAAAGCAAATATATTCAGCTAAATTATTCATACGATTCCCCCCCTTATTTCTCCATAATGGTTTCATCAATAGCAACTCCTAAATGTCTTCCCGCTTTCATAATATATCCCAATACCAAATCTCCCGCCTGTAGAAGTACACTATTCTTAACACTTCCTTTACTACTAAGGATTCGAATATGCCAATCATCCTGCACAATAGCATTTACTTGTTTTTGTGTCTTTTTTGAAATGGCTTTAATCAATAGCATTGGTCTTTTTTCCATCTTTATCCGTCCAACACTAACCGCGCGTACTTTTCCTTGTGAATTAACTGTAAGAACTTCGTCTCCAACCTTTAATTCAGACAAATATTTGGTTTTATTATCTGGACAAAGAACATAGGAATGAATTGCACCTGCATTCACACGAAATGGTCGCAAATCCATATAAGGTAAATAATGGTTTTCAGAACTTACTAAGATTCCACCATTGGAGGTTGATCCGATAATCATTCCTTCGTCTGCATCTAGCTTGCTGATGGTATCAATACATACACGGTCTCCCATACCAATATGTTGAATACCTTCCACCTCTAGCTCTTCCACTTCAATCGAATTACTAAGCAAGGCTTCCACCTTCTCTTTCAGATTTTTGATTTCCTCAATGGTATCTGTTTTTAATAAAACAGCTTGGCTTCCCATCTCCATTGTCATTGATGCAATCCACCCATCTTCACTATTTTGAATTCGTTTACATATTGTATTCTTATATTGTTGGGAATAAGCTAAGATCAACTCAAGAGGGATATTGGTAACAGACTCAAATTGTATGATTATGGTTTTATAGAATTCACTTAATCGAATCGATTTTTCCATACTTTCTCGATCATTCAGTGAGATATAGATTCCTGTTTCGTTATTCTTAAAGAATTCATCCAAGCCCTTATCTTGATCGTCAAACAGTACAACAAATCGATTTTCTTTGTGTTCCTGAATATATTTGCGAATATCATTCTTATTTTCCTGATTTACCCGTAAAAAAATCTTAATGTTCTTCGGAATCTTCTCTGACAGATTCATTTGCTTTTGATCAAGATAAACACCTGTGTACCCCGTATTCAATGCATAATTCAATAATTCATAACCTTTTTTCTCATTCTTATCAGTGATGTCAAGCCATAATTCTTTCTCCATTGTTCTCACCTTCATGCCAGTGGCATGTCCTTTCTACATAATGTATGATGCTTTACGTAATTCTGTTGTAACAAGTAATTGCTCAATGTTTTGAATTGTACCAACTTCAACAATATGAACTCTATTCGGAAATGGAAGATTCAAAGTTATCTCCTTTGATGCTTTTTCCACTTCTCCTTCAACATAGAATACCAGTTCATTTTGTTCCTGTTTCATTTTCCAATACTTAACGATCCCTAATTCTTTCTTCTGATAGAGAGCAGTTTGAATTTCAAGCATTGTTGCACTGTTATCCCCAATTGTAATCTGATCAACTTCTCTACCATGATGGATTAGAATATCCCCACTCAACCGACAGTCACAGGTATTCTTATGTAATTCCACCAGATCTCCAGTATTATATCGTATCAAAGGAAATGCTTCCTTGTTCAACAATGTGATTAGCATCAGCCCTTTCCCCTCTGTACGTATCTTCGTTGTGTCCTGAGGATCAACGACCTCAATATAGAAGTCTTCATGACAATGCAAATGTCCCTTTTTACAGGAAACAAAAACATTTGCTGCTTCCGTAGATCCTCCATATACAAAAACTTCACACCCCCAAAGTTCCTCAATGATCTGTTTTCGTTCCAAACAAAGTAGCTCCCCAGCAACACAGATTGCACGAATCGCAAAATCATTCTTCGGGTCTAACCCTAACTTTTTCACTACATCAGCTAACACAATAGCCTCGGTAGGATTACACGCTAAGATTGTAACCTTTAACCTTTTAAGCATCTCAATCACACGTGTATAAGGCGTAACCAAAGAACCTCTGCTGACTGGTATAATTGTTGCCTTCTCTTCAATAAACATTCGAGAAAAAATATGTGCTGGAATGGAGATTGCATATGGAAAACGTATCATAACAATATCCGTTTCTTTTACATCTAAATCTGGACTATTCAATTGTTTCACCTGTTGATCCATGTCATACCTTGAATACCAAACTGGAACAGGTTTACCCGTTGTTCCAAAAGACTCGTGGTATTCCTGTATCTTCCCCATATCAACAGAAAGTACATCCAGCGGATCACAATTCCTTAAATCCTCTTTCGTAGTAGGTGGAATCTGTTGAAAATCTTCTATACTTTCCACTTGCCCTTGTAAGCCTTTGTTTTGATAGAATTTACTTTTTCCTGCATGATTCAAGGCAGAATTTAATTTATTTAGCAATTCCTGTTGAACATTCAATCTTTATTTCCTCCTTTTGATTATAAAGAAGCTCCTTAATCTCATTATGTGCAATTCGATTAAGAGCAAAGTCTTTTTCTCTCAAAAAATTTTGCATGTCTATTTCTTCATATAAAATTTCATATTCATTTTGCGTACATTGTGCCAGTTTAAAATCCAAAGGCTTACAACAAAGCATATCATCCATCAGATTAGGATTCTTAAACAGAGCCGTTAACCCAATAAATTCAATACGAGAAATATTACATGTCCCAATGGTCGATGCCATGACTAGGTAGCATGGAATATCCATAGTACGTGATATCGCAACCGTTTCAATAATATCCTCATATTCTCCTGGTACCTGTGTCATACAGATCATGAGATCCACATCTTTTGCTGCAAGTTCTCCACAAACATGCAATGCATTCAAGTCATTTCCAATAATCATGCCAACTCGACCAAGATCTGTCTCGTAAACTGTTACATGATTCCCTGGTGTCATGAATTGCTCTTCAAATGCATTCAATGCAAGTTTTCTATGTTTTCCTATACATACTCCTTGTGGATCAAAAAGTAATGCAGCATTATAATATTCCCCATCTTCTTTTTCAAGGAATCCACCAGTCACATAGCAGGAATACTTCACAGATAAACTTCGCAAGAACTCTGCCACCTGCCCTTCCTCCCCTTCTGCTGATGCATCAAGATGAACCAGATTCACTTTAGACGCAAAAAGTTCTGGTAAGCAGATTAAATCATACGTCACTGCTTTTATTTCTAGCTGTTTCCTGATTATAGAAAACAATTCTTCTTTTGTTCCAAATACGGTTGGTGTCTGTACAACACCAATCTTTATATGTTTCATCTGTATTCCCCCTTATCTATTTTTGAAATACCAAATACTGAGAGATATTCTCTTCACAGCAATTCTGGTATTTGCATTGTAATTCCTCCAATCGCTCAATCAAATCATATAGGAACGTTTCCTTAACATCAGCAAATGTATTACCAAATGTGCCACGGGCTAAGATGCTACAGACAAGGTTTTTCACATCCTTAAATTCGATAGTGAATTTTTCCACCTTATTTTCCAATAATTCTAGTCCATTTTGTTTTGCCATATCAATGACTTGCGAAGCTTCAATACAGTCTGACCAGGTAGAGATAATCTTTTTTGGATAACGCAATGAAAGATATTCTTTTTTACTTTTTGAAACATCAATGATTGCTTTAAATATCATATTGCCAATGAAGGAACTTGCACCTTGTTCGACTTTCACATTTCCGATGGTATATCCAGGAAGTGTACAAGCAAAAATCCCACCTTTTCGAAGCGTATCACCAATACTTCCAATTGTTCTAAGATTAAGCCATTGAATTCCGTAATTACAGATGATCAGATCGACTTTCTGTTCATAAGTCTCAATTTTGTTCACATCATATTGATAAAACGAAACATTCTCTAGTCTCTTTGCCTCTGCAATGGATAACATATTTTGAGAAATATCCAAACCAACAATATTCGCTTGCCCATACTGTTCTCGTAGTTTTTGACTAACGATTCCTGTTCCACAACATATATCTAGAATTTCCTCAAAATTATCTTTGTATTTTCGAATATATTGAAGAAGCTTTTCTCCAATCTGCCCGTAATAGGATTGATTTTCTTCCGATTCATAGTCAAGATATAGCTGGTTAAAAACTGTTGTACTCATGCATCTCGCCTCCTTAACCATTTGTTCATAAGTAAGGTAAAAAGAAAGATCGCAAGAATAAATGCAAGCCCTACATAACTTGAGAATATAGCAAATACTACTTTCCCATCCAAAACCTCATTCATTGTAACCTTAAGCCAATATGTAGGTGTTCCCTTCGCAATTACAAGCATATAGTTTGGCATATAGTCCAAAGCCCAATACAATCCGCCCAACATTGCTAACACGTTGATTACAATGTTGATTAATGCAAGCAGCATATTCTTGCTCCTAGATAATGTACATAGTAGAATTCCAAGAATGAGTCCAAGAAGACTTGCTTCTAATAAGACGATCACGATACTAGCAATCTCAGAAATTGTATAGGTTGATGAAAAACCTGCTAGAAATCCTCCGATAATCAGGATTTGTAAAATGCTTAATAAGAATTCCCCTGCAATCAAAGACAATAGATACTTCCCATATGTATAATTCGTATTTGAAGCACGAACCACTAATCCATGAACTTTATCCTCAAATAATTTATTGCAGAAGTAACAATTGTAATAAATCATAAAAAAGATAACAAATCCCCAAAATATATATTGGGCATTACCATCTGATGTATCTTCTTTCTCTTGGAAGGAATCAACTATTAGACTCACCGCTTTTGTCTCTATTGTATCTAGGAATTTTTCATACTCTTCTTGATTTTCTGTGATTTTCCCTGCAACTACATACCGATCTAGATATCCATTCATATCCTTTTCCAAAAAAGTCAGTATCCCACTGGTCTGTAATCCCGTAATTTCAATTCCAACAGGTTCCATTCCAGCATAAACATGACTGGTCAGCCCTTTTTGAAATGTTACTATATAATTCACCTTGTTCTTGATTAAGTACTGATGGGCAATCTCTTGCTTAATCTCACTTATGGTATACTTATCCTCCAAGTATGCTGTCATCTCTTTTGTAAATTCGGTCTGATCCAAATCCACAATTCCAAGTTTACATTCAGCAAACGCTTTTTTTGAATCCGACTGCTCCTGGCTCAGCTGGAAGATCAGTGTATATAGGATTACTGCGAGAATTGGTATAAAAAACAACACAATATTAAATATACCTCTCATATTTCTTTTTAAATTCAATACGATAATTTTCACACGCAACCTCCTATTAATGACGATATTCGTAAACTCTTCTGCAAATCCATGTAAGAACAAGTAGTACAACACTCCAACAACCAATTCCTATAAGATAATGACGATACAGTTCTGAACCGGTACCATAAATCACACTAAATAATGCATTCTGACAGATGGCATTCGGTAAGACTCGTTCAACAATTGTCCCCAATACACCATCTCCTAAATCTAATATAACAAATCCACTTGATAAGAACGTTGTCCCTAAAATTAGGATATTGGCAATGGTATAGGCCACATTGTATTTTCTTAAAACGGTGATCAATGCAACTCCAAATAAGTTGGTGAATACGATAAAGGAGAAAATAATAACAAATAATTTTCCGTAATTAGTCCCCAGATAAACACCATAGACATTCTTGTAGAATAGAAGTAAGATAAGAATCTGTGCACATACCATCACTAAGGAAGCAAGGTAAACACCAATATAGATTTGTGATGGGTGTGTTGTTATACTCCGAATTCTCTCCCCATGTTTTCCTTCTAAGGTTTCGCTGATAATCTTGACAGAATAGAGAGAACCAAACATGCACACAAGAACCATTAAAGTAATTCCATAATAGTCAAATGCCTGTGGTTTATGGCCAGCAATCATGCTTGTATTGCTTACGTATTCTCCTCCCACATAATCCGAAAGTTCTTCCACTTTCTCATATGAAACTGTCTCAAACATCGCATTGCTTTCAATATATTGGTTCATAATAGATGCTGCAATCTGTGCGCCCTGTGAGTTTATATCTTGCATGACAAGATTCAGTTTTTTTTCTGAAGAATTATAGGTTATGTATCCACTGATTGTCTTTTGTTTCATCTGTCTCTTTGCCTGTTCAAGATCTGAAACTTGAGTAACAGTGATAATTTCTTTTACAGAATCCGTTTGAAATACCTTTTGAAGATCCAACAAATAGGAATCTTCTTTTTCTAAAACGAAAGCGACCGTTTCAAGATTAAGACCTGGAGATTGGAAATCACTCTTAAGTGCATTCCCCACAATACAAGCCAAAACGATCGGAAATAATACCATGAGCAACATACTCACATAATCTCTTAACTCCCTTTTCCACGTGTAGTATACTGTCTTCCAAATCATTTCTTTTCCTCCTAATCTCTCAAAGTCCTCCCAGTAAGCTGTAAGAATATGTCCTCTAGGTTGTTTTTCTTTGAATTAATGGTATGATAACGGAACCCATTCTTCTCAATGGTTTCAATGATTTCTTGTAATGCACAGCCTGCGTCTTTGCAGACAATCTCAATATTTTCTTCCTGACAGAAACAAGATTCTACTAGCTCCTTCTTCTTCAAATCTGATACTAAGGCTTTATTCCCCACTTTATTCAAAGTAAAACGATAACATACATTTTGATTATATTGATCCAGTAATTCTTCCGTTGTTCCTTGCTCAATGATTTCTCCTTTATCAATGATCAGAATCCGGTCACAGATACTTTCAATTTCCTCCATATAATGGGACGTATAGATAATCGTTGCTCCTCTTTTATGTAATAAACGAATGGACTCTAGTATATGATTTCTCGATTGGGCATCAATCCCTACTGTCGGTTCATCTAAGATGATTAATTTTGGTTCATGTACAATGGCACATCCAATATTCAATCGACGTTTCATTCCACCTGAAAATGTTTTAGGTAAACGTTTGGCTACCTTCTCCAATCCTATGAAAGCAAGTGTCTCATCAACATGCTTTTTTAATTCTTTCCCTTTCAGACCATATAAACTTCCAAAGTACTCCAGATTTTCTCGTGCAGTCAGATCATGAAAAATGATAATGTCTTGTGGTACAACACCAATCTTTCTCTTTATTTCTTTTTTATTCTTTGAAAGATTTTTACCAAAAGCCTCCACCTCACCGCGGTAATTCTGAATGATCCCGCCTAGAATACTTATTGTCGTTGATTTTCCTGCTCCATTAGGACCTAGCAAACCTAGGATATCTCCTTCTTGCACCTCAAACGATATATTTTTGATAGCAACAATATCATTATATTGTTTGTGAAGATTTTTAATCTTTATCATAGCCAGTCCCTTTCTAATCAAATATTGTATTTGTAATCTATGTACTTACAGCGATTTCCATTACAGAAAACATCTTCCCAATAACCAAAATCTAATTCTTCTTTGATTTGGCCCAACACTTCTTCCTTACTCTTTCCTTGTAAGAATAGCTCAATTGCTAAGGAATATGCTGCCGTTATACTTGCCATAAACAAAGGATCCAAATCTCTTCCTATGGTCTTAATGGAATCTACACCAGTTTCCATAATCTTATCTAGATTACATAAAGAGCAGTCTTCATTTACATCCAAGATATTAATCACTTCCCCTGTTTTCCTTACACGGTATTTGGCACGGCAAGGAATACCGGTCTGTAGATGCTCATTATTCAAATGCAACAGCCCGCAGGTTCCCTCTAAAAAGGAACAGCCAAAGTGTCCAAAGATTTCAACTTTTAACGTTGTGTTTTGTGCAAGTTCTTTGATCTCTGCAAGAGAAAATGGATGTGGTAAAACAATCTTCTCTACACCTAAATCTTCAAAAAAACGTATGCTTGCTTTATTCATACACGCAAGAAAAGTACTTACCGTTATCGGTGTATGAATCCCCTTTTCTTTAAGATACAGCAAGTTTCCTAAATCCCCTACAATTACACGATCTACCCCTGCATCGATTCCCCGTTTTACATAATCCAGATAATTTTCACGAATGGAATTCTTACTGATAAATTCACTATCATTAATACTTGGAACATTGGCAACCAGTTCTACTAAAACACCATTTTGATGAGCTAAGTCCACTGACTTCTTAAAATCCTCGTATGTTAGTACGGTTTTTCTTTTGTCGAAACACGATTTGATTGCTCTTCCTGAAAAAGTCAAGCCTTTCCCCATACGAAAATCATACTCAAAACCCGCATAGAATTCACCTGCTCCTGCTTCAATCTGCATCTGGGCTCCTTCATACGAATTAATAGGTGCCTTGATCAATACTCTTTTCATACGCCGCCTCCTACAGTAATGCACGGATCTGATCTATATCCGTATCATCTAGCTCATAATCATGAATCACATAACTGTATATGATTCTACTATCCTTCACCAAATCCAGATATGCTTTATTCTTTCTATACAAAACATTCCCGATCAGTGTAAAATCAACAATATCCGCTTGTAGCTTATTCACACATGGCCTATGTTCATTGAAATCACAGATCTGATCCATGGAGATATCAATGCCTTCTCTACAAGAGCCCACACAATCTCCTACATTCAGTTTCTTATATTTGGCATATGCACATTTTCTAGCAAATGCAATTGAATAATTTCGAATATGTACACTTACATTCCACCCCCAGTCAAAGAGACGTTGAAAACCGTAAGAAGAGTTTTCGAACAAATTCGCATCCATTCCATTGACTCCATATTTGGTAAATAACTTATACTTCATGGAATCTGCAAGAGTGTTCGTAAGCAATTCAATTTTTCCATTCTTTTCGTCTACGAATTCCTCTGCCCAAGCTGTATCCTGTAACGTTCTTGCTATACTTCTTCCAAGCGACACCATCTTTGGTAAAATCTTCTGATGTGAAGCTTCATATAAGATGCCCAAATCATTAATAACAATCGTATAATCCAGCTCCGCTATATGAAACAATCGTATTGTTTCAAGCAACCTTGTAAAATTTCCATCCGAAACTTTCGGTGTAACATACTTAAACATATGACCACTATTAATAATTTTTCTTGCTAGCTTTAATGCCTCTTCTCCAAGTGGTACATAATACATGCACCCTTCATCCCCTAGAGCTAGAACATCATAGTGCTCCGCTAAGTACTCCATCGTATGTTTATAATCACTTATATGTAATTCCAATTTACTCATAATTTGATTCCCCCATAACACTGCCAGTTTATATTCTATACAATTTTTAAAAATTGTTTTGTTTCTAGAATGTCTTCTTCCTGCAAGTTGACAACCATCGTCTCTTCTTGTTCCCCAAGTGCAAGGATCTTTCCTGCTGGTCCAGCGGCAATGCTTCTTCCTGCAAATGTACCATCAAGATATGTACAAGCTCCAACTCCATTTACGCCGATTACATAAATTCCATGTTCCATGGATCGAGCTTCAATGAGATGACTCCATTTCTTCCAAATAAGGTCTTGATACTTGTCTTCTTTATTCATAATAGGAATCAGACTTGGTGAAAAAATCACCTCTACTCCTTCTTTTACAAGTTGTTGAATAAGAGATGTATCAAGAATATCAATCCCTAAGACAAGAGAAACTTTTCCAAAATCCAATTCAAAACATTGCATCAGTTCCCCTGATACACTATAAGCGGTTTCCTGTTGGAATAGGTGGACACGCTCCTGGGTCCCAATGATTTGCCCTTCCCTGCCAAGTATAAAACCAATATTCCGATACCGGTGTTCCACCTCTTTTTTGTTATAGGACCCGATTACTCCTCCTATAATGTAGCAATGATATCTCTTCGCTAATTCCCGTAAGCACAAAACTCCTTTATTCTCTGCAAAGGGCTCCGGTACACTTGTAAAATTGTAAGAGCAACCTGCATAGAATTCCTCAGGTATAACAATTACATCTACTTCCTTCTCTTTCTGCATTAACTGTTCAATCTTCGTCTGTATGTTCTGTACATTAAGTATTCGATTCTTGATCCCAAACTTAGCACTCTGAATCTGAAACTGTAGCATTGCTACCTTTATCCCTGTCTTCATTACATTCCTCCATTCTATTCCTCTTACTACCTTCCCAAACTTGAATTAATTTTGCACTTCCTAAAGATAGTACAACAAAAACATGAGCACATAATATTAGACGTGCAATTTCCATGTAACAATAATATCGAATGATAAAAAAGAACAACATCTCAATCAGAAAAATGATCTTTGCAGTTCTTCCATATACTTGTTTTTCTTTTAGAGACAACGGTTTTTGTTTACATTCAATGGGAGTAAGAGAGATAAAGAATAAGAACACCAAGACTTCGATTCCATACATATTCTGATCAACAAACAGAAAATCATTAAACCTTGATGCGACTATTGCTAAAATAACTACTAGATTTGATACCACAATGCATTGCCAAGACTGTTTCGCATGCCAACCACCTGCAAAACATCTTAATGGCATAAAACAAGATAGAAAGATCAGAACTTGACCAAATGCCCGGAAGCATAAACCAATGCTAAAAATTAGTACTAGATTCACTCCGGTCTCAAACATCAGCGTATATCCATATTCATATACGCTGATATCTTTTGACTCAACTCTTCCAGATTTCCACTGCTTTACAACCATTGCATGTGCTATCTTACTTATGATCATTTAACTTTTTGAATTGTTTTGCAGCTTCTGGAAATTCAGGTTGGTGAAACATCCATGCGCAAGCTGAATTAGCACTTTGCTTCACAAAAAGTTTAGCAAGATTATTTGAACAATTCATTGCTTTTGAACCTAACTCTAATTTCATAGTATGTACCTCCTATCTTTTTTTCTTGTATTTTACATTATTTGGGTTCTTTCCGCAATATAAATGGTAGATTTTGTAATTATAATGGACGTTTTTGCATGTACATTTATATATAATTGATACATATTTTTATATTTACGTATTCATTTTCCCTGCACCATGCTGCTTTATTCCCCAAAGTTCTTCATTTATGGAAGAACAAATGCTACTTTGGCAAAAAAAATCTCCATCGTATTTACAAAATCAATAAAAACCCGTTTTTCAATAAATACAATGAAGATAAAATCAACCTTCGATTGGGATTACTACTACTGCTGTAAAGATATTCTGGTCTGTGAAAAACTCCAGATAACCGCCTTGTCGCTCAACTACTTTTCGAACTGCCTTTATACCAATCCCATGAATTCCTTCCTCCTGTTTTGTAGAAACAAAGCCCGATTCTTTTCGATCCAAGTTACCAACATAAGGATTCACAATCTTAATTACACAAAAATGTCCTTCATTCTGCATAAATATCCGAGTTTGAACATAAGAATTGCAATTGATTGCTGCACGTAAGGCATTATCAAGAAGATTTCCTAATACCGTGATCATATCCATATCTGTAATCGCCCCAATTGTACAAATTGGTTCAACATAAGCATCAAAGGTAAGTCTATATTTTTGTGCATACAACCGCTTTTCTGACAAGATTGCATTAATTACCGGAATGTCACAATACATTGCGGTTTCATTATTTTCTAGTTCAATGTTTAACTCCTTTAATATATTAAAGATTGTCCCTTTTTGGTCCTCTCGTAAAAGTTCTCCTATCGTTTTCAAATAATGGCTAATATTATGAATAAATTCATCTTTTTTATGATTCATATCAGTAATCTGTTCATAGTGATTCAACTCCAACTGCTGCTTTGCGATTTGGAGTTTCTGTTGAATACTTGCTTCCATCTCTTCTGAATACCTGCTAAACACAAAAAAGATCAATATATTACCTATGATCATCAACGTATAACACAATACCATTGCGACCTTTATCTTTGTATTCTTTTCAAAGGACATCCCCGCATAATATGCCAGCAGCATAATTCCAAAGCTTGTTATTGGAACAATTAGAAACTGAAGAAATACGCTTGTTTTCATCTTAAATCGAGATTTTTTAGGGATTTGTTTTGCAATAGAAAACAGAATATAGGTTAGAAGTTTCATGGAGATGATTTCCATAGGAATCTTTGACAAGTTCTTTACTGTACTCTTTCCTGCTAAATCTCCCGGGATTTCTAACAAAATAACAAACAAGAACTCGCTTCCTATAATAAGAACACAGGAAAAGATTAAGTACACTAGTTTTTTGTAAAACTCACCAGTGAAACATATGGATAAAAAAATAAGATATATAATTGGAACAAGGAATAAATTCAACTTTGAATTGCCAAATCCATTGATTCCATATAATATTCCTATATTAATAAGAAAACAAGACCAAAAATGAACTTTTCTCTCAATGGTTCTTCTTTTTTGAAAAAAAGCATGAAAAAAATCATATACAAAATACAACTCAATTACACAACTGATCAATGCGATCAGTTTATCCAGATCGTCCATTGTGTTTCCTCCGTCAGCGAAACGAAATCTATACGAATACGTTCCATATAATTACTACTGTAAGACCATTCAGTTATATTTATTAGACATATAATCAATAAAAGCTGTACGAAATTCTTTTACTTTGGAACGAGCAATTGATAATCGAGTCCCATTGATCAGCTCTAACTCTGTTGAGGTTATCTTTGTTATGTATTTTAGATTAACGATATAACTATTATGTGCATAGCCAAAACCATGTTCTTGATAGGTGTTGTACAGTTCGCTCACCTTCTCACGACAAGATACTACTATATTATCATGGGAATCGCTTCTTCCATATAGATACACGGTACTACCACGCTTTGCAACTGCTATGTATAAAATATCATCTGGCTTTAGTTTTACAATATGATTATGGGAATATCCTGCCAGTAAGGGAATGGTCCTCTTACTTTTCATCTGTTGAAGTATAACCTCTATCTCTTGCTGCAATCTTTCTTTTGTATATTCCTTCAATAAATAACGAAATGGCGTCACTTCAAAACTCTCAACTGTAGGTTTACAGACTCCCGAACAAAATACTAATATAACATCCGGGAACTCTTTTCGAAATCGTTTTGCTACCTCATGACCACCTAACATTCTCATCTGCATATCTAAAATCAATAAATGATATTCCTTTTTTCGATCAAGTTTTTCTAACAATTCTTCCCCTGAATGAAATTCAAAAAAAGTGCTATTATTCTTCATACTTTTCTCATCTAAGATCATTGTCTTCATGTATCCAATAAATACTGGATCATCATCACATAGAATAATATTGTACATAGAACCCCTCCTAGCTAGCTATCTGTCTTTCATAGTATAGCAAAAAAGGGGTAAGAAGTATGTCGAAAAAACAATTAATTAATAATAATAAAAAATCTTCTACATACCCTTATGCTACATTTCGGACACCTTGTGCTTTCTTGTAACATATGGTACATAAAAGATTATTCCTGTACTACTGCTTATTAAAGACTAGCTAATTGTTAGTCCAGATATTCTGTGTAATTCTCTGTTTCAAGAATCTGATTTGCCTTATCAAATTCTTCTTTGGAAGGTGGACGAACCTCTGATAAGGAATAATCTATTCCTAATTGTTCCCACTTGAACAATCCAAGTGTATGGTATGGTAAGACTTCAAAACGTTTAACATGACTTAGCGTCTTTACAAATGCACCAAGCTTTCTTAAATCTTCTTCATCATCCGTTATTCCAGGTACTAGTACATGACGGATCCACATATCTTTTTCCTTTTCTGATAGATATTGTGCCAGTTCAAGAATGTTCTTGTTACTCCATCCGGTTAAGTCCTTATGTTTTTGTTCATCAATGTGCTTTATATCAAGCAGGATCAAATCAGTATAGGATAATAATTCATCAAATTTCTTTAGATATTCTGGATCTTTTTTAAACGGATTTCCCGACGTATCTAGTACCGTATTGACTCCTTTACTCTTCGCAATCTTGAATAATTCAATTACAAAGTCGATCTGCAATAAGGCTTCTCCACCGCTTACCGTAATCCCACCTTTGTCTTTCCAGTAGGTGCGGTATCTATATGCTTTCTGAAAAGCTTCCTCTGCTGTCATACATTCTCCACCATTCATATCCCATGTATCTGGATTATGACAATATCTGCATCTCATATGGCAGCCTTTCAGAAAGAATATATAACGTACGCCAGGTCCGTCTACGGAACCGAAGCTTTCAATGGAATGAATGTAACCTTTTACTTCGCCTGTATTCTCTTGCTTTTTATTTTCTAAACCCATATCTTCTCACTTTCTAAAAATGGCAGGTAAATATCTGAAGACTCAGCATCTACCTGCCATATTATTGCATTTACAGTATACTACATTACATACGATTAAACAGCAAAGTATTGAGATTCAATCATATATACATGTGCTCCGAACTAGATCATTGTTCTTCCATTCTGATCAAGAATTACATATGATCATGGAATGTTCTTGAGATAACGTCCATTTGTTGTTCTTTTGTAAGGTCGATGAACTTAACAGCATAACCAGAAACACGAATTGTAAAGTTTGCATATTCTTCTTTTTCTGGATGTTCCATAGCATCGATTAATTTATCTTTACCAAATACATTTACATTTAAGTGATGTGATCCTTGTGAGAAGTATCCATCAAGAACGTTAACAAGATTTGTAATTCTTTCGTCTTCGTTATGTCCTAATGCATCTGGGTTGATTGTTTGTGTATTAGAGATACCATCAAGTGCCCATTCATAAGGAATCTTTGCTACAGAATTTAATGAAGCAAGAAGTCCTGCATTTTCTGCACCGTAACTTGGGTTAGCACCTGGAGATAATGGTTCACCAGCTTTACGACCATCTGGCATTGCACCAGTAGCTTTACCATAAACTACATTTGAAGTAATTGTAAGGATTGAAGTTGTTGGTTCAGAATCTCTGTAAGTATGATGTTTCTTTAATTTTGTCATGAACATATTAAGTAATTCAACAGCGATATCATCCGCACGATCATCATCATTACCGTATCTTGGGAAATCACCTGTTACTTCATAATCAACTACAAGACCTTCTTCGTTACGGATTGTCTTAACTTTTGCGTATTTGATTGCACTAAGTGAATCTACTACATGAGAGTATCCAGCGATACCAGTTGCGAATGTACGTCTTACATCTGTATCGATCAATGCCATTTCAGCTGCTTCATAGTAGTATTTGTCATGCATGTATTGGATACAGTTAAGCGTATTAACATATAAACCTGCTAACCATTCCATCATTACATCATATTTCTTCATAACTTCATCATAATCTAAGTATTCAGAAGTGATTGGTTTATATTCTGGTCCAACTTGTACGAATGATTTTTCATCAATACCACCGTTGATCGCATATAATAAACATTTAGCAAGGTTTGCTCTAGCTCCGAAGAACTGCATTTCTTTACCAGTTTGTGTTGCAGATACACAACAACAAATTGAGTAATCATCACCCCATACAGGTCTCATAACATCATCATTTTCGTATTGTACAGAACTTGTATCAATTGAAATTTGAGATGCATATTTCTTGAAGTTTTCTGGTAATCTTGGAGAGTAAAGTACAGTTAAGTTTGGTTCTGGAGAAGGTCCCATGTTTTCAAGTGTATGAAGGAATCTATAGTCAGTCTTTGTAACCATAGAACGTCCATCTTGACCCATACCTGCAACTTCAAGTGTAGCCCAAACTGGGTCACCAGAGAATAATTGATTGTATGAAGGGATTCTTGCGAACTTAACCATTCTGAATTTCATTACCATATGGTCAATTAATTCTTGTGCTTCGTCTTCTGTAAGTGTTCCGTTTTCTAAATCTCTTTGGATATAGATATCAAGGAATGTAGAGATACGACCAACACTCATAGCTGCTCCGTTTTGAGTCTTAACAGCTGCTAAGTATCCGAAGTATAACCATTGAACAGCTTCTCTTGCATTCTTAGCTGGTGCAGAGATATCAAAACCATAAGATTCAGCCATTTTCTTCATTGCTGCTAATGCTCTATATTGTTCAAAAATTTCTTCTTTTTGACGAATTACTTCATCAGTCATTACTCCACAACCAGTGTTATCATGATCTTTTGCTTTTTGTTCCATTAAATAGTCAATACCATATAGAGCAACTCTTCTGTAGTCACCTACGATACGACCACGACCATAAGTATCTGGAAGTCCAGTGATGATCTTATTGTGACGAGCTTTTCTAATTTCTGGAGTATATACATCAAAAACTCCTTGGTTATGTGTTTTATGATATTCTGTAAATATTTTATGTAACTCTTTGTTTGGTTCATATCCATAAGTTGAACAAGCTTCTTCAGCCATCTTAATTCCACCAAAAGGCATGAATGCTCTCTTTAATGGTTTATCTGTTTGAAGACCTACAACTTTTTCAAGATCTTTGTCAGCTTCGTTTATATATCCTGGAGCATGTGAAGTGATGCTAGATACGATATCAGTATCCATATCTAAAACGCCACCTTTGGCTCTTTCTTCTTTTTGAAGTTCTTGGAGTTTTCCCCAAAGTTTGTTTGTTGCATCTGTTGGATTAGCTAAGAATGAAGCATCTCCTTCATAAGGTTTGTAATTGTTTTGGATGAAATCTCTTGTGTTGATTTCTTCTTTCCAAAGTCTTCCTTCGAAGCCTTTCCACTGTTCTCTTTCTACCATTTGAATGTCCTCCTGTTGCAGTTGAACGTATGTATATTGTATACATGTCGTACGCAAGCAATACGTTTTTAACAATTAATTATATTATCTTTAAGCGAGGAAATAGTAACACTTTATTCACACAAAAGCAAAACATTTTTTTCCAGTACTTAATAAAATACAATCCTTGCATAGACAATTTCTCCAATTTACGACAAACTGTTATTACTTATCATAACTTTATATTCTTTTTTTTTAAAATTGTTTATAATTTTAAGTTTTTCCTAAAAATTCTAAACAATTCAAAAATAACATACTACGACGATTTATAGGATAAAACATCCTAAATGGTTTGACGAATTCTCAAAAAAAACGACCAGACAAAATCAAAAGAAAATTTTGCCTGGTCGCATATATGCTGCTATATTTGTATTTTTCGCATAATTATTCATTTGCTACATTCTTTATTCTTGATACACCAATGCCTCATAGGGTTGAAGTATTCCCTTCTTATGCTCTTCATAATTGGAGATTATTAGCTTCTTTCCTGTCAGATTGGCATACTTACATGTAACTTCCTGTTCTGAAAAATTACATAAAATCGTCCACTCTTTGCCATAATAATTTCGTTTGTAAGCAAAGATGTCCTTATGATTTGGTAACAACAATTTATAATGTCCGTACACCATAATCTTGTTCATGTGACGTAATCGGATTAATTGTTGATAATAATAAAATAGAGAATCCGTTCTCTCTAATTGCTCTTTCGCATTAATCTCCTTATAATTCGGATTCACTGCGATCCATGGTGTTCCCGTGGAAAAACCTGCATTCATCGTTGTATCCCACTGCATCGGTGTTCTGGCATTGTCTCTTCCTCGAGCACGGATACAATCCATCATTTGGTCATTTGAATAGATACCATTTTCGGTTAATTCTGCATAATAATGCAATGTCTCAATATCTCTACACTGTGTAAGATCTTCAAATGGGAAATTCGTCATACCAAGTTCTTCGCCTTGATAGACATAGGGGGTTCCCTGCATCATATGCATACAAGTTGCTAGCATCTTCGCCGAACGTTCACGGTATTCTGGTCGATCATCTCCAAATCTTGAAACACTTCTTGGCTGGTCATGATTTCCAAAGAACAAGCTATTCCAAGCTTTTCCCTCCAAACCAGTCTGCCATTTGGATAAGACACGTTTTAAATCCAAAAGATTATATCGTTTTGTGGTCCATTTTCCATACTTTTCTTCATCAATGCACATATGTTCAAATTGAAACACCATGTTTAGTTCTTTTCCATTGGTATTGGCATATTTCTTTGCTTCCGTTAGGGTAACTCCAGCTGCTTCTCCCACTGTCATAATGTCATATTTTGATAGGACTTCTCGGTTCATCTCCTGGATGTAATCATGAACTTTTGGTCCGTTCATAATGTAAGGCCAACCATTTCCATACAAGCCTCCATCTTTCTTGCCATCTGGGAATGTCTGTACTTTCGAGATCATACTGATCACATCAAACCGAAAGCCATCGACCCCCTTCTCACACCACCAAGTCATCATATCATAGAGAGACTTCCGTACCCTGGCTTCTTCCCAGTTCAAATCTGGTTGTTCTTTGGAAAAACAATGCAGATAATACATATCTGTGGCGGTATCGTATTCCCACGCCGAACCTCCAAACATAGCCCCCCAATTATTAGGTTCACTACCTTTCTGCCCTTTTCTCCAGATGTAGTAATTTCGATATGGATTATTGACAGTACTTCGACTTTCTATAAACCAAGGATGTTCATTGGAAGTATGATTGAGTACCAGATCCATTACAATCTTCAGTCCTCTTTGATGTGCCTGCTCTAAGAGTCGATCAAAATCCTCCATCGTACCAAATTCGTCCAATATATCTTGGTAATCCGATATATCATATCCATTATCGGCTCCGGGAGATTTATAAACTGGTGAAATCCATAGGACATCCACTCCAAGTTCTTTCAGATAATCTAGTTTTGATGTAATACCGTTAAGATCTCCAATTCCATCTCCATTGCTGTCCATGAAACTCCTTGGGTAGATCTGATATACCACACTTTCTTTCCACCATACTTTACTCATATTCATACCTCTTCTACTGTTTTACAGCTCCCGATACTACTCCTGAGATGATCCATTTTTGGCAGAATATATACACTACCAAGATTGGAAGAATAACTAGAAGATAGGATGCAAAAGCTAAATTATACTGTGTTGTAAACTGTCCTTGGAATACATACTGGGACAGTTGTAATGTCTGTTGTTCTGGTTTCGATAACAGGATCAATGGCATCAAAAAATCATTCCACGTCCACATAAAAGACAAGATGGCAACTGTGGCGGTCATTGGTTTTAACATCGGGAAGATTACTCTTGTAAATGTTTGCAATGGACTAGCGCCATCTATGGTTGCTGCTTCATCAATCGCTTCTGGTATCGATTTGATATATCCAGAATAGAGAAAAATATTCATTGGTAATCCAAATATTATATAGAGGAACGTAATTCCACCAATGTTATCCACATGGAATAGAGCTGCTTGTTTGACAAGGGGAAGCATCAGCACACTAAAAGGGATAAACATTGCACTAATGAAGTAATAATACATCCCCTTGAAAAACTTGCTCTTTTTATAATTTCTCGTTATTGCGTAGGAGACTGCTGAATTCGTAATGATTGTAAATACCAGATTAATTACGGTAATAAACAAGGTATTACGAAATTTCAATGGATAGTTGGTCATCTTCCATGCTTCCGCAAAGTTACTAAAATTCAGTTTCTTTGGAAATGCAAGAAGATTTACCATATCACTAGGATCACGTAAAGCAATGGATATGGTCAGATATAGAGGAAACAAGATCAATCCTGCTGCCACCACCATTAAGATAATGGTAATTGGCCAATTTACTTTTTCTTTATGTAGTTTCGTTCTATGGGTCATCCGTTGATCGTCTCCTCTCTCTTATCTAAAACCTTGAGCTGAATGATAGATATGACTACGATTACCACAAACATCATCACCGCATTGGCTGATTGATAAGCAAATTGTCCACCAGAAAATCCTTTTTTGTATATCAGAACCGATATGGTCGTTGTTAAGGTTCCTGGACCACCATCCGTCATAGCCATTACCTGGTCAAATGCCATCAGATATCCTCTAGCACTTAAAACCATATTGATTGTAAAAAATGGAGCAATCAGAGGGAAGGTTATCTTCATAAATCGCTTGAAGCCAACTGCACCATCAAGGTTTGCTGCTTCATAGATGTCTTGATCTACAGTTTGTAAACCAGCTAGATAGATCAATACGTTAAATGCCAAGGATTGCCATACAGTTACAAATAACACGCCAATCCAAGCTTGGTTTGTTCCTAGGATATTCAAACGTAGCGCTTCGATTCCCAACTGTTCCCCTACCATAGGAAGAATATTGGAGAATACGAATTTGAAAACAAAACTAATAATCAAGGTTCCTAACATATAAGGAATAAAATAAATCGCTTTCAACACATTTCTGCATTTGATTTTCGCATTCAATCCACTGGCGATCAATAAGCCGATCACATTTACAAGGATCGTCGCACATATAGCAAGTTTAAAAGTGAATAGATAGGAAGAATAGATATTCTTATCGGAAAATATATGGGTGTAGTTTCGTAACCCTACCAAATTCCAGGTACCATATCCTTTCCAATCGGTAAAACTATAGAATACGCCTTGCAGAAATGGGATGGTATGGAATATGAAAAATAGTATTGCCATAGGAATTACCATTGCATAGAACGTCAAGCTAATACGTTTTTTCTTCTTCATAACTTCCCCCTCTTTACCTATTAATCTACATTTGTTGCATCATACTGCTCATCACAATTTTTCAAAGTAGCGGTGATATTCTCATCATCTGCCATACCATTCATATAATTTAATGCAAACTCAGAAAGGATTGCAGAAAGATCAAATCCAGATGGATAGTAATGGTCTGGGAAGTTGGCTACTTTACCACTTGCAATATCAGCTTTTACACCTGCAACTGTTATATTACTTTGTTCTACACCTTTTACTGCTGAGAAAGCAAATTGGTCTTCAATATATTGGCTCGCATTCTCTTGTTCAATCATAAATGCGATGAAATCTTTTGCAATATCAATGTGTTTGCTTTGATTTGATATGGTGAACAATACATCAACTCCAGATGTTACATAGTTTTTGTTCGTATCATTGGTACCTGGGAATGCAAACATATTAACTTTAATATCTGGATTTGTCTTCTTGAATTCGGAGATTGCCCAGTTACCATTAATCATCATGGCTGCTTCTCCATTAGCAAATGCTTTGTTGCCATCATCATACGTCGTACCCATAAAATCCGTCTGTGCGTAATTCATAATCTGAATATACTTCTGCAATAATTCTGTAAATTCTGCAGTCGCACCAAAAGAAACATTTCCTGCTTTTCTTTCGTCATTAAAATTCTCTGCTGCTAGATCTGGAGCTAGGCTGTTCCAGGTTGGTAAACAAGTCCATGCATCTGCAAATGTCAATTCAAATGGTTGGATACCTGCTGCTTTCAATTTTTCAATTACTTGAACAAATTCATCCCAAGTAGTTGGTACTTCAACTCCTGCTTTTGCGAACAGGTCTTCATTGTATAGGATACCTGAAGCATTGGTTGCATAAGGAATACCATAAGCAACTTGTTCCTTATCTTTGTTCACATCATAAACCATACTCATATAAGATTCTTGAATATTACTTACAAAACCTTCATTACTAAGATCTTCTAACATTCCAGCACTTTGTACTTCTGTATAGGTTGTATCACCGCCCATTGCAATAATATCAGGCATGTCACCTTTTGTCATTCTAGTGGTTAATACGGTCTTTGCTTCTGCTGGAGCATTGATGGTGATTGTTACATTCGGATTTTTCTCCGTATATTTATCTGCAAGTGTTTGTAGGATCATACTATTTTCTGTCTTCGTAGAAAACAGTTCAATCTTTCCACTCAACGAACTCTCTTCCTCTGTTGATGAAGAATTGCCTTCTGCCGAAGTGGTTTTCTCTGTTGTATTCGATTTCTTGTTATTATTGTTCTTACTTCCACAACCAGTTAATGTACTACATACTAAGGTAAATGATAAACACAATACGATAGCTTTTTTAATGACTTTCATAATTAACTTCCTCCTTTTAATCATGGAAAACATACTAAGATTGTGCTGCGCAACACATTTCCTTTACAATTTTCATTATAGCTATTATAGGAAATATTATCAAATGGTTTCCTTGGAAACTATACAATTTGCCAAAAATAAGGTGCATTTATTGTTCATAAATGCACCTTATTACACAAATCATTCTATTTTTTCTTCCATTATTTCCTTTGTCGAATAGACATTTTTACCGAATCTCGTATTTTTAGTTCTACTGGCATCTTAATGGTTTCATTAACTACTGATTCGTTTCGGATTATTGCATCCAACTTTTGCATCGCAGTTGCGCCTTTCGCCTCCACATCTTGCTTAACTGTGGTAAGTTTTGGTCTTACTAAAGTTGCATACATGTTATCATCAAAACCAGTGATAGATATTTGACTTGGAATATCAATGCCGAGATCAATAAAATAATTCATCGCTTCAATTGCATTATAATCCGAGGTAAATGCAATTGCTCCCACATGAATAAACTCAGCAATCCATTTCCGATATTGAGCAAATCGAATATCTTTATTTTTGGAGATCAGTAATCGCCTTGCTTTGCTGCAATACGCTCCTTGTTTCTCCATCGCCTGTTTAAAACCTAACCATCGATAATAATCACTACCGATTTCATTCTCTGCTAAGAAAAGGGCTTTGTGAAATCCTTGCTTATACAAGTACTCTCCGATCAAAAAGCCTCCCGTAAAATCATCAATCCCAATATTCACGTAACTCAGCTTGCTATCCGTATAGATATCAATTAATACAAATGGTTTATTCATTTCCTTATGCAATGCTTTGAACTCTTCCGCTCGAAGTCCCAAAATGATCAATCCATCCACACTCCAAGGTGAGGCTATATCTACAATCTTCTTAATATTATTCCCCACGATCAACATAATGTAGTATCCCAGACGTTCTGCTTCCTTTTCCACAGCACCGATGAATTCACTAACAAAAGGGTCCTGAAGAACATTAAGTCCATGGGATTCTTCATAGCCAATAACAATTCCAATAATATGGGATCTTGTATTTGCAAGTACTCTTGTGCCTGGATTTGGAACATACCCTTCCTGATCCAGATATTTGGTAATCCGTTCAATGGTTTCTTTAGAAACCTTCTTCGTCTTTCCATGAATTACATTGGACACCGTTGTTCTGCTTACTCCTAATTGCTCTGCAACATCCTGTAATCGAATCATAGGTTCCCACCTTTCTTCACTCTTGTACTTCATATATTTTATTCAAGATGCACTCTAATTGGGTTATCTTCTCCTGTATTATGGATTCACATCGTTATGATAGAAAAATTGCAACCATAGATTATAACTTATGATTATTCTTATTTTCCAGGCAAAGCTCCCAAAACATACCCTTCCCAAGGCATACCTTTCACAGAATCAAAAATCAGTATTTTCCCATGATCTGTACTGGTTCGGATCAATCTGCCACAGCCTTGTTTTATTTTTAAGCCCATTTCTGGATAGTCGACCACCTCTGCTTCCTTCTTCCCTTTTGCCTTTGCTTCTTGTTTCTCCAATTCAATAAATGGATCGGACTTCGGAAATGGAAGTTGCCAGATCACTACCATGGTTAACGATTCTCCCGGAATGTCGATTCCTTCCCAAAAACTTGTTCCAATTAAAACAGATGATTCTTCCTTTCGAAACCGATCAATCAAGTATCCCCTTTCTCCTTGATCTTCCCATAAGATTTCAAATGGGAATGAGAAGGCTGCTAATAACTTTCGCAACCGTAACATTTCAGAGAATGTATTGGTCAAAATCAGAGCACGTCCTTCATTTTCTTTTATAGCAGAAACAAGTTTTTTAACCGCTTCTTCTCCTTTTTTCCCTTGTTTTTCTTGTGATTCTGCCAGAATAACCTGTACTTGGCTTTCTAAATCAAACGGACTTCCAATGGAAGACCGACTTGCCTTTTCCAATCCTAGTTTCTGTTCTAGATATGAAAAATCTCCGTTGTTGCTAAGTGTTGCTGAGGTAAAGATTACAGGAATGTTTTTTCTATATAGATATGTTTGTAAGCGTTCCCGGCTATTCTTTGGTACTACCCATAGAGATTGATCCCGGCGATCGACCCATGCGATACAATCCTGTTTCTTCTTTCCACAAAACCCCTCTAATGCATGGATTGCTCGTTCCAGCTGAATTTCATACCCTTGAATAACACCTAATTCGATATTCTCCGTATATAGTTCCTGTTCAATTTGTAATTCAAACAACATGTTCTCTAGTACCTTTTGGAATGCTTGAGAAACTTTTTGTAGGTTATTACTTTGCTGAATTTCCTGGCGTTCGGAACTACCAGATGTAATAACCGATTGTTGCAGAATTTCAAAAAATACCTCTCCTGTCTGTTCCATAGCTAACATTGTCGCATGAAAAGATTCCCTCGCACCTTGAATCTCCATAACATTCTCAATCATGCTTTCCAGATCTTCCTTGCTTAATTGCTGTCCTGCCTGCATGGCAGCTGGTAATAGGATTCGATGCCCTTCATCTAAGATAACTCCACAATAATTTGGAAGAATTGGTAATTGGCCGTTGGCAATGCGTTCCTCTCTTGACCACAAATCACGGAAAAATGTTTCATGATCCACAATCAATAAATCCATGGCTCCACGGTAATGCTCTCTCGCCTTCATCAGTTTACAGTACCCTCGACTCTCACACAATTCACATACTAGAGAATCATTCCAATTCATTTTCCGCCATACAGCATCTGAAACCGTTGGAATCTCGCTACGTTCCCCTCTTTTCGTTTCACGAAGCCACTCTGTTATTTGTTTGGAATTCTCATTTGATTCAAGTGTAACATCACTTGCACGAACATCACACAAATACTGTTTCGGATCTTTTGCTAATCGAACATCAATATCCAGATCAAGTAACCTAGATAATGCCGCTATATCTCCATGTTCTGAAACCAATTGTTGCTGAAGTGCCGTCGATGCACAGGCGATCACCACTGGTTTCTTTTGTAATCTTGCATAAGCAATTGCTGATAATAGATATGCGATTGTTTTCCCTGTACCTAGCCCTGCTTCTGCTAGATGTACCTTCTTTTTACCAAATGCATCAGCAATCTGAAATGCAGTATAGACTTGCTCCTCCCTCACTTCATAACCATGTTCTGGAAGGAAATCATACAGAATATCTCCAATCCATTCTACTAATTTGTCAGGAAACTCCTGTATTGTGCCATATTCAAATGGTTCTTTTCGTTTCAAACTCATGATGCTATTCCTCTTTCTATCTCCTACAGCTGAAGCAACTCTTCAAAATCTTCTCTGGTCATATTCTGCAACTGATTCGTCTCTTCACTTATAATCTGGTCAGCTAAATCTTTCTTTTCTTCTTGCATCTTAACAATCTTCTCTTCTATGGTATCCTGGGCGATTAATTTGAATACCGTTACCACATTCTTTTGTCCAATCCGATGTGCACGATCTGTAGCCTGATTCTGTGCGGCAATATTCCACCATGGATCATAATGGATTACTACATCTGCACTTGCTAGATTCAATCCCGTTCCACCAGCCTTTAAGGAGATCAAGAATACCGTGGTATCATCTTCATTATACTGATTTACCAACTTCATACGTTCTTCTTTCTTTGTTGCTCCAGTAATCTTATAGTAGGATATCTTTTCTTCCTTCAACCGTTTTTCAATAAGTGCAAGCATTGAAGTGAATTGTGAGAATAGTAACACCTTATGATTACCGTCAACAGCATTATGAAGCAATTCCATACAGGTTGATAATTTGGCTGATTCTTCTGTATAATTATCATAGATCAAGGAAGGATCACAGCAGATCTGGCGCAATCTCGTAAGTTCAGCTAAGATCTTTAGTTTATTTGAAGAGAATTCCTCTTCTGTCTGTGTGGCTAATTGTTCTTTTACTTTTTGTGTATAAGCCGTGTAAATACTTCGTTGTTCTTTTGTCATCTTCGCATAGGTAATCTGCTCTAATTTAGCAGGTAAATCCTTCAAAACATCTTTTTTAAGACGTCGCAGGATAAATGGGGATACCATACGTTTTAACCGTTTCATTCGTTCTTCATCCTGACTTTTTGCAATAGGGATCTCCAATTCTTTCTTAAACTGTTCATAACGATATAGAAAACCTGGCATAAGGAAATCAAAGATACTCCACAACTCACTAAGGCGATTTTCAATTGGTGTACCCGTTAATGCAAACCGTGTTTTTGCGTGAATCAATTTCACTGCTTTTGCTCCTTGCGTTGTCTGGTTCTTAATATACTGTGCCTCATCAATGATTTCATACAAAAATGTCTTGTTTTCATATAAGTCAATATCCCTCTTTAACAGATCATAAGAAGTAACCAACACATCTATCGATTTCTTGCTAAATGCCTCTTCTATGATTGTACTACGTTCCTCCACGGTACCCGTTATCACCTGAACGACTAATTCTGGCGCAAACTGCTTACATTCACTCTCCCAATTGTAGATCAGAGAGGCAGGACAAACGATCAAACTACAGCCTCTTTTCTGTTCCTGCTTTGCTGACAATAATACAGTGATAACCTGTAATGTCTTCCCAAGCCCCATATCGTCAGCAAGAATTCCCCCGAACTGATAATCTTCCATCATACGAAGCCACTGATAGCCCACTTTCTGATATGGACGAAGTACATGGTCTAATTCCTTTGGAATCTCATATTCACTATCTTCTACTGCTTTAAAATTACGCAACATATCCTTTACTTTACGATCTCTCTCATAGTGAATTCCTTCACTCTCCTGCAAGATCTTATCTAGATAAATTGCTCGATAAGCCGGAATATGCATCTTTCCTTTTGTTAGATCCTTAATTGATAGATGCATACTCTCCATTACTTCACTTAACGTTGTAATGGCGTTATCCTCCAATTGAAGAAAATCTCCGTTCGTTAATCGATGATAGCGTTTCTTCATATGATAACTCTTTAGAATTTCACTCAATTCCTTACTATCAAGCATTCCTGTATCAAGTGTTAAATCCAACAGATTATGTTTCATTGAAACACCAACCGTTATATTCGGACTTGACCTTACTTTCATTCGTTGCAATGTCTCTGATACAAATACTTCTCCACATTGCAGCAAACTTTCAATTCCATGGTTTAACAATTCGTAGATGGTATCTTCCTCTCCATTACAATGATTGACCATCGAAGCTCGCTCAACATAAGGCAGAAAATGATTAATAACCGATACCACCTTGAATTCTTCCGACCGATTCGCTACCATCTCATGTTCTTTGGAATCATCGTATAGATTAAATTCCTGCTCTCCATAGACAACAGCAGCTCTACAAAGTACATTCTCTTCATACTTATCAAGATAAATGGTAAACTCAGGATCTGGTGGCAATACCGACGCAATTTCAATCTGATTATACTCATCCAGATCGATATACTTACGAATCTTATGAATTACCTCATTATAAAAACGTGGAATGTATTGCTGTCCGATAAAACACCCCTCTTCTTGTTGCATGGTTTTTAAAAAATCCTGCATGATTTCCTTAAATTGATGATCCGTCTGATAAAGGGTCTGCTCCATAAAGACATAACCATACTGCTTTCCTTCCAAATATCCATTCGTGTTTACCTTAACAGTAATCCCAGGGAAAGGAGTATCCCTCTCTTCCTTCTCTGGTTCTTCGCCCTCATCACCAAACATCGTATTCATACAGAAACGAGTAATCGTAACAGGTATTGTTGGATTTTTCTTAACCAGATGAAATTTCTTCGTTCCTTCTTTTTTTGACTCTGCATCTTTATCAACTAAGGTAATTGTTTCTCCCTCTATGATTTGCCAGAAATCATCAAGGATACTTGGGGTTAAGGTAATCTGCCTTTTTTGTGGTACCCTTCCATAACTATAGTAATCCATCTCTTCTAACATCGCCCGATTTTCTTCTACTTTTGCTAAGATAAAAGATGCTAATTCCTTGCTTTTTTCTGTAAATCCATCCATATGATGTATGATTTCAAGATCTTTTCCATAAGCAATTTTCTCTCCCGTTTTCATATACTGGGCGAAATCATACAAGTTTTTGATCACATATTTCTTCTTATAACCAATCTTAAAGGATACACGATAGGAAGTTCCCCATTTTTCAAGGATTGGTTCAAGCTCCACTTTTTCATCAGAAGCAATGATCGTTCTCGCAATGGTATCTCTTTCATATCCTATGATCATCTGCTTTATGGCTGGTTCAACTTCCACACATTCTGGATGTTTATAGACATACTCCTTAAGTGCATATAGTACTGCAGCAATGTGTTTGCACCTTCTTCTAGCAATATCCCAATAAGGTATATAGCGTTTTCCTTCTTGTAAACAACGACAACGTTCTTCTTCTATTATGCCATTTCCTATTATAAAGCTCACATTTCGAACCGCATCCGGTCCTTCTTTCACATTACCTTTGATTTCATAATTGATTCGTTTACTATTCTCATAAGAAAATCCACGTACATTGGTAATCGTCACCTTATTGTCTTTATATAGTTTTTCACCCGCTAACAATACTGCTTTTGAAAAGTCATGGGACATATTCAGTTGATTATAGATCATACGAACTCCACCGTTTCATTATATTTTAACAAAGTCTATTTCTTCTTATTCAATTAAGGGTTTATATAACAATGTACCGTTGTTTTAAATTCCCTCAATTCAGAAACATACGCATTACACGCATATGTACCACTTCATTTAGTATAGCATTTCATAGCGATTTCTTCCATAATATTTCTAATCTTGTAGTAAATTCTGCGAACTTGCTAATGCTCAACTCTTTTCTCTCTAGCCCATATTGTATTTGTAGATTTAATCAAATGTAAGGGATTCTCTATACAAAAAGAGGCGAAAACCTGGATTTTCTTTTGGTTTTCGCCTTCATAGCATTTAAAAGGTCATTGCCATCGAACACTCTAATAGCAGTCCTTCAATATATTCTCCACATCATCTGTCGAGAGTGCTACATAGCAACTGGACATATTGTTATGTCTCGTTGTTGCTTTTGCTAACGTATGAAGAGAATCTTCAGTTATACCAACCTCCCGAAGTTTCATTGGTATTCCACACTGCAAAAAGAATTCATAAGTTTTATCAATTCCTTGTTTTGCAAGTTCAAGAGAATCTTCTCCTTGTAAGCCCCATACATTTCTTGCATAATTGCAGAAACGTTTCATCGTCTTATCACTCAAGATATAGCGCATCCAACTTGGTGTAATAATTGCTAGACCAACACCATGGGTAATATCAAAGTAAGCGCTTAACTCATGTTCGATTGGATGACAAGTCCATGGACCGCCTTTTCCTGCACAAATCAAACCATTTAATGCCAACGTTGAGGCCCACATCAGATTGGATCTTGCTTCATAATCTTCTGGGTCATTAAGTGCAACTGGACAGTATTTAATACAGGTTTTTATGATGCTTTCACACAAACAATCGGATAGATATGCGCTGTCATTCTCTTGAAAATACTGTTCAAACACATGGGACATGATATCCGCTGTACCTGCTGCTGTTTGCATCTTTGGCAATGTATACAGTAAGCTTGGATCTAGAAAAGATACCATTGGAATGAACTTTTGGCTAGCAGTTCCAAATTTTTCATTGGTTTCCATGTTACTGATTACTGCATTCTTATTCATCTCTGAACCAGTAGCTGCTAATGTGAGCACGGTAACGATTGGTAATACTTTTTTAATCTTTTTACTATCAAGAACAAGATCCCATGGATCTCCTTCATAAAATGCACCTGCTGCAATGACTTTTGAAGCATCAATACAACTTCCTCCACCTACTGCAAGAACTACATCTATATTATGTTCTTTGCATAATCTTACGCCTTCTTGCACTGAGGTAATTTTCGGATTTGGCTCTACTCCAGATAGTTCAACAACATTAAAATCCTGTAATAATTCCTTAATTGTATTATATAAACCGATTTTCTTAATACTTCCTCCGCCATAAACCATAAGTACATTAGCACCGTATTTACCCAATACTTTAGGTAGATCCTTCAAATGCTCTTTTCCAAAACGGATATCTGTGCGCGCATGAAATTTGAAATTATTCATATTGATTATCTGTACGAAATCCCTTCGTACAGCTCCTTTCCTACTGATTTCATCTAAGGATTCAACGAAACTGTTCCGTTTTTCCTGTTTGTATATCTTCTATTATACGTTAAGACATACAGAAACTCAATATGGAAGTATCTACCATTTTCTTGTCCTACACATCTTTCTCCTCAATATGTCGAACATTTTTCATAACGGATCCCACCGTCATACAAACTGCAAGTATACCCAATACTAGTTCTCGTATAAAGATGGACATTCCTCCTGTTGGACCATTAATGCTTGAACACAAGAATACAACAATAATAATCGAAGAAACAATCACCGACTGCGATGATTTCTTCTTCATTCCAAATGTATAGGGAACAACAGAGAGAAAAATACTACTAATAATTCCAGCTAGATAGCAAGGCAAAAGTCGAGCCACCATCTCATAAGTAAATGGTTCCGTTATCGAATGAATCATCTCATTCACGATGACTACACCAGTTGTTACCAGTATTTCTCCCACAAGAATGCCAAGACAAGCAAACATTGCTACAATTAGTAATTTCGCAAAGATTATCTTCTGTCTTGGAATTGGATAAGAGAATAGTTGATAGATTGTCTTTTTCTCATACTCATCCATTACAATAATCGACATAATCACAGAGGAATAAATCAGGAAAGTCCCACGAACAAAAACATCGATAACAAGTAATAACTGCTCGTAAGAGACAGGTTCTTCAGTCTCTGTTTTTATTGCAGCCAAGGGGATCAGCATTATGAGAAAGATGATAAAATTTGCTATAAGCATTCCCCACACATGTTTTTTCAATTGATATTTCTTAAACTCTAACTTCATTAACTGTACCATGCTGATCACCTCCTATTATGGACATATAGTATTCTTCTAAGGTAATGTTGTGTTGAATAATTCTCTTAATCTCAACATTTTCCCGAACCAATACCTTGGTAATATTACTCTTTGAAACCTCTTCCTCATAAATGCGTACCGTCTCATCTCCAATAATACGGAAATAATTTCAAGATAATTGCTTGTTTGGGCTTGTAATTCCTTTATTCCCATTTCTTTGATTAGTTTTCCATGACACATAATACCAATATCATCTGCTATCTGTTCAATTTCAGATAGAATGTGACTTGATACAACGATGGTTGTCCTTTGTTCTCTGCTTAATTTTTTTAGTAAAGAACGTACCAACTGAATCCCCTCTGGATCAAGCCCATTAATTGGCTCATCAAGGATGAGTATCTCTGGTTTGGTTAGGATTGCTCTGGCAATGGCAAGTCTTTGCTTCATTCCAAGTGAGAATTGACGTACTTTCTTGTCATTGCAACCTGTTAATTCTACAAGCTGCATGGCGCGGGTAATTTCCTCTTTAACATGATATCCCATATAAGCACAATGTAACTGTAGATTCTCAAGTGCTGTTAGTTTCTCATAGAATATAGGTGTTTCTATAATCGCAGACATGCGCTTAAGATTTTCGTAATTCTGATTACTCACTTCTTTTCCAAAGATATGGATCGAACCGCATATGGGTTTTGTCAAATTCATGATCATCTTCATTGTGGTTGTTTTACCAGCCCCATTTGGTCCTAAGAATCCATAGATTGTTCCTTGTTTCACATGCATGTTCACATGGGAAACAACTTCCATATCTCCATAAACTTTCGTTAAATCTTTTGTTGTTATAACATTTTCCACGTTCTACATCCTTCCCTTCCATACATTTTTAGTTGAAATCGATAAAATAACTACCATCGATTTTTCTATCTATAGCATAGCAAGCAGGCTTATCTTTTCTATAAATGATTTCTTACTTTTTTATGAAGTTTTCACACGAATTAAGTCAGTTTCTCAAAGGATACCGTAAACCTTGTTTCTACATAAGGTTCACTTTTCAATGTAATCGTTCCCTTCATCTGTTCCACTAATTCCTTCGTAATGGTTAGTCCCAATCCACTTCCCTGATACTCTTTGCTTCTGGAATCTTCAAGTGTATACAGCCGTTCAAAGACTTCCTCCTGGTACTGCTCTTTGATTCCTTTTCCATGATCCATGATATGAATCGCAACAATTTTCTCTTTCTCCTCTATCTTCACTCCTAGAAATCTGCCATCTTTTCCATACCGTATTGCATTGGAAATGATGTTATGTAACACCCGTCCTAGGGCCTCTTCATTGAGAAGACAAATTATGTTCTTCTCCGGTATCTCCACTTCAACTTGAAATGCTTCCTTCTCCAACAGTTCAAAAAAAGTAAATAAGTTCTGACGACAGATTTCACATACATTTAGTGGGGTACAAATTACTTTCTTATCTCCAGATTCTAATTTGGCTAAGTCAAAGAATTTCTGAATCAATTGTAACAGTTCCTTCACTTTTTCATTGAGAATCGCAATCGTTTTTTCTTCCTCATTTCGTATCGAAAGCATCTCTAAGTAACCCATAATTACAGTTAATGGCGTCTTCAGATCATGAGAAACATTTGCCAACATGGTCTTAATCGACTGTTTCGAACGGGCATACTGTATTTCATTCTTTCGATCATACTCCAAAAGTTGATTCATAACATTCGCCAGTTTCTTAATTTCTTCATTCTCTGTTGGAATAAGGATCCTCTCCTGACTTTTTTCTTTCATGATCATCTCAACTTTATCCAACAGGTAAGCAATCTGCCTCTTTTGTTCCTTTTCTTTCATATATTTTGACAAAAGGACTCCAAGCAAAAGCAATATGATTCCGATCAGGATTCCTATCATCTTATTTTCCATCCTCCATAATCTTATATCCGATTCCCCAAACCGTCTTAATATAAATTGCTTCCGTTGTGGAATCTCCAATCTTCTCTCTCAGCCGTTTCATATGTACATTGATCACATTCGCATCGCCACAATAGGGATCTTTCCATACTAAATCATAGATTTGTTCTTTTGAAAAAACTCTCCCTGGATTCTTTGCAAGCAAGCACAAGATGTCAAATTCTTTACTAGTAAGTTCAATTACTTCTTCTCCCTTTTTGACCAAATGCTGCTGTAGATCAATCACAAGATCCTTAATGACGTACTGCGTTCCTTCCTCTTTCGGTTCACTTGTATACGTCGTCACTCTTCGAATATTCGCCTTAATTCTTGCTGATAATTCAATCAAAGAAAATGGTTTTGTAATATAGTCATCCGCACCAAACCCAAGACCCATGGCTTTATCTAATTCTGAGTCTTTTGCTGACATGATGATGATTGGTGTCACACTGTTCTGGCGCAGTTGTTTCATTACTTTCATTCCATCCATACCTGGCAGCATAAGATCCAACAGCACTAACTGAAAATTCTGTTGAGCAAATATCTCAATAGCAGATATTCCATCTTCCGCAATTGTTACAGAAAACCCATCGTTGGTTAGATACTCCTCCACCATAGTGCTAATATTCTTATCATCTTCCACAATCAATATAGATACCATTGATATCCCCCTTATCCTTTTATTATGTCCTTATTTTTCGTTATTCCATATTCATTTCCGTATGCAACGCAACTCGAATCTAATTCAAATTTCTAAAATCTTTTTATTCAATCTTTTACTCCTCGGACATTGTGTTCGAAGTTTACTTTGGATTCATATAATTATCAATATTTGGTACATAAAATATATTATACCATAAAAAAAGGACTAATAACTCAAATAAATGAGCTAAAAGTCCATTCCTGTTTCTTTTTCGACAAATATAGCAATTACCTACTCAATCAAAACATTCCAATGCAAAGTTTGAAAACCGATTTATTGGCGTAACCGAAATGTTTTTGGTGCAAGACGATAAGCCAAAACCATCGCTACAATAACATATACAACACAAAATACAATAACCAATGTTCCAAATACGACTGTTGGAATTTCCTTACCACTTGCAAGATAGCATATAAAATATGTAATTGAATTGATAATTGTATAAGTCGGATTCTTCATTTCTATATTAATGTTATATGGCTGTAGTAAATAATACAACACCATGTTATGAACAGAAAAGAATACGGACATCGCTATGATCGTACCAAACAGGAGAAAATAATTAAGTACATGATCCGTTCCTCCCGACAGGAAAAGCAAGATTGGTAAGCCAACTGCAATAACCGATGCCGGAATCAGATTGATCCTTATTACCATCTTCAAGCGAGTAATAAACAGACGTAAAATAACGCTTGGTTGTCGATAAAATCGGTATGTTAGCATACTATGATCACAATTCATGAACATAGCTTCTGTGATGACCTTTCCTCGATTTACAAAATACATAACAAACAGAAACGTTGGTAGTACAACAAACATAGATTCATTTATCTTTTTCTTCATATCCGCACTAACCAATATTGTAATAACCGCAGCAACAAACACGATCAGAATACAAACCGTATAGCGTATTGCAGATTTTGTCAATAAACGACTATGTCGTTTCATAAATAGCTCATTGAAGTAACCATATCCTTCTTTCGAACTGGTCTGATCAGCAGAAAGTTGGATCTTATTTTGCATGTTCTTTTGTGTAATTTTCCCCGTTGACTGCACGTTCGTCTGCATCAGTCCCTCTTCGAAGAATAGCGCTTTGTATGCCTCTCGATAGCGACTATATCCGCACATATATCGAATCCCAATAACACTAGTAAATACGCCTAAAGCACACAATAGATATAAACAACCAATTGGAAGGACATATCCTAGATATACAGAAAGATATGCAGCAACCAATAGGCATAACCCTATGATACTTGAAGCAACAACGAGTTTTGTTCCTTTCAGACGGTTCTCTCTTAATCGGTTAAAGAGATGATATCCGCCGAAGCTTAACTTGACTTCTATAATAAATACCAGCACTAAAAGACATAAGACCATATCAATACCGCATTGTTTCCCAAACAAGAATATAAATGGTAAGAACCCAACAACCAATTTTATTAGAAAATAAATATAATTTGATATGGTGTATTTCTTGGCATTCATACGCATTAGGATAATGGCATAGTATTTGTCCTTCGAACTGCTTAGTGGATCCGCGTGAAACATTCCCCCAAGCACCGTTAATACCAATACTATGTGAATAAAATTCGCACTTTCCAGCTTTTGCATGAAGCTTAATGGCAAATAAATCATCAATAATAGATACAGGAACTTCCCTACAAAAACGGAAATTGCTTCATAGATAGAACTCACTACCAATGCAAATGTTTGCAATCCTTTACTTGCATATAGATCTGCTGGAAGTAATTTCTTAATGAGTGGGATTGATTTTAAGGAATAGATAATACCATTCGTCCGGTAGGTATTCTTTAATTGATAGGACGTTTTAAATGTCTGAATCATTTTCCTCCCCCTTCAACGCATTGATAATCCGATCTTTGTACTGGGTATTATCCAGATTCTGTTTCGGTATCTCCGTCAAGATTCCTTCATTCAGAATCACGATTTCATCACAAAGATCCAAGGCAAGCTCCATAATATGGGTAGAAAAGATGATAATATGATCGTTCTTCATCTCTCGAAGAAGACGCTTCATCTCGTCTGCCACAATAACATCAAACGAAGTCAATGGTTCATCCAAAAGTAATACCATCGGATTCGCAATAAAATTCACCAACATCTGCACTTTATTCTTCATACCATGGGAATAATCTTTGAGAAGCTTATCACGATCTTCCTCTTTGATCTTCATGAATTCCAGATATTCATCGATACTCTTCGTATCCTTCAAACGATTTTTGTTGATATCCAAAAAGAATTTCAGAAATTCCCGCGCTGTTAAGAATTCTGGAACTACTGGTGTTGATAGAACATACCCCAAATCCTCTGCTTGTAATGGTCTCGTAACACCATTGTCCTCTAATACGTAGCTTCCCTCGTCTACTAGGATATCTTCATTGAGACAGTTGAAAAATGTTGTCTTTCCTGCACCATTTCGTCCAATCAATCCATAGATTTTTCCTTGCTCAAATGTGAAAGAAGCACCTTTTAAAACTTCTTTATTTTCAAATTGTTTTTTTATACCTTCTACTCGTAATCTCAATCTTACTATCCGTCCTTTCATATTGGCTTTGGACGACGCTCTTTATTCCTATCTTAATGAGCACTTTAGGCAAATTGTTTCGTTGCCTCCGTCATCCAAATCATAGATAGGAATAGTTTACCATCGTCAACACACAACGTAAAGGAAACAAGTGGAATTGTAATCTAATTTTAAGAAATCACTCTCTTTTTTAATTTTTTCTGATAGATGATAAAAGACGTACTACATATAGCAATACCAAATACTGTTGCAGTAGGTGCTGCTAGTCCAATAGATGTCAAATTCGCATCTGGCTGTATACTCATAATATAGGACATTGGTAAACGTACCAAAAATGTCTGCGCCAATCCTTGTGCCATAACGAATAGCGTCATACCATGTCCATTAAAATACCCAATATAGCTAAACAAGAAACTAGTGAGTACTGCTTCTGGGGCAAATCCTTTTAGATACTCCCATGACCGAGCAATAACAGGTGCTTCTTTCGTAAATGCAAGTGACAATACATCTCCGCAGAAAAAAACAAATACTGCGATCAGAATTCCCACTCCTGCACCAACACACATCCCCGAAACCATTGCTGCCTTGGCACGTTTTTCTTTTCCAGCTCCAACATTCTGTCCAACCACAGAAGACATTGATTGCATCAGTGACGACGGAACAAGCATAACAAAGGTTACGATCTTTTGTGCTACTCCATATCCGGAAGAAGCCTCTAAGCCAAGTCGATTAATCAGCGCACACAAAACCAAGAAGGACATATTGGTCAACATTTCCTGTAATGCTATTGGCAATCCAAGTTTTAGAAATTTCCAAACTTCAGGAGAAAATCCGATATCTTCTTTTTTAAATGGGAAAGGCAATCCTTGTTTTCTTATAATCACGATCGATAAAACCACGCTTACAGCCTGTGCCAAAATGGTAGCCAATGCTGCTCCAGCTACATTCATATGAAACACTGCTACAAATAATAAATCTCCTACTATATTCACAACACAGGCAATTGCAACAAAGATCAGTGGTAATTTAGAATTGCCCAATCCACGAAAGATACTACTGATTACATTATACGCAATAACAAAGATAATCCCCCCGCCACAAATTCGTACATATAACGTGGTCAATTCTACTGCTTCTTCTGGTGCTTGCATAAGGACTGCCAACGATGGTGCCGCAAAAATCATAACAATTGTTAAAACAACAGATAAAATAAGGAAAAAGCAGATTACACCACCTAGGACTTTTCCAATTCGTTCTGTTTTTCCTTCACCAATATAACGACTGATTAATACGGTTATCCCCATTGATAATCCTGTAACCGTGAATACCACGAGGTTTACAATATTACTTCCTGTGGATACTGCAGAGATTCCTGCTGTTGTACCAAACCACCCGACGATCATAAGATCCACTGCACCATACATCGCCTGTAATATCAACGCTCCAAATACAGGAACCATAAAAGTTACTAATTTTTTTAGTATATTTCCTTGTGTAAAGTCATGTTTTGTATCCATATGTTCCTCCCATTTTTCTATGTAAGGTTAAATAACGAATAAAAAATCTTTCATGGATTCGCTTACTATTTGTACAATTAGCAACGGTAAATTTTCTTAAAAGTTTTTTATACGTTGAAAGTTAGCAGTGAAACACTTCTAACTATATCCTACAAACAACAGCATATATTCTACCATTTTATACAAAAAGCGTCAAAATATATTTTAAACTATAAATGAGCATGGATTTGGCAACCCATCTAGGTATTTATTAAAACTAGATTAAAAGATTCTAAAAAAGATACTTAAGTGCTTGTATTTTGGATATCCTTTTCCTATAATTAGCTAAAATACCGCATAAATGAAAAATAACATCATTATGCCAAAGAAAGGAATTCATATGCTTCAGCTTAAGAACATAATCAAAGAATACGTTACTGGCAATGAAACTGTACGTGCCCTCAAGGGAATCAATATAGCATTTCGGAAGAACGAATTTGTTTCCATATTAGGACAATCTGGTGGTGGTAAAACCACACTGCTTAACATTATTGGAGGTCTTGATCATTACACGAAGGGAGACTTAATCATTGGTGGAAAATCTACAAAAGAATTCTCACAACGTGATTGGGATTCCTACCGAAACCATTCCATTGGATTCGTATTTCAATCCTATAACCTGATTCCACACCAAAGTGTCTTGGCAAATGTGGAACTTGCTCTTACTCTTTCTGGTGTTGGGAAAGCAGAGCGAAAACGTCGTGCCAAAGAAGCACTAGAAGCCGTTGGTCTTGGTGCACACATTCGAAAAAGACCGAACCAATTATCTGGTGGACAGATGCAACGTGTTGCAATTGCCCGTGCTTTAGTCAATGACCCCGAGATTCTACTAGCCGATGAACCAACCGGTGCACTTGATACAGAAACCAGTATCCAGATCATGGATATCCTAAAGGAAGTTGCCAAAGACCGTCTGGTTATCATGGTTACACATAATCCTGAACTAGCTACGCAGTATTCTACCCGTATTGTTCGTTTGAAAGACGGACAGATTATTGATGACAACAATCCATTTGATGGTGTTGATGAACCAGAAAATCACTCGAAACAGAAAAAAACCTCAATGGGTTTTTTAACTGCATTATCCCTATCCCTGAATAACTTAATGACCAAACGCGGACGTACCATCTTAACGGCGTTTGCTGGTTCCATCGGTATTATTGGTATTGCATTAATCCTTTCTCTTTCCACTGGAGTTAATAATTATATTACCAATATCCAAAAAAGTACGATGTCCTCTTATCCAATTACGATTGATTCGCAAAGTATCGATATGACCAGTTTATTCAAGGATGAACATGACGTATCGGAGACTTCGTCTACCCATGATAAAGATGCCGTATATGGCAATCCTTCTGCACTTCAACGATTGGGTGCTATGACTACAAGTATTACTACAAACAACCTAACTGCGTTTAAAAAATATTTAGATGAAAAAGATAGTCCGATTTTGGAATATATCGGTGAAACTGGTATTCATTATTCCTATGATGTATCGTTCGATGTATATACCTATGATTCCAACAAAGTTCTTGTGAACACAGATGGTAGTAGTTTTTCTAATGCTACAATGAACGCTACCATGATGGGAAATGCGATGACCATGACTGCCTCTTCTTCCAATGGCCTGTTTGAAGAACTACTTGCCGGTAAAGGAGATTCTCTTGTCAGTGATGCAATTAAGGAGCAGTATGATCTGGTTTACGGAGAGTGGCCTTCCAAGTATGATGAGGTCGTTTTGGTGCTGAACGAAAATAATGAAGTATCCACTATGGATCTCTATCAGCTCGGTTATCTACCAGCCAATGAATATGAATCCATATTAAGCCAGATTCAAGAAGGAAAAGAAGTTACCTACGACACACAAAGCATTGATTATGCCGATATCTGTAACCAATCCTTCTACATGATTCCAACTAGCGACTACTATGTTGAAAATACACACGGTACATTCGACAATGTCTCTGCTGTGAAAACTTCTCTTGAAAACCTTGTTACGAATGCACTATCCCTTAAGATTAAAGGGATTATTCGTTTGAATGAAGACGCAGATACCGCCCTCATTAATAACACCATTGGCTATACCTCTGCACTAACAGATTATATTATTACACAAACCAATGAAAGCGCTGTGGTAAAGGCACAACAAGAGCAAAAAGATATTAATGTATTAACCGGTATATCCTTTACTCCTACGGATGAAAATGCAAAACAGCAAGATACACTGTCTTACTTAAAGAATCTTGGGATATCAGAAAAAGCTGCTATTTGTAAAGATATCTTGAACACCATGTATAGCAGTGATCCGAATACTGCCAAACAAATCCTATCACAAGATGAAGCAACCATTGCTGCTTCTTTTGATCAATATCTTCAAGATCCAGAAGCGGAAGTATTAGACATGATCTACGATACCTATATCTCTGCTGGAAGCTATGATGAGAATATGACAACCTTTGGCGTTGTAAATCTTGATACGCCATCTTCCATTCAAATCTATGCGGATAGCTTTAATGATAAAGATTCCATTACCAATTGTATTAAAGACTACAACAAGACGGTTTCCGAAGATGACCAGATTCAATACACCGATTACGTGGCACTTCTCATGTCATCCGTTACAACGATTGTAAATGCAATCTCTTATGTATTAATCGCATTCGTTGCCGTTTCCTTGGTTGTTTCTTCTATTATGATTGGTATCATTACCTATATATCTGTACTAGAACGTACAAAAGAGATTGGTATTCTTCGTGCAGTTGGAGCTTCGAAGAAAGACATTTCCCGTGTCTTCAATGCTGAAACTTTCATTGTTGGTTTATTCTCCGGTTCTCTTGGCGTAATCATCACTTACTTGTTATGTATACCAATTAATTCTGTTATTGAAAAGGTTGTAGGAGATGCTTCCATGCATGCCTTCCTTCCAATCAATAGCGCATTTGTATTAATTCTAATCAGTATTATTCTTACACTGATTGCAGGTTTATTCCCTTCTCGTATCGCTGCTAAGAAAGATCCGGTTACGGCTTTACGAAGTGAATAGAGATATAATAAATATAGGCTATGATATAATGATGTAAGGATTATCCATGAATGCATATAGTCCAACAGAATAATCTACGAAATCTGTAACGGTAAAACTTCATACATCATACACATTACGTAGATTAGGAGCTTGCTATCTTCACAACGAATATAGCAAACTCCTAATCGTTTTAATTATTAAAGGTTAAATTTGCAAATTAACTTTTCTCTTTTTGCTTATATAAGAGGAGAGGAATTGCCGTAAACAAGACCAAGATAACAAGTAACAGGTATGCCATTGCATTGGATGCTGCAAATCCTACAGGTCCATTGCCTCCAATTACACCAAGCACCTGTAAGATGATTCCTACTAGTCCAATAATGGAACCTCCTGCTACTAACCCTGAGGACAAACTAATTCCATTACTAACTCTTCCTTCTTTTTCAGTTTCTGATCTCGCTGTTTTTTCAATAAATACTCGTACTAGTGCTCCAATTAATATAATTGATGTTGTTGCAATTGGTAAATAAAATCCAATAGCAATCGTCATGATTGGAAGTTTTAACAAGAATAATACGATTCCCATTACCACACCAACAATAATCATATTCCATGGTAATTCTCCTGACATGATACCAGCGGTCAATGTTGATATTAGATTTGCTTGGGGTAAAGCAAATGGTACATTATCTCCTGTTATGGAAAGCTGGTCAGCCAATAATAAGATTACTCCCACAACAACTACAACACCGATTATACTGGCAAGTGCAAAATATTTATCCATTTCCCGCTTTTCGCCGCCAATAATAAATGCTACTTTTTGCGATTGGCAATATCCACCTGCAATAGAGATTGCTGTTACAATAAATGTACCGAATAACAAAAGCGCTTTATTATGTTCTGGCGTTACCCAGCTCATAATAACAAACAACATCGTTACGATAACTAAAGAAGCAATCGTCATACCTGACACAGGTAGATTGGAGGTACCAATTGTACCTGTTAACCGACCTGATACAATTACAAACAATAACGATAGGAATAAGGATAACACTGCTCCTAATATAGCCATTACAATATTTCCACCAGAAATAATAAACCCTGCTACAAAACCAATTACAATACCAAGAAGTAATATGATATTGGCAAACGAAGAACGCTCTCCTCCCTCAGAGGATTTTGCATGCAAGGTTTCCTTAACGGAAACAACAATCGTTGGTACTAATTTCAGCGCACCAATTACACCACCTGCTAACATCATACCTGCACCAATGTACTTTACATAACTACCTGAGATATGATTAACCTGCATACTTTGAATTGGAACACTGGCATCATTCCATACATGGGCTCCGCCCTCTGCGAACTCCGCAAAGTATCCAATCAATGGCATAATTCCAAAGTTAGCCAAGATAGAACCAGCAAACATGGTAACCGCAACTTCTAACCCGACAATAAAACCAATTCCTAGTAGAAGTGGGTTCACATCAATCTCCAATTTCCATTTATAGAATTTCTCATTAACGTAATGGATTACACTATTGGTAACATTAAGGAAGGAACCAGTCAACACCGTGATCACACCACTCACACCAAAACCAATCCCCATATACTTCAACGATTCCCCAGCACCTTCTGAAGCAACCAGTGTCTCAGCAATTGCCATGGATTCGGGATACATCAACTTTCCATGTTCTTCAACAATCATATTCTTATACACCAATGAAGAAATTCCGATTCCAAACAATACACCACCAACACTAACCAAGAATCCTTCAATGAAGGTAACATTAGAACCTATTAACAAGATTGCTGGTAAAACATAGATGATACCACTTGAAACAGATTCTCCGCCACTTGCCATTCCTTGAACAATATTCTTTCCCAGGATTCCCTTCTGTTTAGCACACAAACTAATAAAAGCCGAACCTATAATTGAACCTGGAATACCTGCTGCAACCGTTAATCCCGATTTCATACCGGAATAAGCCGTAGAAGCGGCAAATAACACTGCCAGGAATATACCAATTACAAGGATTGCAACACTGCCACCTTTTTTCGTTCCACTGGATACATAAGGAACATAGTCTTTTCCACTAACACCACCGTAAGCATCTTTCGATAATTTATTCTGCATATACACCTGTCCTTCTATAATCTTACTTTGCAACTATTTCACCCAATGGTTCCATAGTAATGCAAACTTTACGATTATAGTTTGGTGTAATCGTCAGATTTTATGTATTCAAATCCATATTTTCCTACTAATCTTCTACTATTTTTCATGCAAATTAGAAAAAGTTGATTTTAGTCTGGTTTTACATTGGCACATAATAAAAATGCACGCATGCTAATCATTTTCCAATTCTTCACTTGAAATCCATGTTCTTCAAGTAAGTGATGGATTTCCTTTTTCCCATAGATATGATAATCTCCACTATTCGAGTATCGTAAAAAATAATTTAAGATTCTTAGATACCAATTCATTGGTGCTGTAGGATCTCCCAGAATAAAGGTTCCTCCTGGTTTTAATACACGTCTTATTTCTTGAAGTACCCGCATTGGCTTTGGATAATGGTGAAACGAAGCATTGCATATGACAACATCAAACATTTGCTTCTCAAAAGGTAAACATTCCGCATCTCCTACCTGAAACTGTGCATTCTTAATCTGCCTTCCCCTTGCTGCCTTGATCATGTTTTCAGACAGATCAACTCCATATAGACTCGTCTCAAACTTTCTTGATAACAGACTGGCTACATTCCCATTCCCACAGCCAAGATCTAATATAGAATCCTTTTTGTCCAAAGCATCTACACTTCGAACAATCTCATCATACATACAACGTACATACTTTCCATCATAACTATTATCATAATCTGCTGCTATTGTGTCAAAATGATTCTTTGTTACCTCTTTTCTTAATTCCATACTCTCCTTTGTAAGGGTATCAACCCTTACCGCTCCTTTCTTACATTTTACTTAATTGATTCAAGTGCCAAAAGCCTTTACTAAAACTTTCTTTCGTTGATTTGCACAAACATTAACGAATCTCATGCAATACACTTGAATGAATATTAGTCATTGACATTCATTCACTCGCAATGTATTATTTTACCCCAACTTATGTTGGGGTAATTTTCACTTACTACTCAAGAATCCATTTTCCTACCGAAGTAATTTTTCAATAAATTTTGATAACGCCTGGAGTTTCACTTCCGTTGTTAATGTATCATCATTGATAATTGGCATTTGTCCATATAAAATGAACAAAGCCAAACTTCTACTATATTCTTCATCAATGAATCCTTTTTCTTCCCACCGTTTGACCATATCAAGAACTGGTTGTTCCAACAAGGAAAGCATACGCAATTCCAATTGTTTATGAAACATCTCATTTCCTTCTCGATGGAAGAACGCATGGTACTTCTCCTTTCCATCCGTATCACGGAAATGCTCTGTCAACCTGACCATATAATCCATAACCGAAGGAAGATCCTTATTTAATATCTGAATCATTGGTGCCGCACATTCTTCCGCATAAGAATTCAATGCTTCTTGGTACAATTCTTCTTTGGATCGAAAATAGCGATAACACAATCCGGAGACAACTTTCATTTCCTTGGCAATGTCTGTCATTGTTGTTGCCTCATAACCTTTTTGTGCAAATAACCTCATTGCTGTATCAATCATCTCTTTTTTACGCTCTTCTGGTGGTTTCGATACTCTCATAGACAACTCCATTTGTTTTTTTCTTATCTTATCACTTGAATGAATATATGTCAATGACAATTATTCATTCCTATTTTTCTGCTCGTTACTCCTAAACTTTATCCCACAGACACGACAACTTTCGTCCTCACCCGTGACAAGACGATTTCCGCAAGCTTGGCACTCATAATGATTCTCTCCCAAGGGAATTTTCTCATTTTTATGCTTTTCGTAGTAACGATTTATATATCGATCTTGAGTCAACTCAATCCCAAGCCAGATACCAAATAACAGTAAGATTGCCACGCCTAAATAAAAGGATCCTTTCATAATTGGAACATATCCGCTCCACGAATGAAAACAAGAAAGAATCCTTATGATTCCCGGTATAATGAGTAAAAAGACAAAACCAATCCCAATTACTTTCGTTCCATACCCAATCGAATTAATCTTCCGAAATTTTTTCATATTGTTCTCCTATTGTTTACATAAGAATGCAGCAATTATCGATTGTTTTAGCCAAAAAACTAATTCACTATCGTTTAAATGGTTTTTAGCACATTTGATAATCTCATCTCAAGTACTTTAGGTGTAATTGGTTTGTACACAAAATCATTCGCACCAAAAGACAATAACTGCTCCTCTTGATCTGGTGCACCACATTGTGTATTAACGATGATAGCAATATGGCGATACGCTTCGATCTTTCTGATACGTTTAATCAATTCCATACCATCCATATTAGGCATCTGTATCCCCGTTATAATAGCATCGATTCCTTTTTCTTTGGCAAGAATTTCCAAGGCTTTTTTCCCATTATCAGCCTCAATCACATCATAATTTGCATTGATTGCTTCTCTTACTGCTATACGATTCATCTCAATATCATCTACTACAAGGATTCTAGGATGAACGTACATATTCTTATGTTTAATCAACCGTTCCATTACTTCAAACAATTTATTCTTATCGATGGGTTTACTCAAATGTGCATTCATTCCAGCTCTCTCTGTTGCCTCCACATCTTCTTGAAATGCATTGGCTGTCATTGCGATGATTGGTATTGTTTTTGCATCTATTCGATTAATTGACCGAATTGTTTTTGTCGCATCAAGCCCATTCATAATAGGCATTCGAATATCCATAAGAATCGCATCGTAGTAATTTAATTCCGACTCACTGAATTTCTCCACGCCTAACTGACCATTCTCAACACAATCTACAATCATACCTTTTCCCATTAAGATTCGGGTTGCTATGTTTGCATTGATTGGATGATCTTCACACAGCAGAATTCGGCAGCCTTCAAGTATATGACCAGTGTAATCCGAATTCTTAACCTTTTTCCATTCCGCAATCTGTTCATCTGTTGCCATTGGAAGTGGTACGGTAAATGTAAACTTTGTTCCTTTTCCTATTTCACTCTCTACAGATATATCTCCACCCATTAGGGTAAGAATCTGTTTTGTAATGGTCATACCTAAGCCTGTCCCTTTCGAACTTGACGTACTTGTATTATGTTCCTGCGTAAAAGGTTCAAACAAATGTGGTAGGAATTCTTTACTCATCCCTACACCATTATCTTCAATCACGAATTGATCCTTAATAATTCCGTTTTTTACAGAAAGTGTCGTTAGGGTAAATTCAATGGTTCCTCCCTCTGGAGTAAACTTTACGGCATTTCCAAGTATATTCATAATGATCTGTTCCAGTCTTCCCACATCTACGTAAAGCATAGTAAATGGAATATTCTCTGTATGTACTAAAAATGTAATGTTCTTTTCTTTCATATTGGGTGAAATAAGAGATATAACCGTGTTAAATACAGTTCGTCCATCACACACTACTGGTTTTAATTCTAGCTTTCCACTCTCAATTCGACTCACATCAAGGGTATCATTAATAAGATTCAAAAGGTATTTTCCTGATTGCTCCAGCTGATTTAAATCATTTCGTACCCTTCGATCCGTTACATAGTCTTGTAACAACGATGTTATTCCCAAAATTCCGTTAAGCGGTGTCCGCATATCGTGACTTACTCTGGATAGGAAATCCGTTTTAGACCGGTTAGCTTTTTCTGCAATACGTAGTGCATTCTTCAGTTGGGCATTTCGCTCTTCCCATTCTGGATTCACGTCTCGCATCATACCAATCAACCGGCTAATCCTTCCATCCTCTTTCAGATCAAGATGTCCCGTAACTTCTGTCCAACGATATGTTCCATCCTTTAATTTCATTCGAACAACTACAGATGTTTGCTCACTTTCCCCTCTTCGAGATGCTAAATATTCAACCAATTTATCAAAATCATCTGGATGAACACAGGAAAGACTATGCTTGTTTCCCATAATGGAGTAGTATCCATCTTTACTTAGGGCATATTCTTCAAATTTATTCGATGAATAGAATCCTGTTTGTTCATCCCATTCAAAATATGCTGTCTGGGTCATATCAAGGAGCATACGATAATATTCTTGTTCTCTTCGAGCGATTCTTGTTTCTTCTGAAACATTTGTATGTACTGCATATAGTATTGCTATATCATCAGGAAGCATTTTCCCCTCAGCAATTACATTTGCCTCCATTGTAATCTCAAGTAAATCCCGCTTTTTCGTATAAACATGGTAAGCGATACTGATTGTCTGCTTATTTTTCAGACTTTCCAACACTTTATCCATAACATAATCCCGATCTTCTTTTGGCATCTCTTCCAATATATCATGCTTTACCGATTTCATTAATTCTTTCTGGTCCTTGTAACCTAGCATCTTAGCCAATGTTGGAGATAGATAATCTGCCTCCACTCTGCCATTTTTCTTCATTCGATAAATAGCTGTTCCACCGGGTATTGTTGCCATCAGCATCTGTTCTTTCTTCCGTGTTTCATCTAACTCCTGTTCTAGGGTATACTTTTCCAGTTCACAATCCGGAAAAGAAGCATGTACGCTATCCATCAACCAGCTTCTATCATCCTGCATAATACAGTTAGCTGTGATCCGAATCATTACATCACATACTGAATTTGGTATGGCAACTTGTCTTCCATATACTGTTAGCCTTGTAACTCGATCACTCATTTTACGGATTATGGGATCTCCCATAACGATTTCAAGTGTATTTGGGAATTTACTGATATCTTTTTTTAATAGAGCATATAATTCTGCTTTTCCATAAGCTGTCTCGTTTTGTTCTGTACCAATCCACTCAATCTGGTCCGTCACCATCTCCATTATCTGCACAATATCTCTTTTCTTATAGTATGCTTGAACCATGGCAAAGACTAATTCTTTCTCTGTATGATACCCCATATGTAGCCCCCTTCAGTACAACAATATTCAAAGCCAGATTAGTTCCTTTTACTTAAATGATAAATAATGGTATGTTTAGATACTTTTATTCCATATTATACTCTTAGATCACCAAATAATCAATTTGTAAATCGACTTTCTGTATGTTGTTCCTTCTGGATAATTACCTATGATAAAAAGCATATACTTCATTGTTACAAAGAAAGGTATATCTATTGACAGTTCAATTCCTTCTCCAAAATCTGAAGAATAAATGGACTATTCTCCAAGGATAAGGTTATCATAAATGCCATATATCTGCATTTTTTATAAAGCTCCCCATCTAAATGAAACGTATACCCCATAAAACATCTTGGATTACAATCCTCTGGATTGACCAGTCGTTTACAAATGGAAGCTTTCTTTATCTCTTTTTTCATCTTCTCTGGTATCGTATCAAGAAAATCCTCATATTGACGAACGTGGTCTGCATAGATTCGCAATTTCATGCCTGCTTTTCTTGTAACTAAATTTGCCAGTGTTTTCTTCGTATCTTTTCTGATGAAAGAAACGACACTTCCACTTTTAGCAGGCTTTATTTCACAGGTACACAAATCATTTTGTGTCAACTGATCATAGATTTCCTGAACGAATTCCAAATCTTTCTCTTGTACCGTTTGTATATACGTAGCAAATTGCTCACCCATTGATAACACCTCATCTTTCGCTTTTTTTGACAACTGGAATCCAAACTTCAAACTTCGCATGTTCTGGGTCTGGACTAATATAAACTTCCATATCTGGTCCATTGGCATATTCATAACCTGAGGTTGGAAGCCATTCTAAGACGATCCTTCTTTCTAACTCTTGAATCACACTACTCATGCCCTCACCTTCAAATACTGCCCAAGTTGCAGCTGGTATTACATATTCTTCAAAATCCTCTTTGTCTTTCGTACTAGCAACGGCAATATAATAACTCCACTGCTCCTGATCCGTACAAGCACTAACACCAAGTAAGCCCTGAATTTCTCCATCCATTTTTTCAAGTAACCGTGGAATTGTTCCATCCGTGGTGGCTTTCTGCCACATTTGAGGTACTGTTTCAAAGTTTTTTTCAATCTCTTTTTCTAATGGTTTTGATATGCCTACAATACGTATTTCTTCTTTCTTTTCAATTCGATAATTCATCTCATCTACCCCTTTAATCATAATTTGAAATCTCATTGGTGGAAAGGATTTGACAGATATTCCTCCTTGCTTAATGAATGAAGGCGCTATTCCATGCACACTTTGAAATGCTCGATTAAAAGCTGTTGGAGATTGATATCCGTAGCGAAGTGCCACATCAATGATCTTTTCATCACCACTCTGTAGATCAACAGCTGCTAACGACATCTTCCTTCTGCGAATATATTCAGGAAGTGGCACATCTGCCATATAAGCAAACATTCTCTGAAAGTGATAGGAAGAGCAACATGCGATTTTTCCTAATTCCTCATAATTCACATCTTCCTTTAGGTGCTCTTCAATATAGTTCATTGCCTGATTCAAACGTTCAATCCATTCCATTTTGATTCCTCCTGTACAAGTCATCTCTGACTCTATTCGTATTGTAATCCATATCTTTTGCATCGTCCTCTCATTTTTTGTACAAAAAAGAGAGGATTGTTTTCAAAACGTTCACATAATCTTCATGAATGTTCCATAGTTCCTCCACATTTTCTTGTTATGATAATACCATCAAAAGAAGTTAAGCCCTTCTTAATTGATTTTTTCATAACTCCCCCCTTTATAAGGAGCCTGACAAGGCTCCTATTTTTATACGAGGATTCAGGTGTCATAAGCCCTTAGTAAAACTTTCTTTCATTAATTTGCACAAACACTAGCTAATCTCATGTAATAGAGGAGCTTTCCTATTATTAAAAGTTTGCTGATGCAGTGACTTTCCTACATCAGCAAACTTTTTATGAATTATGCTTTATTATATAATAAATACAATTATGTACTTTTCCATGATATTCAATCTTGTCTTCCCGTTCTATTCGGCTCATTCCACATTTGATCATCACTTTACAGCTAGCTACATTTTCTTCAAATGCTCCTGTTACTACTTCTGTATATCCCAACTGAAATAACTCCTTGATTGCAACTTCCAATGCTTCTGTTGCAAAGCCCTGGTTATGATGGTTCGGGTGAATCACATATCCCAATTCGATCTGCTGTCCCTTGATCTCAACATCATTAAGAAAACCAATTAGCTTATCCTGCAGATAGATTCCTCTCTCATAATGCTCAGAAGAATACGAATATTCCTTTAGTTTCTGAAACATCTTCTTTGCCTGCTCTAATGATTGAAAATCTGGTATCATAAAAGTCTCTTTAATCTGTTCATTCGTTAGTAAATCAATCATATTCTCCTGATCCCCATCTTCGTAGGGCTTTAATGTTAATCGTTTTGTCTTAATCATTCTTTTTTGCTTCCCTTCTTTTTCTTACGTGAAATGAATCTTGTCTCTTGCATCATATAATAATCCCATCACAATGGTCTACTTCATGTTGAATAATCTGTGCAATCCAACCAGAGTAGGTTTGTCTCAGCTTTTTATAATTCCCATCAAGATATTCAACCTCGATTTGTTGATACCGCTTCGTTTGCCTTACTCCAGTCAAAGAAAGACATCCTTCTTCCGTCTCATAAGGTTGGGATTTCTTAATGATCACAGGATTGATCATCGCTACATTCATGAATCCCATATTAACAGCAATAATCCGTTTCTTTACTCCGATCATGTTCGCAGCCATACCAACACACCCTGCTTCATTTGCCTTTAGTGTATCCAGTAGATCTTGTACAATTGGCTTGTCTACTTCCGTTGCTAATTCTGATCTCTGCTTAAGAAAAACAACATCACGCATGATTGGTCTAATCATCGCTCTTCCTCCATAATATACTCCGACTGGAATTCTGCATTAATCTCAGCAATTTCTTTCTTACCATCAATATAGTCCTTATACATACTCCATAGATCAATACCACAATCCTCTAAGCCGTCATCTACTGGCACCCAACTTTTGATTAGTTGAATTCGCTCCTCTTTGGTTGTATCTTTTATTAATGTACTTTTGTTCATATGATTTTCTGTTTCCTTTCTTACATTCCTTGCTTCTTACAATGTTTCATTTTCGGAAGTAACTTTTCCTCTTACCACCACTCTTAAATCTATCGTCTCTGTTAGACGCAATTTTCCCCATTATAACATAATAGAACAGAATTAACACGCTACTTAATAAAATTCCACCAAGAATATCCGTAAACCAATGAACGCCTGAAAGAATTCTTCCAACTATTGTTAGAATGATCAGAATACTTGCTACTAGATCAACACCCAAACGATATGCTCTCCTATGAATATACAGCTTCCATTGATCAATCGCAGTTACGAATATACATATTACAAGCATTGTATGAGAAGAAGGGAACGATGCTTCTAATTCACCTTCCATTAGAATCGGACGATAATTAATGATAACCTTTTCAAATAAAATGTACATACCAACGACTAGTACATAAAATCCAGCCAAACAGAATAGATTCTTATCTACTTTCCCTATACGTTTTCGTTTCACTAATTGGATAAAACCTGTCATCGCAAATCCCGCTGCTACCAAGATTGCACCGAATCCGATTCCATTCGTAATCTGATACCAAGACATATTAACACCAAGGCTCTCCTGGACTGCTTTATTAATTGTGGCAAATCCAACACTAGATCCTTCTGGACCAATCGATGCCACATCCACATGTTCAACTCCTATAACAAATATTAAGAAAAGAATAAGCATCACTCCTGTTGTTACATATAATTTTTGCATTTTTTGTTTCATTCTACTACTCTCCTTTGTTTTTCTAAATAGATTTTAGAGAAAACATAGCATAGAGTAGTTGCAAACAAAAGAATCGAAACGTCACATAATGACACCTTATCTGTCATGTACAAAACCCGTGTCATTCACGCATTTATCGCACATGACACGCTACGTATCATCGACTTTTTAGCAAGATGATACCCTTCGTAACGAAGATTCCTAGCGCGTAGATACTAGCATACGGCTGACGACTCAGTATGAATATAATTGTAATCCACATTGTTAACAAAATAGAAATGCCTACTTTATAACGCGACCATTTTCTATTCTCCGTTGCTTGGAACAAGAACTGCAAGATTCCCCACAAGGTAATGGCAATACAACTACACCAATAGATGGATGGTATGAATCCACCTTTTAACGCAATCATATTGACTGTTTTCACATATGCTCCTTGCTCTTGTCCAAATATAGGCAATACAAATAATAATGCCATCAAACAATCCAATACACCAAGGGTACTATCACTCAACTTATGCGTTTTCACTTTCGAATCATCTTCTGCGATTGTAAGTAACTCATCACTGGAAAGCAAGTCATCGATGGAAACCGCAAAATACTTGGATATTGCCTTTAATGATTCGATACTGGGATATCCTCTACCCGATTCCCATTTGGAAATTGCGGTTCTTGATACGTAAAGAACTTCTGCCAATTGTTCCTGGGTCAATTCCTTATCTCTTCTTAATTGTTGTAATTTTTCATTAAATTCCACTTCATAACCCCTTCCTATATCGTATTACAAGCCACATATGAACAAGCAATGCAATTAAGTGAATTACATAATTCTCCGACTTGTGAAAGTTGAAAGTGTAAAACCAGTTCTTGAATTCTATTACAATCACATAATTGTCTGATTTTGGCTAATCGCTAACTGAATAAACTCGTCCATCTGTATTTCATTAAGATATGGATATTCTCGATGAAGATTCTCCTTCTTTTCCTTATAAAATTCCGTTATGTATGCTTGTCGATCTTCAAAAGCATTTTGGGGGAAGAAATCTAGATACGTATTATGGAACCCTTTTAAATGGGAATAGATATCCCAGGCTTCCATATGTGGATTCTTCTCAAGAAATAGAAAATCAAGATCATACCAGTCTGCTTTCCACTTCCAGATTGCAGCCACGCGATCTGTTTCATAATCCTTTTTATAGGTAACCTTAGCTGGATCAAAAATTGTAGTCCCCCACAAAACATCCACTAATAAATGATGATAGTAGCCTAAATAAAAGGAATATTGCTTTCCCGTATACTGTTCTCTCTGCTCCTCACGCAAATATTGCTTTGCAAAAATCTCAGGATGTAAGGAACTTTTTCCTTCTGCATCTACCATTCGATAGTGAGATACTGCTTTGGGTGGTTGAAACGTAGTCCAATCACGGGAAGGAACCCCACTATCTGGTGCGATGTTTCCCATAATATATTCTTCTTTTGAAAGTTGATTGCATTGTTTTAACACGCCATCTGCTACCCGCAGATGTGCCATCCATGTAGCCATATTATTCCCTTTCTTGAGTGGATAATTTTCATTTTAATGGATTGTTTTACTTGTAAAGGCTGCTTCTGTACCTCACATCATTATATCATAGCTTCTGCCAATTACTCAATAATCTACGCATCCTTGTATTCGCAGAGAATACCTATTGTTCCAACTCAATTTATCAGCATCTTAAGCTTTTCATATCTTAAGCTTTTCATATCTTAATCTTTTCATATCTTAATCTTTTCGTATGACTTTTTCTTGACTAATTTCTACAGTTGTGCTAGATTTAATAAAATTATTCCACATGACATAAGAGTCAAAAGGTCATGTTTTCTTCTTCTCTAATTTTCACGAACAATAACTTATCTCATACAATACAGGAGGTTTCATAATGAAATCATCTATTCCTGTCCTTTATCCATCTCAGAAACACAAACATTAATCCAGAAGGGATTTGCCTTGATTAGCGATATCTGTGAAATTACGGTAGATACCATCGATACGCACTATTGGAACTGTAACCCGCTTCCGAATGAACTTCCTGGCTGGGGCAAGATTACTTATACCGATTACAAGTTCTTTGAAGAAGAGGCCTTGAAGGTATGTATGGAAACAGCTGACTCTGAAGTTGCAAAAAAAATTGCAGCCTCCATTCCAGGCTGCAATTGTATTCCATTCTCTGATGTTGATTGGTACGCTTTCTCCAAGACCAATGCCACGAAAGAACATGCGATTCAACAGATTACACAGAAGCTACATATTCCATTATCCGAAACAATTGCTTTCGGTGATGACCATGATGACATCGGTATGCTTCAACTTGCAGGCAAGGGAATTGCCATGGATAATGCTATTCCAGAAGTAAAAGCAGTTGCCGATGCTATTACTGGCAGCAATAATCAAGATGGTGTAGCACGATATTTGGAATGGTTTCTATTAGTAATCGATTAGTCCGATGCCTTAAAATTATAGATTGGTTTTAATACTTCGATCACATCAACCGATTCTTTGATGTCGTCAATAATATCCTTTAAGGATTTATAAGCCATAGGTGCCTCATCTAGGGTCGCTTCGTTAACAGAAGTGGTATAAACTGCTTTCATTTCCTCTTGATACTCATTCAGATTCAGTGTGTTCTTTGCTTTCGTTCTTGACATAATTCGACCAGCTCCATGCGGTGCTGACTCATTCCATTCTGGATTTCCTTTTCCCATAGCAAGCACACTACCATCTCTCATATTAATTGGTATCAACACCTTCTCCTTATCATGAGCGGCTATTGCTCCCTTTCGAATTATCATTTCATTGGTATCAATATAGTTATGAATGGTATGAAATGCTTCTCCACCTTGCATACTGGTGCGCTCGATCAGGATTTCTGCCATCTTCTCTCTATTTCTTCTTGCAAACTTCTGGCAGATCTCCACATCATGAATATAGTCCTCTAAGAAGCTTCCATACAAGTAGCATAAATCCTCAGGCATGGTTGCTTCTCTTTTTTCCCATGAAATTGCATTCAACGCTTCCTGTATCTCTTTCCTTCTTCCTTGTTCCTTATATGTTCGAATAATTTCATCTCTTTGTTGAAAGTACGTTTCTTTTCCTTTGTTTAAGTCAATGGCTAATTGCTGATAAATCTCCGCAACCTGTTTTCCCAGATTTCTACTTCCCGAATGAATAACTAAATATTTCGTTCCGTCCGCTGCCTGATCAATTTCAATAAAATGATTTCCACCGCCCAAAGTTCCAATGCTACGCTCCAACCATTTCGTATTACGTAAACTTCTAAAACACCGTAGTTCCTCCAAATCAAAACGCTCGGTTCTACCTTCCCATATATTCATACCTGATGGTATAAAATGTGCAGCTTCATCTATCCTTTCAAAATCAACCGCATTCTTCCCTATATTAACCGTGTACATACCACAGCCGGTATCTACACCAACTATATTCGGAACTACTTTATCCGTAACAGTCATTGTCGTTCCAATGGTACAGCCCTTTCCCGCATGTACGTCAGGCATAATTCTAATCTTACAGCCTTCTGTAAATGGGTAATCGCACATTCGTCTGATTTGTTCGATTGCTTCTTCCTCAACAACTTTTGCATAACATATTGCCGAATTGACTTTCCCTTTAATCTCAAACATATTATTTCCTCCTTTTTATAAGTTTCGCCGGCATGCTCCATATGGGATTTGAACCCATGACCTACTGACAATATGCCAATTGCTCTACCATCTGCGCTAATGGAACAAAAAAAAACGCTTATCCCTATGAGATAAGCGTTTTTATAATTCTCGATATTACTTACGAACCAATCATGATACATATCGTATTTGCGCTATCTTATAAGGGTACACGAAATGAAAGCCCTGACTATTGCTCAGTGCTTCAAAATATTGTTCATCTTTCCTACAATCTAGTGCAAAACGAATATTCATCATAATATGATCCTTTCTGGGTTCCGATCCCTTTTTTCTTCTTCTGGAATTACTATAACACAACCTTTTTCATTTGTCACTCATTTTTAGTATTTTCTTCCATATATCTACATGATTATGTTGCATTGTGTTTCTACTTTAGTAAATAACTCTTCCTTTGACCATTCTATATAATCTGGTTTTGATTGACTAATTGATGCTAAATAGTATGCCTGCTTATACATAGAGTTTATGTAGATTGCAAGATTTTCATGTATTTCATGATCGTAAATCTTGATTTCGTCCTTCTCCCAATATACAGTAAAGGAGTCCAATTCCTTATTCAATCCGCAACCAAGATATTTCACATAAGCTTCCTTAATCGTCCAAAGTGTCGCAAAAGTTTTTTCTTTCTCAACACATTTCTGATAGTAATCTTTTTCCATCTGGCTGAAGAACTCCTCGACAATCTGATCCTGTTTCTTATCAGGAATCTGCTCAACATCAATTCCAACTGGATGCTCATCGAATATTCCAGCCACGTACGTTCCCGCATGTGATAGATTAAACTGCACCTTTGGTATTGATCTGCAAACTGGTTTTCCAAACTCTGTTACACCAAATGTGATTTCTCGATCATCTTTCCTGTAATTCTCAGAAATCATGCTTCTTGCTAAAAGTGCTGCTGCCAAACCTCTACATTGATCCATGAAGAGCTGATATTTCTCTAGTTTTTCTCTTCGTTCCCATGATACATAACGTATGTAGTTGTTGTACTCGTCTTTCGTAAATGAACAATTATTAAGAAGTACAATTTTTGACATGTAAACTACCTCTTCACCTTTCCTACGGGTGGCTTTTTCTACCATGTAACACGCACAGCACACCTTGTATCCCCATTCTTAATGCTTTCCTCCAAGGAAACTTCAACATTCTCTCCAAATACCTGTGTAAATAAGCTTTTTGCATATCCCACAGTACAGTAACACCATGTTTTTGACACAGGTTGTTCGGTCTTATTCACAAGAGAACAGTAACATTCCGGATAGCAGAATAGCAGTTCCTGCTCATTGATATACTCCATACTTGCAAAACTTTCCTTTTCATTGAATAGCTGAATGAATTCTTCTACGCTCATCGTTTTATTCCTATATGTATTCATCTTCTTGGCAGTGGATTTACCATCATTGCAGATACAGCCTTCCCTTATACATTGTAACGTCTTCTGGTCATAATTTTTCTCAAGATATTCACATACATTCTTAACCCAGTTATACGTTGTAGCTGAATTCGATAATGGATATTCTTCTTCGAACTTCCTTGCTTCCTTCTCTCCAATTACCTTCTCCATACTCGTTACCATTCTACGAACGTTCGCATTCTCATTCTTTCCCATACAATTTTCCTTTCACTAATCGATATGGGTATAGTATATCGTATGAAATATGACAGCGCGTGACATATTATACTGTTATCTCAATTTGATTACCTTCCAGATCAAGAATACAGCTTTCATAATACCCGTCATACGTTCTCCCATATTCTTCTCCACCACCTTATCAATGTAACTATTTTCTGTTTTGTCTCACTTCTTGATATAGCAAGATCCTAACTACAAATATTTCAATTATATTTTATCTAATTAGTCAAATGTTGTATATGAATAGTTCAACCCATTTATTGCTTTTTTATGGACTATAGTGTTATTTGCCTCCTTCTCCCTTATAATAAATATCTTCCAACGTCCTCATATTATGCAAGTGTTCTGTAATCTTAACCAACAAATCTAGTTCTGACGAACAATATATCTTTGATTTATCAATTAACACTACCATTGATATTGAGAATCTTTATCACATTTCCTACTTGACCAATATGAATTAAACATGGTATATTATGATGCATGTGTTAGTTGTCTCTAACCAAAATACAACGCTTGTATAGACACATGATACGAATATCCTTATAGGAGGTTACATGAAAAAAAATCACTTAACAATCGGTCTGGCTATATGTCTATTCCTACTTTCCATATGGTCACTATTCCTTGGTGTTATGGATATTAGTATAGCAGGACTTTTATCAGGCAATCTGGAAGAACTTGAAATATTACTAATCTCACGTCTTCCCAGATTATTAGCAATTCTTTGTACTGGTGTTGGTATGAGTGTAGCAGGTCTGATCATGCAGCAACTTTGTATGAATAAATTCGTTTCCCCTACTACTGGAGCTACCATTTCATCTGCACAACTTGGAATATTACTTGCTCTTTTGTTTATGCCTTCTTCAACAATATGGACAAGAGCGATATTTGCATTTGTTACTGCCACTCTAGGAACTTGGATTTTTGTATTCTTTATTCAAAGAATTCATTACAAAGATGTGGTTATGGTTCCCTTAGTTGGAATTATGTTTGGTAATGTTATTGGTGGTATAACCAATTATCTTGCATACAAATACGAGATGACGCAGGCACTTTCTTCTTGGTTAGTCGGTCATTTTTCTATCGTACTTCGTGGAAGATATGAGATTGTATTTTTAGTTGTACCACTGGTAATTCTTGCATTTATATTCGCAAATCACTTTAACATAGTGGGAATGGGAAAAGATTTCTCAAGCAATCTTGGGGTTAATCATAATCTAATTTTATTCTTTGGATTAACAATTGCTGCAATGATTACTGCAAGCATTGTTGTCGTAGTGGGAAGCATCTCCTATATTGGGCTCATTGTTCCTAACATTGTAGCTCTTTTCAAAGGTGATCGCATAAAAGGTACATTGCTTGATACTGCATTATTTGGCGCTGTTTTTGTATTAATCTGTGACATGATTGGACGCCAGATTATTGCCCCATATGAACTACCAATTGAATTAATCGTAGGTGTTCTTGGCAGCATTCTATTTGTTATTCTTCTTCTCTATCGGTTAAAGAATGGAAGAAAAAGTGTGAAACCAAAAGAATTATTTAAGAAAAGGAACATTAAAAATGGATATCTCAACTAATATCAATGCAGCATCCGAACAAGATATTACCCCCAAAAAAGCCAACAAAAAAGCAGCGATACTAGGAAGAAAGCTTCTTTTGCTTCTGCTTCTTTCCCTACTGGCCTGTGGTCTTTACATTTTTCTGAATATTAATATGAAATATTTTGATTATGCCTTAAAAATACGTGGTAAAAAACTAGCAGCCATGGTATTGACCGCGTTCTGTATTGGAAGTGCTTCGATCGTGTTTCAATCCGTAATTAACAATACCATTGTAACGCCTTGCCTTCTTGGAATGAACTCACTCTACACACTGATTCATACCGCAGTCGTATTCTTCCTAGGATCATCGAACATTTTAGTAACTAATACCTATCTTTCCTATATGATTGATCTTGTTCTGATGGGAGTTATATCAACTTATATATATAGTTATCTCTTTAAGAAAACAAATCATAATGTCCTCTATGTTCTGCTGATTGGAACAATTTTATCTACCTTTTTTTCCAGTATGCAGTCTTCGATGACGCGAATTATGGACCCAAATGAATACGATACCTTGCTAACTACCCTTGTAGCCAGCTTTTCCAATATTAATACGGAAATTATATTCCTTTCCTTCGTACTAATGATCGTCGTTGCCTTCGTCTTTCGAAAGGATTTGGCTCTTTTAGATGTGATTACTCTTGGGAAAAACCAAGCAATTAATCTAGGCGTAGATTACGATCGAACAATCCGTCATCTACTACTTGCTGTCACTTTATATATCTCCATTGCAACTGCAATGGTTGGACCAATTTCTTTCCTAGGACTGATTATTGCCAATGTATCCCGACAGCTTTTTTCCACCTATCGACACACTTGGCTTATAGCTGGCTCTGCCTTCATCGGCGTTATCGTTCTTGTATTTGGCCAATTGATCTCAGAACAGATTTTTCACTATAGTGTACCTGTTAGTATATTCATCACGGTAGGCGGTGGACTTTATTTTCTTTACTTATTACTTGCAGAAAGGAAACGCTGACATGCTTATTCATAATTTAAAAAAGTCTTACAATAGCAAAACTGTTGTAGATTCTGTTTCTTTAGAAATCCCTAAAGGTTGTGTCCTGTCGATGATTGGACCTAATGGAGCAGGAAAATCCACTGTTTTGAACCTTATCTCGCGACTAATCGCTAGAGATGCTGGTGATATTACCTTCAAAGGTAAAGATATTAGTAGTTGGAAAAACAAAGAACTAGCCAAACATCTTGCTATTCTTACCCAATCAAACAATGTACAAATGAAATTGACAATTCGGGAACTTGTTGCTTTCGGGCGTTTTCCATACAGCGGAAGCCAACTTACGGCAGAAGACAATCAAAAAATTGATGAAGCAATCGCCTATATGGAACTTACTGATCTATCCGATCGCTTCATCGATGAATTGTCTGGTGGCCAAAGACAACGCGCTTATATCGCCATGGTTATTGCCCAGGATACCGAGTATATTCTGTTAGATGAACCAACGAATAACCTTGATATCTATCACTCCTCGAATATGATGAAAATTATCCGTCGACTTTGTGACGACCTCGGGAAAACAGTCGTACTCGTCTTACACGAGATCAATTATGCTGCCTTCTACTCTGACTATATCTGTGCATTTGTTAATGGACAAGTAGCCAAATTCGGTACTGTTTCTGAAGTTATGACCAAAGAAACATTATCAGAAATCTATAATGTAGATTTCGAGATTCAGGAAATCGAGGGGAAACCTCTTTCCATATATTATTAACGAATGAAAACTTCGTACGAACAAACCCAAAGCAGGTATCTTGTTTCTGTGACCTGGCCAGTCAAATTAGCAAGTTACACATAATATTAAAAAAGGAGATCTTATGACAAAAAAAATTATTGCACTTGTACTTACACTAACAATGGGGCTTTCACTAACAGCCTGCAGTAAATCCAATAATACCAATGAACAGTCTACGAACAAGGAAACCGTAGCTGATAATACAGAGAATACTACGACAACAGAAGAGGAATCGACAACGACCACTCCAGAAAACATAACTGTCACTACCAAAAATGGGAATGATGAGGAAATTCAAATTGAAGTTCCCTATGATCCACAAAGAATAGCTGTATTAGATTTAGCTTCTCTAGATATTCTTGATAACCTTGGTCTTGGTGACCGAATCGTAGGGATGTCAAAAGGTACCTCCATTGATTATCTACAAAAATATAATACAGACGAAACAATTGCAAACCTTGGGACAATCAAAGAAGCAGACTTAGAAGCCGTTATGGCATGTGAACCAGACGTAATCTTTATCGGTGGTCGATTAAGTTCTTCCTATGATGCTCTTTCAGAAATTGCTCCTGTTATCACAATTAGTTCTGATTATGAAGTTGGATTAATTGAAAGTGTAAAGGCAAACTCTTCTATGATTGCATCTTTATTTGGTTTAGAGAATGAATTCAATGACATTTTCACAACTTTTGAAGAACGTGTTGCAGCTCTTGCTGCCGTTAGCAAAGGTCATACTGCTTTAGTTGGCATGGTAACAAGTAGTAATTTTAACACATTAGGAAACGATAGTCGTTGTTCCATCATTGGTAACGAAATTGGTTTTGAGAATCTAGCTGTTGATGTAGACTCTACACATGGAAACGAATCTTCTTTTGAACTTGTAGCAAAACTGAACCCAGAATACATCTTCGTACTAGATCGTGACGCTGCCATTGGTACGGACGGTGCGAAACTAGCCAAAGAAGTAATGGATAATGAATTAGTTCAAAAAACAACAGCTTATGAAAACTCTCAAATCATCTATCTTACACCAGCTGTGTGGTATACTGCAGAGGGTGGTTTAACTGCGACTGATATTATGCTTCAGGATTTAGAGGCAAGCTTACTTAGATAAGATACATGATAGGTTAAAAAAACGAAGTACGAGGAATTCATCGTATTTCGTTTTTTTAGTTTCACCTATTCAATTTAACTTTTTTAACTTACTTTCGTTTTGCTCCATTTGTGTATACACAACAGGAGATGGCTTTTACCCTACCATCATTCCATATAGGCAGCACTTATAGTATATTAATGCTTCCTGCGAGCAGATCCTTCCTTTATACCAAGTATTATGCAACCAACTCCATAACATATGATATCCTTTATATCGAATACAGAGCCAATCACAATACGCAAGAACGGATTATTCTCCACCCCCAACACTTGTACCAATCTGCAGTACTGCAACAATTCTACCCCTGCTGCAAATAAGAATATGTATAAGGGTAGTAACCTGCAACAATCTGGTATCCATATTCTGATCAAACAATACAGCACCATAACGACTAAGACATCCCCACCATATGGACGTATGAAGGAATCATGCACATAAACTGCGATGATAACTTCCACAAACAATAACAGAAAAAATGCAATGATATATTTCGTTCTCTTCTTCATTTTACACGCTATTTCCTTCTCTACTATACATATACATTTCCATAACCACATTTGTTTCAATAACTCAATATATCTATGGATTATCAATTTATACTACCATTATTTTCCAACTATATCAACCATATCTTTCCTTGTTCGTTATACTATAGCCTCTTCCCTATGTATGAAATGGAATATGTATTCATGACATTCTACCGTATATTCCTACCTTTTTACAAGAAGTACTTCCTGTGTTAACTGTTTAACAGCCTCTCGGATCTGTTCCTCTGTAAATGAGGAGTAATTAATTACAAAGTAGTTCTCCGTCTTGTTTTCCTCTCTTTTAAAATACTCAGATAGGGCACAAATTCTGATTCCTCGTCTTTCCATACGTTGTTTAAACTCTTCATCCGAACAACGTATATCGAAACGAAGGATGAAATGTAAACCAGCGTCCGCTTCATATATTGATGCATACTTTGCCATCCTGCTTTTTTGAATCAGCTTAACCAAAAGCTCTCTTTGCTTTCCATAGTAAGTCCTCATGCGATTGATATGCTTTTCAAAATAGCCTTCCTCGATAAATCTAGCTAAGGAATATTGTATCAAAGTCGTAACTGGACATGTATAGAAAGACAGTTTCTTATAATAAAGGTTCAGCAGATGTTTTGGTAGCACCATATAGCTGATTCGCATTGTGGTGGCAATCGACTTTGAAAATGTATTCATATAAATTACCTTTTCCATCGTATCAATGCTCCGAAGCGTTGGTATTGGTTGACCCACCATACGAAATTCACTATCATAATCGTCTTCGATTATGTATCGTTCTTTATCCTTAGATGCCCATCCTAGCAATTCGTATCTTTTGCTTATTGGTGTAACAAGCCCTGTAGGAAATTGGTGAGACGGTGATGTATGCGCCACCTGGACTTTTTGTTGTTCCAAATCTACGATGCTAATTCCATCGTCCTCAAACTTAACATATTTTACCTTGGCAGCATTCACTTCATACACCTGTGCCACCTTAGGATAACCAGGATCTTCCACCCCATATATCTTATCATGCCCTAGTAACTGAACAATCTGACCATATAGCTGTTCTGTTCCCGTACCAATGATTATCTGCTCTGGATTAACCGTCATTCCATGAAACTCCTGCAGATGCTTTGCTATACTTTCTCGCAAATAAATAGATCCGCCACTTGGAGAGCTTATCAGCAATGCTTCTTGAAAATCATGTAGACATTCCCTTAAAAGTTTAGCCCATATGGAAAATGGGAACAGTGCTCCTATTGCTCTATTGCTAGCAAAATCCGCCAAATACTTAGATTCACCCGAAGTCATCTGCATATTCTCTGCTGACAAAACAATCGGTTTTTTCATTGTTGTGTTCTGTAAATCAGCAATGAAAAAACCTTTTTTAGGAATTGAATAGATATAGCCTTCAGCAACTAATTGCTCATATGAATTTTCAATTGTAATGACACTTATACCCAGATTTTTTGCAAAGCTTCTTTTAGATGGAAGTTTCTCTCCAGGCTTTAACACACCTTGTATTATATCGTTTTTGATGCATTTGTATAGATGTTCATAAAGAGAATCTGAACCTATATCCGTGAAGGAATATGTCAACATAACTGTATGCGCCTCTCAATCTGACCATTCTGATTATATGTAAATTGGTTATTTTAATAAGGTCAGAATTCATTATACTATGTATCAGATGGCTTGTCGAGAACTAGCCTAGCAAGGAGATGATGATTGGATAATACAATACACAAACATCGCACAACAATATTAAAGCAAAGGAAAGGGATATAACGATGGAAAATGAAAGATACGAACTGAATAAGAATTTAGCACAGATGCTTAAAGGTGGTGTTATCATGGACGTTACCACACCAGAACAGGCCAAAATAGCGGAAGATGCTGGTGCCTGCGCAGTCATGGCATTAGAAAGAATTCCTGCTGATATAAGAGCGGTAGGCGGCGTTTCACGAATGAGTGATCCAAAGATGATAAAAGGAATTCAAGATGCCGTGTCGATTCCCGTAATGGCCAAATGCCGTATTGGTCATTTCGTTGAAGCAAGGCTCTTAGAGGCAATCGAAATCGACTACATAGATGAGAGTGAGGTGCTATCTCCAGCTGATGACGTATATCACATTGACAAGACAAAGTTCAACGTTCCTTTTGTATGTGGAGCCAAGGACCTCGGTGAAGCGCTCCGCCGCATCTGTGAAGGTGCGTCCATGATCCGTACAAAAGGTGAGCCTGGAACTGGTGATATTGTTCAAGCAGTTCGTCATATGCGAAAAATGAACAGTGAAATTGCAAGGATATCAGCCATGCGTGAAGATGAACTATTTAATACAGCAAAAGAGCTACAAGTACCCTATAATCTTGTTCAGTACGTACATGAGTATGGCAAACTTCCTGTCGTTAATTTTGCAGCTGGAGGCATTGCTACTCCTGCTGATGCAGCCCTTATGATGCAACTTGGTGCAGAGGGTGTATTCGTAGGTTCCGGCATATTCAAGTCAGGAAATCCAAAGAAACGCGCCAATGCAATTGTGAAAGCAGTCACTAATTATAATGATGCGATTCTTATCGCAAAATTATCCGAGGATCTTGGTGATGCTATGGTTGGTATCAATGAACAGGAGATTGAATTGCTGATGGCAGAAAGGGGTAAGTAATGAGAATTGGTGTTGTAGCTGTTCAAGGTGCTTTCCTTGAACATGAAATTGCCCTTGGTAGACTTGGCGTACATTGTATAGAGCTCAGACAAAAAAAAGATGTTCTACAATCATATGACGCCATAATACTCCCTGGCGGTGAAAGCACTGTTCAGGGAAAATTACTAAAAGAACTCGATATGTTTGAAATCATTCAATCTCAAATAAACGATGGAATGCCCGTTCTTGGAACCTGTGCAGGTATGATTTTACTGGCAGAACATATTTCAAATGATTCACGTGAATACTTCAAAACACTACCGGTAACAGTTAGGAGAAATGCTTATGGAAGACAGTTGGGAAGTTTTCATATAAAGCATACCTTCGCTAGCTTTGGAGAAATCCCCATGACATTTATTCGAGCTCCTTATATTGAGTCAGCCGATCCGAATGTTCAGATACTAGCAAAGGTTGATGAAAAGATTGTTGCCGTACAATACTTAAATCAAATCGCTCTATCATTTCACCCTGAACTAGATAATGATACATCAGTCTATGAACGATTTATAAAGCAAATAACAAAGTCCCAATCTCTCCAACTAAAATAATCGTTCATTCAACAATTAATAAAATCGTATTCACATAAACTATTGTTATTTTACCCATGCTATTGTTACAGATTTCCCCCATATCAAAAGAACACCTTCTAACCAATTCGATTAAAAGGTGTTCTCCTCTATACATCTTTCTTCTTTCATTCCTAGTTGCCTTTCTTTGGCACAATCAAATCATAACTCTCCGCAATCATTCTCTTTAAATCATTATCGGGAACACTGCCATCTAAGATAACCGTATTCCAATGCTCCTTGTTCTGGTGATATCCTGGAAGGACTGCTTCATAGGCATTTCGCCAGAATTCTCGCCATTGTGGATCTACTTTAATATTAATCCGCATCTGCCCCTCATATTCATACGTCCATAGAAAAGCTTTCTTATTCTTCTGGTGTCGGATTAAAATCCAATTCGTATCATGAAATGGCATATCCTGATACGTATTAGGAAAACTTAATCCATAAGCAATTACCTCTTCTCTTGTTGTCATGCTGTCCTCCTTTTCAACATGGTTAATAACATTTTTCGCAACATATGTTCCAAGCACCATACAACCACCCATTCCAAGACCTAGACCGACTGCTTGTAGATCCATATTCGTCAATTTGCTATAAAACACCTGTTATTGCACCTCCCACCAGTAATGTAGCATTCCCTTTTGGTAAATCTTTTTTCCATAAAACTTTCACTAATACGAGTAAAAGCAAGGCAATTCCAATACATCGGATATATTATATATCCCCCATTGATGTTCCTTCGATGCTGTTATTTTATAATTATAGAATAACCAATCGGAACAAGAAACGCAATTGCAATTCCTATAAAGAATGGTACGGTTACATCTAATACTGCAAATACAATAAATGCAAAACCAATCACAATCCATAGATACCCTGCTAATCGATGGGTTTTATTCCAATTGCTTTCGCTACGTAAAGTCGTTGGTATCTTAATTCCTAATGTATTGTTATGTCTGATCTTTGGCATGTAGTTTCCTAGTATAATCAATAGAAATCCCATTAACAGGTAGGCAACCATTCCCACATTCACATTTTTTCCAAGTGCATACACATAAACTATCAAAAGGACTACATTACTTATTATAGGGACAAGAAAACGTGAAATGTATTGTATCTTCTCACTTTGTCTATTCTTGTTACTATATCGTTCCGTTACGCAACTAATGATATACAATGCGAACAAAAGCAACGGCAATCCGAATACCACAAATGCTTTACTGGCATAGTGATCTGGGTTGTTCCCAACATTAAAATGAATGGCGATACGATTCGGTAATTGACCATACCAGAAACAGCCGATGATTAATGGTATAAAGCAAAGTAACCCAGCCACAGCTTCTACTCTTAACAATGATTTATTGGATTGTAATTCTTTTTCTTCACTCATAATTTATTCCTCCTTATTGCTCTCCGTCTTGTCAGAGAATTGTGCAAACCACATCATTACTTCTTCAAAAACAGATAAGTTCAAATCATAATAGATATAATTCTTTTCCTTTGTTTCATAAATTAGATTTGCTTTTTTTAATATCGATAAATGGTACGAAATGGTAGCTCCCGTCATGTCAAATTGCTCTGCGATTTCCCCCGCTGACATTCGTCCTTTTCTTAACATGATCAGGATTTCTCTTCGTTTTTCATCTGATAATGCTTTGAAACTTTCCGCAAATCCCATATTGTCACCTCGATTTCTTACATGATTTCACTACATTACAATACTATTGCTTTTCCATTGCTCTTGTAATTATTATCACACTTACAATTGCTGTTCCCTATTAAGTTAATAGTATTCTCTATTTAGAAATATTTCTAAATAGAGAATACTATAACATATACCTACTGTCAAGAACTATTTAGATTTTTTTCTAAATACTCATCAAAAAAACAGCACTTTCCTTACATAGTGCTGTTTTTCCCCTATAATTAACCTGATGTAACTATCAAATCATTTTTGACACTTTCTGATACTCCTATTGTTTCATTGCAATGCAACTCCCACAATCCTAAAAACAATCCTTCTTTCCTAACTTGCATGTATGACACATGCCTTTATATCCGTAAGATATTCCCCTTCCATCTCTTAGACTCATTCATTTTCAGCTGGCATATACGCTTCATACGTAACCGTTCCATCTTCATTTAAAAGAAAGGTATCGATTTGTGTTCCTTTCCGTGTTCCATCACTACCTAAACTAGATATAATCCGTACGCCAACCTTATTATTCTCCACACTTACTGTACCTCCGCTCTCTCCAGGTTTACCATATGTTACGCAACCATCCTCATCAACTGTAAGTATTTCTTTTGTATCGGGTATGGCAACTGCATAGTCGCGAAGAAATGCTTCCGCATCTGTTACTTCCTCTATTTGTTTCATAAATGCATCCAGATCCCAATTTTCCTTATCCATTGCATCCGTTTTCTCTCCAAGTACCAGATCTTCCTGTTCCGTATCTTCCTTCGTTAGAGCATCTTCTTGCTCTATATCTTCTTCCCCACTACTTTGTGATTTTTCCAGTTCTTCTATAAATGCATCTGCTGCTACAGGATCTGCTTTGGAGACATCAAGTGGTAATTGGAATAATGCATTCGTTCCCTCATAATCTGCCGTTTTGCTATATACACCTGTTTTTTCATCCATTGTAAATGCTTTATTTTCCTGTCCAAAACTATCTACAACACCAATTTGTACGCCTCTGTCCGCAAAGATTTCCAAGTTCGTGCATTCCAACAATTCATAGATTACACCATCTTTTTCAAACCAATGTAAACCAGCATTCAGCGTTCCATTATTTGCAATCATCCAATCTACACCATTTATAAGAGGTGAAACACATTTGTTCTCATACTCCATTGGCGACCCATCCATGCATGCAATTGCCAGAGTCGCATAGGTCTGCTCATCCTGTAATTCCCCTGCAACTTCCGATTCAACGTAAGGAGACAGATCCGAACCTGAGACAATCCCTAGAAGAGTAATCTTGTACTTTCCACTCTGTTGTGTTTCATTAATCTGTATTGCATCTTTACTTTGAAATGCTTTGGCTAATGCATCATTACCAGATACCTCCGTTGCAATCTGAGAAGGATTCAGATAGCGATATGCTGCATATGCCGTAACACTTCCTGCTACTATCATACATAGTGACGCAGCAACAACTGCTGTTTTTTTGATTTTCTTGTATTTCATAATTTCCATCGACCTCCGATTAAGAATCTGACGGTTCAATTCTGAGTCAGGTTCATCGGAAGGTTTTAAAGATTCAAACAAGATATCATCTAACTTTTTATTCATAAAAATATCCCTCCAACCCTGATTCCAGATGTTTTCTTGCAGTACTTAATCTACTCTTTACCGTTCCCTGTGGCACACCAAGAATATCCGCAATTTCCGCAATTGATAATCCTTCCATGTAGTACAGAAGGATTGGCAGTTTATATTTTTCCTCTAATCTTGCGACTGCCTGTTCCACTACTTTCTTTTGCTCTTTTAATAAATATTCTTGCAGCACATCTCCAGTAGACGCAGACACGGACTCTTCCTTTTCTTCGATTAATTCATCTTCTGGTACTATTCTTTTTCTCCAAGCAAATTTTCTCTTTTGATTTTTCCATAATCGAAGTGCAACAGATAAGAGATAGCTCTTAATGTTTCCATCTCTTTTCAATCGATGCTTTTGTTCTGTTGCTTTTAGAAATGTATCCTGATACAACTCATCTGCCAACATTTTATTGGTTGTTATATGTAAGCAAAAGGAGTATACATCCTTTCCATAAAGAGAGATTGCTTCTTCAAGCTCTTGAATCGTCATATATTATTTACTTCCTTTATTATCGTGTACACGTTAGGAACATTTGCTCCTACACTTATACATTGTAATAACTTTCGATTTGGTTCGATGAATTTTATTTTTTTACTTTTAAATGTTTTATTTTCAAATTTATATTGAAATTATTATACTTGAATTTATCATTCCTGGATATTATTCCTTAAATTTATTATTCCTGAATGTATCATTCTCAATATTATTCCTGAAATGTTTTCAATGCATCAATCGTTTTCTGGATTAGCTCATCTAAACTCCACCCCAATAAATCAGCACCACGCTGAATTACCGTTCGATCGCAGCCAGCAGCGAATCCTTTTGCCTTATATTTCTTTTTCACAGATTTTAATTCTAAATCTTGCACGCTTTTCGAAGGCCTCATCAGAACAACTGCACCAATTAGTCCTGTTAACTCATCATACACGAATTGTTTCATCGCTACGCAACTCCCACTGTTATGAAACATTCGCAAACTGCTCAGTTACCCTACTTGCTACTTGCTCCATGCTTCTTATCTTATTATAGATGGCATTTGCTAATTTTTCATGATTTTTTTCATCCATATGTTCCTGATCATCCTTACTAAATGTAGCGTAATCAGAAGCAGCAAGGAAATGTACGCCGTATTTTTTTGCAATGATTTGATATACTTCTTTTAAACGATGTGACACCTCCACTGCATTCTTATCAAACTCTGGATCATAATTCTCCTTCCATACCTCCTCTCCCAGATAAATTGGAGAAAGCAACAATATCTTAGCATGGGGCTGCTTCTTCTGGATAATTTGCACGAGTTTCTCTAATCCAGCTCCAATTCGATTCTCATCTGTATGATAAGCCGCCTTACAATCATTCGTTCCCAACATAACCACGATGCTATCTATCGGATCATATATCTCTAATAAATGCGGTAATACATCAATTCCACAACGCCCAGCTCTATGTATATCCTCAAAAACAGTTGTTCTACCACACAGCCCTTCTTCAATTACATGAACATAGTCCGTCCTCAATTTTTCCTGCAATATACTAGTCCATCTAATCCCCCAAGCAAAACGTTGCCCTGTCTTTGGATCATACCCCCAAGTATTCGAATCTCCAAAACATAATAGTTGTCGCATCAGCCTTACCACCTTTCTCATACCAATACCCGTATTAATTTTCTTATTGGTAGAATGGTAGCACTTATTTCATAGTGTGTCAATAGGATTTCTATGTTTTAATTGATGATCTTTGATCTTCTATCCGTTTTTCCACATAAAAACACCTCCCAACCCATTAGGTTAGAAGGTGTTCTACTTTGCACACACCATGTGTTCATTCATATTACACGAACTATTTTATCATAGAAATTCCTTTTTCAAGTGTCTCCATGTCAAGCATTCCTTGTGCATTCGCTACAATTCTACCATTTTCATCGAGGAAATACGTTGTTGGTATCGAATAAACGGAATAAACAGAAGCGGCCTCCTGTTTCGTATCATAATAAACAGGAAATGTATATTCTTTTGTTTCTAAAAATTCATTCGCACTGTCCATTGTTTCACTGGATCCGTCTGTCAAATTCACCATAACAAATTCAACTTCTGATCCATATTTTTCATATGCTTCTTGAAAATCTGGCATTTCATATTTACAAGGCGTACACCAGCTTGCCCAGAAGTTCACTACTATTGGTTTTCCAAGAAAAGAAGAAAGTTTTATCTCTGTTTCCTTTCCATCTACAACAGTAAAATCCATTATCGCTTGTATATCTTCTGTTTTTTCATTTTCTCCATCATCAGTACCACTTTCCTTATCATTCACTTGGGCTTCTTGTTCTGTAATTAATATTTGACCTGTTTTATAGGTATTTGATAAATATTGATACAGAAAACGAATTCCCAATATAACTAAGATAAACAGAATGATTCCAATCAATAATTTCATATATTTATTCATTCAGTATCTTCCTTTCGTTCTTATTCTCTAATTTGCTGTACTCCATCTAAGAAAAGCGTAATAAGGATAACAGATATCCCATTGTGCCTGACATCATCATAACCCCAACCACACTCAGCAAAATGCCTGAGGCAATATTTATGAAACGGTAATGTTTCTTTATTGTATCAAATGTTCCTTTTAAACGATCAAGTAAAAGAGCACTGATTACAAAGGGAATTCCAAGACCCGCTGAATATATAATCAGCATCAAAATGCCCTCTAGCATTGTTCCCTTTTGCGAAGCCATCATAAGTGCTGAACCCAAAAATGCACCAACGCATGGTGTCCAACCAATTGAAAAAACTATACCAAATAAAACTGATGATAAAAAACTTGTATTTTGAACTTTTTTATCTGCCTTTCTAGTTTGATTTAATAGTCTGATTTTAATAATCCCTATAAAATTCAACCCCAAAACAATGACGATAAGTCCTGTTACTACATTTACCGTCTTTTTATGTTCCTGTAATAATGCTCCAAATCCACCTGCAAATGCTCCCAATAGAACAAACACAAGAGTAAATCCCATTACAAAACCAATTGCACTTTTTAGAGTTCTTTTTCGATTATTCTCCCCATTTGCAAAATAAGAGATATAGATTGGTAGCATTGGTAACAAACAGGGCGATATAAATGTAATAATTCCTTCTAAAAATGCTATAACGTATTGCACGATATGTTCTCCTTCCTGGATATATAAATCCATTATAATAATTTACACAATTTATTACTGTGATCAAGTCACATATCCTAAGCAGACGTTCCCTTCTCTTTTCAGTAAAAAAGCTTCTTCCTTTATATGCATTTCTTCTGCATTATAAAAGAAAAAGCTTTTTGATACGTTTTATACTTTTTACTTTATCTTTTTACAATTTTTCATCTTTTCAGACCACTCAGCTTCTTTAAAACCGACAAGTACCTGCCCCTCTTGCACAAGAAGCGGACGTTTGACCAACATTCCATTTGTTGCCAATAGACTAAGTTGTTCTTCCTCCTTCATTGTAGGCAACTTGTCCTTAAGTTTCATCTCTTTGTACAATAGACCATTTGTATTAAAGAACTTTTTTAATGGTAAACCGCTCATCTTGTACCACTCTTTTAATTCCTCATAATTGGGATTGTCCTCCACAATATGACGATCTGTAAATTCAATATTTTGATCAATAAGCCATTTTTTTGCCTTCACGCAAGTTGAACACTTTGGATATTCTAGAAATAACATCTTTTATCACCTCCACATTTGTCATTACTTATTTTGTTGAGTTGCTCGCTGAATCAGCATATTTGCAGTGCTAAACTCTTTCTTTGTCATTCTCGTGTAAGGTTATTCAACCACACGTACTTCTTGTATCGTGGGTAAAGCCAAGGTAATTTCACGATTTCATCGGCACACATTAAGATATATACTACCATAACAGGTCAATGGAACACAAAAGTGCCAAGTAATGCTAGCGGTAATGAAAAGCACCACGATGCAAAGAATACACTAATTGCATCATATTTGGAATCACCTCCAGCTGGGAAAACCCCACAGACAATGATCGTATTGATTGAATATGCACAAACATAGAATGCATTAAAAATCATCATAATAATCAGATACTGTCTTGCAGTTTCTGTCAACACAAAAAAAGTCGATACAATTGGCGCGAGTATGGCAAGAAGAATCATATGAATTCCCCCACCCAAATTGAAATACGACAGAATGATCTTCCATATTCTTTGGCCTTATTAAACATATTTTGACCAAGAAGTTTCCCTACCATTATACCAGCACCTGCCGAAATCCCCTTGCATACGCAAGTTATAAGTTCTTGTGCTATGGAAGTAATCGCTGCTGCTGCAGTTGCATCGGAACCAAGGTGTCCAATAATGAGCGAGTGCATAGAGAAACCAAGTCCCCAAGCAAGAGAACTACCGAGCATAGGAAGCGAAATGTAATGATTTCTTTGTATACATATCTCACCTCCCGATTTTTCATTTTTATAATTATATCACAAATAGTTGTAATTTCTATCAATATATGACACAATATTATAATTATCGTATTTTATGGAGGTAAACTATATGGGACTAGAGGTTTTATCGGATCTTTCTGAGATACTCCCTTATCCAATTCCAAACTTTCCTCTTTTTGCAGGAATTGGCAGGTTGGGATCATTTAATCAATATACGTTGTTATATTTCGCCAAAAAAGCACACCCCGAAAGGTGTGCTAATCTTTGATTATTTAATTAGATATTTTATAATTGGTTGTATGGCAGAAACTTTTTGCCACATTACCATCTAAAATGTTGTTCTACCTTTTGAACAGTTTCTTCCACAGAAGTACTGTTATCTCTTTCAATCCAAAAATATTGACTGTCCTTAATTTCCTTACATCTCTTAACATTAATTTCTCTTAATGTTGTATTACAAGTTAGCTTTGCTTTATCAACATCAGTTGCACTATTGATAAAATTACTAAAATCTTGATGGTCTGGACGATTGCAGTAATCATTGACAAGATTCGTAGGGTCTTTTATTAAAAACACTACTTGTGATAAGTCAGTTAATCGATCAGCCTCATCTACTGTTAAATGACAATCACATAAGACGATTTGATTTTGTGAAATTCTGATTAAATCTAGTAAAACAAAATCCAACTGTTCTCTTGTATTATCAATCAACCATTTTTTGTATTCTTCAACTGAACGACCAAAGAATTCATCCGCATTATTGAAGGTTTTATTCATAGAAGGTTGAGACTGCGCATTAGACATCTGTTGATGTTTTGAAAACTGTTCATCAATATCATATACGACATAACCATACTTTTTTGCTAATGCACGTGAAATAGTTGTTTTCCCACCACAAGGTGTACCTGTTATAAAATATACATTTTTTAAGTATTCTTTAATTACATTGTCTTGAAATATCATTTGATTTCTCCTTTATTAAATAGTTTTAATCACTTAAAATAGCACAAAACTATTTAACATAGTCTTATGCTCTTAGATATTTCTTAATCGTAAAAAAGCCACCATAATAAATCCTCCTGATCTGATATAACTATTTTTTCATATTTTACCATGTAAAAGCAAAACTATCAACATAAAACCACTTTTTATATCATAATTAGACACAAAATACACTAATATATCATAAAATGACAACCCCTTAACAACGCTTATTTATTAATTCTAAAATGTATGTTTTCCAGAATTATTTCATATGGTACAACATTTTTTTGAGTCAATTTTACGATATATCTACATTTGGGATAGTGTATGCCAATTTGTTCATATACTGTTTCTTCTATCATTATTTTTTTAGTACCCTCTAATATCATAAACACCTTATAAATCATATTTAAAATTTGTTCATGGGTCTTATCTCTTAGTGTTCCTTCATATACAACATTATGGTAGGTTTCGCTTCCTGACAGCTCTTCTTTCGCATGATCATCGAAAAACATAATCTCCTCATCGAACACAAATATTCCAATCAAATGCTCATAAAATAGAATCTCTATATTTTCATCAACAAACTCAATACTAAAAATCCTTTCTTTTTCTCCTTTTTTCTTTTCATACATTGTTATATTAAATTTGTGATTACCTTGCGCAGTAATTGGCTCTACTAAATAATTCATAATTTCATGATTAGTAAATTTAAGCATATATTGCTCATCTGGATATAAATCGATCATCTTATATCAATCCATTTTACCTAATGGATTTCCTCCCTTTTCTAAGTATCTAATCCATTTTGCTAAATTATATCAGTTAATTTATTACCAGTATTGGACATATCTTTATATCTATGTTCAGCCTATATACCAATTGAATATACAATACAAAACTACAATCAAATATATATCTCCCAATATGATTGTATTCTTTCCTTGGGATACAATTCATCAAGCAGTCCAAATTCCGGATCATAATACTTGCCTTTATGATACAAAACCCAATGGCCATATTTAGGAAGCAAAACCTTTAATATACATGTATCGGGAAGCTTGGTGTTATTATCTGCTTTTGTCATTGTTTTTGCGCATAATACACCAAAGTGTTCTAATGCAATTGCAAGTTCTTTTTTACCAGTCCCCTTATCATTATGTATAACTTCTATAACCTCATCAACGGATACATTTGCTAACATAGCCACACAGGCTTGTCCACACAAATATTCTGTTGGTTGCTTAATAAATTGTATTTCCACTACTGCATTCTCCTCTACAATAATTATATATCCATTCACTGCCTTGTAACATTCATTTTCTCTGCCAATTGCTCCTGTGTTATTTTCTTCAGTTTTCGTAAATAATTTATATTTGTACCTAAACTCATATAATTTCATCTCCATTTTATATTTATCCATCGGCCTTTAGAATAAACCCATTATATTGCATGAGATGAAATAAATAAACCAACCTTCATGCACTCTTTTGCAAATATTGTTACGTGGCACGTTACATTTTTTCGTTATGATAAATATTTGTCGTTATTTAGCTCGTGATTATATCGAACTAAGCAGACCGATAAATTGGAAGATACGCAATTCGGGTAGCCATACCCTTTTATTTTTCTTGTTCTCATTCACTTAATAATGTTTTACTCATCCATATATGTGGGCATCCTTCATCATCATCTTCTAATCCATGTTCCAGATATCCCACCTTGTTATAGAAATCTTTCACTCGACATTGCGCATGTAACCTAATACTTTTTCCGCCTCTTTTCAAAACAGTTTTTTCTACTTCCCTAAGCAAACCTACTCCAATATTTTTTCCTCGAAAATCACTCAAAACAGCTAGTCGTCCTAAAATAAAAGCACCGTCTTTATCTTCTATAACTCTACAAGTTGCTATTGGTTGCTTTTCCATCGTATATACAACAAAATGAATTGCCTTTTCATCCAAGTCATCAAACTCATTCTGAAATCCTTGTTCCTCCATAAATACTATTTTTCTAATATCCATAGCGTCTTCTGACAAGTAATCATAAACTTTATATATCATACTTTTATTCTCCCTAATTCTATGTTATCTTATGCTCCATCTTCTTGAACTATCGTTCAAGAAGCATCCCTCGCTTTCAGCTCGGTCAATTCTAATTTGTATCTCTGTGAAAATATATACGAGTGGTTTCAACGTAAATAAAAAGCTTTACTTTTGTAAATGTTCCAAAAATCTTTTCATATTTTCCCTGTGTGGAATAACTATATCAATATCTACCTCTGGATGTTCTCTGACATATGCCGTGAGCATATCGATCAAATTTTCTTTAGATATCATATAGTCATCAATTATACTTTCGTCATCAAATCCAAGTTTTTTTAAAATCAAGGCCGATACCACACCTGTCCTATCTTTTCCTGCTGTACAAAAATACATCACATTTGTCTTAGCATTCAAGATCGTATCAATAATTTTTTCCATCTGTTTATCAAGCATCTGTGTATAAACCTTATATAGATGTTCACGCGTTTTTGGAATATCGCAGCCACCTGTAACTGGAAAATTAAAATATTTAAAGTCGTTCATTCTCTGAAGTTTACACGGTTTCTTAACAACCTCTTCTTCAGACCTTAGGTCAACAATAGTTGTAATATCGTTACTCAATAGCCATTGAATCTCTTTATCTGTTAAATCAATTGGTGCATCACTTCTAATATAACGCATTGTGCCTGTTGGCAGTGCACGCGTATTCATTGTTGATTTAAAAATAGACCCCATTACTTAATCCTCCACCAATATTATTCAACTCAAATTTTAATATTATTACAGCTCTATAAAAATATTACCAGTTATTTTGCTAACTATCAATGTACAATTTTCATATACCTTCCTTAATTAAGCTATCATTTATTTAATTAATTATCTCAAATAAAACTGCTACACGTTACATTGTTAATATCCAAATTAGTGGTTACCTTTCAAGCATCTCCAGATTATCAACAACCTCTTTAACTCTCTCAAACGATTCCAAATCGACAAATCCCACGTTTCCCGATGAAGTACCACCTCTCATTAAACAACAAATCTTCTCTTTGAATATTCGAATCAATGTAAACGTCAAACCGTCCGCCTGACGGTAAAGTTAACGCCGCTTGTTTTATAAGCGGCGTGGTTTCCTACATTCCTCTGGAAGTTGCTCTGACCATGGCATAATGTAATCCAGTTCAGCAGGTTCTATAGTTCCTTTTTCATCACAGTGTTTTGCCAACTCTGTGAGTATATATTTAAAATAGTTGTATGGACGAAGATTGTTCAGTTTTGCAGTTTCAGAAATACTGTAGACTTGCACTGGCTATTTTTTAAAGTTTGCCATAAAAAGCTCAGTCAGACAAGGCGAGTGGTTTGCCGTTTACTAAATGCTTTTCAAAATGTATTTTCAAAAGAGGTCCCGTTAATCCTCAATATCTTAAATAAATGACATTATATAAAAATCTCCTTAATTATAACTCTAAAGTAATCTCGCCTATTTTTGTGAAAATTGACTTAATAGTTGTTTATTGCATATTTTCCTAATTACAGGTATTAAAAGCAAACAGAATAATAGCATGATAACAATCATCTGATAAACTATACCAAAATTAATATCAAAAGTTAATCTATTCTGATCCCTATATATTAATGCCTCAACTATTAAACTTCCAATTATGCAACCCAATATAGTTCCATTAAGTAGATATGTTATTATCTGATACACCATTATTTTGGCAAGCCTGATTCTACTTACTCCCTGCATTCTTATAATATCGTAATCCTTCACTCGTGATAAGAATATGTTTCTAAGCGAATTAATCCAGCCTATTGAAGCGATTATTACTAATATTCTAACAACAATTTCAATCATTAAGTATCTATTATCAATATCTCTATTATTTATCATAAGTACATCACTATAATTAGCCCATTTAAGATAAGGAAAATCATTTTTCATGTTTTCTAACTTGTTGTCAATATATTGGTAATCGCCATTAATATATATTTTGTTAACCCACGCACTTTCTTGCATAAAATCTAGATTATAAATATCTATGTATGCATCCTGATACATCATTTTATTATCCTGTATAATACAAGCAATCTGTAAGGTACAATTCTTCCCTTCTTTTTCTATACCTAACCTATACCCTTTTGAATCATATCTATACGTATCTGGTGCTTTAATGTCAACATAATCATATATCTTAAGATTATGAGTTCTTGCAAAAGATTCACTAATAATTATATAATTATCTTCTATATTCTTTACCGGTATTATGATCTGAACACTTAAAGCATTCAGATCAGCAATGGAGTACTCTATCTCTTGACCTTCAAATTGAGCATTTATTCCTGTATTATATACGATAGAAACTTTAATAGAGTCATCATTCTTTAACTGACTATAAAGTTCCTGTGCGTCCGCCAAACTTACTGATGTACTTGTTGTCAAAACCGTTTCCGCTAAATATTGGCTTTTCAAATACTCTTCATTATTACTTTTAATTATCGTACTAAAACAATGCCCGCATCACAATCTCCATACATTGATTTAATTGAATTCCTGTAGGAAGCCGATGCATTTAAGGACATATTAAACATTTCAACAATTAATATTGTACCTATAAATACACTAAAAAAACAAGAAATAGTTAGAATTTTACTACATTTTAAAAATCTTAAACTGATTGATTTCAAACTAGACATAAACCCTCCAAGTATAATCTTCTTATTGCTTCATTAGACTTCTAAATTGCTCAAGTATCTTATCCAAATCTTTCTCATTATGACAATTTACATGTTCACCTTTAATTTCACCGTCATTAAAAAAAACAACTCTGTCCGCATATGTGGCAACCACTGGATCATGTGTAACTATAATTGTAGTTTGGCTTGTTTCTTTACTTAATTTGTAAATCAACTCCATAATATCTATAGTTGTATTATAATCAAGGTTTCCAGTAGGTTCGTCTGCTAATAGAATCTTAGGATTGGTAACCAATGCTCTAGCAATTGCTACCCTCTGTTGTTGTCCACCTGATAACTCATTAGGTCTATGACACTCACGACCTTTTAATCCAACTAAATCGATTTTTTCATTAGCAATTTTTCCTCTAGCCTTATCATTATAATTCGATAAAATTAAAGGTAATGATATATTCTCCTCAACAGTAAAATCTTCTAACAAGTTATAATCCTGGTATATAAATCCTATATAATCTCTACGTATCTTAGTTGCATCTGGTTCCTTGCAATAATTTTTTTCAAGGACATTGTTTAAGTATATTTTACCAGAGTCCGGTTTATCAATTGCACCAAGAATATGTAATAATGTACTCTTGCCAGAGCCACTGCTTCCCATAATTGCCAACATTTCTCCTCTTCCAATTTCTAAGGTGACATTTCTAAGTGCATAAATAACTTTATCCACGCATTTATAGGATTTATTTATATTTTCTAACTTTAAAATTCCTGCCATTTGCTCATACCTCTTCTATTAATCTTAATTTAAACTTTGATATTAAGTCTGATACCACGATACCTGCGTTTTGTACAGGTACGCATATTCACCTTCCAGATTCATAAGCTCATCGTGGTTGCCAATTTCAACTATTTCTCCATCCTTCATTACAATAATTTTGTTGCAAAATTTGGTAACCCCTAATCGATGGGAAATAATTATACTTGTTTTATTATCCGTTAATTCATTTAAATTACTTGATAATCCTCAGAAGAAGCTAATATGTCTTGAAATTTATTTATAGCATAAGTCATGCCAAATCCACTTGCAATCACTTCGTAATTATCCACACCTCCAAAGTGATTTAGTATCTTATTCTCTGCTAAAGCATATAATTCTTCCATCTCATTTGAAATATAATTACCATGAGAATGAGTATTACTATAATATGGTCCATATTCCTCAATAATTTGATTTTCAATATCCAAATATAATCTTCCACTAGCTGCCCAATCAGCATAAAGTATTTTTTTACCATAATTATTACACCTTGGATATACACCATCACCAATAATTCTTTCTTTATATTTTTTAAAATTATTCTCGTCCATATACTACCACCATTATATGAGATTTATTTACTTTATTTAATATTTATTGTTATTTTTTCTTGTATAAGAATATACTATTTATTCCTATTTGTCAATTTTTTCTATATTGGTGACTTGTAAAATGAGATGCTACTTTGTAAGACGAAATGCAATGTTTATAATCAAGAATCATTTTTTGTAAACGAAACGCTACTTTTACACTACTTTGTAAGTGAGATGCTACTTTTGTAAGCGACATGCAATTGCTTTTTATATAAAATCAGCGTATTATACATATATGACCGCATACCTAGTAGAGGTCGATTCTCGCTCGACTTTTTTGTAATCGGAGAATCTACCCCTATTGATGACATATAGCATGTGTTGACGGTCTACAAAATTTTTATTTTAGTAGAGAAGGTTTTAATATTACTTCATTTGCTGCAATTGATTTACAGCCAAGTTTATTTAAAACTTCTTCTCCGTGATAGAAGCTGAAGGTCTCGTAGGGTGTACGATTATTCAGCTTCTTTCTTTTGTATGAATTGATATGGTTCATCATTAAATCTATGTCTTTCTGTTCCAATTGATCAAAGCTAGTACCTTTGGGAAGTATCCTACGTATCAATTCATGATTTACTTCAATGGCACCTTTTTGATATGGCTTACCTGCATCACAGTAAAATAAACGCGTTCTTCTTCCTGTTAGCTTATCACTGCTCTCTTCTATAGCCTTTGGATTAGAAAATTCACTTCCATTATCAGAATTATACTGAATTCGTGATAAAACAGATAGGGGCTGTCATTATCGTTGGCCTGATTGGATTAAACTAATGGACGGAGCGGCGCTCACTCGCTCTATGTCAAAGAAGGGTTGTTCTCCAGACAATTCTGCTTGTGAAGGCTTCTTTGGTAGAATAAAGAACGAACTTTTTTACAACAGAAATTGGAACCATATATCTATTGATTCGTTTATCAAGTAACTAGACGAATATATACACTGGTATAACGAAGAACGAATTAAAATGTCACTAGGTGGAATGAGTCCACTTCAGTATAGACGTAACCTAGGAATAGCAACTTAGTCCAAGAAAACGTCCGCACCCCCCGCACCCCCATTACTAGAATTTACTTTTGGATTCAACGATTTTCTAAAAGTACATAAACTTCATTCTGGTTGTTCAACCAAGTCATAAGAGAGGTATTTGGGACCTCTCTTTTTTCTTGTAACCAAACTACAAAAAGGGATATACAAATCTTAAATTAAGAATTGTATATCCCTATATGTTGCTCAAAGGCAATTTTATTAAATTTCGTCTATGTTCTCACATGTGTTCCCACTAACGAGGTCTACCACTACAGAAACTTTAATTTGATTAATTTGTTGCTTGTTTCTATAATATTCACCATTTCCATCAAACTGAAAAATCTTCACAAAGTGCGTAAATTCAAGGATTTCTATATAGTTACCCTTTGTAGTCTTACAATAGTCTCCACGTGGCACGAGTTGAGTGAATGAATGTCATATCGGTATTTTTAGTACCTGCTCGTTCACGGAAACATATCCACGGTATTTTATCTGTTTTTGGAAACATATCTACAAGATTGCTCTATAAGCAAAAATAGTACTTGCACCTATTATACTTTATACAAGCACTATTTCACAATATAAATATGATATTTTATTCGCTACATTCATCATGATGCTGATGTTCATGGCAAACAGAACCAGTCGACTTTAAAGAGCCTTCCAAGTATGCTTCTGCTGCTGCTTTGGCATTACCTTTTGCTCCAACAATAACCTCGATGTTCCTTTCATTAAAAATCTCAACTGCGCCTCCGCCCATACCACCGCTGATGATGACATTTACATCACGATCGGCAAGAAAATTAGGCAGAAATCCAGGTTTATGTCCGGGGTTAGCAATGGTTTCACTTTTGACAATTTGATTATTTTCCGCGTCAAAAATCATAAACCCTTCGCAATGCCCAAAATGCTCTGTTACCATTTCCTTTTCACTTGCTACTGCTATTTTCATCATTGTTTTTTCCTCCAATTTTTTATTTTGAATATATTCATCTAATATTTCTGCTGCATGCTCAACAAGTTCTGCACAGGGACGTTTTTTATAATACTCTTCGTTTCTTTCTTCTGGTATGTGACTTTGTCTATCAACAGATAAACCTAAAAGCTCTCTGCAAATGATTGATCGGTTTTCATCCTTAAAATTCATTGCAAGTGACTGAATCAGCCTGTAATGCTCAGTTTTGGCAACTCTATCTAAAGGATTTGAATACCCATCTAGCATTCCTGCAACTATGAACATTCCACTGACTGCTCCACATACCTCTCGTAGTCTTCCCATTCCACCACCAAATGAAGAAGAAATTTTCAGTGCTGTTTCTGAGTCAAGTCCTATTTCATCACAAAAGGCTAAAACTACCGATTGAGAGCAATTGTATCCTTTTGTGAATAATTCTTTTGCTATTGTTGAATGTTTACTCACTTTTAATTTTCCTCAAGTCTTTCCTCTAGTAATTTTGATGTACTATCAAGCCAATTGCCATCAAAAAGCTCTATCATACCCTTGTCACAGGCAGCTGAAATTTTCGGATCAATAGGTAGTTTAGCAAGAACCTTTAAATTATGTTTTTCAGCAATTTCTTCAATGTGGCTTTCGCCAAATATCTGATAGTCCTTGTCGTTATCAGGGCATTTAAAATAAGACATATTTTCTACCAAACCAATGATTGGGATATTCATCATTTCTGCCATCTTGACGGCTTTAGATACAATCATGGATACCAGTTCTTGTGGAGAGGTTACGACAATAATCCCATCAACAGCAATGGATTGAAATACTGTAAGGGGAACATCGCCGGTTCCTGGTGGCATATCGATGAACATAAAATCTACATCACTCCAGATAACATCAGTCCAGAACTGTTTAACTGTACCAGCAATTATTGGTCCTCTCCATACAACAGGATCAGTATCGTTTTCTAAAAGTAAATTAACAGACATAATATCAATGCCAGTCTTTGTTTTAACAGGGAATAGGCCAAATTCGCTACCAGTGGCTTTTCCCCGAATTCCGAATGCCTTTGGAATAGAAGGTCCTGTAATATCTGCATCAAGAATGGCAGTATGATAACCCATTCTATTCATGGTAACAGCGAGCATCGAAGTAACAAGTGACTTTCCTACTCCTCCTTTCCCACTGACAACACCTATGACTTTTTTGATGCTACTCATCTCATGCAACTTCTCGGAGAAATCAGTTTTTTGTTCTTTTCTTTCTGCACAGTCCTCTGAACAACTGTTGCAATTTTGATTACAATTTTCGCTCATAATTTAGCTCCTTTATTTTAGATTGTTATTTCACTGCCTGTTGATAAATAATCAATATTATCACCCATAACAGATCTCAGCCTTTCATAGGCTTCTATACCTGTACAATGGCAGGTATAAAACTTTGCTTTTGTAGCCATTAGATATTTACCAATTCTATCTATCATATCAGAGTCCTCATTGCCACCAGAGCGACTGGAAAGATGAAATCCGCCTATTACATAATCAGGCATACGACCTTTTATTTCTTGAAAATGTTCAAGTATATTTATGATACCATTATGAGCACAGCCTGTAACTAGAAGGGTCTTTCCATCTTCCTCTATGATGAGATTCTGTTCATGTGCAAAAGTATCATCTATCATTCGTTCATTTTGCTCAGTTAGCAAACCACGATTTGATTTCGGTTGAGTCTCTCTTTGAACAACATTCGAGAGTACCTGGATTCCATTACTGATATAGAATTGGTCTGACGTAAGTGCAATTTGCTTATTTTGTTTCAGCTCATCATCAAGACCGATAAAATCTAATTTGTCATTTGGACGGATAGCATAATGTTTCTCGAAAGCAAGATGGTGTAAATACACCTCTGCTTTTGTATTTTCTTTAAAAAAGGTTTTTAATCCACCACCGTGGTCATAGTGCCCATGTGAAATTACAAGAAAATCAACGTCAGTGATATTGACGCCAAGTTTTTCAGCATTTTTAAGAAACAATTCACTTGCTCCAACATCAAATAAAATTTTAAGTGCATTTGTTTCAATATACAGACTAAGACCATGTTCGTTACCGAAGTCTTTCGATATCGATGTGTTTTCCACTAATGTTTTGATAATCATGACCTTAGCCCACCACCTTCTTCAAAAAGTAATTTCATTGTCTTATTGTAAACTGCTTTTACTGCTGCACCCGATGCACAATCTATGTCTACAATGGTTCGGCCATTATTAATCGCTTTTACTGCATTCGAATCAAAAGGTATTCTACCCATAAAAGTCAGCCTTTGTTTTTTACATAGCGCTTCTATCTTTTTTGTGTTTTCTACGTTGGTATCAAATTTGTTTATACATATTACTGTCATAGTTCCGAATTTCGCCGCTGTTTTTATGATTCGCTCCAAATCACTAATGCCAGATATGGACGGTTCGGCCACTATCAAAACCATGTCCACACCGCTAAGTGATGCTATTACAGGACAGCCTATGCCTGGAGAACCGTCAATAATTGCAAGATTGGCATTAACTATCTCCGACTTCATCTGTTTTTTAACCTCTGTGACCAGCATTCCTGAAGTGCCACTACCCATTTTCAGCTGTGCTGTAGAAAAAACTTCTCCTTCATTTGCATATAACATCAACTCACCAGCTACAGCCGGTTTTAAAGATATAGCTTCTACTGGACAAACAGCTTTGCAAACTCCACAGCCTTCACATGCAAAAGGATCTACTTTATATTTCTTATCTACTGAAATAGAATCAAATCTGCAGTTTTGTCTACACTTATCACATTTGATGCACAGTTCTGGATTTATCTCCGCTTTTGGTAAACCATAATAATCTGTTTTCATTGGTTGAGAGCTTTGTTCTGTTATAAGGTGTAGGTTAGGTGCATCTACATCACAATCCGCATAAGACTTAGCGTTTGCAAGCTTGATAAAAGCACTGGCTATAGTAGTTTTCCCAGTACCGCCTTTTCCACTAAGAATAAGAAGTTGTTTCATGTTGCACCTCCTTTTTCACTGTTTCTAACAGAGAAGAAAATAAAGCCTGATATTTTTCATTTTCCCTCACGGCAATTTCTGCATTTGAATTCAATATTCCAAGTTCATTATCAAATGGGATCTGATCTAAAATTTTAATGTTTTTTTCTATACAGAAATTTTCAGCTGGATTTTCACCTTCTATACACTTGTTTAGAACTACACCAAACGGCTTATTGAATAACTTGACCAACTCGTATACCATATTAAGGTTATGAACACCAAATAACGTAGGTTCAGCTACCAATATACAATAGTCTGCATCCTTAATACTTTCCATTACAATACAGGCACTTCCAGGAGGACAGTCAATAAAGGTCAGTTTATCTGCTTCAGGTTTATTCTCAGCAAGCAACTTTTTAATAATAGGGATACCCGAAGCTTCACCAGTATTTAATATTCCTGTGTATACCGTTACCTGATCGGAAGTTCCTTTTTGAACTTTCCCAATAACCTTTTCTCTCTCTGTCAGTGCCTTTTCAGGGCAAAGCATAATACAACCGCCACAGGAGTGACAAACCTCTTCGAAAACAATCAGTTTATCTTTAATATAGGCAAGAGCATTGAATTTACAAAAATCTATGCATTTTCGACATCCATTGCATAGCTCATTATTCACCTTTGGAATTTTTACTGATATTTCTTCCTCTTGGACATCTTCGGGTTTAAAGAATAGATGCCCATTTGGCTCTTCAACATCACAATCTATATATGTTGATATTTTTGCTACCGCAGCTAAATTTACCGATACCAGTGTTTTTCCTGTGCCGCCCTTGCCGCTTAGCACAGCTATTCTCATATTAATTGCCTCCGTGCCCATGAAATCCGGCATGAATTTCATCTAGCAAAGGAAGTTTTCCATCGATGAAAGCATCAATATTATCCTTTACTGATGCGGATGTCGTTTTAAATATTTCAATATCAGCAGATTTGAGCACTTCAGCAGCATTTTCCCCGCAACGAGGAGTAAGCAAAACATTTGCTTTATTATCTACTATCGTCTGTGCAGCCTTAATCCCTGCACCACCTGTACTTGCTGCTGCACTGTTATCAAGAAATACACTTTCCTTAGTATCTACATCATAAATAAGGAAATAGAGAGTGCGTCCAAAGGATACACATACGTTTGAATCCACACTTTTCTCATCTACCGGAATTGCTATTTTCATAAGAATCCTCCATTCTTTTAACTACTAAATAATTATTGATTGCATTGCGCAATGCACTTACTCCTAAATTTGAGCAATGAACCTTGCTTTCAGGAAGCCCATCTAGAGCTTCGATTATATCCTCTTCTGTAATTCTTAATGCTTCATCCAGGCCTTTTCCTTTTGCCATCACCGATGTCATACTGGACGTTGCAATTGATGCACTGCAGCCAAACACAAGATAACTTATGTCATCTATATGATTGTCTTTCACCTTTATATAAACGGTAAGATAATCTCCGCACGAAGGGTCTCCAAAACTTCCTTCAGCGTCAGCATCTGGCATGCTATGAGCATTTTGAGGGCACATAAAATGTTCAATTACTTTTTCGGAATATATAATTAGTCACCTCGATTCTCATTATCTGTAAAGAATCTGCCACGTCCATGCCTATGACAGCCTCGGCCACATCCATTTCCCGATCCATCACAAAGACGGTATTCGCCTCCCTCAATTATTAACACTTTACCATTCACCAATGATTCAGCTAACTTTCTTCTGGCTTCTACATATATTCCCTGAACGGTAGCACGGGCAATATTCATTTGTTTTGCACACTCTTCCTGAGTAAAACCCTCCAAATCTATAAGCCTTATTGTTTCATATTCATCAACTGTCATGTTTACATGATCTTGATCGTCCAACACTGAATCAAGAGGGCCAAATTTATTACTTTCTGGCAGACAACAAACTTTTCTCCATTTCATTGGTCTTGGCATAATCTATCACCCCATTTCTAATCAGAAATAACCAGAGCGTCCTCCAGTTACCTCTAATACCCGTTACAGGTACTTTAATTGTTTATCAATGACTTCGATTCGGCTTTGCAGTAATTCTTTTTGTTCTTGAAGGAAGTCTTTATGTGTTTTTGTCGCATATTGATTTATTGCTAAACCTCTCCCAAATCCACTACCAAAACCTCGTCTGCAAGCAAATCCAAGACCTAATCCAAGTCCAGCACCACGCTTGACTGCATTTTTCCCTGTGCAAAAGCCTAAACCGTGTCCAGTCATTGTTCCAGCACCCATTGGGCCAGTTCCATCTCTTCTAGGCATACCATTCACCTCCTTGTAGTTTATGACATATGCCATTTACTATCATTAGTATACCTCTGTTAATGGCATATGTCAATAACTCTTTAAATTTTATTTTAAAAATATGCTATAACTCAATTGCAAAGCTTCACTTTTTGATTGATTAAGTTTCTCATTTCAATTAAAAAGTAAACTGATTTAGTAAAAAACACCCCATAGACTCTTATAGCCTACAGGGTGTTATATTTTAATTGTGACACAAAATTAGCATCGTTAATCTTCTATATATTCTATAGCTTTAACAGGACAAGCATTTATTGTAGTTTGAAGTTTTTCCTTATCTATTGTAGTTGCATCATGTGCCTTAATGACTGCCTTTTTACTCTTTATTTCAAAGAGTTCTGGATAATTCTTAGTACACAAAGTGCAACCCATGCAAGCACCTTTATTAATTATTAATCCTACTTGTGATGTTTCCTCGCTTGGCAAATCCTTATCCTTTATTATCTTGTCTGCAATCCACGAAAAAATGATAATTGCCACAACAGTTAATATCCAACGAATAACCATAAACTTAGGGCCTAGAAACTTTGCTTCATTTAAAAGCATTGGAACCTTAATGACTGCCCAAGAACTTAAAATAATAATGATGTTTCTAATTGATGCACCTTTTTTGTGAAGCATAACGCACATTGGAAATGCCGCATATATTGGGCCTGCTGAAATACTTCCAATTACAAAAGCTAGAAAAACACCTTTGGCTTTGGCGTCCTTACCTAGAAATTTCATTATTTTTTCTTTTGAAACCCACATATCTAAAAGCGCAGTAAGCACGAAGATAACTGGCATAATCATAAGCATTTCCTTAATGTAATAGCCACTGTTTTTAACTGATTCTATCCCCATAGACGGATTAATGGTAGTCATAATTGCATATGCCAAAATAATTATAAAAAAGAACAAATTATCCTTTATTTTTTTTAAGACCATTATATAATCACCCCCATTACATGTGCAATAATTATAGCGAACAGAAAACTAAGTCCGTTACGAACTGCTGTAAACTTAACGCCGAATTCCTTTTTCTCAAGAGGGAAGGTTACAACACCGACCATTGTTAAAGTTGTTAAAAATGCCACGGAAGGAACTATCCCAACTCCCGCATCTACCAGTGTCCCTACTAGCGGGAAAGCGATAAAGGCTGGAATTAGTGTAATTGTTCCTAACAAAGCCGATGCTATTGTTGCAATTGCAGTTGACTGTTTTTCCACAAAAGATGCAATATCTGCCGGTGGAAGTAGTGTCAGGATTAATCCAATTGCAAAAATGATTGAAAATATACTTATAGCCATTCCTTTTCCCATATTAAATGCCATTTTAAGTGCTTGATTTGTCTTTCCCTTATTTTTAGCAAAAGAAACTCCAAGAAAAATTAAAGTTCCAATCCATATGCCGATTGTAAAAATATCCATTTATAATTCCTCCATCTTGTTTATATCTTTGGTGCTGGTGATTTTACAACAATTAATTCTAGAGTATCATCATTAAGATTTTTTACATTCATTTTTGTATTAACTGGAATCTTTATCAAAGTATTATACGAATACTCGTGAACTTCTTGTTCATCAAGACCGATAGACAGAGTTCCTTTCATAACGGTCATATAAACATTAGAGTTGGAGAAATGTTCAGGCAACCCCTCACCCTTATTAAAGACCATGTGCAAATAATGTAGGTTTTCATCAAAAACAACCTTCTCCACTGCTTTCTCATTTTTCTTAGATAACTCAAATACTTTTTCTATCATAATAAATTGCCTCCTTTTTATTCGTTGTAATCATATTAACATTATATTTTATAACTAAATAGACACATAAGTTTCTTTTTGATATAATAAAAATAAAAAGGTGATTTTATGGTTGAAGACTTAAAAAATCTACCTCACTTTAAAGATGTAGATCAAAAAGTATTAGAAAGTTTAATTTTAAGCAATCAAATTATTAAGCGTTCTTATAACAAAGGAATAACTGTGCATGAGCAATATTCAGAGTGTTATGGAATGGATATAGTTCTTTCAGGCAATTTAATAGCCTATTCTCTAGCATCTAACGGTTCTGAAACTATTGTATCTAAATTTTGCGAAGGCAGTATTATTGGGGCAAATCTCTTATTCGGGGAGCAAAATAGATATCCAATGAATATTTATTGTACAGCTGGATGTACCCTTTTCCATATTTCAAAAATAGCAGTTAGCAAGCTGCTAAAAGAATATAGTTTTGTTATGTCCTTTGTGAAGTCACTATCCTTAAACTCCCAAGGGATGAATAAAAAAATAGCTATGTATACTCAGAAATCTTTAAGAGAAAACCTGATGGATTACCTTGTTGCACTTTCTGCCGTTCAGAAATCTAAAACTATCATTTTACCTATTTCAAAAAAACAGCTTGCTGACCATTTTGGTGTTCAAAGACCATCGCTTTTTCGTGAATTAAAACGAATGAAAGATGAAGGGTTAATAGAAATCGATAATAGAAATATTACAATTCATGATTAACATTAGAAAGCACCCCTAGCTTTTATAAGTCTAGGGGGATTCCCCATAATTAAAATTTACATTTTCACATCAATCTCCATCCCAGATTTAAAGGCAACAGTTACTTTCTCATCATGTACCGTAATCTTTTCTATCAGCTTGCGTACTACCTGCTCGTCATACACCTGTATTGTACCTCTCTGCTCGGCAAGGAACTGCTGCATTTCAGCAATTCGCTGTTTCAAACCTTCTCGTTCTGCATTCTCCGCCATAGCATTCTGCTTTTGTTCTCGCAAAAGGTCTATCTCATCAGCAAGGTCTTCATAATCCTGTCTGGCATTTGCTCGTTTTAGAAGCTCCTGCTGCAGTTCTTCCAGCTTGGCATCAAGGCTTTCCATCGAAGTCTCATCTTCCAAAGCAAGCACCATCGCTATATTTTTTTCCAAGGCAGTAAGCATTTCATCCTTGCCACCAAGCGCCGTGTTGATTGCCTTTACCACAGCGTTCTGCAATTCTTCTTCCTGCACAGTTGGTGCATCGCAGCAGTCAGGGCCATGCTCCACACGGTTTACGCATCGCCATACCGTGGAATGTTTCCCGCGGTTGTTCCAAGCAATCCTTCGATAAATATCCCCACATTTTGAACAATACACAATACTGGAAAGTGCGTATTTGCTACTGTAAACTCGTTTCTTCCGATTCGCTCCACTGTGAAGGTTAGCTCGTCTGAGCATCTCTTCCTGCACCTGCATATAGAGGTCACGGGGAATAATCGGTTCATGGCTGTTCTCCACATAATACTGCGGAACGATGCCGTTATTCTTCACTCTCTTTTTGGTAAGAACGTCCACGGTATATGTCTTCTGTAAAAGGGCATCACCAATATATTTTTCGTTTTTCAGGATTTTCTTGACCGATTCAGGACGCCACTTTGCCTTTCCGGCGGCTGTTAAAATTCCATCATCCATCAAGCCATCTCCGATTTGCTTTAGGCTTGCGCCCTGTAGGTATTCACGGTAAATTCGTTTGACGATTTCTGCCTCGGCAGGCTCTATGATGAGGTGTCCATCTTCGTCTTTGGTGTATCCCATAAAGCGATTATGGTTGACCTGCACCTCACCATTCTGAAATCGGAACTGCATACCCATCTTTACATTCTTGCTTAAGGACTCCGATTCTTGCTGTGCAAGACTGGCCATGATGGTCAGCAGAACCTCGCCCTTGGAATCCATTGTATTGATGTTTTCCTTTTCAAAAAACACAGGGATATTCTTTTCCTTTAATTGTCTTATATATCGAAGGCAATCCAAGGTATTACGGGCAAATCGGCTGATAGACTTTGTAATGATCATATCAATATGACCTTCCATACATTCAGAAATCATGCGGTTGAACTCCTCACGCTTTTTGGTATTGGTGCCGGATATACCATCATCAGCAAATATACCGGCAAACTCCCATTCCTCATTTTTCTGTATAAAATTGGTGTAATGCTCCACCTGTGCATCATAACTGGTAGCCTGCTCATCGCTGTCGGTACTGACACGGCAGTACGCTGCGACCCTGAGCTTCGGCTTTACTTCTTTGTTTACGGTATTTCCCACACGCCTTCGTGCCGGAATAACTGTGATACTCTTATTCAAGTATCGTCACCTCACTTTCAATTAAGCTGTAGGCATATTCTGCCTGTTCAAAGGGATCTGCAAATTTACGCTCGACAGTTGGCATGGTAAACCTTGTATCCGCCACAGGCTTTGGTGCAGCCTGCAATTCTCTGACCCTGCCCAAGGAAGATGCCCTCGCCATTCTAATTTCTTCTGCCTTATCAAAACGCTCCCTGTCGATGATGGCAGGATAATATTCATCGCCAAGGTAGTGCGTGTTTCTCAGTATTCTGCCTGCACTGCCATGATAAATCTCAAGACCAGCATTTTCTGCCGCAGGCTTTAATCCAAGTCCTGCAATGTAGCCGTCAAACAGCTTTCTGACCGCTTCTGCCTTTTCTTCATCAACCTCTGCCTTTCCATTTACAATCTTATATCCGTAGGGTATGTGTGCCATTATCCCACCAACCTTTCCTTTAATTTCAGTCCGCACTCCAGTTCAAAGACGATTTCTTCTCTTGAAAACACAATAATTCCTTCCACATGGGAAAGGAATATCTCATCCGAATATTCCGTCAGCATCCTGCTACCGAGCGCAAATTTCATAAGTTTCTCCAATGCTTCAATCTTTGTCCTGTCACCGCTCACTGTATTTATCATCTGTTTCTTTTCTTCCTGCAAGTGTTTCTCTTCCAAAGTCAAAGCCGTAATCTTCTTGCTGAAAAGTGCTGGCTCTAACAGTCCGCTTGCCATTACACTGGTCAGCACCTGTCTTTCTTCCATATTCTTTTCCAGCTTTGTTTCATATTCCTGTATCTGTAGGAGCCTGTTCTTATCGTCAAACCCCTGCAGGCTGTAAAACAATGGCTTTAATATGTGCTGATGGGCAAAGATTAGTTTATTCATCATGGTAAGAAAAGCCGTCTTTATTCCATCATCAGTAATGTACTTCATGGAGCAGGAGTGTCTGTCCTCGATATGATGGGTGCAGCACCAAGCAATGTAACTTCCGCTCGGCTTATAGTGGATTCTTCGCTTAAAGACTCCTCCGCACTCTCCACACCTGATTCTGCCTGAGAAACCATAGCGATTTTGGTAGCGTTCAGTTCGCTCTCCATTACCTTTTTCTCTTCCACGCTGATTCAGAACCTCGTTTGCCTTGTCAAAAATCTCATGGCTTACAATCGGCTCATGATGGTTCTCACACAGATATTGATTTAACTCTCCATCATTGGTGTGGCGGCTGAACTGGCTGTCGGTGTAGGTCTTTTGGAAAATCACATCACCCGTGAATTTTTCGTTGCGAATAATCGAATTGATTGCTCCGGGAGTCCACTTTCCGCCTTTTTTGCTCTTCACTCCACTGTCATTCAGTTCCTTTGCAATAACATGAGTGCTTTTTCCGGCAAGCGTATCTTCGAATATCTTTTTGACAACCTCTGCCTGCTCCGGTACAACAATCATTTCTCCGCCTATATTTTCATAGCCATAAGGCGGATAGGAAATAATATAGGTTCCATTCTGAAAGCGTTTCTGTATTGACCATTTGCTGTTTTCAGAAATAGAAACCGACTCACTTTCTGCAAGACTGCTTAAGATAGAAAGCATCAACTCACTTTCCATGCTTTCTGTGTTAATGTTCTCTTTCTCGAAAATCACGGTAACCTTCAGACCAATCAGCTTTCTTACCAGTTCCAAACAGTCTGTGGTATTTCTGCTGAAACGACTGATGGACTTTGTAATGACCAAATCCACAAGCCCTTTTTCGCAAGAATCTATCAGGGAATTCAGACCGTCACGGCACTCCTTTTTCGTGCCTGTGATACCTTCATCGTAAAATATCCCTGCGTACTCCCAGTCGACATTGGATTTGATATAATCCTCATAATGTGCTTTCTGCGAATCAAGACTGATAAGCTGTTCATCGCTTGCCGTGGATACTCTGCAATAGGCAGCAACGCGGGTTTTCTTCTTAACCGATAAGGCTTTATTTTCTTCAATTTTTGTTATCCTTTTCATCAACTCACCTCGCTTTCGGTATGGACATATTCCCGTAGAATCACTGATATAGCAAGTCATTTAGGGCATAATCTCAGATAAATATGGAGAGAAAGTTTGACGGTTTCTTTCGCTTATTTTGTTGAATTCATCCACGGAAATCATGCCGAACATGAACATGGTTTCAAGTACTTTCTGTGCTCTGTAATAATCATATTCACGCTGCAATTCCTCCTGCGTAATCTCGTGAGCCACTGCGTTTGGTATCTTAAAATTTTCAATTTTTTGTACTTCCATATCGATTCCTCCAGTCTGGGGGAACGGTGGAAATGTTCCCCTCTGCCTATAAGCGAAAAGACAGGCTGAATCGAACCCCTAAAGGAAAAAAATAATGCCCTTCAAGGGAAAAATCCTCAAAGGGCATCGTGTTAGTTCGGAATCTTCAGTTTCCAACCGCTATAAATTACATTAGAAGTAAGTCCATTCAGTTTCTTGATTTCGGTGTATCTTGCGCCTTTGCCGAGATACTGCTCGGCAATCTCCCACAGTGTATCACCCTTGACCACCGTATGGATACGGTAATTAGGCTCGGAAGTTTCATCTACAGGATAGATGGCAGTGCCGTCATTGGCAAAAACAAAAGTGCCGGGGTTCTTATCCGCAGCTGCCTTTGCATTGGTAAGGATGCGATATGCACCCACCTGGGATTTACTGTCCTTCCAGGTCTTGCGAACACGGTAATAACCGGAAGTCAGCTTTTCGGGATAGGTTACCACAGGCTCGGCAGTATCCTCGGCATCCTCCTTGGTATCGGCAGCAAGCAGAGCCTTTACCTCCGCACGGAAGGTATCCATGCTCTTGCCGTGTTTCGGAAACCAATGCATCACATCGCCGTGGTTGGATGCAACACCTTGTTTATATCCCTCAGAGTGGCAGATGATGTTCTGCTCGGTCAGACCGTACTCCTTGCAGAGGTAGGCACAAAGTTCAATGGCCTCACGGTACACCTTCTGGAAATAGGCGTAATCCGTAAGACCATCCTCACAAATTTCAAAACCGATATGGGTGTTGTTGGCGCTACCTCCGGCGTGCCATCCACGATGATTCCAAGGCAAAGTTTGGTAGGTGGCAATAGAGCCGTCAGCCAACTTGCCAATGAAAGCATGAACGCAAACCTCTCTACCGCCGGGATGATAGGTGTTCCAATGATTGCCATACTGATTTTCGCCAAGCCGACCGTCATTAGGACCCACATAGCGTTTCAGATTAGGGTTGTTGGCACCTGTGGAATGAACCATGATGCCTTTGACCGTGATGGTCTTGCCCGCCTTGTAGCAGGCATTCTCCGTTAAAATAAGTTTGTGTAAATTCATATTATCTGTCCTCGCTTTCCGTATCATCTGTGCGGTTGTGGATTTGCTCCAAAATGTCCTTCATCTTCTCCGGAATCGGCAAACCCAAGTGGGATGCATTTTCCAACAGGCTCACGCCCTCATTTGAGATGTAGAAGAAAATAACCGCTGTTCGGAGTACACTGCCATCACCGATAACATTGGCATCCAAGATATGTGCGATGCCTACCAATGTGAAAATCAGCACTTTACGGCAGATACCCTTAAAACCAACGGAACTGGAGAGGTTCTTGTCTGCAATAGCACACATGACACCCGTGATGTAGTCCACAGCCACGAACGCCACCAGTGCATACAGAAGACCGTCAAAGCCTCCCAAGAACCAACCGAGCCAACCGCCGAGGGCGGCAAAGATGATTTGAATGGTGTTCCATAAATCCTTCATAGTAAAATCCTCGCTTTCATAATTTTTTGTATGCAAAAAGGGCACCCGCCACATTGGCAGATACCCCTTAAAGCCGTTATTCAGTTTGCTTGGGCAGCCATTCCCAGATACGCATATCCTCCTGCCCAAGGGACCACATACACATCCCTCGCAGTTTCCATCGGTATGCTGCCTGGTTCGCCCAATAGATCAGGCTGTCCACATCCTGATAATACAGAATGGAAAAGCCGTCCGAGTCCCCAAGGAACAGGCGAGAAATCCAAATGTTAATGTCCCTTGGGATGATTTTTGCCGTGTAGTCATTCCCACACTCCAAAGCCATAACGTGGGAATGGTAGAACTCATAGTCCAGTGAAATATCCTCACTGCGTGTGGACGATTCCTCCACATCAGAAGTCAGCGTAAACACCTGGAACTCCTCATCCCAGGTGCAGTTGCTTCGCTCAATTCTGCCATAGGAAGTTTTCGTTCCGTCCGGCATCACTACATCGAACCTCTCATACGGCTCATATGTCCAGGCATCACCCAGACGGAGTAATTGGCAGTTGACCTTGTTGTCGGAGCGGATACCTGCATAACCGCTGACATCACTGACCGTTGCTGTAAATCGTAGTGTGTACGAAGTGGAGGAATAAACTCTGACTTTATTTCCACGCTTACGCATCTCAATGGTGTACACAATCGGATTGGTACGCAGGTCAGCATCGGCAGTCTTGGAAAAACTGGTACTGTAACTACCCTTCAGCGTAGAACCCTCATACAGTTCGATGCACTGGCTGTCATAATTGAAACAGCAGAACAGCGAACCAAGGAAAATGCCCGCTTTTCCACCACCGTCTTCCGGTATGATAATCTGCGCCCGCAGGTGGATATCTGAAAACCCCGAATAATTCCATGCAAGCTGTCCGTATCCCTCAAGCTGTGAATATGGACGTTTTGCAGTGCTTTCCGGGTCTTGCCACACATCCCACTCACCGGAGAACGTTGTCCAGTAGCTTTCTGGTATCTTTTCCTCATCACGAAAATCCTCATACCATATAAGGGCAGAGTCAGGCTTTCTGCGGAGCATCTCAAGTGTCAGCTTAAATCCCGTTGCAGGACCCACCATATCTCCATTCACATCTTTAAACTTTCGTGGAGCAAGGGTATATTCTGCTTCTCCCGCTGTTGGTTGTTCAGAAAAATCAGTACAGACACGGAAACCATAAAACTGCACACCGTTTACACCAACGGAAATAGTCAGTGTATGTTCTCCTGCAGAAAGTCTCACTCCCTTGGCAAGTGTCGCCCAGAAGGTAGTCCTCCAATATGGCCACCATAGCCTGTTCTCGGAGAAATGAACCGTACTGCCATCAAGAGATGCGTAAATACTGTTTTTATCCCAGAATGGGTAACACAGACGAACCGCCACATCATAAGAGCCTGCCTTATCAATCGTAAAATTGTAGGTAGCAGAACCCTCATCACCTAAAGTGACCAGTGTTTTTGATACAGAAACCACACCGTCATAGCTATCCGGTTCGGCACCACGGTCAATGAGAATTTCTCCAAATTCAGTGTGCTGCTGTTTTGCATATGCAGTCAGATATCTTCTGCGGTTATAGGTTTCGGTCATAAGCGGATAGGAATAATCTGTGGCATCCCTGCCTTCCATATAATCGTACACATGAGGCAATGCCCACGGCCCCATATCGTAATCGTCCCAATAGGAAACTATCGGAATGAATGGCTGCGGAGGTGCATCATCGGTAAAATTGTAAATGCCCTGCATCCAGTATTTCGCAGCATAATAAGTGTGTGATGTACCTCGGTAATACTTGCCCATGTTCTCCGGTGTATCATATATCTGCCAGTTCCAACCATAGGCAGGCATACCAAGGAATACTTTGTCGGGGTTCATCACTTTTGTTGCATAATCGTAAATGCCCTCAAGCCAACTCCTCGGAGAAACAGGGCCAGGTGCAGAACCCGCCCATGCCATACCATAGCTCATGATGGATGCCGTATCGCAATATTTATCCAAATCCCCATATACGCACCAGTTTTCTCCACCGACTGAGCCATTAACTGAGGTCATACCCGGCAGGCAGATATTCATCTCCTTGGTGGAATCGTATGCTTTTACGGTTTCATAAATATGCCTGAACATAGCTGTGGACGCTGCGTGAGTGGAATAATCATCACCCTTTTCAAGGTCAATATCCACACCATTACACCACGGGTACTTTTCCATAATACGTACAAGTTCCGAGCAGAATTTATCCTGTGCACCGTTTGTATTATCACGAAGTGCCTTGAAAATAGAATTAGCTCCATCATTTGCAACGGTAAGCAACCATCGAATGTGTGGCCATTTATTGATATAGGTCATCGTACTGCTAATGGTTACACCACTTTCCGTAATTGTTCCTGTCCTGTCTACCTTAAAAGAAAACAGACCGATGGTATCAATGCGGTCACCGTAATTACGGAGTGCTTCATACATACGGGCATTACCCATGAATGTCCACACCATAATGCGTTTGCCTTTAAGTTTATCCCTCAAATCGATACACCTCCATCCGTCATTTGGTGCAATTCAAAAAGCACCCTGGCAGACTTACCGTCCTCCAAGGTGACCTTGTGCTTGGAATCCCAAGCCGCACTGTATTGATAAAAACCCTCTTTCGGCTCTGTGATGCCATTCTTTGTGCATTCCCTAACAGAAGCAAGTAAAGCCAGATCATCTTCTGCTGCCATTGCATTGGGAAATCTGACCTTCTGACCTCCCACGCCTTGGGAAAGCTGCACCGAACCTGCCGTCATATCGGATTTCGGATAAATATGAATATCCAATCCTCCGGAGGTTTCTCCAAGGTTACAGACAATCACGGTTTCCGCAGAACGAACCACACCGTTGAACCATACCTTAGAGCCTTTCACAAGTCGACTCTCCGTGTGTGGCACATATCCTGTCAACGCAGGTCCTTCCTGCAACTGCAAATCGGTAAACCAAATCGTGCCAGAGCAGTTCGTGATGGTAGGTTTCACAGTAACGCTCATGACACGCTTTTCCTGCTTTTTGTTTATGACCTCTGCCAATCTGATGAATACAGGTTTAGCCATCAAGCACCCACTTGATTTCGCAGGGATGACCTACCCATCCCGTGGCAACCGAACCCGGTTGCAGCAATAGGTCTGTAATATTAAAAGTGCCTGTGCAGTTAGTAACGCACACACGCACAGTAATAGATTTCACTTTGGAGAGGTAACTTTCAGGCGTTATCTTCTCCGATGTTTTAGAAAAATAAGCCATAAACACCTCCATCAGTAAAGGTCAATGAATCGGGTTTCAGTGCTGCCGTCCTCATATTCAATGACCACTTCAATGCCAACCTGTGCATCATCGGACAGCTTTTCCAGATCCTCCGATGCAATCTGCGCCGACAGTGTATAACTGCTACGGTTGGAAGGATAAACGGTCTGATATAGACTTTTTGTCATTCCGGCAACACCTTCTGCCTTAAAGGATGCCGTACCGGACGCACCGTTTTCTCCGTCCGCCTCAAAACCGGAACTTACCCAATAGGCAAGACCGTCATCTGCACGGGAATTTCGCAGATGATTGAATGGCACAAGTTCTCGGATATCATTGTTTGATACCATGCCTGTGCCTTCCAGTGCATCAGCAATAGTATCAATGGAACTAACCGAGCTGCCCAGGTTCTTAAGTGTAGTAGAAAGTTCCAATACTGTATTCCAAGGCTCCTGCAGATTGTATTCTCGACGCACAATACGGGTAGTGACCGACAATCCCAAATCCTTATCCTCCACACGGACATAATCACCTAAATTCCATGCCTCATGCTCATAGCCTGTCAGAACAGACAAATCCATCGCATTCAGCACATAGGACACGGTCGGCTTGCAGTATTCAGCAAGGCGCATAGCCGTGTATTCCTTCATCTGATACGGATTTGTAAAAGAGGAACAATCCAGTGTGCTAATACGGATTTCGGAGGAATATGTGAATTCCTCAAGGTATGCCTTTCCATTATTGATATCGGCAAATGTCATGCCGTTGGCACCGACCGCATAAAGCCTTGTTACAAGCGAACGGGTATCCACCACTCGCTCAATGCTTTTCATATTCTTCTTATAAGCAAACAGGGCACCGCTGTCTTTGCCGTTGACCGTAAGCAGATGCACCAGTCGGTTCGGACAGTCAAAAACAAGGTCACCGCCGTGAAGATTGGCAACACTACGGAGAATGGAAAGAGCATTTTTCTCTGTGGAAGTCCATGTGCGCTTTGAGGTAACATTGACCGTTCCCACGCTCCACTCTGTATCGGCAAGGGCATACGCCATAGCAGCCTCCGCCGTTTCTGCATCAAACTTCCTTTCTTCCTTACGAACAGAAAAGGTTAAATCGTAAAATTCCGCCTCGGCATATACCTGTGTGACCGTGTTTCCTGTGGTGTCCTTTACATCTGTGATGGTACGGATTTTATAAATATCATCAACAATCTGAATTTTCTTCTCGTTTTCAAGATATTTACGCTTACCATCACGAAACGGAATGGAAAAAGTCAGCGTATCCTCGCCGTTGATTTCGCCCGTAACGATAATATCATAGGCATTCTCCAAAATGACCTCCCACGCTCCGTTATCGTCGAGAACCACGGGACGGGCATAGCCGATTTTCTCATAGGGTGCTTTCGGAATATCATAAAGTCGGATATCAATAAGTTTCGGTGTCTTAGATATGTCTGAGGTGGTCAGTGTTACCTTGAAGCGAATATAGTTTCGGTTCGGAGATTGCAGCTTTCCGTCTGTACCGACAGATACCCAATCACTCCAATCGGTAAGGTCATCGCTTGTAGAAGTTTCCACCGATGCCACTGCCGTTGTTCCTGCGATATATTCACTGGCATAGGACACTCTTCCAGTGCCGGACAAATTGCAGTCCACAGCTTTGGTGTAAAGGACACCGCTTTCAGGATATACACCTTCCGTAGCTTTCAAAATAACACCGCTTGCATCGGTAAGGGCATCCACATCCGAAGAACTGTCTGCACCGTTACAGAGAATCGTGGCATTGAAATAATCCACCAAATCATCTGCCGTCAGTGGAGAATCACAGTCCAAGAACCACTCATCAAAACCGCCCGCATAATAATAAGTTGAGGCGTGCATTCCTATGACCAAATCGGCAACGCAGGAACGATTCAATTCTCCTGTAAAGGTCAGTACATCGGATTTGAACGTTTCTCCTGTGGAACGGTCACAAACCACATAGGTAAATTTTTTATTGTTTGGCTCAATCACTCCGGCTATGAAATACCACACACCGTTTCTTAAAGAAAATGGTGGGGTCACAGTCTTATCAAGAATCAGACTGCCCGAAGAGTTATAGAGCATAATTCTCGGTCTTCCGGAATATAAGGACAGATAGAAAATCGGCTGTCCCGGACCGTAACGGGTATTGAAAATCGGACAAAAAGTATTACCTACAGAATAGGTAGTAGGGCACATCCATCCGCCCACAATGATACGCTCGCCGAGATTAGAAAAGATACTGCCATCATTAGTTACCTGCAGGTGGGTCTTTTCAGAAGTCGGATTACTGATGTTGAAACGAATCTGTTTGCCTTTCGGACTTTTTGACAGATTTGCCGTAGTTCCCGACCAATTGACAACGGTAAAATTACGTCCACAGCCGGAAAAATCAACAAGAGCTGTATCTTCATTCGGCGCAGACTCATTAAAACGCCACAAGCCGTAGACGGCATATTCTGCGGGAAACTCACCCGTAAAATCGGTTTGTTTATTCAAAATTGTTTTCAAAGACACACCATCACCTCCATCTGCTCTTAGCTTGTATCTGTAATACGGTCAGCGTGGCATTGCTTACTTCCACGGTGACCGTGTTATCACCGACGGCCAATGTCGGAAAGTTCAACTCCTGCAAATACGGCAGGCCATTACGGAGTGTTTCTCCGTTTTCATCCACCACATAGGCAGTCATTTTATCAGTATCCACGATAAGAATTTCTCCCTCAGAAAGCGTGGCATTTACGATTTTTAGTTCCGCACCGTTTGTGGTAATGCTGATATAATTGCTCGCTCCTGCCGTTATCGCACCTTCAATACGATACACAGGCAAAGATTCAATATTTCCGATAGTCCTTGTAATAGTATGGACTCCTTCCTCCGTAATGGAAAAAGTTTCATCTGTGATGGCATACCCAAACGGATCAGGACAGAAAAACTTCAGTTCAAAACTTCCTGCCGAGCGGATAAGCCTTTCGCAGTCTACCACATCATTAAGCCTTGCCATAAAATATCTGTCCGGCACATCATCAAGTACAAGTTGGCGTAACCCCTGCACAGGGTCAAGCCATGCGGCCACATCATCCAATGCTGATACTAATGCCGTAAAGCTGTGTTTCGGATAGACGTTGCACTGTACCTTGATTTCACGATAATCGAAGTCTGCTCCGAAATCCGCCACACCGTATTTACCAGGCACAGTAGTAGTAAAATTACGCATCTTACCACACACCTGCCAGGAAGTCAGACGGGCTTTGATGCCCATGCTTGCCGATGTAATATCGTTAAAAATAAACCCCATAGGTCAAAACCCTCCTTTATGCCGTAGTAAAGTGTCCCTGCGCACGGGAGCCACTCTGAATCAAGTTATAGAGTTCCTGAGAAATTTTGCGTATATCCTCTTCGCTTCGGACAATCATCTGCTGAATGGTAATCAGCGCACCACCAGTTCCTATACCGGATACCGTGTCATTCCGATTGACCGTACCATTTACATTGAAGTCCGTAGGCAGTGCCGTAGTCATATCGTCTGCAAGACTCTGCATCACATCATTGATGTCTGCACTCATATTTTCAGCGGCTGCAACTGCATCCTTACCACTGGTATTGATAGCACCTGCCAAGCCTTCCACCAACATCTCACCAATCCATGCCATCTCATCCGAAGGCGAATGGATACCAAAGAAGTCACAGATACCATCCCAAATGGAAGATATCCAACCGGACACCTTATTCCAAAGCCAAGACGCAAGGGACTGGATGCCCTGCCACAGACCCTTTACAAGGTTTGCACCGACATTGGCAAGTTGAGATACTCCTTTCCCGAACGCCGATACCAAACCGGCTAATATCTGCGGTACGGCTTTTACAATTTCCACGATGATGGTAGGCAAGTTCTTAATCAAAGAAGTAAGAAGTGTAACACCTGCCTGTACAATTTGAGGAATGCTGTTAATCAGTGCATTAACCACAGAACCGATGATTTCAGGAATTGCTGCCACAATGGTTGTGATGATTTCAGGCAATGCCTGAATAAGGGCAACGAGCAGGTCGATACCTGCCTGGATAATCTGCGGAATTGAACCAAGCACCGCTGTGATAATTCCTTCAATAATCTGTGGTATTGCTTCTACAATTGCTACAATTATTTCCGGCAATGCAGAAACCAACGAAGTCAAAAGCTGAATACCTACATCTATGATTTGAGGGATTGCACCAATCACGAAATCCACGATGGCAAGTATGATAGACGGCAGTGCCTCAATCAACATCGGAATTGCAGCAAGCAAACCTTCCGCAAGACCCATGATAAGCTGCAATGCCGCATCCAAAATCATCGGAAGGTTGGATATCAGTTCCTCGACAATTGTAACAATTGCCTGTACTGCGGCAGGGATAAGCTCCGGCAAAGCCATACCAATTCCCTCCACCAAAGAAACTACCAGTTGCACGGCAGCATCCACCAACAGTGGAAGGTTATCAATCAAAGCCTGTACGATGGTCATAACGGCACTGACCGCCGCCGGAATAAGCTGTGGCAACAAGGTCAGAATCGTATTCAATAATTGTGAAAATAATTCTGTCACAGTTTCAAGCAATGTAGGTAAGAGGTCAGCAAATGCATCAAGTAACGCTCCCGTTACCGTAGGCAGAACCTTAACCATATTTTCAATTACCGGGGTGATGTTGGTAATCACGTTCTTAAGTGCATCTACCATATTCTGACAGAGCATATCCATATCCGCATTGGCATCACCAAAACCGACAAGCATATTTTGCAGAGCTGCTTGCAACGCATTGATAGAACCGGAAATTGTACCTTCCGCCTCTGCTGCCGTTGCACCTGCGATGCCCATGCTTTCCTGAATAACGTGAATTGCCTCCACAACATCCGCATAGGAATCGATGTTATATTCAATGCCGGAAATGGCCTTTGCATCGGCAAGCAGGCGCTCCATTTCCGTTTTGGTGCCGCCGTAGCCGAGTTTCAAGTTATCGAGCATCGTATAATTCTGTTTAGCAAATCCCTGGTATGCGTTTTGGATAAGCGACATATCCGTACCCATCTTGTTGGCATTATCGGACATATCTGTAATGGCCATGTCTGCGCATTTTACCGCCTCTTCGGTATCACCTCCGAGAGATTGGATAAGGGAAGCGGAAAACGATGTGACCGTTTCCATATACTCATTGGCAGACATACCCGCAGTCTTATAGGCATTGGCAGCATAGTTTTGCAGTTCCTGCGAAGATTCTTTGAAAAGAGTATCCACACCACCGACTAACTGCTCATAATCAGCATAGGCAGCAATCACTTCTTTTCCGAGAGAAACGGCAGCAGCTCCTGCGGCTACTGCTACTGCACCCATAGCTACACCAATGCCTTTTAAGACACTTCCGAACTTTTCAAATTTGCCGGAGGATTTGTCGGCGGCATCACCTGCATCTTCGATTTCTTCTTCCAGATCATCGGCACTGTCAGCGGCATCACCCATCTCACGCTCTGCCTCATCCAAGGCAGTGTTATTTCGGTCAAGTTCACGCTCCATATCATTGAGCGATGCAGTAGCATTATTTAGCTGAATCTGCCACTGCTGTGTCCTGCGGTCATTTTCTCCGAAGGACTCGGATGCATTGGCAAGCGCCTGCCGTAAGGTTTCAATTTTCTGTTTCTGTGCCTCGATTTCCTTATTCAGCACCTGATTTCTTGCGGTCAGTGCTTGCACGGAATTATCGTTTTTGTCGAATTGAGAAGTGACAACCTTCATTTCAGAACCAAGAACCTTAAAGGTCTGGTTGATTTCGGATAAAGCTTTCTTAAATTCTTTTTCGCCCTCAAGGCCAATTTTCAGACCAAAATCATCCGCCATCAAACCACCTCCTTAAATCCCGTCCGGAATGATATCGTCAATGAAGTATTCTCGTTTCGGTTTTGCTGCACCCGTGTACTGCTTATGGCACTCCCATAGGTCAAGCAGCAAGCCAAACGGCATCAACCACACCTCATCCATTGACAGATGAAGCTGACTGATGCCGTAATATAAAAGTCGAGTAAATAACTCCTCGTCACTTACTCGACCACCGCGTTTTTTAAGTTGTCCTCACTTTGGATATTACGCTTGGTGCCCTTATCCAGAGCCTCCGTAATGGCAGCCTTGTAATCTGCCAGATCCAAAGGTGTGGTCAGAAGTTCTACCATCTCCTCAGTAAGCACTTCTTTCTTGTCATCCTTATTTTTCAAATTGTGAACAAGGATTGACTGGTTAGCCAGAAGCGTAATAAGCCATACGATTTCGCCGATAGCCATCTCAAAGTTCTCTGATTTCATCAGCTTATCGCCAAGGTTCTCCAAACCACCATATCGTCCTGCGATTTCCTTGGTAGCCTTAGTAGTAAGGAGCAGCGTAAACTCGTCACCGCCGATATTAATAATTGCAGAGCGTTCATTATCCATTTGTCATATCCTCCTTAATTAGCCGTTTGCGTAGTATAGGAGGGTTCATATACCTCCGTATACCAATTTGTGATAATATCCGAAGTCACGGCAGCATCACCCTCCGTAACCTCTGCCTTCCAGGGATGCTTACCCTTACCATCCACCTTGTTACGGCGCAGAATCGTGCCTTCGATGGTAGGCGTAGAGAATGTAATACTGTCGCCTTTGGTGGCAAGGTTTGTGGCAGGGATACCAAACTTCACACGGTAGAGCCAGTAATACTTATATTTGCCATTGGATTTCTTTGCACGGAAACCAACAGCCACAGGCTCTCCGCCGTCCTCACTTGCAGACACCACAACGCCATTTGCATCAATAGTCGCCCCCGTAAGGTCAGATGCCACTGAAGCATCGATGTCATCCACACCAAGGGAAAGGGTGCCGTTCTTAAATTCCTTCACGATTTCCGATGCACCGTCATCGGCATAAAGGGTTGCCTCGGCAAGTTCTACCGAGAGGTCGGCGTTCATAGCCTTTGCCAGTTGCACTGGAGTGCCATAGGTTTCATCCCCGGCATCATCTTCGGTGATTTTGGCATAAAAAAGTTTATCAAGACCGATAGTAGCCATTGTTTATTCCTCCATTTCATAGTGTTTCGCCACATCCATGTTGTAATGGAAGTAGCCTGTTTCGGTTTCATAACCGATATATCTACGGTCGGTTATGGTAAAATCCGCACCAAGCAAGGCACGGACGATTGCATTTTTGTCTTTGGTGTAGCTGCCTTTGGAATACAGAGAAATTCGTGCCTCCTGGACATCATATCCAGGAGTATTGTCGGCATGAAGTTCAAAGCTGTCTGCCATAGGAACTACCACGATGTATTTATCCGGAGCCTCATCCTTAAAGACACCCGTTTCAAGCGGAACGCCTAACGGCTCCAGGGTTGCATTGATATCTGACAGCACACTCACAGCTTTCTGACCTCCTCCTCGAATTTATTCTGCATTGCACTGATACAGGCAGCACGGGATGCTGTCTTTGCAGGTTTCATAAAAGGTTTGGCAGGCTGGCCGTGTTTGCCATATTCGATGACGTTCGCCAGTTTTGCGTTGCTGATGCCGTCACTGCGGGGTTCAGCAAAGCCGACCTTGATGTTGTGATTGCCGTTTTTGTCCATCTTCACAGAAGACAATCCGAGTGCACCCTCCAACTCTCCCGTGGAACGGGATTCGTACTTTGTGCTACTGCCTACCACAGAAGAAAGGTTGCTCTGTGCCTTGGCAAGGACAATCTCACCTCCGGCTTCAAGCACCTTCTGTGCAACAGGGTCAAAATCGGAGCCGAGCCTTGATATACGCTCCAAAAAGTCCTCCGGCATTTTGATATCCACTTTAGCCACTGGTCGCCACCACCTTTTTCGCAAGCACCTCCACATACATCCCGCGCCCTTTGACATCTTCCACGGACGTAATTTCAAAGCGTCCGTCCTCACAGACCAAAATATGGTCAGTGGTAATCTCAAGACCGGGAATGACACGGAGGCGGAACAGGTCGGTTGCCTCGGAAAATGCAGCAAGGTTTGCCCAACGCTCACTCCCGTGGCGGCCTTCCCTGTAAACACGTACAGAGGCGAGGATTTCATCCGCCGTAGCAGAGAACCCCTCGCTGTCCTTTATCTTTTTTGTGATAATAATGTCAGCAAAACCATTCATTTTTCCGAAACTCATATCACACCTTCCAATCTCGGTCGAGCCTGAGAAGAAGGTTGACCGTGTTCCAAACCTGCTGACCCGCCTGCACATTGTCGGCAAAGAAACCGCCCGTAGAACCGTCCCTGGATTCATAGAAATGCGATGCCAGCATAATCACTGCCTGTTCGGTAGTGGCGGGCATCGCATTTTCCGTATAATATCCTGTCGCAATGTGCTGATAGCTTTCTGCATAGGAAACGGCGGCAGTGATGAACCTTTCAATCAGTCCATCATCCACCGAATGCTCCAGTATCAGATTTTCCTTAACCTTCGTCAGAAGTTCGCTCATCACCGCCACCTCCATTCATTACGCAGTCGCCATCTTGAGCAACTTGACAGCTTCAGGCAATACCAGCTTGCCGTCGACACGTTCCTTTGCAACAAAGCCTACCATACCATTTCCTGCAAAGAGTTCCTTCAGTTCCGCAAAGGAACGGGTACCACGGTCACCGATGTTGTAGTAGCTGTAGTCACCAAAAGCAATGGCAGGCATACCTGCAGTGATAACAGGGAAATAAGGGGAAGTATGCACCTCATACCCCAGAAGTCTACCGGGTTCTCCCGCCTGCACGGAATCCTGCCAAAGGTAACGTCCGTTCTTATCAGTCAGCTTACGGATGACAGCCAAAGTCTGGTCATTACAGATGAACTTTGCATTCTTGCGGTAAGGACGCTTGAGAGAGTACACAAGGTCGATAAGTTCATCAGCAGTGATATCCGTTGCAGATGCAGCAGTCACACCGATTTCCGCACCACCCTCAGATGCAAGCAGCCCCAAAGGCTGACCTGTGCCGGTACCATTGAGGAAAGCATCCTCTTCTGCATTGGCAAGAGCCTTCGCAAACTGACGGAGAATATATTTCTCAAGACCGAATGCATTGTCATACAGAAGTTCCTCGGTTACCTTAACTGCAACATGAAGCTTGTGGGCATCCAAATTGATCTGGGCGAAAGTTGCATCATCCCAGGTAAGAGCCTCACCTTCATCAATCCATGCTGCTGCAGGCTTAGTGGCAGCGATGTTGATTTTACGCTCACCACTGGTAGTAATGGTGTGACCCAGCTTACGGAAGATATTCTCTTCCTCCAAAGCCTCAATCAAACGGGAATCATACTCTTCGGGAACAAGATAGCCGCCGTCAGCATCAATGCCCTCGGACAAAACATTGCTGACCTGTCGGAAGTTGGTACGGAGTGCCTTAAGCATACCGTCCTTGTAAGCATCAGAAGCACGTCCGGTCTTAGGCTTCTGGTCATGTGCGGAATTGCCGTTCATAGGCTTTTCCGTAATAGGAGCAGAGGTAGGCTTGGAGAGCTGGGCATCCATAGCGGACATAGCCTCCATACGCTCGATTTCAGCACCGAAGTCCTGAACCTTCTTCTCCATCTGTGCATAGGTCTTTGCATCCTCATCGGAAAGCAGACCGTCCTTGTCGCGCTTGGTTTCCACAAATGCCTTTGCAGCCTCCCAAGCCTGGTTACGCTTTTCGCGCAGTTCATTGATAGTCATAATAAATTACCTCCAATTTTTGATAAGATTTAGCCTTGCCATAAGGTCGTCGGCTTTGGTTTTACGGGTTGGTTCGGACTTGATTGCACACTTGGCTGCAACCTTGTCCATGAGAGAATTGACCACATTTGCCTTGGAATAAAGCATGGAAACCGCAGGCGGCTCCATATCCTCGGCACTGCCCACGCGCTGCATGATTTCATCAGCAAAGCCGAGTTCCACGGCCTTATTTGCGTCCATCCATGTTTCAGCATCCATAAGGTGGGACAGCTTCGTGCGGGACAATCCCGTCTTGATTTCATAGGCATTGATGATGGAATCCTTCACACTTGCCAGCATTTCAATGGCTTTCTGTATTTCCGCAGAATCACCGAAGGCAACGGTCATAGGGTTGTGAATCATCATCATGGACACAGGGGACATCAGCACCTTTGTGCCTGCCATCGCAATCACGGATGCTGCGGAGGCAGCGATACCGTCAATCTTGACCGTGACATTGCCCTTGTAATCCATCAGCATATTGTAAATTTGGGCAGCCGCCACACAGTCACCTCCGGGCGAGTTAATCCAAACGGTAATATCACCGGAGCCTGCCATCAGTTCATCTTTGAAAAGCTGTGGTGTGACATCATCATCAAACCAACTTTCTTCTGCGATTGTTCCGTTCAGAAACAGTGTCCTCGCCTCCGGCATCATTTCCGTCTGTGCCTGGTTCTTCCACTTCCAGAACTTCTTCATCGGGTTTTTCCTCCTTTCCGTCATTGTCAGTTGTATTTGCAAAAGCACCCGCATCTTTTAAGGGGAGCATATTGCCGTTAATAAGGTAAAGGTCGCCGCCTTCTTCCGCAGGAATACGGTCGAGGTTTTCCAGTTCGCGGATATCATTTGCAGACATCCAACCATTCTGGCGACCAATGGCGTAGCCGTTCATACGGCTTTGGTAATCGCCACGGAGCAGACCTTCCAGATTGAATTTCACGAAATAATCCTTCTTTTCCGTATTGGAAAGCAATGCCCTCATAATGGACTGCTCCCAACGGATGACCCACGGGTCCAAGGTGTATTTCACAAATTCAAGGGACTGCTGCTCAATATTAGAAAAGCTCGACTTCTCAAGGTCACCCACCATATGGGGAGGGACTCTGAAAATTCGAGCAATTTCGTTGATTTGGAATTTGCGTGTTTCAAGGAATTGTGCCTGTTCCGGAGAAATGGAAATCGGAGTGTACTTCATTCCTTCTTCCAAAACTGCGACCTTATTGGCATTAGCACTGCCACCAAAGGCAGCCTGCCAACTCTCTCTGACCCTCTGCGGGTCTTTGATGGTGCTTGGATGTTCCAGTACACCGCCAGGCGTTGCACCGTTGGCGAAGAACTTGGCACCGTACTCCTCACAGGCAATTGCCATGCCGATGGCGTTCTTTGCCATCGCAATGGGACTGTAGCCGACAAGACCGTCAAACCCAAGACCTGGAATATGAAGCACATCGGAAGGCTGCAGGGTTACTGCAAATTCCATATTTTTAATGGCCTCATCGGGGCCACGGTAATAGGTGTAATACAGATGCCCGTTTTCATCCCTGTCCACACTCATCTTGTTTGGCATCAGAGGGTAAAGTGCCACCACCTCGTTTTTACCGTTACGGATAACCTGTGCGTAGGCATTGCCCCACAAAAGCAGATGGGTCATGAGTGTCTCTCGGAACACGAAAGAACTCATTTCCGGATTCGGCTCATCATGGAGTAATCGGTAAAGCGGATGGTCGATGGCTTTTTCCTTGCCGCCGTCATCGTTATATTTGTAAAGATGCAAAGGCAAGCCTGCCACTGCTTCTGCAAGGATACGGACACAGGAATACACTGCCGTCATCTGCATGGCAGAACGCTCGGTTACTGCCTTGCCGGAAGTTGTGCCGCCCATATAAAAGGTGTAGGCACTGCCCGCCGTTCTGTTTTCGGGCTTATCTCTCGACTTAAACATTCCCGTAAAAATACCCATATCAAATCACGCTCCTTCCTAAATAAACAAAATGCCGCGGTCATCATAAACCGAAGCACTGTTGGTGTTGCCACAACGGATTGCACGGTCGAGCGCCATAATGGTGGCAACGGCACCGTCAATCTTTTCTGTGGATTTGGCTTTATCTGCTTTGATGTTTCCGGCAGGGTCGGTTTTGATGTAGATGTTATCCATCATCCACCTAAGAACCGGATGCCCACCATGAACCAGTTTTTTCTCCATCGCAAGTTTCATCAGTTCTTTGGTCGGCGGAGACATATCTTTGTATCCCTGCCCGAATGGAACAACGGTAAATCCCATACCTTCAAGGTTCTGTACCATCTGCACAGCACCCCAACGGTCATAGGCAATTTCGCGGATATTGTATTTCTCACCCAGGGATTCGATAAATTTCTCTATGTAGCCGTAATGGACTACATTGCCCTCGGTGGTCATAAGCAAGTCCTGTCGTTCCCAAATGTCATACGGCACATGGTCACGACGCACACGCAAGTCGATGTTATCTTCCGGTATCCAAAAATACGGCAGAATGATATATTTATCATCCTCATCTTCCGGTGGAAACACCAACACAAATGCCGTTATATCCGTAGTACTTGAAAGGTCAAGACCGCCATAGCAGACACGGCCTTCCAGTTCGGATTTATCGGTCGGAAATGCACAAGCATCCCACACTGCCATCGGCATCCAACGGACAGCCTGCTTAACCCACTGATTCAACCTCAACTGACGGAAAGCGTTCTCTTCACCCGGGTTCTGCTTTGCCTGTTCACAGGCCTGCTGCACCTTATCGATTCCAACTGTTACACCAAGAGAAGGATTTGCTTTCTTCCAAACCTCCGGGTCAGTCCAGTCGTCATCATCCTCTGCACCATAAATCACGGGATAAAATGTAGGGTCAACTTTTCGCCCCTCAATGATGTCCTTTGCTTTTTGGTGAGTTTCGTAGCAGATAGACTGCGTATCGTTTCCCGCCGTAGTGATTAGGAAGTAAAGAGGCTGCATTCTTGCATCACCGGAACCCTTGGTCATAACATCAAACAGCTTTCGGTTTGGCTGGGTATGCAACTCATCAAAAATAACGCCGTGGGTATTGAAACCATGCTTGTTGGCTACATCCGCCGACAGAGCCTTGTATTTACTGCCCGTCGGGTTGTAGGTCATGGTCTTCTGGCTTGCCTGGATGGTCATCTTATTTTTAAGCAGTGGACTTCGCCTTACCATTTCCAAAGCAACATCAAATACAATTCGTGCCTGGTCTTTATCCGCAGCACAGCCGTACACTTCTGCACCCGGCTCAAAGTCAGCACACAAAAGATACAACGCCACTGCCGCCGCCAGTTCCGATTTGCCTTGTTTCTTTGGGATTTCGATATAGGCTGTGTTGAACTGCCTGTATCCGTTTGGTTTTAGGACACCGAAGATATCTCGAATAATCTGCTCCTGCCAGTCAATCAGTTCAAATGGCTTTCCATCCCATGTACCTTTGGTGTGACAGCAGAATTTTTCGATAAAGCATACTGCGTGGTCGGCGGCATCCTTATCGTAATAACTGCCCTCCGCCATAAAGCGGGTTGGCTTATAGTTTTTCAGTTTTCTCAAATGCCGTCACCTCCTCAAAAATGGCATAAAAAATAGCCGCCACCATATTCGGTGCGACTTTGCGTATACGAGGAACAGAGCCTCTCGGCTCCGTCCTGCCTTTACAGGATTTTTAATTGTGTTCGTTCAGCAAAATGCAAAGGGCAAGGTTTGCTTCTTCGGTTGCAGGCTCGATGTCCCAACCTCTGTCATAGTTGGCAACGACCTCACCATTCAGTTTCAGCATCAGCTTGCTAATTTTTCCGCCGTTGATACCGAACTGGCTGCCTTCCTCATAAACCTTTATCCAGTAGTGGACTGCCTTGTAACCGCCGTCCTTTTGCGGGATGCCGATTGTTCCTTCTTTCCACATAATCAATCCTCCATTTCGCCTGTCAGAATAAAGTGGGTGTATTCCTTACGGTGTTCCTCAAGGTATACCACCAATTCGTAAAAATGCATCTCGTTGGCAATGTACTGCACCATCGGAACATCAAACATATTGGTGCGTCCGGTTGCTCGGATGGCGAGTATCTGTTCCTTGATTTTATTCATCGGTGCAGACCTCCTTGCCCATAAGCAGTTCAGTGTAAATCTTGGTATAGCGTTCACACTCGCTGCCCTCTGACTCTGCAATGGCACGAAGGTAGAAGTCGGCAGCCTCTTTTCTGCTGTCCCAAACCTCGGTGCTGCCGTAGCAGGTAATGGTCACTGCATCCAGTTTTCGACAAATATCGACACCATACACCACATTCAAGCCGGAGCCTGTATCCCATCTGACCATGATGGAGGCTGTGTCATCCACACCTCTGACCGTACCCTTTGTTCCAACCGGAGGCGCCTGCTCATCATCCATTTGGACGAGTTCCACACGGCATCCAACAGGATAGGCTTTTCTTACACGCTCAACCGTTTCTTTATTCGGAAATCTCATTCTTGGCACCTCCTTTGAAAGCACTGCTGCCGGAAAGATTGCGGAGCAGGATTTTTCTCTCGGTTTTGTATTCGTTTCCGATAAAACCGAGGCGAAGGAGAAAACAGCGGAATGCGTATTTTTCATTGTCCACCGCTTTTTCCGTAGCGTTGATGCGTTTCTGATTTCGGCTCATCTCACAAAGGGCTGCAATGAAATGGCTGTAAGCCTTGACCTCGTCTGCATCCAGTCCCTCTCCAAACCAAGGGAAGGAAACCCTGTCCTCGCCGATTTCGATTGGTGTTGCGGGAATGCCCAAGGCTTTCTTTATAAGGCCCCCCTTGGCATCCAGAAGGTTCGTAAGATTTCCGACCGCCACCTTATCAAGGGGAATCGCCACCGTAAGCCCCACCGTTTCGCCCTGTGGTTGTTCGGCGGGTTCTTCGGCCGTTTCCTCGGCTCTTGCATCAAGCCAAGCCTGCGCCATTTCTGCGGGAGCTGCGACAAAGCCTTTGTCGGCAAGGCTCTCAAGCAACTGCTCGATTTCTTCGCTGTCGGCTCTGTCATCAAACTCCACTGCACCGTCTTTGGTTACCGTGAAATAATCCACCTCGTAGTTCAGGCTCGGCACACCCAGGTATTTCGGTTTTACATTCAGAATGTCTGCCATCGCCGTAACCAGTGCCTTGCGGTCGCTGCCTGTTACATTAAATTCAATTCTCATCGTGTGAGTACCTCCTTGTTTTTTCGGTACTACATATATCACTCTAAAGCCGAAAAATAGCAAGTGATATGTGCAAAATATAAGGGAGAATAGTTGTAGATTTACACCCCGTCATTTTGTGTATAGTATACGATGCCAGTCAGCACATAAACCACATTGGGAAGTGCCACGCCGTTGCCCCACATCTTATACTCCGCCGAGTCAGAATGAGGGTTCTGAAGCCACTTGAATATCTGCTTCCGTGTTTTCAGTTTGCTTGATGTTCCCACAATCTTACGATGTGTTTCAAAGATTTCTGCCCACCGTGTGAGTTCCTCTTCAGAAGGAAGTTTCTCACCAAGGTCAGCACACCACCAATCCGGAAATCCCTGGAGCCTTGCACATTCCGTAGGGGTAAGCCTACGCACAATGTATTCCAGATCCGCATCGGTATCGTTGACAAGCGGAGGGTCTTTGTAATCCGTAGCTACTAAAGTATTGGCGAGTTCCTCTTCCGCAGAAGTGAAGAACGATGCCTTGCTGCTTGAGTAGGTGGGAACGGCAACCGCATCGGGCCCCGTGGCTTTCAGTGTGGAATTGACACCCTCATCACTGATACCCATATTCCTTGCGAAGTTCTGACCGCAGTTATAACTTTCACGGTCAATGGCATAGACAACGGCGTGGCGGTCTACGGTGTTCAAGGTGTACATGACATCACTTTCGGCATAACCGTTACCGTGGTGGGAAGGACGAGAGCCGTTGCCCTCCACAATGGCAATGCCGCCCTGATTGCAGGTAGGGTTTCCACCGTTGCCGTCAAGGGTTCGTGAAGTATCCGCTTTATAAAAACCGCTGTTGGGGTTGGCTGATTTCATGGCGTTGCTGTCCTTGGAGCAAACGCCAAAGGCTGTCGGCTCTACCACAAACGGCTGATTGTTTCCGCCTGTGCCGTAGGTTGCCGCCACGGTCTGTGCCACATCAAGGGGACCCACATATCGGGTATCCTGCGAGTGATTTTCATATACGGTTGCAGGAACGACTCCTGCTCGTAGCGTTGGAGATTTTTCCGCCTCATAACCGATGCCACGGCTGTCGGCAGAGTGTTCCGTACAAAATCCCGCAGACTCCATAACACAAGGCGGATGATGCGCCTCGGCACGAAGGGTACAGGTCACATCATCAGTGACATCCATACGGTTGCCGCCCTGGTCATTTAGGACGATGCCTGTCGCAGGAGTGCTTTCTTCAGAAGTTCCGGCAGTTCCTTTCCACGGGCATCGGCTCGTTTCAAGATTCCTAAACAGGCCTTCTGACTCAAATAATATTTTTCCGGCACACCCACCATTAAAATCTGCGACAAGATAGATACGTCTTCTTCTTTGGGGAACTCCCCAAAACTGCGCGTCAACGCATCTCCATGCGATGCTGAAATCATCTCCCAGGATTTCTCCTGCTCCTGTCCATTTCCCTTTCGGAGGGCAAGGAACAGCATAGTCGCTTTTGACGGATGCGACTGCTTCGAGGACGGCTTTGAAATCTTCTCCGGCATTGGATGAGAAGGCGCCGGGGACATTTTCCCACACGATGTATCTTGGATACTCACCATTGGTTTTATACCTCATTTCTTTTACGATTCGGATTGCTTCGTAGAACAGGCAGGAACGCTCACCATCAAGACCGCTGCGTTTTCCCGCCACACTCATGTCCTGGCAGGGACTGCCGAAGGTAATGATGTCCACGGGTTCAACTTCTGCACCATTGATACCGGAAATATCACCCAGGTGCTTCATCTGAGGGATACGCCTGCTTGTTACACGAATAGGAAAAGGCTCAACTTCCGATGCCCACAAAGGGGTAATACCGGAAATCAAGCCTCCCAAAGGAAATCCCCCAGAGCCGTCAAAGAGGCTACCGAGGGTCATAGGTTTCTTATTCATCTGCACCAACCTCCTTCACAAGGTCTGCAAAAGGTATCTGCACACCGTTACGGATAACAAAGACACCGTCTGCATCGCCCGTATCTTCCACATATCTGCGGAGGATAACCGATGCGTACTTTTCATCCAGTTCCATCGTATGGCAGATACGGTTGGTTCTCTCGCAAGCCATCAGCGTTGAGCCACTGCCACCAAAAGTATCCACCACAATGGAATTCTCACGGCTTGAGTTTCCAATCGGATAGGCAAGCAGGTCAAGAGGCTTGGAAGTCGGATGGTTTTTATTTTTCTTTGGCTTATCGAAGTTCCAAATGGTGGTCTGACTTCTGCCTGCGTTCTTGCTCCAGTAGTGTTTGCCGTTCTGGAGGAAACCGTAAAGCACAGGTTCGTGCTGCCACTGATAATCACTTCTGCCAAGCACCAGGGAATTTTTTACCCAAATGCAACAGCCGGAAAGATGAAAGCCTGCATCGATAAATGCTTTGCGGAAATTCAAACCTTCCGTATCAGCGTGGAACACATAAGCGGCACCGCCTTTTTCCAAGTGAGCGGCCATGTTCTGAAATGCCGAAAGCAAAAATTCATAAAACTTCTCGCTTGCCATCTTATCGTTTTTGATAGACAGACCGTCTGAACTTTCAAAGGCTACATTATACGGTGGGTCGGTCAGCACAAGGTTGGCTTTCTTACCATCCATCAGCGTTGCCACATCATCGGGGTTTGTAGCATCACCACACATAAGTCGATGTCTGCCTACCGTCCATACATCGCCACGCTCCACAAAGGCGGCCTTTTCCAAGGCATCATTCAAATCAAAATCGTCCTCTTTTACATCGGATTTATCATCTCCTGCAAAGAGGTCTGCGATTTCATCATCGTCAAAGCCTGCAAGACCGATATCAAAATCCATACCCTGCAAGGACTCGATTTCGATTTTTAACATTTCCTCATCCCAACCTGCGTCAAGTGCCATACGGTTGTCGGCAAGGATGTAGGCTTTCTTCTGTGCCTCGGTAAGGTAATCCACGAAAACACAAGGCACTTCATCGATGCCTTCCTCCTTGGCAGCCATCACACGGCCGTGTCCGGCAATGATGCCGTAATTCTTATCAATGATGACAGGATTGATAAAGCCGAATTCACGCAGGGAGGAACGCAGCTTCATAATCTGCTCCGGGGAATGGGTGCGGGCATTATTCACATAAGGCACCAGTTTTGAAATGGACACTAATTCCATTTGTGTAGTTGTTCTTCCCATATGCGCCCTCCTTAATACAGACCCCATTCAGCGAACTTCTCAAAGCCGCCAATGTCCTGAATGAACTCTCGTGCAATGGCTACGATTTCCGCATAAGGCTTACCATCAATGGTGTCATCTCCAATGGCACAGCAAAGCTGCACAGGCTGTTTTGTTTTCTGTGCTTTCAGGAATGCATAGATATTTACAGACACATCTGCCTTACTGAGGTCTTTGCCGTGAAGACCGCCACCCGTTACGGAATTAGCCATATCACTGCCAAGTTTACGGTTGGTAGCACCTGTATCCACATCCGTGCCGCCAGTCCAGTCACCGAGCGGATTGATTTCCGCACCGGAATAGATTTTCTTCAAATCTGCCGTTTCCACATTACTTTGACAAATGATCAGGCGAACACCGTCCATAATGTACTTTCCGTCATAAGGGCATCTGCTGTAAATATCACGGGCAATACGGGAAAGTTCCTCTTGCTCCTGTGTCAGAGGCATACCCTTAAAGATACCGTTATCCCCACAGCGAATACCGTCCTTCTGATTATTTGACAGATGCTTATCCTGTGGAACGATAACAATGTCAGTATCCATCACACCTGCGATGCGATGCACGGCACTGATGATTTCAGCCTTGTCCAAATCCGCTGTGGTTTCAATAATGGCATGGCACACGCCGTGACCGATGAGAACCTCCACTGCGATTTTCGGATTTTGTTCTTTTGCATAAGACAGATCCACAATGGCTCCTGCGATTCTGTCTGCCACCTTGTCCGGATGGCTCGGATTTACTTTTTCAATCATGGTTAAAACCCCTTTCGTTGGTGCAATAGTCGTTCCAGGTCATCATTCGGATTGGTACCGGAAAAATCCACGGAACAGTTTTCTTTTACGATTTGCATGATATTGTCCCACTGCCTTGAGGCCTGGTTCATATAGTTGATGCCGATATTGATAAACGGGGAGGTGACAGGTTTTCCGGTTGTGGGATGCTTTGATAAGAATCCAAGTTCATTAGTCATCTCCTCGCACTGCAGCCATCTCGCCACACACATAGCGTAACGCTCAATGGTCTGTGGGGAAACATAACCCGCACAGCCGATGGAATTGAGCCAGTTCCATGTATCCTCATAAATCTGCTTTGCTCTCAATTCCGTTCCGTCTCGCTGCTTTGCACTGAGCAGTTCATTTGGTTTCGGCATCTGGATACCTTCCACATCGGGGATATCCAGCATCGTTAGTTTGCGACCGCCGGGGTTGCCGTTCTGCGCCTTTTCCAGATTGGACTTTGGCTTACGACCTGCACCCGGACGTTTTCCGCCACGGCCGCCTGTGTTATTCGATTTTGTTGGCACGATTCTCACCGCCTTTCTGTCTGCGGGCCTTATTACCCTTTTGATTTCGCAATTTTTTCACACGAACCCCCACGCCCGTTGCACGGGATATAGGTCCCGGAGATTTTGACCGCCCTACCGGGGTCAGTGATTATGCCAACGGTCGCCGCTTTCTGCGTGTATCTTTGCATGACACGGTTTGCAGAGAGCAATCAGATTCTCTCTTGCATGAGTTCCACCCTGTGACAACGGCAGCTTGTGATGTATCTCTTCGGTCGGTACATACTTACCTTCCTTAAGACACCTCTCACACAGTGGGTGGGCAGCCGCATAGGAATCCCTTATCCTTTTCCACGCTCTGCCGTAACGCTTACGCACAGCGGGGTCACGGTCATAGGTTTCGTAGCGTTTGTTTTCCTGCTTCTCATGTTCCTCACAGAACCTCCCGTCCGTTAGGTTGGGACAGCCTGGGAAAGAACAGGGACGCTTTGGTCTTCTTGGCACTCGTTTCACCTCCCTTGGGCATAAGAAAAGCCCTGAAGGATTGCTCCCTCAAGGCTTGGTTTCATTCTGCTTTTTGCTGATTATATCATATCATAAATGCCACTGTGGTATCTTGTTGCAAAGTGTTGCAAAGTGTGCAGACATTATATTTTGATTGGATTTTCCGGCATAGTTACATGGTTGATGGCACTGTTATGCCAACGGTACACCGTAGTTCTGTCGGCATGGAGTTCATCCCCAATCTGCTCCCAGGTAAGGTTGTGGATATAGCGGTAACGAAGGACCATACGCTCATCGGTATTGGCAACCTCATCAATAACGCTGCGTATCTGCTTTTTCAGTTCCACAAGGTTGTCGATTTCGGCGTTGATTTTATCTTCCAACTCCATAATCTTAAAAACGCTTCGTACAAAAGGGGTATCCGTATTTCTCGATGTCTGCACCCGCTCCTCCCATGTGGGAGAAGAAATACTGCTCGACATTTCTCTCAGTTTCCCAAGTTCCTCAATATCCGAGTTGATTCTTTGGTCAAGGCGGTATGCCTGTCCTAAGTATTCCTTTACTCTCACGATTTTTCCACCTCCGCTTGTAATTTGGAGATTAAATACTCTCCATCCACTGAGGTAAGTTCCCTATACCACGCAGAGCGGAAGAACCTCTCCACCTCATCTTTCATGATTTTGGCTGACTCGTTTCTGGGCCATTTTTTCAGTTTTTTAAGGGCATCCCTGTAGTCCTTTACGGCTAATAGGACGATGCTGTTTGCAAGATTTTCATAAGGGTCGGTCAATGGGCAGCACCTCCAATTCTTGCCTTTACGGAATCAATCAGTGCCGATTGGATTTTTTCCTTCTTACGAAGTGCCTTCATAACATCCTCGTCAATGGTGTCTTTTGCAATAATATGATGGATAACCACGGTATTCTTTTGACCCTGTCTCCACAAGCGGGCGTTGGTCTGCTGATAAAGTTCCAGTGACCAGGTCAACCCAAACCATATAATCGTAGAACCGCCAAACTGGATATTTAAGCCGTGTCCTGCACTGGCAGGGTGGATAACGGCAACAGGAATTTCGCAGTTGTTCCAATCCTTGATATCCTGGGAGGTCTTAATCTCCCTTACAGAAAAACGCTGCTTGATTCTCTGCAAATCGTGGTTGTACCAATATGCCACAAGCACAGGTTTTCCGTTTGCACCCTCAATCAAATCCTCAAGGGCATCCAGTTTTCGGTCATGAATATGGATGACCTCTTTTTCTTCGTTGTAGACGGCACCGTTTGCCATCTGAAGAAGTTTCCCGGAAAGTGCTGCAGCGTTTACGGCATCAACCTCCTCATCCTTAAGGTCTACCACCATATCCTCCTTCAAGGTTTGGTACACTGACCATTCTTTTTCCGAAAGGGCAACAGGGACTTCGTTTATAATGCATTCCGGCATTTTTAGAAAATCCGCTGATTTCATAGAAATTGTAATATCCGAAATCAGCTTATAAATTGCATCTTCCGCACCTGCTCTTGGCTTGTAGGAGAAAATCATCTGCTGATTTCTCTTGTCCGGCACAAAGAAATTATTTCGGTAATGGGAAATGTATCTGCCAAGCCTCTGACCCATATCGAGGATACGGAACTCCGCCCATAAATCCATCAAACCGTTGCTGGAAGGAGTACCCGTAAGACCTACCATACGCTTTACCCTCGGTCTGACTTTCAGAAGGCTTTTGAACCTTTTTGCTGCATAGGATTTGAAAGAAGAAATCTCATCAATCACCACCATATCAAAATCAAAGGGGATACCGCTTTTTGTAATCAGCCAGTCAACATTTTCTCGATTGATTAAGTACAGGTGTGCCGGACGTCTTAAGGCTGCAAGCCTTTCTGCCTCCGTACCGATTGCCACCGAATAGGTAAGCCCCGTCAGATGCTCCCACTTTTCAATCTCCGCAGGCCAGGTATCCCTTGCCACACGAAGAGGTGCAATCACCAAAACCTTCTGTATCTCAAAGCGATTCAGCATCAGTTCGTAAATGGCAGTCAGTGTGATGACGCTCTTGCCAAGACCCATCTCAAGGAGAACTGCCGCCACCGGATGTTCCAATATAAAATTCGTTGCATAAGTCTGATACTCATGAGGACTGTATTGCATCAATCACACCTCCAATCTGTTCTACACTGTCAACGCAGTAAACCAAAAAGCCGAAGCTCTCCAACTGCTTTTTTCGTCTTATCTGTAAAGGACGCATCTTTTTGCCAGGAGCCTTGAATTCCACAAAGGCCATTCTCCCCATCGGAAAAAGCACAAGTCGGTCTGGCACACCATCTAAACCCGGACTTACAAACTTCGGTGCAAGACCTCCCATTTTCTTTACTGCGTCCGTGAATTTTTTCTCTATCATCTGTTCTCTCATATCTGCCTCCCATCTGACACAAGAAACACAATTACACAACTATTCCCTATATATTTCTTACGCGCCTATACACGGGTGCCTTTACCTTTACCCTTAAAAACAACCATTTCGAATATAAGGAGAATAGTTGTGTTGTGTCGCAATCTTGTGTTCTTAACCTCCGAATTTGTAAAGTCGCTGCCTGCCATAAATCGGCTGACGCTTGATAGAATTGGTTCGCTCCCAACCGCTAATCTGACTCATCAGTGCTGCAATGGCATAGCTGTCCAAAGGTTTCAGTTCCTGCAGATTCTTGCCAAAGCACTCACACCAGATTTCCGGATTGCTGACCTCCGTGCGTACCACCACGCCTTTGTGATCAGGCTGTCCGAACTCACTGCCTTGCAGGAAGTTCCTTCTTTGGTATAAATCCATGCTGTCCCAATCGGTCGGCAGTAAGGCATTCAGATATTCCTCCACCATACCAACACGCTCGTCCACTTCCATCGCAGACTGCTGCACCTTTTCAGATTCCGCAAGAACATCGCCCTCAAGGAATAGCTTCTCACCGGACTTCCAGATGGCTTTGGCTTCTGCCCAGAACTGCTGACGGTATTCGTCGGTAAAGTTCCAGGTCTTTTTCTGCTTTTTCTGATGCACCTTGATAATCCAAAAACGGCGGTTACCCGTAATATCACGCAGATATCCACGCTCACCGTTAACCGTGGCAATGATAATGCACTGTCTTGGATGAGATTCCACCACTCGACCGTAAGAAGGACGGTATTTGTCATCGCAGGTAGAAAGGAACGCTTTCACTTTCTCAATGTCGGCTTTTTTCATACCCGCAAGTTCGCCGATTTCCACTGCCCAAAATCCCTGTAGTTTTTCCGCACCGGACTTGTCATCCATATCTGTAAGGGACAGAGTTTCTGAATAATACTCTGAACCCACAAGGTCTTTTACAATAGTGGACTTACCGATGCCTTGCTCACCGTCAAGCACGGGAACACAGTCAAACTTGATGCCGGGAACATAGATACGGGCAACGGCGGCGGCAAAGGTTTTTCTTGTAACCGTGCGTACATATTCCGTATCATCCGCCTGCAGATATTTGATAAAGAGGTCTTCCACACGCTTCACACCATCCCACTCCGGCAGACTGTCGAGATAATCACGGACAGGGTGGAAATGTCGGTCATCAGCAACCTTGGTAAAAGCAACATCGTGGTTACGACTGGAAAACGGCAGATAACGGATGTCAATGATGGACTTAAGCTGTGCCGTATCCGCATCACGCCAGAATGCATTTCCTTTAGGACGCTCCCAAGGGAGAGGACCTGTTATCTGAATACGGTTTGCCATCTCATTGAACGCAAAGTTTCTGAAATCGGGGTCATTATTAAGAATGAGGTTCAGATTGTATACGCTGTTTTCCAAAAGGCTCGACCTTGGCTGATACTGGAGTTTTTTCTTCCAATCCTCATCACCGTCAGCGAGAAATTCCACATTTGCCTGTTCCAGACGTTCATTGGCAGCAAGGAGTTTTACATCATCCTGCTGCATGGCAAACTCACACATAGCATTAAAGGATTTCTTGTCATCCGTATCGCCGAACTTATGGATACGGACAATATCAAAAGCGTTGCAAAGTTTGAGGTATGCAGGGTCTTTGGCATGGTGACTGTAGACGAACTTATCCTCTTTGATTTCCACGCCTGCCATACTGCTTGACTGGATGAAGTGCCAACGGCTCTCGTTATCGGTCGGCTCATATACATTCGACAAGAAAGTTTCCAGTGCCTTGGAAATCGGATGATATACACGGTTGAAAAGACCTACCACACCTTCCTTGGAAAGTGGGTCCTGCACTTTCTGTTGTGTTACGCTGTTTGCCTTACTCTCCCTGGAGGAGGTAGGCAGTCTTGTAGGGTCAGTCCATTCCGGATGTGCAGAGAGGATTTCATCGGGGTCAATCCAACCGCCGTCCGTTTCCTTATACACAAATGCACCGTTCTGCGGAGTGGACGGCCAATACATCAGCTGATTGGGAAGATAGGAACACTCGTCAAAGTAATCGATGCTGAGCATCTGTGCCACATAACGGGATACGGCAACAAACTCCTCCGGCGTTACATCACGGGTCAGAGGGCAGACAATTCTTGCCCTCGGATTTTCTTCCGTGCTGCTGTGCGTGGTGTAAAGCACAGAGGTATATGGGAAGGTAGCTTCAAACCCCTCTAAAAATTCCTTTGTAATGCGGTCACCGTCAAGAGAAAGCATAGAGCGTGATTCCACAGTGTCGATTTTTCTGCGACCGCCTTTGAGAACGCCACCCACAAATCCACCGTGGTCTTTTGCCAGATCACGCTGCACCTTGTTCATCTTTGCGTATTCTTCTGCCGACTCCGGAGTTCGGATGGTAACTTTCAGGCGTTCCTTCAGTTCATCAAACTGGATGGTTTTATTGACCCAGGTCTTTGCCTGTCTGCTGTTGCCGTATGCAAGTGATAAACTTCTCATTATCTGTCCCTCCTTACCTTCGGTGTCTGCCCGTATTCAAAACGCGCCTGTCTTGCCGCCTTGCGGGCATAACGGACACGGCTGTTTACGAAATCGTTGTATCTGTACTTGCCGTATTCGTGGGTAAGCATTGGAATCATCTCATCTCCCATGTCCTCACCGAAATGGGTAAAGAAACAGCGGTCGCGCCTGTCGTTATAGGCAAAGAGGTACGGCTTGTGGGTATCCGGATGCAGACCGATGGTTATCTCGTTTTCGTAGCAGCCACCGCCGCCATCGTCTGTTTCCTGGCAGAAGATATACAAATCGTCATCCATAGGGTCACCAAAGCCGATGATACCCGCCCAACTGTCATGGTTCTGACCGTCACTGATTTTGGCAATGGCAGCATCGCCCTCTGCCGTACCACGGATGCCTTTTCTCTTTACTTCAAAGAAACAATGGAAGTCAGGGAGATAAAAGTCAGGCAGATAATGTGTGCCGTCACTTAAGACAATGCCTTCCGGCTCATACTCCCACTGGATACCGAGGGTATCAAAGAACACTGCCCAACGAGCCTCCAGGCGGGAACGGAACAAATATCCCTTATACTCGGTCTGTACCGCTTTAAATTCACTCATTACCGGACACCTCCTCACAGCTTTCGTTGAACCAACGGATGGTCAGCTTTCTCTTCTTTGCGATACCGATTTCGTGTGCCATGCCATCGGACACTCTGCTGCCGAACACCCAAAGTTCCGAGCAATTGCCAAGAAGCACATAATTGAAATGCATCGCATCACTGCGTTCCGCAGGGTTCTCATCACACATAAACTGCGGATAAAGAAGATGTGGTGTCATAGGGATTGCACCCTGTTCATAGGCAAAACGGCTATACTTTTTTGCCTGTGCGGTGTTGAACTGCGTGTCCCCGGAATAAGGACTGCACACATACACCATTGGTTTGTACTTTCTGAATTCGTCCATATCGAATCCTCCTTAAAAATTTAATAGGCAGAAGGACTTGTATCCCTCTGCCTATAAGCGAAGAATCCGATGGAATCGAACCCCCTAATTTTAATCTTTTTTGTAAAAATCGCATTCGTATCCGTCTGCACGAAGAAGTAAGCCTTTCGCCCAGGGCGGAGTCCTGCCCATCTGCTCACAAACGGCATCCAGGGAAACCCTGCGGTCGCACTCGATGATAACTTCATCGTGGACGTGGGCAACGATGTCGCAGTGGCTCAAAGTTTGAATGGCAAACATCAGAATATCCCTTGCAATTGCCTGCACCACATTCTCCGTGAATTTAGGACCGTAGCTTTCCAGGCGCTCCCACTTCTTTGTTGCGCCTACGCCTTCATAGGTCACTGCCTCGCCGCCGAACTGATTCTCTCCCATGCGTGGTTTCACATAGGCAAGCTGTCTGCCGGACGGTAAGGTCAGAAACAGAAATCCACTCTGATAGTGAAATACAATGCCGTGGGTTTCCGTTCTGCTTTTTTCTTTCACGCAGGTCTTTACGGCACGGTCGATATCCCACCACAGCCTGGTTATCATCGGATTGGCATTTCTCCATGCAGATACAAGAGGCTGAAGTTCCTCCTCCGTAAGACCCATCTCAAGGGCACCCATTGCTTTCAAGGCACCGACCGAACCCCCGTAGCCGAGGGCGAGTTCCGCGATTTTTCCCTTTTGACGGAGGTGTCCGTTCACGCCGTGCTTTTCAACCGGAACACCAAACATCTGACTGGCACTGCTGCAATAGATGTCTTTGCCTTCCTCAAACACACGAAGACGCCACTGTTCTCCCGCAAGCCACGCAAGAACCCTCGCCTCAATGGCAGAAAAGTCTGCTACGATAAATTTTCTGTCCTTCTGCGGCACAAAGGCAGTACGGATAAGCTGTGACAGGGTATCGGGGATATCTTCATATAAAAGTTCCAGGGCATCATAATTTCCGCTACGCACAAGACCACGAGCCTCTGCCAGATCTTCCATGTGATTTTGAGGAAGGTTCTGTAACTGAATCAGCCTTCCCGCAAATCTTCCGGTTCGGTTGGCTCCGTAAAACTGGAACATCCCTCTTGCACGGTTATCCTTGCAGACGGCGTTTTCCATCGCCGTATACTTTTTCACACTGCTCTTGGCAAGCTGTTGACGTAAGGACAGCACATCGGTAATATCCTGTGGCGCTGTTTTGATTGCCGCCGCCACTTCCTTTTTGCCGAGGCTCTCCATCTCCATACCGTTATCCGACAGCCACATTTTCATCTGCTGCACGGAGTTGGGATTGTCGAGATTTGTCATATCCTGCATTTTGGAAGTCAGACGGTCACGGCTTTTACTGTCGATTTCAATAGCCTCTTTTACAAGAACCATATCCACGCCTATACCACGGTCATTGATTTCTTCGCTCACATGGTATTCATCCCAAATCCTATCCGGCACAGGAAAACGGGACAGCTTTGCCTGGATGCCCATCTCCGTCTCCACGTCACGGAGGTTGTACGCCTTAAACTGCTGCCATTTTTCCATATCATGCTGTGGCAGATTTCTTGTACGGCCACCGTTTGTCCTGGTCGGCGCACAGGGAACGCAGAAGTATTTGATTAAGGATTTACCCTCGGTCAGCTTCTGTTTTTCCAGTCCAAGCACAGCACCGACACCTTCAAGGGAAAGAGGCAAACCCAGGGTTGCCGACCAAATCATGGTGCAGTGCCAGCTTGCCGGATTTAAGTAACGGGCGCACTCCTGTGACAACGGATGATTGTCATGGAACGGGTCAAGGCTTACACCCATATCAGATAAGTACCTGGACAGACACACCCTCTCAAAAGCAGCATTAAACGCGGTTTTTATAACGGCATCATCGGTCAGTGCCTCAATAATCTCTGCCGGGATTTTCTCCCCACAGGCAAGGTCGACCACCTGCACCGCACCACCGTCCACGGCATAGCCGAACAGCAATATTTCAAAATCCTCGCTCTCTGCGTATTTGTAAACACCACATTTTTGCAGATTGACCGAGGAGAAGGTTTCAATATCAATACTTAATACTTTCATAGCACATTCCTTTCTATGACAAAGGCGGCAGAAGAATATCCTCCGCCGCCCGTCATGTTTACTCGGTCACATCTTCATTCTGTGCAGCCTTTTTCTGCTTACGCTTTTCACGGAAGGCTTTGACCTTCTTAACGATAAAGCGGATAACCTCACATACCGTCCACACGATGCCGTTGATGGCAAGACCGTAGATCAGGCAGAAAAGCACAATCACATCGACCTGTTTCATAAATTCGTATAATTCGTTCATATCGTTTTACCTCGTATTTCGTAATTTTCGTTTGAGGCAGACGGTGGTATTTCACACCGCCTGCCAGGGGTTACACTTAAGCCAGGAAATCGTCATCCTCAACAGTGGAGAAGTCATCGGTTGCGGAAGTACGGCCGCCGAGATACTCACCGTCACGGATTTTCTGGATGTTGCCAAGACCACAGGCAACACCGCGATTGCCGTTGGAGTTAAATGCATAGAAGTTCAAGGACACTCTTGCATAACAGCCGGAGTAGACCTCGTCACGGTCAAGGATAGGCTTCACAGCCTTGTCCACAATCTGAGGTGCAGTGGTGCTGTTGGCGTTCACGAAGTAATGACCCTTATAGGCGTCATCGTCACGCTCAACATCGCCATCACGAAGAGGCAACTTGATAGCACCCTTGTTAGGCTTCTTGCCGCCGAACTTGGCGATGCCCTCCTCAATCGCAGCATCCACCGCAGCGTTGATAGCGTTGATGGTTTCGGTATCGTCCTTCGGAATCAGCACAGATACGGAATATTTTTCAGCACCGCCATTGATGCTGACAGGCTCCCAGCCGTGGAAGTAAGAAAGACGAGTGTTCTTGCCAGTGATAACCTTAGTTCTGTTTACGTTTGCCATAATATTAATCCTCCATAATTTCATTGAATTCGTTTTTTGCGTCTGAAACATTCATTGCCTGCCTCTTATCCGAAAGGGGAACGAGGGTAGGCTTTCCGGGTGGTTTGATTACGAGGCCGCCCAGGATTTCCTCGAACTGCTTTTTGCCCATCAGCTTCTGCATTTCGGTCAGCGTGATAAGACTCTGACGGTAAATATCTGTGTAACCGTGTTCCTTGGCTGCCGCCGCCACCGCATCCTCATCGGAAAACTTACGGTTAGAACGACCTTCCACAACCTTGAACCCGCTCCACTGCTTACCGTGGTTTAGTGCCGCCTCCAGGGCATAAGCACTGATTTCGTTTGCCCACTTGGTGATATCCGGCAACATCGGAAGAATGGATTCAATCTCTTCATCAGTAAATAAAGGTGGTAGTTTGAATTCTTCCTCTGCAATACGGAGTTTTTCTGCTGCCCTTGCACGGCACTTGACCGCTGCACGGCAGAACTGACACCACTCTCCGGGACAATATTCGCCTTCGCCCTTGGCAGCCATTTGTGCCTTGGGTTTCAGTTCGTTTTCCGCCCAATCCTTCAACTCCTCCACGGATACCGTCCACGTTTGAACATTCTCACGTCTTGGCTGGAATATTGAGAGGGAAACTTCTTTGATGTCATACAGGCTTTCATAGACACCAAGGGCTGCGATGCCGTAACACATGAGCTGCGTATTTCGTTCCGCATCCACAAGGACTCCGAGTCCGTACTTCGCATCAATAATGTGCAGGGTATCGTCTGAAACCATAAGACAGTCTGCCGTTCCATACGACCCCGGTACAAAATCCGATAGGTCAACCTTCTGCTCAATCAGCACCAGTGGATCAGGGCAGGTCTGCTTTGCTTTTTCAAGTTGCTCCAACACAAACTCCACATAGCCGTCAGAGTGTTCTTCCATCTCATCGGTGTTAAATGCGGAAACGGGTCTTTTACTGCGTCTGCGGAGCGCCTTCTTCAGCTTGTGTTCGCACAGTGCATGAAAGGCGGTACCTTCTTCAGCAGCGTTACTGCTCTTGTTTTCAAACTCCGTTTCCAGGACTGCACTCGGTGTACACGATAACCACCTGTGGGAACTGGAAGGAGAAAGAAGTGCGTGATTACCCATTGCCAAGCACCTCCGCATCCTTAATAAGGTCTGCGTAATGCTTCGGGTCCACATCTGACAACTTGGTGCCACCGTACTTGGTAATCAGACCCTTGACCTCGGCTGTCATTCCGTTCTGCGTTTTTACCGCAAGCACGGCACGGACATCTGCCAATGAAGGTGTTTTTTCTGCTGCTATCTGTTTTGTGGGTTGTCCTGTTTCGACAGGCTTCGACACTTCCTTGGCTTCAACGAAGATTTCCTGGCTGTCTGCGAATGCATAAGCCACAGCCTCCAGTCCGTCTGCCAACGAGTGCATCAGCTTCACCACATCAAGGAGCAGGTTAAACTTGTTTGCGTTTGTCATGGTTTTCGCCTCCTTTCAGTTCGTGAATCTCGACAGTCTGCACCGAGTCGCCGGGGGACAGAACAAGGACGTTTACCTGCTGACCAAAGAGAAAATCAAGTATTCTCTTGCGAATCTGCATCGTTCCGCTTCGGACTACCGGAGAAGGTGTGCCGCCGGGTTTTGCAATGTTAATAGAGATTTTGTGTTTTACCATTGCACTTGGCTCCTTTCCGAGGAGTTTTTCTCACCCCTCTGTCCATAAGCGAAAAATGAGGGGGAATCGAACCCCCTCAAATCAAACTTTTTTAAATTTTCTTTTTCAGCGTTGCGTAAATCTTCGTGAGCCTGTTACGGATGGCTGCCTCTGAAACACCTTCTTCTGCTGCAATCTGCACGTTGGTCATGCCACGATAGAACTTCTTGATAACGGTATCCTTCTGCTTGTCCGTCAGTTCCGAAAGAGCCACCTTCAGCTTTTCCATACGAACGGAACGCTCCTCGTTTGCGATAGAAGTGAGAATCTGCTGCAGAGGATTGTAGGTATCGTCCTCAAGGTATGGGTTGCGGTCATCCGTATCGTCGCCGTACCCATCGTGGTAGCCGTCCAAGTGAACCGGACAGTGATATGCCTCTCTACGCTGTGCATCCACATCATCGTCATCCCAACCGTGGAGCATAGTAATAAGGTTCTCGGTTAATGCCTTGCCGTCTGCACCAGTCATTCCCGGAGTAATGACAATCGGCTTTCCTTCTGCTGTGTAATAAACATAATTGGTGCGGTTCTTCTCCGCTGTTTTGAACTTTCTCATTTAAAGTCCCTGCCTTTCCGCCTGACTCTTGCGGAAGAGCAAGGGATACAAAATGGGCCGGTGCTTTAGAAGTACCGACCCGTATTGCCTGAAAATGAGCATAGGGAAATAAGGGTACCTCTATCGCACCTTCCACAGCTTTCGCTGCGGTTGGCTCGATATTTGTATCCCAATGCCCTATAGCTAATCAGGCCTTGTGATATTATTTTTTTTCCGCATATGCGGATTGAATTTTATTGAATTGTGTCTTTATCGTCACTACAAACGTAACTCTTTTAAAAATAAAAAAGCCGGATGACTACAAAGTTTTCGCTCTGTAAATCATCCGGCCATTTGGTAGCTCCTACTTGGCTCCGTTGCTCGGTATGGTTAACCTGTACTATGGTTATTTCTTCTTTGTTGATTTCGTCTGTGCTAACGCACTGGCTGCAACAGACTTCGTCTTTGCACTGGTTCTTCCATCTCGTAAAATGGAAGATGCTTTACTCGCAACAGACTTTGAAGTCTGCTTACATGTATGCTTTGCCATAACGATTACCTCCTTCTCTTGAAATACTGAGGCACGAATCTGCAACACAAGGTATTTTTACAAACTTGTGACAGTTCGGACACTTCAGTTCTATCTCAATCTGCTCTTTAGGCAGCCTTGAAATGTCAAACGCTCTTTTCCCACAGCAGGGGCATTTCATTTTATTCATACGGCATCCTCCTTTCCTGTTTACTCATAGGCACCACCTCCTTATCGTGATTATGTACGCTTATTTGCGAACATATCTATAAAAATATAAGAGAACCCGTCACTGGGAAGAGTCCTCCCATTTTACTGGAGCAGTAAATCTAAATCTCTCAATCTTTTCATCATCGCAGATTTTGATACATTAAATGTATCTGCCATTTCCTGTACAAATTGCTCTGATACATAAACAGCTGATAATTTTTCTACTGTCATATTAAGTTTACTTGCCATAAGCATTTTTACAGTAGGTGCTGGCATAATAAGTGCTGCGCCCAATCGGTTCGCTTGCCATTCCCGGATATCTTCATCTGACATGGGAGGACGTTTCGACCAATTTTCAATATGATAAACAGAACAATTAAGTTTTGGTATAGGGCATCCCGGCTTCTGATAATAGAATCTCTTATGCAAAATCCAGTGGGAACATTCGTGAATGATGGTAAACCGCACACGCCCTTCCACCTCATATTCCAAGACTCTATTATCTATGAAAATATATCCTTTTTCAACATCAATAGGATATTCTTTCTCTCTTTCATCGTCCCATACCATCAGAATCCCATCATTGAAACAAGTGCAACCTAATGTCAACCCATCCTGAGACAGATTTGCAAAATCGATTGTTGCTTTGAGATAAAATTCCGCAAAATGATCCACATCCATTGCCATTGGCTGTTTTAGCAGTTCTCCATCATTATAAACAGATAGAATTTCAATTGCCTTCTTTTCTAACCGCTCTGGTGTATATTCATGATACAAATTGATACCCCCAATCCTTACTCACCGATTTTCTTGTCAATGAGGTCGATGACTTCCTGCCATCCCTCATCAGATAACTTTCCATCTCTTGCTCTGCGTAGTGCAACTCTGGCAAGGTCTTTTTCCATAATATATTCCGGAAGATCAGAAGATACAGTTTTGGTCTTTGCCATTGCAGCTAAATCAAGCATGGAGTTCTTTTCAGTCTCATTCAGTTTAAGGATTTGTGCTATTTCATCCAGTTTCTTGTCTGGCGGGTAGCGGCGTCCTTTTTCAATATCACTCATATATGCAGGTGCAATGTCTAACTCAGCAGCAAAGCCACGGAGTGTAAGACCTAATGCTTTTCGCCTTTCTTCTATGAACTTTCCAAAAGCCATTTCATTTTCATTCATAGCGATACCCCTTTCTAAGTTATTATGTTCGCTAACATGAGTACATTATATCCGATTTCCTTTCCTTTGTCAATACGCTTGTACGCATTTCAGCGAACATTCACAAATTATTTACATAAAAAGAAGCAGCGATTATTTAAAACCACTGCTTCAATAGGGTAACACTATATTTTTGAAAGCCTTTCATGCACAAGCGGAAGTAGTATTTTATCCACTTCCTTACGGAATTCCTCATCCTCCAAATACTTCTCACAGAACTCTTGGTTCTTGGTCATTCGTCCCAATACTACATCCATGATATTTTCATCATAGATAATTTTGAAGAGATCCAAGGTATTCTTAGAGCGAAGAATCATCTCCTGATTTGAGGACATATCTTGAACCAGCTGTTCCAGAACCTTATCCATTTCAGTAAAGTTTGTTCCCAATCGCTCATTCAGACTTTTGATAATTTCCGACAATTTATCTTTCTCATCTTCCAAGGGCAACCCAGTCCCCGAAGTTTTATTATTAAGTACACCTTCCTCGTCATCCAGCTTAATAGAACCTTCATATGCTTTTTGTACACGATAATATTGAAGGCTAACATCGCTGTCCAGATTTGGCACGTGTTCGCCACCATCCTTTGGTAGCTTTCTCAGCAGACATTTTGCAAAAGCATAGAACTTATGCAGATTCTCATCTCCAAGGCTAATAATATGCGTGAGGAATGCATAAAGCCTGATGAACTTCGTAAGAGATGATTTGAAATCCAATTTGTCCTGTTTATCATCTAATGCTTTATATCTATCTACAACCGGGTCTACAAAAGAATTGAGTTTGCCTAAGTCGATGTTGCCCTGCTTTTTTCTTTCCTTAAAGAAAACTTTTGCAAAAGCATCGATTTCCTTATCGGTATAAAGCATAAAGCTATCCAGAACATTTTTTACATCATAAATCACATTCGGGTCTGTTGTCTCTGCAACCGTAGTAGAAACATAATAATCCTGAAAGGCTTTTGCTATTTCTTCACGGGTATTAACAAAATCTAATACAAAGGTATCAATTTTACCCGGACAGGTGCGGTTGATACGGGAGAGTGTCTGTACCGCTTTTACCCCAGACAACTTCTTATCCACATACATAGTATGTAACAGTGGCTGGTCAAATCCCGTCTGATATTTTTCCGCTACAAGCAACAACTGATATTCCGCAGACTCAAATTTCTCCGGCAACTGGCTTTCAGGAATATTATTAATATTTTCCTCTGTGTACTCCTTGATTTCTCCAGTGATATTATCTTTCACTGTGCCAGAGAAAGCAACTAGAACACCCAAGTCTGTATATCCCATCTTTTTAATATACTTAAGGAATTCAAAGTAATAGCGTACAGCATGAAGTCTGGAGCCTGTCACCAACATGGCTTTTGCACGGCCGCCAATACGGTTCTTTACCTGACTACGAAAATGTTCAATGATAATCTCCGTCTTCTGTGCAAGATTATGTGGATGTAAACTCATGTATTTGCCAAGAGCCTTATTCGCTTGTCCTTTCCCATACATAGGATCATCAGATATCTTCTTACCTAATTGGAAATAAGTCTTATAGGTTGTATAGTTTTCGAGAACATCAAAAATGAATCCTTCTTCAATCGCCTGCCTCATACTATAAACATGACAAGGCTCTGGCTTTCCGTTCGCGCCCTTTCTTCCGAATATTTCCAATGTTTTCTGCTTCGGAGTAGCGGTAAACGCAAAGAAAGATAGATTCTTCTGCTGACCGTGTGCTGCCATCTCTGCCTTGATTTCATCAGCTAATTCTTCATCTGCATCCTGTTCCTCCGCTTCAATTTTGGATTCTTCTATCGCAAACTCATGCAGCTTCTTTTCCACTGCATCCTCGCCCTGATCAGAGATATCTGCAAGCACCTCTTTCAATCGCTCACTTGCTTTACCACTCTGGGAAGAATGTGCCTCATCCACGATAATTGCAAAACGCTTTCCCTCTGTTGCTACCTTTTGTACGTCTACGAACGGGAATTTTTGCAATGTACAGATAATGATTCTCTCACCTTTTTCCAATGCTGTGGTCAGTTGACGTGCATTCTTATCCACACGCATGACAACTCCGGCTTTATGTTCCATATTAAAGATGTCACGCTGCAGTTGCTTATCCAGCACTTTACGGTCTGTAATTACGATAATGCTGTGAAATACCACTTCGTCATTGGCATCATGCAAGTTTTCCAAATGATGTGCAAGCCATGCAATAGAGTTAGACTTGCCTGAACCTGCTGAATGCTGAATCAGATAATTGCCTCCGCATCCGTTTTCATAAACCTGTGAAATCAAGTATCTGACAGCATCCAGCTGATGATAACGAGGGAATATCAGCTTTTCTTTGCCTGTATTCTCATCCTTCTTCAGTTGAACGAATCGGTGTAAGATATCAAGCAAACTGTCCTTTTGCAGTATTTTCTTCCAAAGATATGAGGTGCGATAATCACCACGAATCGTAGGATTTCCCGCTCCGTTATTGAAGCCTCTGTTAAACGGAATAAATACCGTGTCCAGTCTCTGCAGCTTGGTAGTCATCCAGACTTCTTCTGTATCTACAGCAAAATGTACCAATGCTCTTTTCTTAAAGGTAAGCAATGCTTCACGGGGATTTCTGTCATTCTGGTATTGTGCAATCGCATTTCTGAAAGTCTGCCCAGTGAGTGGATTTTTCAATTCAATTGTTATAATCGGAAGACCATTCAGAAAGATTACGGAATCAATGGAATTTTCATTTGCATCGCTGTATTTTACCTGTCTGGTAATTTGCAATACATTCTTTTCATACAATGCCGTTGCAGACTTATTCATTCCACTGCCCGGTTTAAAGAAGGCAAGACGAACTTCAACACCCAAATCCGTAATCCCATGGCGCAACACATCTATCATTCCGCGATTGTTCAATTCATCATTTAACCGCTTTATGAATCCTTCTTCTACATCCGCTCCGTGCCTTTTACACAGATCATTCCATTTATCCGGCTGCGTATCTTTCACAAAAGCAATCACTGCTTTTTTATCCATTGCCATTTTACGGTCAAAATCAGTAGGATTTCCTTTTACATATTTTTCTGACTTTTTCCCGGTCGAAGTAAGGCAGTATTCGATTTCTTCCTCGAATGTTCGTTCTTTTGTATCTATTGCCATATCATTCGCCCTCCGTTACTTTTATTTTTCCCGTAACAGCGTCATGAATGACAATTTTACGGTACTCTTTCAACTTTTCAATTTGTGCTTTAATATCTGCAGTCAGTTCTTCAATCTGTCCAACCTTCGTGTCGAGATATGCCGCTATCTGCTCCTGTTCTTCAATCGGTGGCTGTGGTAAGCGTATGTTTAAAAACTGATCCGCCTGCAAACGCCATCTACCCAAGTTAGACACACCTTGACCCAAACGATAAAAAATACGATTGGTATAGCACATCTGAAATAAATATTTGTAGTAAGTATGGCACTGTGGTTTATCGGGATGGAATCTGAACACACGATAATCCGGGCTGGTAACACCCTCGTATGGGCTACAGTCCACCCAACCAGTCAGTAAATCCATTGAGTTCATCGCAAAGTCATTCACATTTACCACTTGATAATTTGCATAGGATTCTGCCAACTGTCCATCGTTGGAATCAATGTCCTTAATCTTTATGCCTCGCTGCGTAATGGAGAGAATATCTCTGTCTTCCGCGCCATAGATGCGTTTTACTATTTCAAACATCCACTTCATTTTGGTGACGTTCCAGTGCTTAGGAACTTCGCCCATCCAGTCAACACCGCTATCTTTCATTGGAGCAGTTTTATCCAGACCTTTGGTGATAGTATTGGCTATTACTTCTCTTCGATAAGTTTCAAGCATTTTTAGTTGATTTTCAAATCCGTCTAATGAGTAATCTATCTGTCCAGTTACTCTATCGAGATAATCAACAATTTCTTTTTGTTCCTTCGGACTTGGTACAACTATCGGAAAGTTTTTTAATACTGGTAATCTTATTGAATCCACTGTGGATTTTGCATTATGTCGTTCCGCCTCATTTGCAAAAAATTCGCCAAAATAATAGTAAATTAACTTTGTTGACATCGTTGCATTATATATGCAGTAAACCCTCTGATGAAAATTAAACTTTCCATCAATATAATGAACAATTTTCCCTATATCGCCATCTCCAGCTGTTAACACTGCTTCTCCATCATATGCATATTCATCAATACATTCAACATTTTTGCTTCGAATAAAAAATGGATATTTTCCATCTGACACGGCATCGACAGCATCTTTATTGCCTGTAGTAATTTGTGCGAGATATTTAAGCCTAATTAAATCCCAACTTTTTGGAATTGAACCAAGCCACTCTATTCCACTCTCTTTATAGCTTATATAATCATTCACAATTACACCTCCCCAAACAGTTTGGTGATATATGCCTGAATTCTATTTCCAAACGATTCTATATCACGAAGCGTTTGTTCTGAGTTGCCCAAATCGGTGTACTTATAGAAATAGCGTGTAAACGGAATTTCATAGCCTTTCTTGGTTTTGGTTTCATCTACCCACGCATCTGGGGCATATGGCAAAACCTCCCGCTTAATATATTCATCAATATTCTCTTTTACAGGAATCTGCTCTGTGTCACGCAAATCCGAATCTGGCTCAGGATTGCCATTTTTATCAACACAAATATCTGCTGTTTTATCTTTCTCAGACAATGCCGCCAAAATTGCCTTCTGTATAGGAGCCTTTACTGTAATGCCGGCTTTCTTAAATGCTTTGTGAAGCTGCTTTGTAAACTCGGCACGGTTTTTATAAAGCACTGTTGCATCCATCGCTTCGATTGCTTCAACAATTTCTGCCTGCTGTTTTTCGCCAGCTTCTACTTCTTTTGCAATCTCCTCCGGCTTACGCTTACGGCTCTTTGCAAGATTAGCAAAAGCAGTCTGCTCGCTGATACGAGCGACACGTTCCTCTGATGTCTGGAAATTTAATCGGAGGGGTCTCTCAACCGTAACCTTCCAATAGGCAAAGTCAGATTCATCAAAAATCTTACAATATTCGCCCGGTACAAAATCTCCGTAAATATTGGTCAGTTCCTTGATGTGTTCCTCTGTCAGCATTTTTCTTTTTTCGCCCAATGGCTTTCTCATACGGTCACAGAAGGAAGTACCGTCAATCAACTGAATTTTCCCTTGACGTACACTGCTTTTTCTATTGGTTACAATCCAAATGTAGGTAAGAATTCCTGTGTTGTAAAAGAGCTGGTCTGGCAATGCAATAATGGTTTCAAGCCATCCTTGTTCGATAATCCATCTACGAATTTCGCTTTCTCCGCTTCCAGCATCTCCTGTGAAAAGTGGGGAGCCATTGAATACAATAGCAATTCTTGTACCGCCTTCTTCTGGTGGCAACATCTTGCTAATCATGTGCTGCAGGAAGAGCAGAGAACCATCTGATACTCTTGGAAGTCCCGCACCAAAACGTCCCTTATAACCAAGATCCTCCGCTTCATCACGGATAAACTTTTCGTATTTTTTCCATTCAACACCGAACGGAGGATTGCAAAGCATATAGTGGAACTGCTCATGTGGCAGTTTGTCTTCCGTAAAGCTGTTGCCCAAATGAATATTCTCATAACCCTTGCCTTTAATCATGGTATCGGATTTGCAAATGGCATAGGTTTTTTCATTTAGTTCCTGTCCATATACTTCAATGATGGCACGGTCATTCTGCTCTGTTGCGTACTCGATTCCGGCAGAAAGCATCCCGCCCGTTCCCGCTGCCGGGTCATACAGCTTGGCCATGAATCCCGGCTCACAAATTTTTGCCATATCAGGGTCAAATAATATAGATACCATCAATCTGATTACTTCACGAGGTGTAAAGTGTTCCCCGGCTGTTTCATTGGACATTTCAGAGAATCTGCGAATCAGCTCTTCAAAAATGTACCCCATTTCCTGATTGCTCACATTGTCCGGGTTCAAATCGATATCATTCGCGAATTTCAAGAAAACCAAATACAGCAGATTCGCCTTATCCAATCTTGAAATCTGTGAGTAAATATCGAAGGATTCCAGTATGGTACGAGCATTTTCGGAAAATCCTTTTATATAATCAATCAAATTATCCGCAATGTTACCTGCATCATTTTTCAGCTTCTCAAATGTGAATTCGCTCGTATTGTAGAATTTGTAGTTTGTGATTTTGGTTAGGAAGGGTGCCTTGTTTTTGTATTTCAGTGTAGCATTCGCTTTCAGCACCTCGTCCTTTGTATCTCTTAAAACGCTGTCCAAACGGCAAAGAACCGTAAATGGTAAAATAACCTCTCCGTACTCACTCTGTTTGTAATCACCCCTAAGCAGGTCTGCAATTTTCCATATAAAATTCGATTTTTCTGAAATATTAATACTCATTGATATCAATTCCTTTCGCAAGTAGTCGCTCATAGCGTTCATTTGACATAACAACTGCTATGGGTTTCCCATTTTTATTTATATAGGCCGCTTTGTCTTCTTCAACCAGTTTTCTTATCAGTTTAGAAGACTGCCCACGATTAAACTCTCCAATATTTAAATGTTCCATTGGTATTTTAGGCCTCATTTTTACATCTGCCAATATCAGCACCTCCTCGAAAATGCTAAGCTTTTCCTCTTTAATTATATCACAAACATATTGTAATTACAATATGTTTTACAAATATATTTACATCTTATTTTAGCATTGTAAAAGTAATTACTTTGTAATGCTGAAACAACTATACTATGTCAAAAATCTCATTGTACACTTAATTTTGCACATAAAAAGACCGAAACTTTTTTCTTAGAGTAAGACGCACAATCGCACTCCAAAGCTAAAGCTTCGGTCTTTCTTTATTTTTATATGATTATTCTTTTATCACTATTTTTATTATAGGGCATCTCTCATATAATTACAACAATCCTATCTCCACAACCTACCCAAAAGTAATTCTGTCTACTCAACTATGCGACTTTTTCACAGTAGATATATTCCCGTAGAGTAGGCATTTTACAAGGGATTCTGCCATTCTGCAAATCAGCAAAACACGCAGAACCCCATATTTTCTACACTTTCCAAGTTTCTACTTTTCAATCCTTGACATCAATACAACACTCTCCACATGCACCGTCTGCGGAAACATATCAACCGCACAAACCTTCTCCACCTTATACCCATTCTCTTGCAAAATCACCAAATCTCTTGCAAGAGAAGTTGGCTTACAAGAGATGTAGACTAGACGATCCACCCCATAGTTAATAATCTTGGTAAGTGCCTTTGGATGTATACCATCTCTTGGTGGGTCAAGTACAATTAAATCTGGTTTATCTTCAATGGAATCAATGACTTTAAGTACATCACCTGCGATAAATTCACAGTTTTCCAAGTTATTCAATTTGGCATTCTCTCTTGCAGCAACTACGGCTTCTTCGACGATTTCAACACCCACAACTTTTTTTGCTACAGGGGCAAGTAACTGCGCGATGGTTCCTGTTCCACTATAAAGGTCGAAGATTAATTTGTCCTTTGTATCACCTACATATTCTCTTGCTTTACTATAGAGTACTTCTGCTCCTAACGAATTTGTTTGGAAGAAGGAGAATGTGGAGATTTTGAACTTAAGGCCTAATAATTCTTCATAGAAGAAGTCTTGTCCATATAAAACTTCCATAGAATCACTTTGTACTACGTCTGCCAAACTATCATTGATGGTATGAGAGATTCCAACGATTTTACCGTTAAGAGAAAGTTCCAATAATTGATCCTTCAATTTTTCTAATGATACTTGTTGTTGTGAGGATGTTACCAGGTTAATGATCATTTCTCCGGTCTTAACTGCACGACGAACTAATAGATGACGAAGATATCCCTCATGAGAATTCTTCTTGTAAAATGAGATCCCCTGTTCTGCAAAATATGTCAGTACCGTCGTAAGAATCAAGTTATAGTCAGGATCGACGATTTTACAATGTGAAGCAGTTACAATATCATGAAAGCTACCTTTTTTATGAAGTCCTAACGCCAAGGGACCATCTTTTACCTCGTCACCAAAGGAGAATTCCATCTTATTACGGTATCCCCATTCTACTGGACTACCAAGAATCCCTTCAAATGTATAATCCTCACAAACTTCATCAATTAGCTTTTTCACTTGAGAAGCTTTTAACTTTAATTGTTCTTCATAAGAGAACGTTTGGTACGTACAACCACCACATGGACCAAAATGAGGACAAAGTGCTTCTCTGGTCTCACATGAAGAAGGTTTTACTACTTCAAGTAATCTGCCTTCTGCTCTACCCTGACGTTTTTTACTAATGGAAAAACGAACGGTTTGACCGACTAACGCATTCTTTATTGTTATTTTTGTATCATCAATGGTCACGATTCCTTTGTTTGGAAAATCGATTCGTTCCACTACACCTTCATAAATTTCACCTTTTTTCATGTTACCTACCTATTCTTTCTATATATTTATGATGCAAGGGTCAAAAGGTCATTTCACATTGTGCTTGCACATAAGTGAACATGACGTGTTGCCCCCCTTAAACATTCGCAATAGTTTTCGTCACTCTAGCTATTTTATCATAGGATACCCAATTCAACAATTGTATATTTTCATTTTCTCTCTTCTCTACTATAATAGAATGATGCAAGGGTCAAAAGGTCATTTCACGCCTCGCTTGCACATAAGTGAATATGACGTGTTGACCCGCTTAAACATGAGCTAGTAGCGCTTTTGCGCGGATTGCGAATGTTTTTGAATTGTGAGAGTTGCATCGCAACGGAACAATTCATGCATCTGCAAGGGTCAAAAGGTCATTTCACGCCTCGCTTGCACATAAGTGAACATGACGTGTTGACCCGCTAAAACATGAGCTAGTAGCGCTTTTGCGCGGATTGCGAATGTTTTTGAATTGTGTAGTTGCATCGCAACGGAACAATTCATGCATCTGCAAGGGTCAAAAGGTCATTTAAAGAAAAGAGAGGTTTCCCCTAATGCAATATAAATTAGATTCTTATGAAATTACGTACCAAGTACAATACGGAAAGCGTCAAAAGATTACCATGGAATTAAGTCCAGAAGGACTGGTCACTCTGAAAGCACCATTAAAAACACCTGTTCTCGAACTAGAGCAATTCTTGCAGGCAAATAAAAAGGTGATTCTTCGTTTATATAAAAATTTAGAAAACCGTGTTGTCATATCCAGAGAGAAGACATATCAAGAAGAAGAGATCTTTCTCTATTTAGGCAAAGCCTGCAAACTCCAAGACCTTCTTCCTTCCTTGCCAGACACGGAGGAAGCCATACAGAATGCTCTCTACTCTTTCTATACGAAACAAACCAAAGAGATCACCAAAGAGCGTGTTGCTTACTACGAAAAACAGATTGGTGTGAAATCCAAAAGTGTGACGATTGTAAACTCTCCAAAAACATGGGGAACTTGTAACTCCAACAAAGAACTCACATTTAATTATCGACTCTCCATGGCAGCGCCAGCTGCTATTGATTATGTAGTCATACATGAACTCTGCCATTTGCTGCATCTGAATCATGATCGCTCCTTTTGGAGAAAAGTTGGCTGTTACGATCCGAATTACGAAAAGCACCAAGCATATCTCGCACAATTCGGTGCATTTATGACGATTTAGAAAGGAAAACTTGTTTTCAAGGACTTTCTACTGGCTAATCCCTGTATACCGCCCCTTGCAATTGGCACTATCTGCATATATAATAAATGCAGACCTCAAAAAAGTTTTCGAGATATTCATACCACAAAACCATTGGTAAACAGATCGTAAGAGATTCGTTATCTAATAATGTATCAACAAACAGGAAATCCGTTTACCAATATTGAAAGGAGATTTTATCGTGACAAAGATTGATCAAGTAAGAAGTGACATGATGGCTGCTATGAAAGCCGGTGAAAAAGAAAAGAAAAATGCTCTTTCTGCTCTATTAACAGCTCTTAAGAATGCAGCAATCGATAAACGTAGTGACTTAACTACAGAAGAAGAAGACAGCGTTGTCCTAAAAGAAATCAAAGTATTAAAGGAAAGCATCGATTCTTCACCTGATGATCGTAAAGATTTCATTGATGAATGTCAATTTCGTATTGATGTTATGCAAGCTTATGCTCCTGTTTTCATGTCTGAAGAGGAAATTCAAGCAACAATACAGGGAGTATTATCTGAATTAGGAATTACGACTCCAACTGCAAAAGAAAAAGGAATGATCATGAAAACCCTTATGCCAAAAGTAAAAGGGAAAGCAGATAGTTCTCTTGTAAATCAAATGGTAAGTAAATTATTTGTGTAAGCATTAATTACTGCTTATTACCCATTATGGTTTCCCATAAAATCTTCATGAATTAACGCCAAACAAGACATATTCCGTCTCGTATATTGGATTATATTCATGGAGATTTTTTATTGTATTGTCAAGTAAGGAAAGCTACTACCGTTCCTCCACGCAGCGATAAAACCGCATTAGAGAATCCATGGTATCGGCCAGGTTTTGTTCACTCATCTCCTTCACCTCTTCAAAAGACATGGGTGCACGGTTAATACTAAAGATTGAAGTAACTCCCATATCATAAGCAGGCGTTATATCTTCTGCAATTGAACCAACTACAGCAACAACAGGAACATCTGATACTTTTGCACGCATGGCTATGCCAATTACTGCTTTCCCACGTAAGCTTTGGCTGTCAATTCTCCCTTCACCTGTGAAGATCATATCCGTTCCCTCTAGTAGATCATCAAAATGAACAAGATCCAACAAGGTATCAATTCCTGAACGAAGTTTACCCTGGAAGAACGAAACGACTCCAGCTCCAAATCCACCTGCTGCTCCAGCACCTGGCATCTGACTTACTCGCTTTCCTAAGACACCTTCAATGATATCTGCCAAACCACGTAGATTGGAATCCAGCAAGCGAACCGTAGCATCATCTGCTCCCTTTTGAGGTGCAAATACATATGCTGCACCTTCTGGACCAAAAAGAGGATTATCAATGTCACACATAGCCGTCACCTTCACTCCTTGCAGTCGTTCTTCTGCTATGCTGTTATCAATATCTGCAATCCTTAATAAGGTATCTGCTGTTGGAATGAATTCCTTGCCTCTGGTATCAAAGAAACAGGTTCCCAATGCTCGTGCTGCTCCTACACCAGCATCATTGGTACAACTTCCACCTAATCCAAGTATGATTTCTTTACAGCCATGATCAATTGCATGTTTCATCATGAGACCCACACCATAGGTCGTGGTTTTTCTAGGATTCAAACCGTATTTGCTATTTTTCGCAAGTACAAGTCCTGCTGCACTTGCCATTTCAATCACTGCAGTATCCCCTAATCTGGCATAATAGGTTTCAATTGTTTCTCCGTAAGGACCTGTTGTTCGTACTTGAATCTTTTGTGCGTCCGTCGCATATAGAAAACAATCAACCGTTCCTTCCCCTCCATCTGCCATTGGTACCTTAATTGTCTCACATTCAGGAAAATGTCTTTTAATCACGTTCTCCATCGTATTGCAGATTTGCAAAGAAGACAACGTTCCTTTGTAAGAATCCGGCATAATTATACAGCGTTTCATCCTTCTCCTCCTACTTTACCTAACTCTCTTGTTTGTTAATGAGCAATTATGTATGCTAACAATTCATAACCATAGAAATTCACATAATAACTACTATAACATATACATTAATTGTTCACATGCTACATAATACCTAGGACAACGAGGACAATTTGAGTCTTTCCAAGTAGTGTATTTATTGATTTCATTCATGATCCTCCTCGTCTTTCATTCGTAAGGCTATCCAAATCATAGGAATGATTTTCCCTCATACTCACTCAATATGTTCTTCAATATACATATTAAAATCCTCCACACATAATGGTTTTGCATAATAAAAGCCTTGTCCCACATCACATGCAATAGCTTCAAGGAATTCCTCATGTGATTTGGTCTCAATTCCTTCACAAACAACCTGTAGATTCAGTTTATGTGCCAATTCTACAACAGTTACAATCACGGCTTTCTTTACATCGGATTCCTCACAATCTTTCAAAAACTCCCGATCAATTTTCAAAATATCAACTGGTAATTCTGCCAAAAGATTCAACGATGAATACCCACTTCCAAAATCATCAATGGAGAATTTGATCTTATGTTCCCGTAATTTATTCGCAACTCGTGCTAAAAGCGTTCGGTTTTCCATATAAAGAGTCTCCGTAATCTCTAATTCGATGTATTCCCCCGATAAGCCATTAATATCTAATATGGTTAATATATTATCTACATATTTGGGATTCGAGAATAAATATCTGGATTGATTCACGGATATCGGAAATACAGGAAGCCCTGCTTTCATTCGTTTCATAATAAAACGGGAAACCTCTGCTAATACAAAATAATCAATTTCTTCTATAAAACCATCCCGTTCAAAGATTGGAATAAACTGATTTGGATAGATTACAGAGCCATCTGGTTTGATCCAACGGATCAGTGCTTCTGCACCAACAATCTTCTTGGTCAAGAGATCGATCTTGGGTTGATAATATACTTGGAATTCTCCTTCCTTTAATGCACGTTTCATCTCTTCTTCAATTCGAGTTTCCGATATCAGCTGTTTCTCCATCTCATCTGTATAGATTGCAAAGATTGATTTTTTTCTTTCTTGAACAATCTTCTGTGCCAGAATTGCTTTATCAATCATAGTAGACACAGGTTCCGATTTATCTTCGATTGGATACAATCCAAAATTAACAATTAATTCAATATCCAGTTTAAATTGTTGTTTGATTTCATCAAGCAAGAAGTAAAACTCTTGGATTAGTTTCATATAATTTGCATCATTGACCAGCAATGCAAAACTATCTTCAGAAGTTCTTGCTATGATTTCTTCTTCAAACAATAAAGTACGTACTTTTTCTGCAATTGCACGTAACAAATCTTCACTCAGCTTTCTGCCATAATACTGTTTAAAAAACTTAAAACGATAGATATCGAAGGTCATAATATAATACTTTTTCTTTCCACTCTCATCTATGATCTTAGGTACCTTCTTCTCAAAGTTCGCTTGATTATAGCAACCCGTAAGCTTATCATATGTAATGATCTGACTATATACTTTACGCAAAATACTAACCATGATAATAACGACAAGTATTGCGCCTAGACTAACTGTGAAAATCAAAGTACTGTATTCTCTTAAAAAAGCTTTCAGATTAAATACCGTCTTTTGATTGCTTAATTCCATATTAATTGCTTCATAGGATTCCATTGGCTGTATATACTCGATACAATTATTAAGTATTCCAAGTAAAGTCGTATTCTCAGCCTGTTTCATAGCAAGAGTAAGTTCAATCTTTGCATCTGGTATCTGGCTAACTAAAAGATTCTCAGGGTCTCCCATCTGTAATGCTTTATTCACCAGATAGTAATCAATTACACCCACATCTGCAGAATGGTCCTCTACTGCTTCAACAAGATCCATAAGCGAATCTGCCCAAAAGATTTGCTTAATCTGAAATTGTTCCTTGAAATATTGGCTCAGATGTTTCATTGACTTCAATGCAACCATACTTTGATCTTTCGTCTGGTTAAAATACTGCTCCGAGTTCAATAACATAAACTGGCTTATCAAATATGGCTCTGACAAGTAAAGCAACTCGTCTCCCATCTGCTTTGATACATTTGGCATAACAGCAATCAGATCAATTTTATCATCGTCCAAATCCTGTATCATATCTTGTAAAGAATGATAAAGAACGTATTGAAATCTTAGCCCGGATAATTTTTCCAAACTCTTGCATAATTGTATGCAGGCACCTGCTGCCTCTCCCTGTTCATTCGTATAGGAATATGGGTACCAATTCTTAATATATCCCACTTTCTTCACATCTGCATTTTTTATGTAATTCGTTTCAGCCTTTGTAAACAAAGGTTGTGTGGAAGTAACACTTGTGCTGTAGTATTTATCATACAGTTGCATTTCAAAATATGGGTGATTACACTGAATCTGTTCCATTGCGTCATTCAGCTCTTCCAGTAATCCATCATTGCCCTGCGTTGTCATATAGAAAAAAGGATCTACACTGAATTTAGCCACCATACGAAGATTCCCTTTCCAAGAGAGACTTCCTGCTACCATGGCATCAATCTCCCCTTTAATCAACGCTTCCTCCAACAGTGCATCCGTATCATATTCTTTAACTTTATATGTAAACCCCATTTTCTTCGCATACTCTGCAAATGCTTCATTTTGGAAACTTCCCTTTAACAAACCGATTACAGCATGATCAAATGCTTGTATATCATTATAATAGAATTTATTATCATCAGGATTTACATATAGGACACCATATTCTTTTCCGCATGAATACTTTGAAAAATCATAAATTTCGGCTCGTTCCTTTGTATACTGCGCTGTACACAATAAGTCAATCTGCCCTTTTTTTAATTTATCCAGGCAATTTTCCCAAGTGTCAAACACATATTCATATTTCCAACCCGTATATTTTGCGATTTCATTTAAGTATTCAACTCCATATCCCGTATAATCTCCGTCAACAGTCTTCTCGATAAATCCAGCATAATCAATATACCCAATACGGATTGTTTTCTTATCTTCTTGTGCATGGGTTGGTAAAGCACAAAAAAGTATGACAGCAATGACTGTAAGTAGCACCTCACATAAATACTTTTTCTTGTTCATTATTTATCCTCCAGATAATATTACTTAAATAAAAGGACTTATATATACTACTTCTATATTTTAACTTCATTATATTATATTTCCAGCCCTTTTTCATCTTTTTTTTATATATGTTATAGAATTATTTATTACTTATTTTATAATTACACAAGAAACTATTATTACGATTGTTAAACTTTACTCGGGAACACCCCAAGAAACAAAGTTACCTCCCTTGCCTGAAATTTCTATATGGTATATAATGTACACGGTTTAAAGTTTGTTGTACAGAAAGGAAAACAAGATGAATTACGAATTAGATATACACACACATACCATCGCAAGTGGTCATGCATATAATACGTTACAAGAAATGATCTATACTGCAAAGGAGAAAGGTTTACGTCTATTAGGCGTATCGGATCATGCTGTTGCCATGCCAGGTACATGTCATCTCTACTACTTTCATAATTTGAAAGTTGTAGAACGCCAATATGGTGACCTAGAATTAATGCTTGGCGCAGAAGTTAATATCATCGGTTACAATGGGGAATTGGATTTGGACGAAGAAACACTTGCTGGTCTTGATTATGGAATTGCGAGTCTTCATATGCCTTGTTTAGCTCCTGGTACGAAAGAACAGAATATCAATGCTATGATTAAAGCAATGGAAAGTCCATATATCCAAGTAATCGGTCATCCAGATGATTCAAGATTCTCACTTGATTATGAAGCTTTGGTACAAGCTGCTAAGAAAAATCATGTATTAATCGAGATCAATAATAGTTCCTTAAATCCAAACGGTTTTCGTCAAAACACACGCGAAAATGACATCACCATCTTGAATTTGTGTAAGCAATATGCAGTTCCTGTTTGTCTGAACAGTGATGCCCATGTTGCATCTGACATTGGAAATACTTGTTTTATCGATGCAGTATTAAATGAGACTAATTTCCCAGAAGACCTCATTATCAATACATCCGTAGATAAATTCAAACAATTTCTATCAGAAAAATAAATATTTACAAAAATAAATAAAATGTCTTACAAAACGCGAATATTTTCTAAAATTAGACATACTGTTCGACTTTTTGCTATAACTTGAAGGAATAGTTTCTATAACAACATTGCATTTCCTCTTTACTTTATAACTTTATCGTGGTAAAATATGATATATTTCAAAAAAGGAGCGTTATGAATGAGTAAGAAGATTAGAACGACTGCTGTCGATTATTTGTTTGAAGCTATACTCAGTCTTAAGGATACAGAAGAATGTTATACTTTCTTTGAGGACGTTTGTACAGTGAATGAATTACTCTCTCTCTCTCAGAGATTCGAAGTTGCGAAGATGCTTCGTCAACATAAAACTTATCTAGAAATCGCAGAGAAGACAGGTGCTTCAACAGCAACGATCAGTAGAGTGAATCGTTCCCTCAATTACGGAAACGATGGTTATGACATGGTCTTTTCTCGTTTAGGAGAGATCTTCGAGGACGAGTCTACCGATTCTGAACAATAGAATCCTATATAGAAAAAGAACGTTAGGGGGGGACAACCTCCTAACGTTCTTTTTCATCTTTGTCTTCTTTTTTCTTCTTCGGTTTTTCTTTTCCGTTTTTTTCCGTTCTCTGTTCCATAGTCTGGCTAATCAATCGTTCAATAATGGCTTTTTTCATATATACGTCAAAGCTTAACATACAAATCATTGAAAATGTCGTAAGGAATTCGCTTTCCTCTTCATTAGCTTTCTGAAATGTTGTTTTCGACCGACTATACTTTTCCATTACATCATTCACCAAAATATCCAATTCGTCCTTTTCTAATCCAAAGACCTCATTATAGATATCTTCTAGGTTAATCCGCTTATCCGTCTGGTAATACAATTCAGTTAACGGATTAAGGATATTCTGTATATCTGTAATGGATAAAATGTTCTTAAAATAATAGATAAAAATCAAAAGAATCATATGTTCTTTTGAGTATTTCTTTTTATTTGGTGGTGGCAAGAGATCATTCTTCGTATAATTATTAATCATGGTTTTCGTAAGCATCTTATCTTCTCTTTCCTTAATCTTAGGTTTAAGACGCTTGTCCATGTATGTTGTTACTTGATCCATGTATAGTTCAATATTCGGAATATCTTCCGCCTTAATATAACTAATCTTCTTAATCTCTTCGATTAACTGATTCATAAAATCATCTCTAGATTTCTCCATTTCATCACCTCGCCATATATATTATATAGTATTTGATACTATATAACAAGTACTAAATAACTGATTAATGTCATTCCTTACTCCCACATGTATTTTCGGTTGTATCCCATACTAGTTAATGCTATAATATAAACATATGTTTGTACAAATACGAAATTATTTCAATAGATAGGGGTATTCCACATGAGTATTTATGATTCACTTAATCCACAACAGTTAGAAGCTGTCCAACATGACAAAGGTCCTCTGCTCATCTTAGCAGGTGCTGGTTCTGGGAAAACAAGAGTTTTGACCCATCGTATTGCATATCTCATCGATGAACGAGACGTTAATCCATGGAATATTCTTGCAATCACCTTTACCAACAAAGCGGCGAAAGAGATGCGGGAACGTGTTGATAACATTGTTGGTTATGGCTCTGAAAATATATGGGTGAGCACCTTTCACTCCACCTGTGTCCGTATTCTCCGTCGCTATATTGATTGTCTCGGTTACGAAAAGAATTTCACCATTTATGACACGGACGATCAAAAAGCTTTGGTCCGTGATATCTGTAAGTTCTTAAATATCGATACAAAAACCTATAAGGAACGTTCCATCTTAAGTGCCATTTCTGCAGCAAAAGATGAACTGATTACACCAGAACGTTATGAAAAGGATGCCCAAGGAGACTTTACTAAGAGTAAATATGCTGCTGTCTACAAGGAATATCAAAAAAGACTCAAGCAAAATAATGCTCTCGATTTTGATGATCTTCTATTTAAGACAGTTGAATTGTTTGAAAACCACCCAGAAGTACTAGAGTATTATCAAAAACGATTTAAGTATATTATGGTAGATGAATATCAGGATACGAATACCGTACAGTTTCGTCTGATCAGTATTCTTGCTTCCACAAAGAATGAGGATGGAGAAATCGAACATAATCTATGTGTTGTTGGTGATGATGACCAGTCCATCTATAAATTCCGCGGAGCTAATATTTACAATATCTTGAATTTTGAAAAAGTCTTTGCCTCCACAAAAGTTATCAAATTGGAGCAAAATTACCGTTCTACCAGCAACATCTTAAATGCTGCCAATGAGGTCATTCATAATAATCTTGGTCGTAAAGATAAACGCCTATGGACCGATAATGGGGATGGAGAACCTTTGACCTTTACACAATTTGATACGGAATACGATGAAGCGAATGAAATCGTTTCTGACATATACAATCTCATTTTGAATGATGGACATGATTACAATGAATTTGCCATTCTCTATCGTACTAATGCACAATCACGTATATTTGAAGAAAAGTTAATTCTTCATAACATTCCATATAAAATTGTTGGCGGTACAAACTTCTATGCCAGAAAAGAAGTGAAAGATATCCTTGCTTATCTAAAAACCATTGATAATGGTTTAGATGACATGGCAGTTAAGCGTATTATCAATATACCACGACGTGGTATCGGCTTAACCACAATTGATCGTGTCACAGATTATGGAATTGGTACAGGTATGAGTTTCTACCAAGCATTGCAACATGCCTCTTCAATTCCTGGGTTAGGTCGAGGAATGGCAAAGATTGAACCATTTGTCAGTCTCATCGAAGTGCTAAAATCAAAATTAAATGATCCTTCCTACTCTCTGGAAGACTTAGTTAATGAAATACTGGAAGCAACAGGCTATCTTGCTGAATTAGAAGCTGAGGATACGGAAGAAGCTCGCGCTCGTATTGATAATATTAATGAATTAATTAATAAAGTAGTCACTTATGAAAAAAATGCAGAGGAAGAACCGACACTCAGTGGCTTCTTAGAAGAAGTTGCTCTAGTAGCGGATATCGATAATTTAGAGGAATCCAATAATGTTGTTGTACTAATGACTCTTCATTCTGCGAAAGGCTTAGAATTCCCATATGTCTACCTATGCGGAATGGAGGATGGGATCTTCCCAAGCTATATGTCTATTCAATCTGGTGATCCAACAGACATTGAAGAAGAACGTCGCCTATGCTATGTGGGAATCACACGAGCAATGACACGCCTCTACTTAAGTGCAGCCAGACAGCGTATGGTACGTGGTGAAACACAGTTTAATCGTCCTTCTCGTTTTATTGGAGAAATTCCTCGCTACCTGTTAAATCACACCGCAAGCTCCAGTCGATACAGCACCGGCGGATTATCTTCTAACCTCGGTGGTACGAAAGCAAAAACACCATATTATGGTAGTGGTTCTTCCCAAAAAGGTGGTACTTGGACTCCTCCTTCTTCAACAACAAGCAACGGGAACCAAGGACCCAAAGATCCAAACAATCTATTTTCCAACAATCCATTTATTACAAAGGGATTTGGTAGTCAGAGTAAACTAGGTTCTACTACATTTGATAAACCAGCACCTTCGAAAGCTGTTATTGATTATGGTGTAGGCGATACAGTGAAACATATGAAGTTTGGTGTGGGAATCGTTGCTGATATGGTAAAACAAGGGGATGATTATGTTGTCAGTGTTGATTTTGATACAAATGGAACCAAAAAAATGAAGGCATCATTTGCAAAATTAATAAAGTTATAATTTCTACGTTACTATAGTAAAATCCATAACATCGTGGTATAATACTATTGATACCAACTAGTCAAACCTAGGAATGATTAGGAGGAAAAGAAAGGATGTGTACGTATGAATAATAAAATTGAAGAACTACTCAGTGCTGTAAAGTTGAATGATTTAATCTCTAAAAAGCAAGTAGAAGAAAAGAAAAAGAACAAAGCAGTTTGCGTAATCGTTATAATCGCTGCAGTAGCTGCTATCGCCGCTATTGTTTATGCTATCTACAAACGTTGTACTCCTGATTACTTGGAAGATTTTGAAGATGACTTCGATGATGATTTTGATGACGATTTCGAAGAAGAAGATTTTGATATGAATGAAGACGATTCTGACGATGCCTCTGAAGATACAGAGGATTCTGAAGACAAATAAAGTCAAATGACAGATAAGAGATGTAACAGTTGGGTTCGTCCATCTGTTACATCTCTTTTTTCATGTTATATATGCTCGTATTTTGCTCTCTATCATTAAACTCTTATTTTAATACACGTATCCTCTTTCTTTCAAGAATTGTGTTCATTCAGCCTATATGTATATCGCAATTCTCCAAATTAGGAGCCTTTCGATCATACTCTGCTAATACAATTGGTTTAATCGGATACTCAATATGAATCTGCGGATCATCATATGCAATCTGCCGATTATATTTAGGATCAAACGCTTCATCAAAACGCATTACATTTTTCGTATGATCTTCTAATGATAAAAATACATGTCCAAAACCTTTCGGTATATAGATTTGTCTATGATTTTCTGCACTTAGCTCTACCCCAACCCATTGTAAATATGTACTGGATTCTTTCCGTAAATCAACTGCATAATCAATTCCTCTTCCCGCAATACAATATAATAACTTTGTTTGTGCTTTCGGAGCATTTTGAAAATGTATTCCATATAGTGTTCCCGCTTTTTCTGAATAATAGATTCTTTCTTGCTGATGTTCAAAATATATCTCCGCTTCCAGTAATTCCTTTTTATCAAAAATAGAATATGAAAAACCTCTACTGTCCGTTTTCTTTTCATATTCTATAATTTTTACCTCTTTTAATTTTGTATCATAGATTTTCATGCGTGGCCTCCATATTCGTGATCCGTGAATTACATATCCTGTAGGATTGTATCATAATAGTGGTGTACCCGATTATTTTGCTTCCTTTTGATATTTCTCCAGCTCAGTGATACTTTGTGCCAATTTCTCAATTAAGGCTTTCATTTCATCCGCTCGATCAACGTTCACTTCACTTACACTCTCAGCGGATTGCGTACTAGCTGTTACTTCTTCACTCGTTGCAGAAAGAGTGCTGATATTCTCAATGATGGAATTATTCGCAGCAACCACCTGTTTTACCATTTCATTGATGTTAGAAATCTGTTCTTCCAGCGAATTCACATCATTACTAATTTTCTGATATCCATTCGTTGCATCTTCAATTAATACACTTTGATGTTTTGTCTCCTCCATGGACATTTGCGTTACTTCTGATGCTGTTTTTGCTTTCTCGTTCAGTGTCTCTAGGATGGAAGCAATATCAGAAGTCGACTTTCTTGTCTGTTCGGATAACATACGAATCTCATCTGCAACAACCGCAAAACCACGTCCTGCCTCTCCTGCTCTTGCACTTTCAATGGAAGCATTCAATGCAAGTAGGTTGGTCTGATTGGATATGTTATAAATGGTATCTGTTACTTGACGAACACCCTGCATATTCTCAAGTAATTCATTCATGGTCTTTGTCACCTGTTCACTGGTAACATTGATTCGTTCGGATCCTCCACGAATCTCATTCATCTTATTCAGATTCTCTTTCACTAATTTTGCAGAGTTCTGAACAACCCCAACCATATGATTGGTAGAATTTGCAGTGGATTTAATCAAATTCTGAATATCTTGCGTTGCTGTTGTCTGCTCTCCTACATTCTCTGCTGTTACCTGCGTACTAATAGCAATCTCTTGTAAGGACTTATGTACATTGATAGTCGAATCTTTCAGCTCATCAATAATTTCTGTCACTTGTGCGCTTTCCTCCGTAACAACGGAAGATACATCAAGGATCTGATCTAATATGTGTTTTTGATACTCCTGCTCATCCATTAACATGTGGCGCGTATCATGGTCAAATCTCTTTAATATTTTTCCAACTAAATAAATATTTATACAAATCAGTGTAAGCACAGAAAGCTCGAATACAAGCATATTAGCTTGCATTCCGGAGTATACCTCGAACACCTCATAAATGATATTAATTCCTCCAACGACTATACAACTAAATCGTAGATTCGTAATATCCAAGTATAGAACCGCACATACCAGTGATGGAATAATACACATTCTTAGCATCGTATTTCCGGACCCAAAGATTAGTATCGTGTATAATATCATACTCTCCACCAATCCAACTCTTCGGAACATAACACGGCTACCAAATAATTTATAGCATATAACTAAAATAATTATAAATACGACTGATACTGGAGCAACTGCCCTCCATAGTTGTGGTATCTGATCTCCTAATGGCTTATACGTTCCAAGACATAAGGAAATAACAAACAGAATGAAGGTATTCATAAACATGAATTTATTACTCCTAGCTTCTCTGTTTTCTTTATCCGAATATTTACGCTGTTTCACATATTTCGATTTTACATGATTGTCTATCATATAATACCTCCTCATATTATAAGTATTTTGTTTACATCACAATAGGGTTATCTTTTAGAAAATATTAACGTTTCCTATTGTATTGTTCTTTTCTCATTCGTACATCATAATGAATAATCCAAAAGGTATAGACTCTTCCCTCGTAACATAGACTGTTTTGATTCCAACTCCCTTGACTTCCAACAGTTTTCCTGCCATCGGCATCATTCTACTAACATCAAGGTTTCAGAATCGCCCAACCAACCTTATACAAAGGAGAAAATTACTCATAAATATTATACTTTATTTACTTACTATCATTCAAGAACTTTATAACTAATCATAAATAAATATTGGCAAAGTGCCTTATTGGGGTTTAAATAATTTGTTGTTAGATTTCTTATTGCATACAAATTTTACCACCAAAAGAGGACCTATAACTCACTAAATTAACTGAGTTAAAAGTCCGTTTTTTGATTAGGATGTTATAATGTTTTATCGTAGGCATTCAATATTTTTTACTCTTTGTTTATTGTTCCTTCAACTTGTTACTCCTTGTTTTTCTAGACCATTCTCATTTGTTTTGACCCTTATTATTCGATATCTGATCAAGCGAATCAATACTACTATAATTTCTTACGCTTTCTTAAACGCTAATTTTAAGAGAATTGGCGAAATAACTGTTGTAATTACGACCACAATAATGATTGGCCCTAAAATTGCTGTAGACATTAACCCAAGTGCTTGTCCCTTACTTGCAACAATCAAGGCAACTTCTCCTCGAGAAACCATACCAATACCAATCTGCATAGCTTCTGCGTTGGAATAACCGCAAACTTTTGATCCTAATCCACAACCAACAATCTTCGTAATAACTGCGATGATTGTAAGTACAACTGCAAATAAGATAATACCAACAGTCATTTTGGGTAATACAATTTTTAATCCAATACTTGCAAAAAAGATTGGGGATAAGAATGCATAGGATACAACTTCGAACCGATCTGCAATGTATTTTGTACGTTCTGTATTGGAGATGATTAAGCCTGCAATAAATGCTCCTGTAATATCTGCAACTCCGAAAAATTCTTCTGCACAATATGCCATCAATAAGCAGAATGTAAATGCTAAAATAACAAAACGACGCATATCACGCTTATAGCGGTTGTTTAAGAATTTCATCAACTTAAAGAAAATGAATCCTGCAATTAACGAACAGACAAAGAATGCAACAATCTTTAATAAAACAACCACAATACTTACATTGGAATCTGTAAGACTTGTTATTACAGTCAATGCAACGATTCCAAGAATATCGTCAATAATTGCAGCCCCTAGTATTGCATTACCTGCTGCTGTATTCAATTTCTTCATTTCTTTCAACGCTTCCACTGTAATGCTTACAGAAGTAGCTGTTAAGATGATACCCATAAATATATTTTGTAAAAAGATGCTCGCCGTTGCATCATTTGCTATGATACTCTCTTTATTGAAAATTGATCCAACTAATAATCCTCCCAATAATGGAACGATTACACCAAATAAAGCAATGATAAACGATGCTTTACCCGTCTTTTTCAACTCCTGCAAGTCTGCCTCCAAACCTGCTGAAAACATGAGAATGATAACACCAATTTCAGATAGCTGTACAAGGAAATTTGTTTCTTTTAAGATGTTCAAAACCGCTGGTCCTAGCACGATTCCAGCAACCAAAGCCCCTACAACTTGTGGTAGTTGAAACTTCTTCGTTGTAATTCCTAGTACCTTTGTACTTATGAGAATTAGCGCAATGTCTAATAAATAGCCGTATGTTCCCATCATATTCCTCCATATTCGATAATAAATGTCACAATCTACCATGATTTTTACGACCTACCTATAGTATACCCAAGCGAATAAAATGTCCAGTGTTTTTACTTCCTGAAAAAGCGAAAATTTAATATAATTTTTTAAATTATTTTATACAAAATACACAATTTCAAATAAGAATCTTCTTTTACTCATTAGTTCATCTAATAATCCTAGTGATTTTCACTATAGGAAGTCGTTTATTTTTAACAACTTTTTCGTTATCCTATTTGTCAATTCAAACATATAAAATGCCAAGAATAGACACAACACATCTACCTCTTGGCATTCTATCATTCAACTATTTATTTTTCTACTGCCTTACTAGAATAGATTGTGGTCACCAGATCACTATATGGTGCTTCTTTCTCAACCACACCTGCATGTAATAAGATATCTTGTAACAAATCAAAACTAGCCTCTTCAAAAAGTGTATTATCTTTCCATGTTCCCTGGTCATAATATCGTTGAACGATCATTTCCAGTTTTTCATCATCAATTTCTTTGAATTGTGGCTTAATAACCTTTGCGATTTCAGATGGTGAATGGGAATTCACATAATCCATTCCTTTTTGAATTGCATTGGTGAATTTCTGAATGATCTCCGGATTCTTCTCAATGTAGCTCTTCTTTGCAGAATATGCGGTATATGGTACTTTTCCACTCTCTACACCTAAAGAAGCAAGAACGCTTCCCTTGCCTTCTAATTCCAGTGCAGATGCTGCCGGCTCGAACTCAATGGTAAAATCTCCTGTTCCCGAAGAAAATGCTTCTGCTGTCAAACCAAAATCAATGTTCTGAATGATTGACACATCTTTTGTAGGATCCAAACCATTCTTTTTCAGGATATACTCTAGTACCATCTGTGGCATTCCGCCTGCTCTTCCTCCAATTATTGTTTTTCCTTGTAGATCCGTCCATTTGAAATGTTCATTGGCTTCTCTTCCAACTAAAAAATTTCCCGCTCTTTGGGTCAATTGTGCGAAATTCACCACATAATCTTCTGCGCCTTCATTATACACATAAATTGAAGATTCTGATCCCATAAACCCAATCTCTGCTTCTCCTGATAAAACGGCTGTCATGGTCTTATCTGCACCAAATCCCGTTACTAGCTCAACATCTAATCCTTCGTCTTTGAAATATCCAAGTTCAAGTGCTACATACTGAGGTGCATAAAAAATGGAATGTGCAACTTCATTTAAAGTTATCTTTGTGAGATTACCGTCTTTCTTACAGCCAACCAATGTGGTCATTACCATAAGGAGTACAAGTACAATTGCTATACGTCTCCTTTTCATTCGAAATCTCCTCACACGTTTTGCTTGTAATACTATATTCATAAAACGTCGCTCGGTGCATGGACTACTCAAACACGTTTAACATATACCGATTATATTTTTCATAATTCACCATGTTTATGAAATAAGGAATTGGTGCCTAAAAAAAGAATGTTGCGATTTAGACTCTCCTGTGTCTTATCACAACATTCTTTTCCTACTTTCCTATTTTATATACGAGTAATAATCATGCGTTCCAACAACTCTAGTTATTTCCATTTCCCTTCTGGAATCCATTGCTGTTACTCTTATTCTGGTTATTCTCTGTTGTATTTTGTTCTGTTGTTTGGCTAGATGCTTCGTTCTTCTTTCCTAATGTAACGGTAAGTGTTTTCTCTGCATATGAACCATTTTCCAATCTGTTAATAACAATCTTAACAGTTTCTCCTGCTTTTCGGTTTCCAAGCAATTCTTGTAATTGGGACATGGATTTTACTTCACGTTCATTGAAAGAGGTAATAACATCACCACTTTGAATTCCCGCTTCACTTGCAGGTGATTGTTCACTTACCTGTTGTACATAAGCACCTACTGGCATACCGTATCGTTTTGCTATTGCATCTGTTACATCTTGTCCTGTTATTCCAAGATATGCTTGTTCCTCTTCTGATATTTCTTCCTGACTCATAAGATCATTAATGATTGGAATTGCATAGGAGATTGGAATTGCATAACCCATACTTTCCACTTCTTCAGATGCGTATTTGACTGAGTTAATACCGATAACACGACCTTGGGAATCAAGTAAGGCACCACCACTGTTACCAGGATTGATTGCTGCATCTGTTTGAAGTAATTTCATTGTGTAGTCTTCCGTTGCAACTTCACGGTCTTTTGCGCTGATGTAACCAACCGTCACAGATTGCCCATAACCTAAGGCATTTCCAATAGCAATTGCCATCTGGCCAACTTTCACATCATCAGAATCTCCTAATGTTGCTACACGAATGGTATTCTTTGTATCATCTGATATACTTTCAATTGGTACAGAAACAACTGCTAAATCTGCTCCTGAATCCGTCCCTTTCACTTCTGCTGTTGCTGTTGAATCATCACTAAACGTAATCTCTACCATGGTTGCACCGCTTACGACATGATTATTCGTAACGATTAGAACTTCCTTTTCATTTTGCCCAATAATAATACCGGAACCACTTCCTGTAGCTTCCTTGTTATAGACATTTCCGAAGATATCTTGTTGTTGTACAGTTTGCGTACAATCAATGGATACGATGGAAGGCATTACATTCTCAACTACTCCTGATACATCCGTTGCAACTTCACTTGAGGATGTACCTGTTATTACTTTTTGAACACCTGAAGTGGAATCACTTTCATTATTCGAAGTACTAGCAATTGTAAGATTTGTTGTTGATTCTTGGGTTGTCGTTCGATTGGTTGATGTATATCCCCCACCTACTGCTTGAAAACTCAAGGAAGCTACTACACCAAATGCTACTGCTGCAACTGGAACTTTTACAAATCCAGGAATTTTTCTCTTTCTCTTTGCTTCTTTTATTGTTTCACTATTGTTTCCATATTGTTCTTGATTCTGTTGTTGATACTGTTGTTCTACGTTGTTGTTCATTTCATTGTACATAATAATTCTCCTTTCACTATACCTACTCTATGGAACGAACGTTTTATCGGTTCGTTATATTTATTTCCTTTTGATGAGTATAGTGTAACAAGAAAGTATGTTCAAATTGTGATTGCCTCTTGAAGAAATTGTGAACAACTTGTGATAACATTGTGTGCGACTATTTATTTTTTGAAAGAATCAAATCTTGCCTGGATTGTCTTGTTGAAATTCTCAACTTTCCTTTCATATTCTGTGTTCATAAATGTTGAATTCAACATAAAGTCAGCTGTTGCACGGTTATTTGCAATTGGGATATCATATACAACTGCAATACGAAGCAATGCTTTCACATCTGGATCATGTGGCTGCGCAGCTAATGGATCCCAAAAGAATACAACGAAATCAATGTTGCCTTCTACGATTCTTGAACCAATCTGTTGGTCACCACCAAGTGGGCCACTGTTGTATCCCTTAACAGGAAGATTGGTTTTGTCTGCAATTAGACGTGCTGTTGTACCTGTTCCACATAAAATGTGATTTTCTAGTACGGCTTTATTCTTTAACACCCAATCAACTAATTCTGGTTTCTTACTATCATGTGCAATTAATGCAATATGTTTCTGTTTTCCAATTGTAAAGTTAATATAATCGTCGTTTACCATAGGTTACCCCTTTCGTATCGCCATGTTTTTTTGTTCTTTTGTGGTCTGTCTATATCTTATATAATTAATTCGACTTCTTTACTCTGTCTTAATATTACCAAGAACACGAAGCGTTGATGCCTCTTCCTTAATCCCGCGAAGTGCATTTATTACTCCTGCATCTTTTAGATTCCCTTCTACATCAACAAAGAAACGATATTCGAATTTCTTCCCATTAATCGGTCTTGATTCAATCTTAACCATATTCAGATTATTGTAGATGAAATGGGATAGCATATTATATAGTGTTCCACTTTTATGTGGTAATTCAAAACAAATGCTAACCTTATTGGCATCTTCAATGAAGATTTTCTGGTTCGCAATAATGATAAACCGTGTACAGTTCGTCTGATCCGAGTTAATCGAATCTTTTAGAATCTGCAAACCATAACATTGGGCTGCTTTACGGCTACCAATTGCCGCTTGTGTCAGGTCTCCATCTTCTTTCACCTTCATTGCACTTGCTGCTGTACTTGCAAACTCTTTTTTCTGTATATAGTCATGTTCTTCTAAGAATTTTGCACACTGCATCAAAGGTTGTGGATGAGAATATACCTTTTTCAGATTCTCGATGGTAGCTCCCTCTAAACCAAGTAATGCATTTTCTATCTTTACTACATGTTCTCCAACAATACAATTATCATACTCTACTAGTAGATCATAGATGTCCGTAATTCCACCCGTAGATGAATTCTCAATTGGAAGTACACCATAATCTGCTTTGCCTTCCTTTACTGCTTCCATAACTTTACGAAATGTTAATTCATTGTAGCTGTTAATCTCTGTACCGAAATAATCTTCCATACATTGCTGTGTATAGGTTCCTTCTTGTCCAAAGAAAACTACTTTCGTATTTGGTGAAATTGGTAATTTCTCAACAGCGGAAAAGGATTCTGTAATATTTCCAGACTGAACAAGTGTATACTGAAGCTTACGACTAATTGCCATGATCTGCGTAAATAATTCTTCCACGGCTTGTTCATTAAATGTATTACTAGCCATAGAGCCAAGTTTGCTTAGTTTCTCTTCTTCCCTTTGTTTATCATAGACTTTTTTACCAACACTAATCTTATACTCCGCAACATTCTTTGCAATATCCATTCGTTCTTCGAACAAAGAAAGGATCTGCTGATCGATACGGTCTATCTCTTCTCTACTCTTAAGTAAATCTACCATGTGGAACCTCCATGTCTTACCTTTATACTCTGGTCTGTCATTCATAGGGAGTCTTGATGACTCACTATACTACTTGCTCATTATATAACACCCATTCCACTGTTGGCAAGTAACGTGCTAAATTTTATATGTAAAACTACTAATCTCATTGTCTTCTTTCTCTCTCTGGTCACGATCATAAGAACAGCTATGAATATGTCCTTTCTTCTTTTCTCTCTTTTCCTCTTCCTTTGTGGAAGGAAGTTTCAAATACTCCTTGCTCTTTAAAACCTTTCCACTTTCGTCAGAGATTGCTGCCAGTGTCATCTGTGCATCCTCCGTTTTATTCGCACAGTTCATCTGATTCTGTATCACCTGTTGCACTTCTTCCTTCGATTTACAATGTCTAATTTGCTCCTTCATCATCTTTCTCGTCATCTCAAGCTTAACTGCTTTCATATATAATGTCATATCATATTCCTTTAAAAATTGCATTTCTGATGCAGTTAGCCGTTTTCCTAATTTTAGTTTTGTACGGATTTTCGCCAACTTTGCTTGTACTACTTCTGGATTTTCTTCTTTTGTTCGTATCCCATTCAGCCAAATATCATCCTGTTGGTTTTCTTGCTGTTCTACCTGTTCCTCGTTATTCTTTTCTACTACAACGCCTTTTTGGTTTAGAATCTTCTGATAAACAATTTTTGCATTTACCATATTAATAAGCATATACGCACCCTACCCTATCTTAATGAATTATTAGTTCTGTTATTATATACCCTTACATCATCTATATCGGCATGAATATGGTATTTATAAACATGATTTGGAAGATACTCATGTAAGCTGATCACCTACTAGGTTGTAATCCGAATCGAGTTGATGATATGGGTTATAAAAAACAAGAGACTATTCGTTATAACATTCTAGTCTCTTGTCTTGCTTCTCTATTATTCCAATATCAGTTCTTGTCCAATTACAATGCCTTTTGCATCGGTTCCATGTCCGATCTCTCTGGTAACTGCAATAGGGAGATCATTTCTTACGAATTTTTTTACAAGCGTTTGTACTGATGGTACATAGTTCTCCGTCTCCATTTGTGTAAACGTTCCTAAGATGATCCCTGCAATTTTATCAAAAGCTCCAATCTGTTGTAGTTGGCATAGATACGTTTCAATAAGATATGGTGCCCCACCATAGCTTTCTAACAATAGTATTTTATCACTCAGATCTGGCATATATTCTGTACCTGCCAATTTTAAAAAGCAACGTATATTACCTCCAACGACTATACCACGCATACGGTTATTTTGAATAAACTGATACTCCATCTTCAACAATTGATTTCCACCATCTATAAAAGTATTCGTGAAATTGGAAATCTGCTCTTCCTTGTAATCGTAGATTAGATTTCGAAGTTGATACAGTACAGAGGCTTTCCTCGTTTTCGTATATATAGCATTCATAACCGTTGTTAAATCACTATATCCCCAGAACATCTTTGCACTATTTTTGATTACTTCATAATCTAGATAAGGCAATATTCCATTGGCAAGGTCTCCTCCTGATATATCAAATATAGCATCAATCTCCTCACTCTTATACAATTTCATAATTGCATCTGCACGTTTCTTTGCACTTGCACTTATATACGTATCCTCTTCATAGATGCAATCACTAAAAATAGGCTGAATACCAATCCTATGCAACGTATCTTCTAACTCTTTTATCTTCGTTTGATAGGTACGTTTCTGTCCATTAGAACAACATGTGATTCCTATCTTATATTCCTTACTTTTCATCACACACCTGGAAGATATAGAATTTTAAGTAATATGACTCATCTGCTGCCCAGAGGATTGGGTGATCAGGTGCTTGTGTGCGATACTCTACCTGACGTAAGCGCTTGTGAACATTTCTTGCTGCTTGTCCAACTGTTTCTGTGAACAGCTCTGGTGTCATAAAGTGGGAACAGGAACACGTTGCCAGGTATCCACCATCTTTAATAAGCTTCATAGCACGAAGGTTGATCTCACGATATCCCTTAATTGCATTCTTTACAGAATTTCTAGATTTCGTAAATGCTGGTGGATCAAGGATTACCACATCAAATTTCTCTCCCTTTTCTTCTAATTCTGGAAGTAAGTCGAACACATCTGCACATAAGAACGTAACCGTATCTTGTAATCCATTCAATGCAGCATTCTCTGTAGCTTGATGTACACCAAGATCAGAAGCATCTACACCTAATACGCTTGCTGCACCTGCAATACCAGCATTCAGAGCAAACGATCCAGTATGGGTAAAGCAATCCAACACTTTGGCACCTTTACATAATTTTTGAATGGCTTTACGATTATATTTCTGGTCAAGGAAGAAGCCTGTTTTTTGACCTTCTTCTACATCCACCATATAGCGAACTCCATTCTCTACGATTTCTACTTTGGTATCAAATGGTTCCCCAATAAATCCTTTGATACGTTCCATTCCTTCTTGTAAACGAACTTTCGCATCACTACGTTCATAAACACCACGGATAGCAATGCCATCTTCTTTCATACAAATTTTCAAATCTTCAATGATTTGTTCTTTGAATCGATCAATTCCAAGTGCCAATGACTGTACCACCAACACGTCGGAGAATTTGTCAACAACGATACCAGGAAGAAAATCAGCCTCACCGAATATTACGCGACAACTACTGGTATCTACTGTTTTTTTGCGGTATTCCCAAGCATTTCTTACACGCATCATAAGGAAATCATCATCAATCTCCTGCCCCTTCTTACGAGACATAACACGTACCCTTATCTTGGAATTCGTATTAATAAATCCGGTTCCCATACAGTAATCATCGAAATCATGCACTTCAACCAAATCACCATTCTCAAATTCTCCCGTGATCGTGTCAATTTCATTATCAAAGATCCACATACCACCGGCTTTGATCGTTCTTCCTTCACCCTTTTTTAATTTAACGATTGCTTTTTCCATTGTTATTCCTTTCTATTGCTCCGTTTATAACCAATCACTGCGATTGATTGTAAGCATTCCATACGACAGATAATACCTCAAACTTTGCACTTACCTTTTATCGAATTGCAGTTAATTGAATCACTCAAACTTCGCACTTTAAATAGTATATCTAGAATATAGCAAGCAGTAACTCGCTAAAAAACTGCAAATGTGAAGTTTGCGTAAATCACTTTCCTGATTATAACATAAAGCAACTTCATTTACTATCTCTCCTCATAAAATCCTTTTAGAAGAAGCTTCCCATACTGGATGCAATCACCTTTCTGATTAAGTATATTCGAAATGAAAAATCAGATACTAGTACCATGAAGAAAAATTTATTTACCAATTTCGTAACTTGTGGTTTACTTGGCTGGTGCATGGAATGTTTTTGGACGGGACTTGGATCGTTCCGCTCACATAAGGACCCTGAGTTAACCTGCCACACTTCCTTATGGATGTTTCCCATCTATGGATCTGCTGCTTTACTAACGCCCATCTGTAAACGTCTAAAGAATACAAACGCGCTAATTCGAGGAGGGATCTATACAATTTGTGTCTTTCTTACAGAATTCTGTACGGGAGAATGTCTGAAGAAATTCAAAGCGTGTCCTTGGGATTATAGTAAAGCCAAGTGGAATATTAAAGGTGTTATTCGAGTGGACTATGCACCACTTTGGTTTTTAATGGGACTCTTTTTTGAAAAAATTCTATTATCAAAAAAGACAATATTATGATTGGAACTTCGCAATGTAAATTAAAGAATATAAAGAGCAAGGAACCTCCATTACTGGTTGTTCCTTGCTCTTTTTACATAAGCATTTTTTTAAAGGAGAAGGTCAATTGCCACATTAATTTTCTCCATTTTAGCTTTCCATATTTTTTCTGCACATATGTATAAAATTCTTCTTCGTAGGTTAATACGTAGTCTAATTGTTCCTGATCGACGGTATGATCTCCATATTGAATCCCCATATATAGATCATTTACCTGTGTCAGTGATGCATTCTCAATTGGAATGATCTCCTCCATATTCTTTGCATATGTCCGAATGGTTTCCGTATTATCATACGGATATCCCATCTTTTCTAGCATAAACAGAATCTTTCGGTAGATAAGGATAACTTTTCTAGTAGTACTTACTTTTTTCAAGATTCGTCGATTTCGATATTGCATACAAAAAAACGAACCTATAACGATCAACAAAATACTTGCAAGGATTCCTCCTGTAAGATACAAGACATCATAATTAAACTTAGTCACCGGCTCCGTCTTTACTTCTAAAATATATTGCTCCTGCTTAGGTGGTATCTGTGTTTGATAATTCTGTTGATTATTCTGATAATACTCTTGCCCTTTCACAATTCCAGTGGTCTCGTATTTCTCCCATTGACGATATCGGTCTACCACATATCCTGGTGTTGGCTCGAATGGAATCCAACCTACTCCATTAAAATACGCTTCTACCCATGCATGGGCATCTGTATTCTTAACAGTATAATAGGAATCCTTCTCGTTTTCATAATTCAGATAGAACCCCTCAACATAGCGTGTAGGGATTCCCAAACACCGTCCCATAACAGCCATTGCACTGGCAAAATACGTACAATAACCTTGTTTATTATCAAATAAGAATTGGTCAACAAAATCCTGCCCCTTCTTCCTCTTATCTGGGGTCGTAGTATAGGTATAGGTATTCAGATATGACTCAATTGCACGCATCTTATCATAGTTATTGGTTTTTCCACTGGTGATCTCTTCCACTAGATTATAAACCCTTTGTGGAACAGAATCTGGCAACGCCGTATAATTCTCATAGATTTGATTCAAACGTTTCTGCAAAACTTCCATATGCTCTTTGGTTAGATAATCCCAATCATCGCTATTAATCTGTTTAATCTGATTGGCGAATTTTCTAGTTTCATTCTGATCAAATTCCTTAATATACGTATCATATGAGAAGGCATCTGCCTTTCGTAACATCTCCTGAAAATCTGAATTGTCCAGATTCAGTTCATAAAAATACACCACATAATTGGTTCCTTCTCCACGCAACTTCTTAAAATGCAGGGATGGATATCTTCCACTCTTAATTTTAGTATCCGTATTGCCAACAAAATGATAGGTTTTTAATGGATAAAATTTTGTGGTAGTTTTCATATCCTCATACAAAATCTCATAATTATTATAACGTATAAATTGGTTCCCATCTTGTCCCTCTCTTGATAATGCACAGATCATCTCAAACAGATCATTCATATATTCTTTCGAGTTTTTATCTGCATTCTTTACTGTTGTTTTCCAACCAGATCCCGTATAGACATTCTTAACACTACCGATTAGGTATCCTGGTGTTTCTTTAGAAGAGCTCTTCACTTTGAGTGTTATTCGAGGGCTATGACCTTCTACTACTACTTCTCCTCCAAGTTCTGTATCCCCTTCTGCGTAACCGCCAAACGCCATTTCATATGAGCCATCTTTTCCTTCAAAGAACAACCGCACTTGTTCTATGAATATTTCTCCCTTATCTTGCACCATAGCGATTACTTTTCGTATACCTTTCCATTGAATAGGTTCTTTATGCATTGGCATCGTCATTACACAGATAACGATGATCAGACATACTGGTAAGAGATGTACAACTGCCGCTTGTTTCTTTTCCTTACTTGCATCAATCTGGTTACAACGAAATTCCACACCCATAAGCAAATTCGAGAATAAAATATATCCCACTAGCATACGTGTACATTCGTATCCATTGTGATTCATAATCATAAGACCAACCAAAGTTGATCCGAAAGAAAACAAACGTATCCATCTTTGTTTGCATAATAGTGCTGCAAGGATACTTGCAAGCAATTGAATTGCTACAATCGTAAAGAACCCATACAACGCATTTCGTTCTTCTACTCCATGTAGATATCCTCGGAACCAACGGAATACATGATTTGCAAACATAAAAATTGATATTTTCTTTACATATAAAAATATACCTACTACCAGCGCAATACTTGATAACAATGCCAAGAAAATCTTCTTATGATATCGAAGGATATAGATTCCAACCATGCTCAACAATGCAACTAATAAAATTAGCCCTTCATTTACATTGATTTCACAAATTATGTTCTCCATCGTTGTTGCTATTGTCGCTAATAATGTGATAGAGAGAACATGATACGCTTGTTGTTTCACCTCATTTGTTATCTTCATATGATCGTCCCCCCATAACAAGTTCTATAAGATTTCACTGAGTTCGTCCTCCCGTAGGATTTCTCTCACACAAATTCCAATGGAACGTAATGTTTCAAGTTGAATCTTACTTTCTTCCTTAAGTTCCGTTGTAAAATACAATAGAACAATTTCTGCCCCTCTTTGCAACAAAATCTGTAATTGATAACACAATTCTTCATCAATCTGCTGAATCAGAATGATACAAATTCCCTCTATTGGTTTACTTTCCTCCAATACATTTTTTAATGGAATCTGTTGATCAAATTTGAGTGTTGCACTTTCTTGATACAAGGTCTCAAAATCATTGTTACATAAGATTCGATGTATCCTTCTTCCTTTCTGTTCATAAGTTACTTGAATCGGAATACCGTTATTGTAACAGTATTTTGTAATAGCAAGTTCTGCTTCGATCATCTTATCTTCCACAATGATCTGATCCTTATCCGTATAACTTGTCCGATATAAATCCAAAAATAATTGCATCTCCTGTCTTGGATTCTGGGTCATTTTTCTTGTTTGCAACGTATGTTGCTTTGCACTAGCCTTCCAATGGATTCGCTTTAAATTATCACCATAGATGTAATTTCTTAATTCGGTATCCATCTCCGTCTCCTTTGGATGGCGATAATGCATTGTTCGTTTGGAATCCTGTTCCGATGGAAGGATTCGTAATTTGGATAAGGAAAGCACTCTTGGTAAAACAGTAACTTTGTATTTCGATCGTAAGGGATAGGTTATCTTCAACAAACGGAGAAAATCCGTAATTACTACATAATTAACTCCAACTTCATATTCCCCTCTATAATTACATCGTAGATTTGTTAATCGCTCAACCTTCTCACCAGGTAATAAGGTATACTCTTCTACACCATTTGCTCCCACTACCTTGGACATATCGTCAAAAAATTGCACCTGAATACTCCGATAGGTAATGATGTCTTCGTTTGATACCGTAAAACGATACGGTACTAAATCTCCCTTAACAATGGTTTTCCGTTCAATCTCCTGATAGATTCGAAATCGCTGATACACATACAATGTATATGCCAACGCAAGAAGCGGCAAAAGAAGAGATAGATAAAACAACGCATACGTAACATTTCCACCAAAATTACTAACCAAATATGTGGATAGTACTATACATAATATTAGGATGTATCGATAGATTTTCATAGATTACGTAATAACTCCTTTCCTAGTTTTCTTCCACTAGTATGGAATCCGCAACGTTGAAATAATGGACTTCAATACCTTTGTCGCATCCATTTTATTCAATAATGCTTCTGGAGTTAGTACAAGGCGATGTGCAAGGACTGGGATGATCATCGTAAGTATATCATCTGGAATCACATATTCTCTTCCACTTATGTACGCTTTTGCACGAGAAGCCTGTGTCAGTGCTAGCATTGCTCTTGGACTGGCCCCTAATGCAATATTCGAGTTCTGTCTTGTTTCTGTCACAAGATCAACGATGTAACCAAGTAATTGTTCTTTAATCAAAACCTGATCCACTTCTTCCTGCATGTCCACGATATCTCGATCATTAACGACTGCTTCAATCGTTGCATTCTTAAACCCTTCAATGAACTTCTTTGCTAATGCTTTCTCATCTTCCATAGTAGGATAACCAATTGACATTTTGATCAGGAATCGATCCAATTGTGCTTCTGGTAAGTTGTATGTACCCAAGTAATCGATTGGATTCTGCGTTGCTATGACCATAAATGGATCTGGCAATGCCATTGTTTTCCCATCAACCGTTACCTGTCTTTCTTCCATTGCCTCCAACAAGCTTGCTTGTGTCTTTGGGGAGGTACGATTGATCTCATCTGCTAAGATAATATGATTCATCACCGCACCCTTCATAAAATCAAATTGACCAGTTTGCATATTATACACAGATATACCCGTTACATCACTTGGAAGTGTGTCTGGTGTAAATGTTATTCTGGAAAATCCACAAGAAATTGATTTTGCTAATGCATTTGCCATCGTCGTCTTTCCTACTCCTGGTACATCTTCTAATAAGATGTGACCTCTCGCCATTAATGCCACCAGGATCATCTCTATCTTTTCTCGCTTACCAACGATAACCTGCTCCATATTGGTAATAATCTTCTCTACATTGTCCCTTTTTTTCATATAAAACCTCCTAAATTTCTTCCCCATACTTTGTAAATTCAATTTTTCAACTTTTATAGTACCATAATTAGTATTTTATATCCATATACGAAATTCTCAGTAAATACTTTTCATTTTTGTATAATTGGTATAGAATGAATACAGCATCGAAACGATACTTTACATAGACTTAGGAAGGAGTTTTGTGTGTGCTTATTACCTGTATTTGTGAATGTGCTTTCCATATTCATTATAGAAAACAGGAATACGATACATACTACCATATATGAGAAAAAGAAAACCTCTTATCATTGCACACAGAGGTGCAAAAAGCTTAGCAAAGCATGAAAATACATTAGAATCATTCCAAATAGCTATTGACATGAAACTAAATATGGTGGAATTTGATATTCGACAAACAAAAGACAAACAGTTGGTAATCTATCATAATCCAACCATTGCTCATAAGAAAATCTCAGATCTCACATATCGACAACTTACAATAATTGCACAAAAGAAACGACTTGAGATACCACTTTTAGAAACCGTCCTACAATTATGCCAAGGTAAAATTCGCCTTGACGTAGAAATCAAAGAACCTGGCTATGAAAAAGAGGTTGTATCCTTAGTTACTAGGTATTTTGGCTATGACGAATTTATTATGATCAGCTTCTATGATTCTGTTATCAAAAAAGTCAAACTCTTGGACCCAAAGATTCGTACAGGATTATTGATTGGATTAGAAAATGCCACTCTTCGTCAACGAATTCAGGAAATCTATCCCGTACAGCGTCTAAAAAACACGAATGCCGATTTTGTGGCTGCCCATTATTATCTAGTAACACGTTTTCTTTTGTATCTTTGTAAGAAGCATCATTATGATCTCGTGGTTTGGACAGTTAATCGAGATAAAGTTTTCCACAAATTAAGAAAGCAACGTGTTACTGCAATTGTTACTGATTATCCTCAGAATTATGTGAACAGCTAGCAAGTAGAGCATCCGCTCGTTTCTTTACGATTGGCCAATTAATATTATATAAGAAATTATTGATATAATTCTCTTTTTGTATTCCATATTGAATAAAATATGCATGTTCATATACATCAAGTACGATCAAGGGGTATGAATACACAATCTGCCCCTTGTCATGTGCATCCAGTAAGATATTCTGTAAACACTTCGTTCGTTGTTCATAAGCTAATATTGCCCAACCACGACTTGCCTTAGCTGTAGCAATAAAATCCAATTTCCAATTATCAAAGGAACCAAAATCTCTGGAGATCAAGTCTTCTACAGAAGATTGAATCGAATTTGCATATTGACCTCCACCAATATTACTAAAGTATAATTCATGTAGAATTACTGCATTTAAAGCAAAAGACTGACCATTCTTTAAACAGCGAAACTTGCTATATGTAGCATTCGCTTCTTCTGGTCTACTATTTCCCGCCTTCATAATCCCCATAATCTCATTATATTTTCGTATGTACGCTTCATATAACTGTATATGCTCATCGAATTGTATCTGATTAATCACCGTTATATCCTCATCATATTGAAAATCAATTTTTTCTAACATACTCCTTCCTTTCTAACGAATACATTCGTTCCTGTTATCTTCATAACCTACAACTACTCCATGAATTTTACCAGTGAACAGGACCTCCTTACTTGGTTACAATTTATTATATGCGAATCCTACTATACATAACCTCAAAAAAATGATAAACTTAAGTTAATCAAGAAAATATTCACTATTGTTCATGTTTTCCTGATTGTGAAAAGGAGGAGGTTCTATGCTAAAAGCAGTTATATTTGATATGGATGGCGTACTCGTTGACTCTGAACCACTCAACTTACAAGCCTTAATACAAAGTGTGCAACAATTTGGTGTCCAAATTACATTGGATTACTGTAACCAATTCATAGGTGTTTCTACAACCGAAACAATGCAGAAAATTATAGATGATCATAACCTTACTTGTTCCATAGAAGACTTAATTCTTGTTAACAAGCAAACAAAAAGAAAAATGATCAAAGAAGAAGGATACCCACCAATTCCTTTTGTAAAGACCTTTATTCAGGATCTTTATCGTCATGGTATTAAGATGGCAGTAGCGTCTTCTTCACCAGAAGCGGATGTTTTACAAGTAACAAAGACGCTAGGTCTTTACAAATATTTTGATAAGATCATCAGTGGGGATTCCGTTAAGCATTCCAAACCAGCACCAGATATCTTCTTACTAACCCTAAAAGAATTAGGTGTTTCTGCTTCTCAAGCAATGATCATTGAAGATTCCATGAATGGTTCCATTGCTGCCAAAGCTGCTAATGTCAAATGTATTGGATTCTTAAATCCCAATTCAGGAAATCAGGATTTAAGCCGTGCCTGCGTACTGATTGAAAGTTTTCAGGATATGGATTATCACTTTATTGAAAGTGAATATAGACGAGCTTATGGTCTTCCCGTAGAAATCACGAAAACCAAACGTCTTATTATCCGTGAATTGACAATTGAAGATATCAAAGCAATGTATAAGATCTATCAAGATCCGAAAGTTCATGAATTTATCGATGATATTGACGACTATCTTGAAGAAGAAATTGAAAAACACAAAGCGTATATTAAGAATGTATATTCCTTCTTCGGCTACGGTCTTTGGGGAGTCTTTATGAAAGATTCCAATGAATTAATCGGTCGCTGCGGGATTCAAAACCGTTCAATTGATAACAAAACTGAGATCGAATTAGGGTATTTATTAGATATTAATCACTGGGGCATGGGATATGCGCTAGAATGTACGAAAGCCGTTCTTTCTTATGCATTTGAATATTTAGGTATTCAACGAATCGTTGCTTCCATTGACAAGATGAATGCACGCTCTCTACATGTGGCTAAAAAACTTGGCATGCAACCAGAAAAAGAAATCATGGACCGTTGTCGTGCATGCATACTTTATGTGATAACAAAAGAAGACTATGATAAACAGCACCAAACGGATGAAGCAAGTAGACGAAAAGAAGCAGTATACCGTGTATTAAGCAAATTTGATGATGGTATTGATACCAGTGTATACAAGAAACGCTACCAATATCGAAAAGATGAGAAATAATTGAACTACAGGAGGCTCTACATGGAAGAATTTTATGCAGCAATCGAAGAAAAGATCAAAGCATCTGGTTATCCTAAGGAAGTAGATGGTTGCTCCATCTACACGGAAATCTCAGACTTTATCGAAGATAAAGAGAACGGGTCTTACCTATATCTATCAAAGAATCATGAAGATGATGTATTCGAATATCAGATTGATGTATTAACCGATCAGTTTAACTTATCCACTTTATCCATTACTAGTGGTGATCAGAATTATTTTATTAATTTTGATGCTTAACATTGCCTTATTACGGTCACGTGTTTGTATATCCTACTATTTATGTATGTATCCCTTACATGTATTTCTTGTTTTCTTGTCTTAACATGTAAATAGTCTGATACAAACACTATGACCCTGGGCTATTTAGCACTTGTATCTATAAATTACAAAATCTTCATAAATGGAATTTGCTATATCTTCCATTTATGAAGATTATTTATTTTATCTTAAATGTTTTATCATTTACTTTTTCTTATGAATCTTGTTTACTGTTTATTTTTTATTACTCTCTGTTGCATTGTTATTTGTATCTGTAGAATTATTTGTACCATTGGTATTACCATCTAAATCATCTACCGCATTCTCTACACCATCGATCACATCATCTACACCATTTTCAATGTCTCCACCAACTGTGTTTCCATCGGTTCCCGTACCGTTTGTCCCTGTTCCGTCTGTGGCTGTACCACCATTCGTTGTACCGCCATTTGTTGTACCACCATTTGTTGTACCATCATTGGTCGTACCATCATTGGTCGTACCACCATCTTGTGTTGTACCACCATTATTTGCTGTATCATCTTTGTTTGTACATGCAGTTACAACAAACATAGTCATACAAGCTACTGCTACTAATGCATATAATTTTTTTTTCATGGAATATTCCTCCTAGTACCTATACTTTCAACAACAAGAAAGGATTCCGTACGGTTCGGATTCCTTCTACTGTCATTCAAGATTACACCGTTAGTATTCCACTCACTCAACATATTATACATGAGAAAGTACCAGAAATTAAAAATCCTACTTGGTATTTTTGATTTTTAATGTATTTTGTTTTATATAATTTTATAAGTCTTTGTATTTTTATGTCTTGTTTTTATATTTTGTTTTATGTCTTTGCTTTAATCTTTGTTTTAATCTTTGTTTTCATATCTTCGTTTTTATGTCTTTACCTTTATGTCTTTACCTTTATGCCTTTACTTTTCATTAACTCCATGATCTTCAAGAGCACTCTCAATAACAAAATTACCATCCAAAGAATAATTATTCAATCTTTCATCTTCTGTATTCTCTTCCTTGTATCGTTCAATAAATTCCGTCATGTTTCCTCGAAAACGAAGAGGAAGGTTTTGTCGTTGCAGTTTCAGATTTGTTCGTTCCATGATTGCAATTGATTTCACAAAAGCTTTCCACAGATTTTCCATGTCTTCTTCTTCAGAATCCACTTTACCCAAAGCAGTAAAATCAACATCATTGGTACGAACTTGTACCCACCCATGCTCTACCTGATGAACGGCAGCTAGCTCTCTCCCTTCATCATGGATGATCCAATTCTCACAAGGTAATCGATCAGCAAAATGTGGAGCAAGTAAAGCAACGATATTATTCTTGGGATTAATCTTTGCATATAATACCTTATTCTTCAACTCAAAAAATCGAAGGAAGCCAAGATAATGATGAACTTCATTCCCAACGGTTCGGTTCATCTCGAAAATTGATTGCACACTTTCATTACTGTAATTTGTTATGATGGAAGGTCCATAATAGATGCCTAATTGAATAAATCGATAGATCACATCCGCTTTATCTAACCTGCTTGTCATAGCCGCTCTACAAACAGACTCATACGCTTCTACTGACATCTTTTTCTTAATGGTACGTCCAACTTTCTCTGCTTTTTCTAAATCGGTATTCACGGTGATATAAGTTGAGAAAAGCTGATAATTGCTTTCATAGGATTCGATCTGTACCTTACAATTCTTATTGCCATATCCACTAGCCCATGCATCATATACCGCCGTGAAGATACCATCGATACTATCCTCACATAAAAAGATGTATTGTTCCAACTGTACTCCCCTTTTCTAATACGTATAACTCTATACTTTTCTACATTAATACTATTTTGCAATTGCAATATTACACGAACATACAAATGCTTTCTAAGGATTCTGTGCTTACGCCTTTAAAGCCATATTAAAGTTCTTTACATCAAACAAAGACAATTGCTGATAGGTTGTATTCTCTTCTAATCCAAGCACGATCTTATCCTCTAATGCTGTAAGCTGATTCGTTATAAAATTCTCATTAAACTTCATCGGATACATATTCTTCCCATTGCAAGTTATAAAATACATGGCTCTCTTTAGTACAACACCTATCTTCTTCAGATCATGAAAATCCAGTTTTGCGTGCCTTCTTGCATCCATAATACGTTTGGCTGATTTCACACCAATTCCTGGTACTCGCAATAGTGTGTAGTAATCCGCTTTATTGATTTCAACAGGGAATAGATGCAGATTACGTAGCGCCCAGTCACATTTAGGATCTAATAGCACATTAAAATTAGGTTGTTGTTCACTCAATAGTTCCTTGGATTCAAATCCGTAATATCGCATTAACCAATCCGCTTGGTACAAGCGATGTTCCCGTAACAAGGGCGGTCCACCAGGAATTGTTGGTAACAAGGCATCATCATTCACGCGGATAAATGCGGAGTAAAATACACGCTTCAAATTAAAGTTTCGATATAAAGCTTCCGCCACTGAAACCAGCTCATAATCATTCTCTGGCGTTGCTCCAATGATCATCTGTGTACTCTGCCCAGCTGGTACAAAGGTACGATCCCCCTTTTTCATCTGAACCGAAGAAAGACGTTTCACACGCAAGGCGTTCTCTTTATGTTGCATGCTTAGTTCCTTATTATTCAATCCCGTAGCAATCATTCCTTGCTCTTTTGTTTGGATTAATCCATTCTCCTTCTTAGGTAATAGAATTTGACGATTTGGCAATCCAAGTTGTTGTCGATTTTGATAGATTTCATTCTGAATCTGCTTCATTGGTCGTAAAATATTCTTCCGATTCTTGTTAGGTGCAAGCATCTTCAATCCATCCGCAGTGGGTAATTCTAGGTTAACACTCATACGATCCGCCAACCAACCTACTCGATCCACTAATTCTGGATCTGCTCCTGGTATTGTCTTCACATGTATATATCCATTAAATTGATGAACCATTCTTAATTGATAGATTGTTTGATAAATCAAATCCATTGTATAATTGGGATTCTTCAAAATCCCTGAACTTAAGAAAAGTCCCTCTATATAATTTCTTCGGTAAAACTCCATCGTGAGGGAACATACTTCTTCTGGTGTAAAGGAGGTTCTTGGTACATCATTGGAGGCACGATTAATGCAATACTTACAATCAAAGATACATTCATTGGTAAAAAGAATCTTCAAAAGAGAGATACATCTTCCATCTGCAGAAAAAGTATGGCAAATTCCACTTGCAACGGAATTCCCCATACTTTTCCCATCTCCTTGCCGATCGACGCCGCTGGATGTACATGCTACATCATACTTTGCGGCATCGGATAAGATTTCTAATTTTTGTTGTATTGTAAGATTTTCTTGAATGTGCATCTCACTGCCTCCATAATCAGATCATTTTCCAAACAAACGTTTGCGTTTTTCTTATAATAGCACATATGTTCGTTTTTTTCAAGTGGTAATTGAATTATGGAACTATTTTACGATTAAATAGACTAATTTTTTCTTACTAACTCTTTACGATAATCCGGATTAAAGTACCTGATTTCTTTCTCCTTTGCTCCTAAGTAATCGATTGCCTTTGCAGGACACACGTTAATACATGCATTACATTGTACACAGCCCTTTCCCCATTTTGGCACTTTGTGATTCTTACTCCTCTTATCCTTCAACTTAATCACATTCATTGGACAAGCTTTTGCACATAATCCACATCCTACACATTGGTCATTGGCTTTGAATAGTGGGATTATCTTACTTGTCTGAAAAAATCGATATATTACATGTGACTTATAAAATGAATATTTGATAGGTCGGTACGTGAATTTGTTCGCAATAATGTCCTTAATTACTCTTTGAATGGTTTCTTTTGATGCATCCAGTTTCTTTTTCGCTTCTTCCGGATTATTTACGTCTCCTCCTATTACGTAACAATCTGGCATAATAATTTTAAAATCACCTTGTAATGGTAATCCAATATGAGCAAGTGCACGTTTGATCTTCTCTACTGCTCCTTCCCAATCATCACCACAAGTAAGTATAGAATAGGTATAGGCATCATAACTATTTGTAAGCTGTAATTTTTTGATAAAACGTAACACGATTGTAGGTGGTGCCCATGCATGAATGGGATAAACGAAACCAATTTTCTCTCCTTCTGCTACTGCATAGGAAAACTCCTTATTCTGCCATGCCTCTGCTATACTAATAATCTGATCCTTTGTCTTCTCTGCAACTTCCTTTGCAACACAATAGGAATTCCCTGTTCCTGAAAAATAAAATATCATCTGTATTCCCTCCACTTATTATCTATTCATCCTCATTTTTTCCTTTTCGCTTAATTAAGCCTATTTTTCTTCTCCGCTAATATAAAAATTATTTTGTAAGATGGAACGTATCATCTCTTTCCAATCTCCAGAATATTTTGTTCCTTTCATAATTGCTATTTCTGTAATTCCGTGTACTACTGCCCACATTCCTACGATCATCTTAACTTTTTCACTTTCCTCTACCCCTAATTCATTCATATATCGATAGGCCGCATTTCTAAAAATATCAAATGCTCTATAATTACTCGTCATCTGTGGTTGATCAAAATCAATAGATATATCTCCTGCTGTATAGATAAAATTAAAATACGCTGGGTACTCCATAAACAATTGAATATAAGCGGTAGCAAGTCCATACAGAATTTCTTCGTTCCCATCATTCTTATGGTTAATTTCAGCCGCTTCTAGTTGATTAGCAAATGCTTCTTTCACATGTTCTTTCATAGCTAAAAATAATTCTTCTTTATTACTAAAATGCTTATACACCGCTGCATGACTAACATCACACATTGTTGCTAGCTTACGAAGAGATAAGGTACTATACCCATTTTGATTGACATAATCAATCCCCTTCTCAATTAATGTTTCTTTTAGATTTCCATGATGATACATTGTTTTTTCACTCATTGTTTTTTCACTCATTCTATAGCCTTGTACGTTAAATGAACGTTTACCTTTCCTCTATTTTATATAGTACGATTCATTCGTTTTGTTTCTTATGTTTTCACTTTGAACTTTCCTATGAATTATAGCATGAATGTTACTATCGTCAATACATGATAAATTTTTTGTTCATTATTCATCACTCCCATCACATTTTCTCATTGTTACCTGCTTTACAACGTGTATTCTATAAATAGAGGATGCGATACCAAAGCACCCAATCACTCCTAATATCACATCTATTATGTAAGTATTGTTCTTATTGGAGTTCATGATCATGACTATCATAGGCGTGAAAAAATAGGACGCGGAAACAATTTTCCCTACTGGATCTCGTATAAATACAAATTCTTTCATTCTACATTTTGAGAGTATATAGGAAGTAACTATATAGTTCATCGTTTTATCTGTTATCAGAATCAAAAACCATACCGGTAGCAATTGATGGAAGTAAAGTAGAATATGCATTAAAAATACATAAATCACATCCATTATTACATCAAGTAATGCCCCTAATGAATCATCAATATGCAATTTCCTAGCTATCTTGCCATCAAAAAAATCACTTAACACGATACTAATAAAGCAAAGAATGATTTTCGTAATCACATTCCTTTCACATCGTCCAGCCAAGTATTGGCTCAGATTGATTGCAAGAATAATTGTAAACAACAATCTAGAAAGCGTAAGTATGTTTGCGATGTTATTATGTAATAATCTTTTTATCATCTGTGCATTCCTCCATACTGATACCATCTATTTAAGAGTTAATAGCTCTTTCTTATAATCTGGATTAAAGTATCTGATTTCTTTTTCTCGTGCTCCAAAGTAATCAATTGCCTTTTTCGGACATACATTGATGCATGCGTTGCATTGTACACAACCTCTTCCCCATTTGGGAATCTTATGACTCTTTTTCTTATTGTCCTTCATCTTAACAACACCCATTGGACACGCTTTTTCACACAAACCACATCCAACACAATCGTCATTTGTTTTAAATAACGTTGCAATCTTACCCATCTGAAAAAATCCGTATATCACATATGATTTATAAAATGAATATTTGACTGGACGGTACGTGTCTTTATTTGAAAGAATATCCTTAATAACTCTTTGAATTGTTTCATTTGATGCCTCTCGCTTCTTTCTTGCAATCTCTGGAGTATCTACATCGCCGTTGATCACACTACAATCTGGCATAATAACTTTAAAATCCCCTTGTAATCGTAATCCAATATGAGTCAGTGCATGTTTGATTTTCTCCACAGCTCCTTCCCAATCATCTCCACAAGTTAAAAAAGAATACACATAAGCATCATAACTATTCGTAAGCTGTAACTTTTTTATAAAACGTAATACTACAGTAGGAGGAGCCCACGCATGTATTGGATAAACAAATCCTATTCTTTCCCCTTCCGCTACTGCGTATGAAAACTCCTTATTCTTCCATGCCTCTGCAATATTAATAATCCTATCCTTTGTTTTCTCTGCTACTTCCTTTGCTACGCAAAAAGAATTTCCTGTTCCTGAAAAATAAAATATCATCTTTCTACCCCCGTTTATTATTATCTACATTCTCTTTTGTTCGTTTTTCTACGCTTGTGTCAATTATCTTACTTCTACTATAGCCTTTTATTATGTACAGTTTTACTTTTTTGTTTTTATAAGTTACCGATGGTAACTTATAGGGATAATAGAACCAGTGATAACTTGCTTTCATTATGTTACCACTGGTAATTTCATTTTTGAATTATATCATGCCTATTTTATTATGTCAATATAGCTTATTAATAATTTTATCCGCTTTTCGTATTAAGATAATCCGTATGTTGGTAGATTGTATTTTTCCATGTTACGGAATGAATATGAAACAAATAAGCAAACCTCAACTTGTCCTCGCTCGTAGTGGTTCATTATAGAGTACGCAACCGAAAAGCGGCACATACAAGCTTTCAGACATAATACTTGTATGTGCCGCTATAATGCAGTGGATATTCATTTTAGTTGATGATCATTTTGTCAAATTGGAGTTTAGTAAACCCATAATAATTTTGAAGCAATCATCTGATGATTTCTCAAACATTTCACCAAATTCCTCTGCTCCACCATGAAGCGTATCAGAAATTCCCTTAATGAATAAAACACCAATATCATGCATATTTGCTGTGAGTAGTATTCCAGCAGCTTCCATTTCCACAATATCACAACCAAACTGTTTACTAATTCTCATCTTTTCTTCACTGGTACTTACAAATTTCGGACCCGAAGCACAATTTACTTTTTTCAAATTTGGTATGATCTGCAATGCCTTTTCCAATAATTTCTCGTCTGTTTTCATATATATGGAGGGATATTCATAATGTCTACCAACTTCACAATTATCAGCTTCCGAAGTATCAAACGTATAATCAACAATATGATCTATAACACAAACTTGTTCTAAGCCAATTTCTTCCGTTAAAGCTCCGACAATACCAAAGTTAATAATAAACTCCACTTGATATAAAGAAATGAGAATTTCTGTTGCTGCAGCAGCCTTTACTTGACCAGCCCCCGAATGTGCAACGATAATTTGCGTATCATTCATTTCATAAAAATAAATATCAAATTTTCCTACTTGTTCTTTCTTGATATATGTAAAATCCGATTTTAATACACTATCAATTTCTACTGCAACTAATAAACCTATCCTTTTCATGTATTTCTCCTCCTCATGCAAAACTCTGATTTTGCAATTCTTTTATCTAACAAAATGTAGTACCTATAGTATATCACCCGGATCTATAATTTTCTACATCATTCTAGTAGCGTTACTTAATACATTGGCGAGTAAGATTTACGCAGAATTTTAAGAGCCTTTGTTCTTTCGCATTAGAGAAATTGAATATTTTTTGTGCTGTCTCATACTTATTATCTTACATATGCATGTTACAGCAAATACACCTCCACATATTCCAATATATATTGGAAGAAATTCTCGAGATTTATCTTCGTTTTGAATCATTTCCTTTACGATAGCATTTCCTATAAAGCATCCAATTATATAACTAATACTATATTGTATAAATGTATTCCTCATTAACTTGTCAAGACTATAACCATGTGCACGAAGAATTCCATATTCGTACTGATGGCGAATCATATCAATGTATACTGATGCAATAATATATATGATCAGTGCAATAAACGTATAAAAGGATATGGTAATTCCTGCAACTAAAACATAATTTCGAATGATTGTATCATACGCAATCATTTGACTAGTAGTAAATAGAATGCTACCTTGAATATTGGCACTACTTGATTACATAATTCTACAAGATCCCCGTACCATCACAGGGTTCAACTGCTTGTTTATACACAAAAAGCCAAGAACACAAAATAATTTGTGTTCTTGACTTTTACTAACGTCTCATATATTAATCAATAAATCCAATCTTGTTCAAAGGCCAAACACGTAAGAATGCTTTTCCTTCTATATAATCACGATGTACCGCTCCAACCTCTTCATAACGGCTATCGTAGCTAATTTCTCGGTTGTCTCCTAAAAGGAAGTATTCATCTTCCCCTAAGGTTAATGGTTCTTTCGCAATTCCAGAATAGTGAATTGGATCTTTTCCATAATTCTCTTTTAAGATTTCTCCATCAATATAAATATCAGAACCTACAATCTGGACCGTTTCGCCTGGTAATCCGATGACACGCTTTACATAGTATTCTTCCACATCTTTTCCATATGGATAGAATACAACGATATCAAAACGCTTTGGATCACCAATGATATAACTAATCTTATCAATCAGTAGGCTTTCCTCATTATGCAAGGTATTCAACATGGAATCCCCATCTACAACGGTACGTTGCAGTACATAATTCGGTATGATATATAATCCTATAATAAAAATTACAACGTATACAAGAAGTTCCTTTATGATGCTCTTTCTTTTCTTTTTCTTCGCTTCTATACTGTCCCTTTGGCTTTCTACCTCTGGATTGATAGAAGCATCAAAATGATCGTCCTTCTGTTCTCCTTCGTTCAACCTATCTTCAGAAGAAGTTTCTTCGCCCAAAGTTGATATAGGATCGTTTCGATATGTGTCAACGTCTACAGTACTTTGTGCAAAATCGAAGTCATCATTTGAGTAATCTCTATCTTGACTCATCCTGTTTCCCTCTTCTCTATAAATCTAAGATCTCACAAACCACGTAGCAACTAACAACAATATCAAGTTCTTAGAAACTACGCAATTACTGAATGGTACTTTATGACGTTTACTCACTTTGTGTGACTCTGCAATCACACGTATCCCCTTAGCGGTAACCTAATCAACTAAAGTATCTTCATCTCCAACAATCTTAACTTTTGATTTATATAGTTCCTCAACTGCGATAGAAAGAGGTTTTGGGCAACTTGCGTTAACCATTGGTTTGCTTCCGCTAATAATCTGTCTTGCTCTCTTGGATGTAGCTAAAACGATTGAATATCTGCTATTAACTACTGGATCTTCTCCTGGTTCAACCTCACTATTTACTACGTTCATTAAATCTGTATAAGATGGATGTAACATATTATCGATCTCCTTTCTTAAATACCTCTAATTGTTTACTCATTTCTTCAATAAATGCTTCATTTCTCAATGTTTTACTATGTTCACTTTCGATGATATCGTTTAACTGCTCCACACACTCATCTAAATCATCATTCACAACGATGTAATCATAGTCTTTCATATAAACCGCTTCTTCTGATGCGCGACTTAATCGTTTTTCAATCTTATCAAGACTTTCTGTACCACGATTAATAAGACGGTTCTTAAGTTCCTCTGCACAAGGCGGTGTTATAAATAGCAATAATGCGTCAGGAAACTGCTCTCTTACATGAAATGCACCCTGCACTTCTATCTCAAGAATAACATCTTTTCCTTGCGCTAACTGATCTTCCACATATTTCTTAGGTGTTCCATAATAGTTGCCGACATATTCTGCCCATTCTATTAATTCACCTTGTTTAATCATACTCTCAAAACGTTCCCTTGTCAAAAAGAAATATTCTCGTCCATCTTCTTCACCCACACGTGGTGCTCTTGTAGTTGCAGAAATGGATAAACCATACTCATATTTCTTCAAAAGTGCTTTCATAAGAGTTCCTTTTCCAGCACCAGAAAAACCGGATACTACGGTCAATATCCCCTTCTTACTCATCATCATCACCCTTTTGATCCATTTCATCTTTACTATTCACACGGTTTGCAATCGTCTCTGGTAGTAGTGCAGATAAGACAAGATGATCATTATCTGTAACAATTACTGCTCTCGTTTTCCTTCCACAAGTCGCATCAACGGCTGTCCCATTATCTTTCGCATTCTGAACCATTCGTTTTACTGGGGCCGCATCTGGGCTAATGATTGCAACAATCTTTTTACTATTGATAATATTGCCAAAACCGATGTTAACTAAACCATTCAAACAGATTCCTCATTTCTATTCAATATTCTGTATCTGTTCTCTTACCTTTTCAATCTCTGTTTTTAAATCAATTGCAATATTGGTAATTTCAAGGTCATTTGCTTTGGAAAGGATTGTGTTCGCCTCTCGATTCATCTCTTGTGCAATAAAATCCAGCTTTCTTCCGATACCATTTTCCTCATCCAAAGCTGCTTTCATACTCTTAATATGGCTCTTCAAACGAACCGTCTCTTCGTCAACACAGATCTTATCTGCAAACAAAGTGATTTCCGTTGCAAGTATGCTTTCATCTAGTTTTGTATCCCCTAATAGTTCCTGAACCTTAGCGGTTATCTTTTCCCGATATTCTGTTACAATCTGAGGAGAACGTTTCTCTACTTCCTCTACTAAGGTAAGCATACCATCTAATTTTCCAATAAGGTCATTCTTTAAATGCTCGCCTTCCCTTGTTCTTGCTTCCACAAACTGTTCACAGGCATGTACAATAACCTCTTCTAACAAGTTCCAAAGCTTCGTTTCATCAACTGTTTGTTCCTCTAATGTTAATACTTCTGGATATCGTGATAGACTTGATACATTGATATCATTAGATAAATGGAATTCATCCCCCATTAATCGAAGTTTCTCCAGATATTCTTTTGCTATATCTGCATTGTATCGAACACAGATCTTATTCTCTGTGTAATCTTCATATGAAATAAATACATCAACTTTTCCTCGTTGTATGTATTTTTTTAGTAAGCTTCGGATCGCTGCTTCATAAAAGCCTAATTTCTTAGGCATCTTCATTGAGATATCACAGTAACGATGATTCACTGACTTAATCTCTACAACGACCTTTCGTTCTTCGTTTGATACTTCATATCGACCAAACCCTGTCATGCTTCTTAACATAGACTCACGTCCTTCATTTTTCATTCCAACAACTTAAGGGATAGAACGGTTCTATCCCTTAAGACGCACTTAATTAATTATAGATTACTACACTTCATAAGTCAAGATGTTATTCATATATTGGTTTTTTCCTATACTTGTGGTACACTATGAGTTAATTAATAACACAAACTTCGCACTTGCATGTTTTGAGTGAGCAGGTGATTGCTATATAGCAACCGCCTACTCTAGTTAAAAGCTTTGATGATCGAAGTTTGAGTTAAGGAAAAGGAGTTTTCAGTATGGCATTAGACGGACTCGTTATAGCAAATCTAATAAAAGAATTAAATGATACGCTCTTAGGTGGTCGTATCAATAAAATATCGCAACCAGAAAATGATGCTCTTGTGTTACTAGTCAAGAACAATCGAAGCCAGTATAAGCTTTTTTTATCAGCCAATGCTAGCCTTCCTCTGATCTACCTTACACAGGAGAATAAACCAAATCCCATTACGGCACCTAATTTTTGTATGTTGCTTCGGAAGCATCTGAATAGTGCACGTATCCTTAGCATAACCCAACCTGGTCTAGAACGAATCATTGATATTGAGATTGAACATTTGAATGAACTAGGGGATGTATGTACCAAGCATCTAATTACAGAAATCATGGGAAAACACAGCAATATTATCTTCTGTGATGATAAGAATATGATTATCGATAGTATTAAGCATATCTCTGGTTTGGTTTCCTCGGTTCGTGAGGTTCTTCCTGGTAGAGATTACTTTATCCCTGAAACCCAAGATAAATGGAATCCTCTCGTGGTGGATTGCGATCATTTTCTAGAAAAAGTTATGACCAAACCACTACCGATTTCCAAAGCGCTCTACACCTCGTTAACCGGAATCAGCCCTTTGATTGCAAATGAACTCTGCCATCGTGCATCGATCGATGCAGATGCTTCAACAAGTTCACTAAGCGAGTTGGAACAACTTCATCTATATAAAAACTTTGAGCGCCTTATGGACGCAATTAAACATCAAGAATTCACTCCGAATATCATTCTTAAGAATGGCGCACCACACGAGTTTTCGAGTACTTGTTTAAGCATCTATGAAGAGGAGCAACATCAAGATTTTGATTCCATTAGTGCATTACTTGAACAATACTATGCACAAAAGAATACGATCTCACGAATTCGACAAAAATCCGTTGACCTACGTAAGATTGTAACCAATGCAATCGAACGTACCCGTAAGAAATACGACTTGCAAATGAAACAGTTAAAAGATACCGACAAGCGCGACAAATACAAAGTCTATGGAGAGCTGATCACGGCTTATGGCTATAATGTAGAAGAAGGCGCAAAGCAAATGAACGCACTGAACTACTATACCAATGAGGAAGTAACCATTCCACTTGACCCTACTCTCACCCCAATTGATAATGCGAAAAAATATTTTGACAAATATAGCAAGCTCAAACGAACCTTTGAAGCATTAACCAAATTCACAGAAGAAACAAAAGAAGAGTTAGAACATCTAGAATCTATCAGTGCTTCCCTTGACATTGCTCTTCAAGAAGAGGACCTTGTGCAATTAAAAGAAGAACTTATGGAGTACGGCTATATGAAACGAAAATTCGTTTCCAAAAAAGATGCGAAAAAACAAAAGGCAGCCAGTAAACCATTTCATTATATTTCCTCTGATGGTTTTCATATGTATGTTGGTAAGAATAACTTCCAAAACGACGAACTAACCTTTAAGTTTGCCGTAGGAAATGACTGGTGGTTCCATGCAAAAGGAATGGCTGGTTCCCATGTTATTGTTAAGACCAATGGTGAAGAACTTCCAGACCGTACCTTTGAGGAAGCTGGCAAACTTGCTGCTTATTATTCAAAAGCAAGAGAACTTACCAAAGCAGAGATTGATTATACCGAGAAAAAGAATGTAAAGAAACCAAATGGTGGAAAACCTGGCTTCGTTGTTTACTACACCAACTATTCTCTTGTAATTGAACCTGACATTACTGGAATTGAAGAAGTAAAATAGCGCAAACTTCGCTGTTCAATTACAGCCCTGAAGGGTTATCCTAAGGCATTTTCAGCAATTAATATATCGAAACGCCTTTATTGGATAGTTTTCTGGCAGCAATTGAACTGCGAAGTTTGAGTAAAATAAGAAATAATGCAAAACAGAAAGGAAGATACCAATGATTCAATCCGATTACCATATGCACTCTAGTTTTTCCGACGATTCAGAAGCAACCATGGATAGTATGATTCAGCGTTCCATTGAACTAGGTTTACACACGATTTGTTTCACCGATCACATGGACCTGGATTTTCCGATAGAATTTGGTGGTGGCTTCATATTCAACACAGAAATCTATGTGGAACGCCTAGCTGCTCTTAGAGAAAAATACGCAGACAAGATTAACATTCTATGTGGCGTTGAATATGGTCTTCGACCTTACCTCAAAGATGCATTCCATCATCTAACAGAGGTAAATACATTTGATTTTATCATTGGTTCCTCCCATTTAGTTGGCAAGATTGATCCCTACCAGCCTTCTTATTGGGAAGGGATTACCGAAGAACAAGGAATTACTAAGTATCTAGAAGCCATCTATGCAAATGTGAAAACCTTCGACGATTTCGACGTATATGGACATATTGATTATGCGGTACGTTATGCGCCAAACCGCAATAAAAATTACAGCTACGAAAAATACGCCGATCTCATTGACGCAATCTTCACTACTCTGATTCAAAAAGGGAAAGGAATTGAAGTCAACACTGCTGGATACAAATACGGACTTGGTCATCCCCATCCACAAACAGACCTATTGAAACGTTACAAAGAACTTGGTGGTGAACTCATTACGATTGGTTCCGATGCGCATAAGCCAGAACATATCGGATACGATTTTGTAAAGGCAGAGGATTTGCTGAAAAGCCTAGGCTATTCCTACTACACCATTTATCAGAATAGGAAACCGGAGTTTATTACTCTATAAATGAGTTGTCGGTCCTTTGTTCTCCACACACTCGCACATAAGGTAGATGTCAACTGAAGCTGACATCTACCTTATGTGCGAGTGTGCATCCCCGTTGGGTTTGACGGCTATTTCAAGTTATATGTATACAAAATTATTATTCACCGTTAACAATACGAACAGATCAAGGACATCGTTCCTTCCAGTGTAAAATCACCATATCCGGTTGGCAATATGAAATGTGTTCCTTTCTTAATTGTTACTCCATCTATCATACCTTTTCCATCAATAACACTATAAATTAAAAAGCGCTTATCTTGTGGCATTGTGATATTACCATGTACATCTTGCTTCTCTACTGTATAGTACTTGCAGGTAACAAGCATTTCTCGATCCATTGCCTGACCTTGTTTGATTTCTCGTTTTGTTACCGCTGCGGATTCTTCAAATGGGGCTTGAATCACGTCAATACTTTTCTCAATATGTAATTCTCTTGGTTTTCCATTTGTTAACCTTCCATAATCATATACTCGATAGGTTATATCACTATTTTGCTGCGTTTCCAGTATTAAAGTTCCACCTTTAATGGCGTGTACTGTTCCTGGATTGATCTGAAAGAAATCCCCCTTCTTAATTGGAATTGTCCGAATGAATGCTTCGAATCTTCCCTCATGGATCATCTGCGCAACTTCTTCTTTGTTCTTTGCATGATGTCCGATTACAATAGAAGCATCTTGATCACAATCTAATATGTACCAGCATTCCATTTTTCCAAAAGAACCATTTTCCTTCTGCTTGGCATATTCATCATCAGGATGGACTTGTATACTTAAATCCTGTTTTGCATCAATAATCTTAACAAGCAATGGGAATCGTTCCCCCTCCATATCACCAAACAGCTCTCGATGTTCCTTCCACAACCTAGAAAGTGTTTGCCCCTGATATGCGCCACATGCAACAAGGCAATCACCATGATCATGGGCACTTACTGCCCAACATTCACCCGTGTGTTCACTTGGAATGGCATAATGATAATCATCTCGTAATCTTGTTCCTCCCCATAAAACCTCTTTCATAACAGGTTCAAGAAATAGGATTTGTTCTGTCTGTTTCATCTACTATTCACACTCCTTTTCCTTGGTTATCTCATCTACTGCTAATTTAATACACCCTAATATTCCTTGGTTATCATTTAGTTGTGGAAAAACAATATAATGTGCAAGATCATCTGTCTGTTTTGTACATATATATCCGTTCAATTGTCGTTTTACTTCTTCTCTTATAATTGGCATCAACTGTTCCTGATGCATCACTCCCCCACCAAGTATAATTCTCTCTGGTGATAACGTAAGTATATAATTAACCAATGCTTGGGCGATATAGAAGCCTGTTATCTCCCAAACTTCTTTTTGGTCTGCTAATTCCATTGCTTTTTTCCCATATCTAGCTTCAATCGCTGGTCCAGATGCCAACCCCTCCATACATGACCCATGATATGGACAACAACCCTGAAACGTATCCTCTGGATGTTTTGCTAACAGGATATGTCCAGCTTCTGGATGAAGCATTCCGTGTAGTGGTTTACCATTGATCAGTACCCCTACTCCTACTCCCGTTCCAATTGTTATGTATATGCTATTCTTAACGTCCTTGGAATTCCCCCAAGTTGCTTCACCAATAGCAGATGCATTCACATCCGTATCAAATCCAATGGGTACGTGCAGTTCTTTTTTCATTGCCCCAACGATATCAAAGTTCCTCCAAGCTAATTTCGGCGTTGAAGTGATATAACCATATGTAGAAGAATTCTTATTCAAATCAATTGGACCAAAACAACCAATTCCTAATGCGTCAATCTTTTGTTCCTTAAAATATTGAATTAACTCTGGCATTGTTTCCTTTGGTGTTTTGGTTGGAATGGATTTCCGATCTAGGATTTCTCCCTGTTCGGTTCCAATCGCTACTACCATCTTGGTTCCACCCGCTTCTAATGCACCTATTCTCATATTCTTTTCCTCCAATTATGAACAATACTGTATTATAATCTATTATTAAATAAATATATTTTATTAATTTATTTTAAGCTAATATTTAATTATTTTCAAGCTAATTATATTATTAATTTTCTCACCTCTTTTAAATCAAACTACTTATTGGTGTGCAAAAAAAGAAAACGTCTGTCTTTCAAACAAACGTTTTCCTATTTTGAATTGTATTATAAGAACTGTTCTCCCGTTCCATAATGTTCTACTACATAATCAATATCCTTGTCTCCACGACCACTTAAGCATACAAGAATAGAACCTTGTTTCATCTCCTGTGCTTTTCGAATGGCATATGCAACTGCATGCGAACTTTCAATGGCAGGAATGATTCCTTCTAATCTGGATAATTGGAAGAATGCTGACATTGCTTCTTCATCTGTCGCAGTTGTATATTGTACTCGTCCAAGATCATGGAGGAAAGCATGCTCTGGACCAACGGATGGATAATCAAGTCCACTGGCAATGGAGTATACAGGAGCTGGATTTCCATCTTTGTCCTTTAACATAATACTCTCAAAACCATGCATAACTCCCTTTTCTCCATATGTCATGGAAGCCGCATGATCACCTAGTTTTGGACCTCGTCCAAGTGGTTCTACACCAACGATATCAACTGGTTCTTCAAGGAATGGAATGAACATACCAGCAGAATTACTTCCTCCTCCAACACAGGCAGTAACCACATCTGGTAAGAATCCTGTCATCTCTTTAAATTGGTCTTTTGCTTCATATCCAACAACAGATTGGAAATCACGTACCATTAATGGAAATGGATGTGGTCCTAAAACGGAGCCGATACAATAGATGGAATCTTTATAATTTTTTGCATAAGATTCGAATGCAGAATCCACCGCTTCTTTTAAAGTCTTAAGTCCTGATGTTACTGGCACTACTTTTGCTCCAAGAATCTTCATTCTTGTAACATTAGGTGCTTGTTTTGCAATATCGACTTCGCCCATATGTATCTCACATTCCAAACCAAAGAATGCTGCTGCCGTTGCTAAAGCAACACCATGTTGCCCTGCCCCTGTTTCAGCAATCAGACGTTTCTTACCCATGTATTTGGCTAATAAGCCTTCTCCCATACAATGATTTAATTTATGTGCACCCGTATGATTCAAATCTTCTCTCTTAAGATAGATCTGACAATTTCCATACTTTCTTGAAAGTCGTTCACAATGGTATACTGGCGTTGGTCTGCCTTGGAATTCTTTTCGAATTCTTCTTAATTCATTGATAAACTGGGATGAATGACAGATGGTTTGATAAGCATCATTGATTTCTTCAAATGCAGGTTTTAATTCATCCGATAGATAAGCTCCACCATATGGCCCAAATCGTCCAGTTTTATCTGGATAATTCTTTAGGTATGTTCTATAATCCATAATCTCCTCTTTTCTGCGTAACCTTGCGTGGCTTAGCGCATCGCTTTAATGTTTTAAATCAATAAACTAATTGTAGCATATTATTTGCAGTAACGTCAATATGAAACTCTGGGTATCTAATCCAGTTCCTCTTGCAGTATTTTTTTATTTGCAAAACGCTTGGAACGAAATTTGTCTTCATACATCGCATTATCTGCTCGTACAAACAGTTCTTCAAAAGAATGATCCATCTTATCATCCCAAACTGCGATTCCTTTTGCAATACTGATATATTCTTCTTCTTTTCTCTTTAGATTTTCTTCCTCGATTAAAAGATCCAACTCTTCCAAAAGATTTTCTTTCTTGTTAAGATCAGTTCCTTCTAAGACTACCGAGAATTCATCTCCACCAATACGATATACACAGCTATGTGCAAATACTTCTTCCAACAACTTGCATACTTTTATAATCAACTGATCTCCATACTTGTGTCCTAAAACATCATTCGTACGTTTCAAATGATTAATATCCACCACCATGATACCCGCAACTTCATGACGCAAAAGCTTTTTCTCCAATCCTGTTACATATTCATTGAAGGCGGTACGATTCCTACAGCCTGTCATAACATCTGTGAATGCTAATTCTCTGTAAACCTCCATACGCATATTCTTGGAATAGATACCTTTAATAGCCGAAGCAGAGTAAAAATACTGAAAGATAATATAGATGATAAAACACGTTTTTCCAAACATCGTCTGTTTAAAGATACCAAAATAACTACAGATTACATCTGCTGAACCACCAATCCCTAACAAGATTGGTGCTAATAGAATCTGATACCTTGCTTTTCTTGGACGTTTCGATGCCTCATAAAGTGAACATATCACCGCAACAATAGCATCAATTATGATCAGGATTTCAATAGAAAATACATGATCGTAATAGTCCTTACTCCTAAAAAATTGTTGGTAAGTCATCACCACAATAAAAGCAAAGTTGGACAAACCAACAAGATGCATAATCATTTTACACTTACATTTCATATCATAGGCAATGTAAAAAAGTACCGCTCCTAACATACTAAGCAAAAGAACGATATCAAGACAATTATTAAACGTTGGATACGGTACATAAAAGTTCTGTACTCGAAAATCAATAAAACACCAAAAACCACAGGAAATTGCCAACCCCGAAAAGATCAACAACTGATTTCTGGCAACTTTGTTCGTTGGATTAATCAATGCTGTCATCAAACTAATAAAACCTACTCCAATAATAAGAATCGATACGATTACATTCCATACATTATTTCGAATATTCTTTAAAACAACGTCGATCTTATCCCCTGACTGGAGATTACTCATAAATACACCATATGTACTGTTGACATGGTTATTATACACATTGGATAACTCCATCGTAATCGTATCTTCTGGGGTTATCCCTTTTGATCGAAAAAATCCCCATTGGTTTCCTGCAGAATGCGAGAATTCTGGAAAAGTCCCCTCTTGTCCATATTCATATACTTGCTCCTCATTCACACTGATTCGAATCTTCATGTTATCAATTCGCAAGATCACATCGTCTCCTGCCGGAATCTCTCTTGTAAAATGCCCTGTTATCACTACTTTATTGTAGCCAGATAATTTCTTTAATGTATTGTTATGAAGTGGATACGATGTGTTTCCCTCATTCACCGTATAGGTTCCCTCCATTAACAATTTCTTCGTCGTACTTTTTTGGTGATACTTATTGTCCTGCGTAAATGCATATACAATCCCAATCCCCGCAATTAAGATTGTACCAAACACAAGAAGCAGATAGAATATCCCAAATTTACTTCCTCTTGCCTGTGTTTCTTTATTCATTTTCCCTTCCTCTCTTTGTTTGCCTCTCCACTAGTTTCTGTATACAACAAATAATTGTATACAAAATAATTCTACATCAGAACTTCAGGAAATAATAGTACTTTTTTTAGTACTTCCTGCTCTTGTTCTTTCTCCATAAATCGGTAGAACGCACTGTATGCATCACCACATACGGTAGTAAGTTGAACTTTTTTTGTTTCATAAGTTTCACCCGCCTGCAGGACGACGATATATTCATTCTTTCTATTATTACTATATACCTGTATCCCATAGCGTTCTTCCTGTTTACGAATCTGCATATACCAGGAATCCACCTCTTGTACCTGTGCTGCAATGCATATACCAAGTTTGCAATCCTCCATGATGCCAACTACGAATTCTTCTTCCTGCTTTGTCTGCTCTTGTACTCCTTGTATATATTGAATACCATATTGACTCCAGTAGGTGTGATTCTTTACCTTTTTCTTTTTTCCTGTTGTACAACACACACGATGCAGTTTATATTTTATTTCCATGTTCTCTCCCGAAACCATCGGCCAATCACATATAGAAGCTGCTGCTATATTTTCCATGATATATGGTTTATTGCTATTATTACTTATTTTCATGGAAACCCAAACAACTTTTCCCTCATCTTCAACACTCACCTGATGTATGATCTCTATTTGATATTTCCTCAACGTTGTAATAATGGTACGTCGATTTTCCTGAACTTTCGTGTACTGTTCACAAAAAGTAAACCCTTCTTCCGAAACCAAGGGTTGTATGCTCCATTTTTCTTCTATGACAACTTGCTCCTCCATTCCTTCTGGTAGCAAACTAAAGCCGATCTTGTCCTGATTATAATCATAGACATACAGCAAGATCATGTCACCAACCTTGTATTTTGATAATAACTGTTTCATCTAAAAACCTCCTACGTCCTCTTATTGTCTCGGTGATCTATATTCTCACTCTCACCTATTTCTACCGTATTCCCTACACTGTTCTCTACACACAATTGCCAGTAAAATACGCACAAATGTATTATATGCATAATTTACCTTTTTATTCCTATAGCATTTGGTCCCGATAATATTGGTCCGAAACTACATACAAGTAGAAAAAGCTCCCCTCATAACAAACTTTCAATTTGCTATAAGGGAAGCCCTTTATACACGCCTATGAACACTAACTTTATAAATACAATTTCATTCCTTCATAAATTCCTTTTGCTAAAACCTGTGCACCTTTTGCGTTCGGATGCAACCCATCTTCTTGATACAACGTTTCTAATGGTTGTTCTTGATAATTTCGGAATATATCATATGCAGAAAGTAAATGCATATTGGTATTCTTGTGAACCAATTCTTCATAATGAGGGAATAATCGATCAAGATATTTCTGTTGGTGCTTTCTCCATATGCAGTTCATAATCGGAACTGGCTTTACTACGAAGATTACTGAGTCCGCATTTGCTTTTCGGATGGCATCTACAATCTTCTGCATTGACTCTGTAAATTGTGGTTCATAATCCGTTAAGATGTTACATGGATCTTGTCCCTCTTCTACATCATATCGTCCATCCTGTGCATCGTTAGTACCTAACATCAAGATATAGATATCCCCAGCTAATTCTAACGCTTCAAAATATCTTGGTTGTTTTGGATATGGGAAACCAACAGTTCTTCCATCTGCTAATGTAGTATTCGTTGCACAGCTACAAGTTACCCCTTTATTATACACTTCATAGCAATCCCCCAAATACTCCTGCAAGATAGAGGGATAATATAAAGAAGCATCATCCCCTAAACCAAATCCTTCTGTTATACTATCGCCCATACAAACAACTTTTTGCTTATTCATCTCACTACCTCCCTTATCCCTTCAACGTAAGAACAATACAAAATTGTAATCCTATCAATTCCCTTACATTCCAAGTGCCTTTTTCGCCAAACGATCCACTCGTTCGTTCAATTCAACTCCTGTATGCGCTGCTACCTTATGAAAGTTCACATGAAGTACTTGCTTCATCTTCTGGTATGCGTCACGATACGCTTGGGTACCTTCTTTTTTTGCTTGCCATGCTCCCGTACACCATTTTTCGATTCCTTCATAATCATAATACAAATCAAGTTCTTTAATCTGATTGTTGACACACAACTCCATCATTTTCCGTGCTCCAAGAATCTCGCCCGCTACATTTCTCATATCTGCAAGGGAAGCATCTGTTCCTTTTTCACTGTATTCCTGTTCTTTTCCACGAAACCTTATAATTGCACCATAACTATATTCTTTTGTGTGTACGTTATAGCTACCATCCACATAAGCAATGGCACGGTCCTCTTCGGCAACTGGTGGACGGTTGACTGCTTTCTCACCAGTAACATAATCGATTGCTTCCTCTTTGGTGGGAAAACTCTTATACTCCGCACCACTAAAGCCGCTGATCTGCTTTTGACATTCTGCCCAGGTAAGAAATACTCCCGTTTTTCTCCCTTTACGAACTGCATAAAATTTACTTGGCATATTGTTGCTCCTGTTCTTTCTGTTTCTTCATTTCTGCTTGTCATCCTAACATTATCTTTCAAGCAAGTCAATAACCGTTCCAAGCCAAGATACCGAATTAATCTAATGCTTAAAATACCTACCTTAAGAAGGAATTTTTCATTCCCCTAAGACGCTGCAACCTATAATTGGCATCAAAATGATTACACAGACTATCGTTGTTATACAGCATTTGATATTCCAATAAATACCCATGACAAAAGAAGGACTAGATTACCACGCAATAAGATAGCCTTACCTTTATTGGCTCCCTTCCATTCCTGGCAACGAATCCCCCATAGATTACTGATTAACAATGCCAAAGCATTGAACAAGATCCAACCAGTAACAGAACCCATATCACCAAGCAATAAGGTAGAAATCCCATAACTTGCTAAAGCTGCAAACCATACAATACTCGTTATGAATAACACGATCACACGTTTTCCTGAGCCCTGCTTTGTATAACTGTTCCATGTTTTCTTCTTTGTCAGCTCTATACAGCAGTAGAGCATACTTGCGATTGCTCCCCCACATAGAACGAATAACCACTGAATCGCACTGGCACCAATTTCTCCAAACCCATCTTTCATGATTGCATCACCAATAGGACTTGCAAAATCAAAACCAATATTCATAGCACCAGAACCCAAACCTGATAACATCGCAAGTATTAATCCAATCTTAGCTTTCCCTTTTTGTGTATTGTCTCCATCCATTTTTCCATTCTCTTGCTGCTCTTTCGTCTTAACGATACCTGCTTTGGTAATCAGGGCAATTCCTCCTAATGTTACAACCATACCGATACCAAGCAAGACAAGACTCATCATCTCTGGCTTATTCTTCATTGTAATTAACGGAACGATGGAACCCACAACTGCTGAAATCCCCATGGATAACCCATATACCAAAGAGATTCCTATATATGTAACTGCTTTACTAAACCCGATTGCTGAAATTCCCCATAGAGTGCCACATAAGACGGGAATCCAGACATGTTTTGTCTCTGCATTACCAATATACTGTAAGAATCCCGGTACTTGATATACTGCCCACCCCAGTGGTACTAGTATGCAAAATAAGGAATAGATTCCCCAGAATGCTTCCCATGTATACGGTTTATAATCCTTATATCCTAAACCAAAACTGCCTTGACATAATCCTGCAAAAAGCAAGACCGCAAATCCTACTACAATACTATTCGATCCTAAACTCATCTTCTTCTGCCTTTCTAGTCTGTAAACTCTAGCTTCTTGAAAAAACCAGGTAGTATTGTAACACTAATTGTTGAATTAATATACAGTCATAATTAGATGATTACCACATCAAATATGTTACACCTAATATCCTATCTTTTATTTCTATTAAGAAATAATCTCCTTATACTATTCTTGTAATGTATCATGCAATATTAGAAGGCTGAACAATTATACAAAAAAGCCCTCTCATGCATGAAAGCTAGCATGAAAGAGCTTTGTAATTCCTTCTTATGTACTTGTTTCTCTATTTACCACTTAATCGAATTACATTCCATGATTTCTTCTTCAATACCATCGTTAACTGTCCGTTATCCATCTTTGAAGTACCATTCGATTCTGGTTTTACTTCGAATGGATTGCTTTCTGTATTCTCTGCTTTCAGATTGTCATGCGTTAATACGATGTGCTCTTTGATCGTATAATCTGCAAACTGTCTGAAATCTGCAGATACTTCCATATCCTCTTCCAGATCTTTGTTTACGGCGAATATGGTTACTTCTTTTGTTTCTTCATTCATGATTACCACACTGTCTAGATATGGTGCATCTCCGTATGTCTTACTATCGTATACATCTGATTGAACGATGGTATTCAGAACAGTTCCTCTTCCATAGATACTTGCATGTAGATATGGATAGAAGATGGTTTGTCTCCATGCACCTGTATCAGAAGTCATGATCGGAGCAATGACATTAACAAGTTGTGCTAAGCAGGCTATCTTTACACGATCCGCATGACGTAGCATTGTAATCAGCATACTACCAACTAACAACGCATCCTCCATATTATATACATCTTCTAATTGGTGTGGTGCCTGTACCCATTTCTCTAACTTCTTATCCTGTTCATTGGAATGATACCATACATTCCACTCATCAAAGGAAAGATTGATCTGCTTTTTACTTCTCTTCTTTGCTTTCACATAATCACATACGGATAATACCTGCTTAATAAAATCATTCATTCCTACACTAGATGCCAAGAAATCAGCAGAATCATCTGCACTATTATTGTAATATTGATGCAAAGACAGATAATCAACTGTTTCATAGCAATGATCCAATACCGTTGCTTCCCAAGTAGCGAAAGTTGGCATGGTCAAATTAGAACTACCACTTGCAACTAACTCAATGCTTGGATCTAGCCATTTCATTACCTTACCCGTTTCATTGGCAAGTCTTCCATATTCATCAGCTGTCTTATGTCCAATCTGCCAAGGACCATCCATCTCATTTCCCAGACACCATAACTTAATATCATGAGGCTGTTCATATCCATGTTGTTTTCTTAAATCGCTTAATCTAGTACCACCTTTGAAATTACAGTATTCCAACACATCTCTAGCTTCATCAATTCCTCTTGTTCCAAGATTCACTGCCATCATAACTTCCGTATGTGCTTTCTTACTCCAATCCACAAATTCATTCAAACCAAATTCATTCGTTTCCACTACTTGCCATGCAAGATCCACACGTTTTGGACGAAGTTCCTTTGGTCCAACCCCATCTTCCCAATGATATCCTGATACAAAGTTACCACCTGGATACCGTACAATTGGTACTTGTAACTCTTTTACTAGTTCCAAAGTATCTTTACGAAACCCTTGCTCATCTGCAAATTGTCCATCTGGCTGATAAATTCCTTGATATACTGCTCTTCCAAGGTGTTCGATAAAAGAACCAAATATTCTCTTGTCTACTTCACCTGTAATAAAATATTTATCAATAATTATTTTCGATTTCTTCATTCTTATTCCTCCTAGCTTTCTTTCGATGTTATGTAACGTTCCGATTAGAATGTGAACAATGTCTACTATTACAAGCTAACCTAACTTCGTATACAAATTGACGAGACTCATCAAATGTGCTTTTTTTACACCCTAATCTGTAACATCTACGTTATTGATAACACTATTATAGAATTAAGAACTTAAATTTCCTATATACTTTTTTCCATTATTATTGACTTTTTTTCCGACATAGACTAGATTAATACATAGATATGAGTCATATGCGTAACTGGCAAAGACATGTGGACACCAACCAGTATACGACTCATAATATGATGGAAAAACTATAAAACCATGCAGCTAAATGGGGAAAGGAATTGTACTATGTATAAAGTAAATTACTGTGGTTATAATATGTCTAATGTTGATTATGATAAGATTGAACGCCCCAATGGAAGTGGTGATTATCTATTTCTTCATTTCATGACGCCGATGAAAGTAAAGCTTGCGAATTCCGTGGAAATTACGAAAAAAAATGCCTGTATTCTCTATAGCGTCGGCCATAAACAAGAATACCAGGCAATTAAAAAGTTCACCAATAGTTTTTTTCATTTCAGTACTACAGAAGCATTCATTGATACATATCATATCCCGGTCAACCAAATATTCTATCCTTCCAATTATCTATTGATCAATGAGTTGATTCGTCAACTCTATGTAGAATATCTGGGTAAAGAAATGCTTTATGAACAACATATCCATGCTACCATTGAACATATCCTCATCGCACTTTCCAGAGAACTCTATAACAAAAAGGAAAGTACGGTCTTTGACCAGGATCTCTACGCAAAATTTCACGAAGCGCGGATTCAGATACTATCTAATATCGATACCCCTTGGAGTACAGAATCTATGGCTGAACTTACCCATTTAGGAAAAAGTCAATTTTACCACTACTATCAGCTTTTTTTCCGTCGTTCTCCCAAAGCTGAGTTATTAGAAGCACGGATTGAACACGCAAAATATCTATTAAGCAATGAAGCCTTATCCATTGCCCAGATCACCACTTTATGTGGTTTTGACAATGTAAGCCACTTTACCCGTTATTTCAAAAGAAATTGTAATCTTACGCCAAGTATGTATCGTAACAGCATTAATAAATAGCAGAATGTCGTTAAATAAGATTGATTTCAAATAGTGGCGCGTCTTACTTTAATTTCCCGCACTCTCATAAACCGTTAAGCCCTTGCGGAATACAGCATACGCAAGCAACCACGCAATGAACGCAATCAATACTTCTGCACCTATGGTAGTAAGTAGATTCTTTCCTGTTAGAAAATAACTTGCAGGGAAAAAAGCAACAAAAGCAAATGGTATCATATACGTAAGTAAAAAACGAATTGGTTTTGCATAGATGGAGATTGGATATTTGGCAAAATCCGATGTCTCATATGCAACTTGAAGAATCGCTATACTGTCCTTGATCCAAAATGCCAAGGAAGCAAACAATAACTTAATCGCTGTATAGATCAATGCACCTGTTAATACAGAAATGACAAATAGGACGACATTTCCTACTGTAATTGTTACCGTATGATTTCCTACCGATACGCCAACCAATACAAATCCTACAATCAATTCTCCAAGTGCATCCGCTTGAAATCGATCACAGATCAACTGGAAAAACGGATTAATCGGGCGGAGTAAAAACCGATCAAATTCTCCTCGGATGACATATCGCATCGCTAGCATCCAGATATTATCTGTTAGAAAATGATCGATTCCTCTTGGAATCTGTGCAAATCCATAGATAAATACCAATTGTTCAAAAGTCCATCCATTCAAATTTGGAATCTGCTTAAAGACCAACGAAAGGAATATGATTCCAAACATCTGGGAAAAAAAGAATCCTATTAGTCCAATAAGGAAATCCACTTTTGACTGAATCAAGGATTTCATAAACTGCCCAGCAAAAACTCTATATAAATGTAAATATCTTCTCATCATAATCACCCTCCTCTACTAAAGTATACGACTTGCGTGTTGTACAAGTCATCTCGGGAATGCTCCTATCGTTAAATCAGCCCCCTAATATCGTAATTCTTTTCGTCACACGTTTCCATAAACCATGTGCAACCAGATAGAGGATCACAAGCCATACAAGTTGAACTCCCATTGAGAAGAATACTCGTTCCCCAGGCATCTTATTCAGATAAATCATGACTGGCGTATAATTCATTGATGCAAAAGGTAAGAATTCAAAGATCTTCTGCACAGAAGTAGGGAAAAATGCTAGTGGAATCAATTGCCCTGTCAAGAAACTTAAAACAGCCTGCTTTGCTAGATTTAGCCCCCATATATAAGTCGTATAGAAGGCAAGTAAGCCGAAGCAAAAATCAAATAAGAACATAATACCAAAACTAAGAATTGCACTTAAAAGATACAATAGTATGGTAAACGGTGATGGTGGTAATTGACCGGCTGTCTGGTATTGGCAGATGGTTAAGATTAACCACACAGGTATTCCTGGTACTAGGAAACGAAACAAGAGATTTCCTAAGGATGAAAAAAACAATCTTGTCTGATAATGGATTGGTTTGATCAGATTCATGGCAATGGTTCCTTCTACTACCTCATTCCCAATGTCTCTTGTTACTCCTACGCGCACCAGATTGCTTGTAATAAAGCTCATGAATATGTATACGATCATTTCATTCAGTGTAAATCCGTTAATCGTAGCACTACTGCTACTGTTGTATATCGCTTTCCATAGGTAATATACAACAAATACACAAAATAGACTAGAAAAGATAAACAGATAAAAAGACCATTTATACGCTAATTGCTCCTGTATTCTACATACGGTAAATGGTTTATATATACGAAATTTTTGTCGTAATGATTGCTTCTTCTGCTCCATGTCTCTCACCTCAAATCCCATGTTTATATATTTCTTTGACGATTTCGGTGATCTGTGTATCCTGCATCTTAATATCCCTGACTGCTGTCTTCTCCATTACCTTTGATATGATATGAGAAATATTCAGGGAATCCTTATCAAAATTAAAGGTTATACTGGATTGCTCTTTCTTTACTTGTAGTTTATCTTCTCCAAGTTGAAAGATATTGTGGAAATTCAGATCGCTTAATGTCTGGATCTCCTTCACATCAAGTGTAAGCATCCTACGCTTTCCATATAAGTCTTTAATCTGAGCAATGGTACCATTATAAATGATTTTTCCCTCATCAATGATCATGATTTTTTCACACAGCTCTTCAATATCAGACAAATCATGTGTTGTTAAGATTACCGTCGTTTCATATTGTGCATTAATCTCCTTAATTGCTTGACGAATCCGATCTTTTACAACCAAATCCAAACCAATGGTTGGTTCATCTAGATACAAAACCTTAGGATTATGTAATAATGCGGCCGCAAGATCCGCACGCATTCTTTGTCCAAGTGACAATGTACGAACTGTACTATGTATAAAAGAATCGAAACCAAGTACTTCTTGTAAGAAATCCATTCGCTCTTTATAATCGACATCGGAAACATTGTAGACTTCCTTCAAGATTGAAAATGTTTCACTAAGTGGAAGATCCCACCATAGTTGTGTTCTCTGACCAAATACAACACCAATATTAGCAGCATTCTCCTGTCTGTGTTCGTAAGGAACAATTCCATTGACCGTACAAAAACCATCTGTTGGTGTTAAAATACCTGTCATCATCTTAATGGAGGTTGATTTTCCGGCACCATTGCTTCCTATATACCCAACCATCTCTCCTTTATCAATATCAAATGATATTCGGTCTACCGCTAATTTTCGTACCTTTTCATTCGAAAACAATCCTTTAATAGCTCCTTTAAAACCTGGATACTTCTTAGGGGATATGAATTCTTTCGACATGTTTTCTACATGTATCATATGTAAACCCTCCCTCTCATCTTTTCAGATTATGTATATTATAACATCGCGTTTACAAGAACACAAGTTCTATTTTCGTAAAGTTTCGTACATATTTTTGTACGTTTGATTTTTGATACTATTTCCTTTCTCTTCTAAGAAACAATTCAAAAATTCTTAAAAAAACACAGAGACAGTTATCTGCCTCTGTGTTTTTCTTTTCGTTTTTGCTGTTTTTGTAAATACAGCATTTCTTCTCGTTTTTCCTTTTCTTCTTTTGAACACCGTTTTCGTTCCACTTTGCACGCTTCCTGTTGTAACTTTAAAGCTTGCATCGATTTCGTTCCAATTCCAACGTTATTCATTTGTTTATGTACCTCTCGTTGCAACCGTTTTGGATTGACCGTCTTTTTTTTCACCTTGTCTAACGATACGCTTGGGCTGAATCGTAATTCATCATATCGTTTTAAGATTGCTTGTAATACTTCGGGTTCCGTTGGTTCTGCACCAAATGTCACCTTACAAACCGTTAGTGCTTGATGATCAACACGTTCAAACACACCAACCCAAAATGGTTCTTCAAAATACACTTGTAAACAAATATTGCTCATAAAGAAGCCTCCTTAAATTATGTACTCGCTTCTACTTCGTGATCTGCGAATTACATTATTCAAAGAATGGACAACCAAGGAGGCAGGTTACTGACAACAAATGTTGCTTCCGGACTACCAACCGAAATGTGTTTTTATCTTTGTAACTGCATTATATCCGTCTACGCTAGAAAGGTCAATCCCTTTTCCATATCTATGTATAATTTAATAGCTATGTACAATTTATTACCTTTGTATAATTTAATACCTATGTACAATTTATTACCTTTGTATAATTTAATACCTTTGTTTAATTTATTACCTTTGTATAATTTAATGGTAGTGTCAAATTTTACTACCTTTTTTATTGTATAAACCTCGATTTTATGGGAGTTTGCAATAAAAAGAGCAATGACCTCCCTTTTTGAAGTATAATGTAGTCACCACAACAAACAAAATACG
>NZ_JAAQRO010000053.1 GCF_012070565.1 Anaerosporobacter faecicola
GGTAGTGTCAAATTTTACTACCTTTTTTATTGTATAAACCTCGATTTTATGGGAGTTTGCAATAAAAAGAGCAATGACCTCCCTTTTTGAAGTATAATGTAGTCACCACAACAAACAAAATACGAAAGGATTTCATTGCTCATGGACATTATACTTTATTTACTTCAATTCATTCAATACCAACATAAACAAATTTGTTGGCTTATTAACTTTATTTGCAGATATATTCCTCTCAAGCAGTTGGCTTTTGATGATTCCCACTCTCCAAAGTATCAGAAATTCAAAATAGATCAGCTTCCAAAAATCATCTCTTATAAACAGGATTGGGATTGGAAAGACCTTATTTCTTACTACGAGCAGCGTTACCACAAAACTATCAAGCCTGTCTTTCGCCGTGTAGAATGCGATATTCCAGAACACTGTACCTGCCCTGCATGTGATGCTCCTGTGGATTATCTGATGTGGAACGATGGCAAAAAGAAAAGCCAGGTTCTGTGCAAAGTTTGCCAGACACTCTTTTCTCCCACCAAGGATAATCGCTTTTCCAAAACTACTGTTTTGAAGTGCCCGCATTGCAATCACAACCTCGTTCATAAGAAAGACCGTAAACACTTCATCATCCATAAATGTGTAAATCCAAAGTGCCCTTATTATCTTCATAATCTCAAGAAGGTTGATAAAAAGCATCTTGATGAGGATTACGGTAAAAACAAATATAAACTCCACTATATCTACCGCGAATTCACGATAGATTTCTTTAAGATGGACTTAAATTCACTGCCTAAAAATGCGTCTTCTCTCAAATTCACTAAATTTGATTCCAACACGATGTCTCTATGTCTCACCCTTCATGTCAATTTAGGTCTTTCACTCAGAAAAACCAAACAGGCACTTAAGGATCTTTATGGCATTGATATCTCTCATCAAAGTATTGCTAACTACTGTAAATCAGCAGCTATGTGCATCAAACCTTTCGTTGATAACTATGATTATGGCACGAAAGCAGTATTTACTGCCGATGAAACCTATATCAAAATCCGTGGCATTAAAGCTTACATCTGGTTTATCATGGATGCGGCTAGTCGCTCTATTATTGGATATCAGGTCTCTGACAATCGTGGCGTCGGTTCCTGCATTCTTGCCATGAGAATGGCATTCCGGAATCTCAAGGAGCTTCCGAAAAACTTTAAATTCATTGCTGATGGTTACAGTGCCTATCCACTGGCTGCCCAACAGTTCTTCCATGAATTTGGTGATAAATTTAAGTTCGATATCACACAGGTAATTGGACTTACCAATGACGATGAAGTATCAAAACAGTTCAGACCATACAAACAGATGATTGAACGACTGAACCGCACCTACAAGGCTTCTTACAGACCTACAAACGGTTTTGACAGCATCGACGGTGCTAACTATGATTTGGCTCTGTGGGTTGCTTACTATAACTTCCTTCGTCCTCACAAACATGCCGGCTATAAAGTCCTAAATGATGTAGAACTATTAAAAGGAGCTGGAAATATGCCAGGTAAATGGCAACTTTTAATCTTCCTCGGACAACAAACAATCTTAAACTTGCAAAACGGCGAAGCCGCTAACTGTTCTTAGATTCAGAGCCAGAGGTAAGTACACCAGCCACCGCGCAAGCGGCTATGCCCTTGATGGCACGAAAAAGAACTGCTACACTGCTGAAATCGACGGAAAAAAACTAACTGTTCTTGAGTTCTTCGCCGTCGGTGATTAACCTTCAGCAGTTCTTTTTCGTGCTGTCAAGGGTGGCGGCAAGCTACCACAACCTATAATATCTGCAATTTTCAAGGTTCATCTGAGCCTTTTTTCTTTGCTCATTTTTTTCATAAATCATTTGACACTATC
>NZ_JAAQRO010000054.1 GCF_012070565.1 Anaerosporobacter faecicola
TTTCCCCATTCAGAAATCGCTGGGTCAAAGGATATTTGCTCCTCACCAACGCTTATCGCAGCTTATCACGTCTTTCATCGGCTCTTAGTGCCAAGGCATCCACCCTGTGCTCTTATTAGCTTAACCATAGCTTTTATTGCAAGAATTAAAAAGTGTTTTTTACTTTTTATATTCTTATAAGAAAAGCGAACTTATCATGAAATTTTAATTTCATGATAACCAACTAATAACCTATATGTTACATAGCGTTGCAACATAAGGGTTTTGATCCTTACTTTCGTAAGTATCTACATTGTTAAATCCTTAAACGTCTTAATTCTTTAACTTTGCATTGTTATCATGTTTGAACATTCATTCTAACATGATGTTTTAGATGTCTGACAAATCAAATTTATATTTGATTGTTTATTCAATGTGTAGTTTTCAAGGTACAAGCGTAACTGATTTATCTTCGATAAATTCTTTTACGTGACTGCATTGACTTCTCAATAATCAGTCATTTCATATAAGTAATTGCTCTTATCTTTTCTGTCTCATATAAGATTACTTATATCAAATGACTAATTAGGATAATTCTTATTTTATTCTTTATTGTTCTTTAAATATCTTTTTTTATAATCTGGCAGCCACCTACTCTCCCATACCGTCTCCAGTATAGTACCATCGGCCGTCTAAGTCTTAACCATCGTGTTCGAGATGAGAACGGGTGTGTCCCTAAGACGCATCGCCACCAGAAAAATTT
>NZ_JAAQRO010000006.1 GCF_012070565.1 Anaerosporobacter faecicola
AGCAGTTCTTTTTCGTGCTGTCAAGGGTGGCGGCAAGCTACCACAACCTATAATATCTGCAATTTTCAAGGTTCATCTGAGCCTTTTTTCTTTGCTCATTTTTTTCATAAATCATTTGACACTATCCTTGCTCATTCACATTTTATATTTATATAACTACTATTCCATAGCTTCTGTAAGTGTGCACCCTACGTTCTATCAATACTATACTTCATAATTTTTATTTGTGCAATGGCTTGAAAGCAAGAAAACAAAGTCGTGACAATTGTCATGTGACAATTGTACTGCCTATTTACCAGACATTATGACAAGGGTCAATACTCTGGTTCGATCTATACGTAAATGACCAATCCCAATAGGGCCTTGAATACGTCTTTGTAAGTCTCTATTCGATTTTTACGTATACGAATAGAGTCCTCGTACCGATACTTCTCCCGCGTAAACTTCTACGATCTCCTTATTCGGTTTTTCCACTAATAGATGCCCTGCCTTTGTAATGCCTCTTGCAACTCCCGTAAAGGAATCTTCACTTCCTAAAATCTGTACTTCCTGATCCATATTAATCAATACTTTGGTATACGCTTCTTGCAATAAGCTTAAATCTTGTGTTTTCAAAAATTGTTCGTAATATGTTTCTAAATAAAACATCGTACGTGCAATCAATTTGGCTCGATTCACGTTCTTTCCTGCTTCTAAAAAAATCGAGGTTGCTTTATCTGCTAATTCTTCTGGAAATTCTTCTGTATTCACATTCACACCGATTCCCACAACCACATAATTAATATAATCCACTTCAGCACTTAATTCTGTAAGAATTCCTGCTACCTTCTTTTTCCCTAATACAATATCATTGGGCCACTTGATCTTAGAATCCAGTTCCGTTAATTCTTTTATGGCATCGTTTAGTGCTAAAGCAGTTACAATAGTTATCATAGCCGCATTGGTTGGTGCTATTTGCGGTTTCAAAACAATGGTCATAAACACGCCTGACCCCTTCTTAGCTACCCAACTTCGTCCTCTGCGGCCTTTTCCTTGGGTTTGTTTTTCTGCTACAACCAAACTTCCCTCTGGTTGTCCTTCTTCTGCTAATTGTTTTGCAATTGTATTGGTTGATGTCACTTCCTCATAGGAAAATACATTCTTCCCCATATAATTGGTTTGTAGTCTGCTAAGAATGGCTTCTTTCGTCACACAATCCGGTTCATGAAGCAATCGATACCCTTTGTTTGATATGGAATCAATCTCGTATCCTTCTTCTTTTAGTCGCTTCATAACTTTCCATATAGCCGTTCTGGATACGCCAAGTTGCTCACAAAGATCCTGTCCTGACACATAACCGTCCTGTTTACTTAAAATCGTTAAGATTTCCGTCTTCATTTGTCAGCTTACCCCTTCCCTACGCCAATGCTAACCGAAAGTAGTATAAGCCAAATGCAAAGATGATAAATCCTACAATTCCGTAAAATACACACATTCTTTTTTGTCCTTCAACTTTGGACTTTCTCAGACTATTAGACATGCTCATCAGACCTGAAACGATCATAAGCGCTGCCATTAAACCATAATTATCTGGTATTACGATTACAAGTACAAAAAGTACGATGACTACAAGCCCTAATACAACATTAATAATATCAGGTAGCAATTTATTAGCTCGAATAAATTCTTTCCATTTCATATAATTATTTCCTTTCTTCCTTTTCTATAACCAAATGATCACAATTAATAAATCTGATTTTCCTATCATAATCGATAAGATAACCCTATTTTTCCATGATAACACATTTTGAAAGCTGCTGCACTATTAACTTTCCTATGTCGGAAAGGAATTGTACAACAGCTTTCTATACTTTACTTATGCCATTGGTTTAATGATTCCTATGTCATAAGTCATTATTCATTTTATGATTCATAACTATACATAATTTAGGACGATGTCCCAATACGATCTACGCTAACCGAATGTCCGCGTTCTCCTCCTGCACAGTCCGTTCTTCCATTGTTTTGTATTCTTTATGTTTTGCAACACTCTTGTAACCAGGACGAATAATCTTCCCATCATTGATAATCTCTTCTAAACGATGTGCCGACCAACCTGCTATACGAGCAATTGCAAAAATTGGTGTATAAAGTTCCATTGGCAGGTCTAACATACGATATACGAAACCACTATAGAAATCCACGTTGGCACTAACACCTTTGTAGATTCGTCTTTCCCTTGCTATGATTTCTGGTGCTAACCTCTCTACCATACTATATAAAGCATATTCTTTCTGAAGTCCTTTTTCTTCTGAAAGATTTTTAACAAATCCCTTTAGTATATCTGCTCTTGGATCAGATATAGAATAAACTGCATGACCCATACCATAGATCAGCCCAGCATGGTCAAACGCTTTCTTATTCAACAGGTCTGACAGATACTGTCCAACTTCTTCTTCGCTTTCCCAGTCTTTTACCTTTTCCTTCATATCCTCAAACATCTTAACGACCTTAATATTCGCACCCCCATGTCTTGGCCCCTTTAATGATCCCAAAGATGCTGCAATTGCAGAATACGTATCCGTACCTGATGACGTTACTACATGTGTTGTAAATGTTGAATTGTTACCACCGCCATGCTCTGCATGAAGTACAAGGGCAAGATCTAAGATTGTTGCTTCTAAATGAGAAAACTTGCTATCAGGTCTTAATATATGTAGAATATTCTCTGCTGTAGATAATTCCGGTTTTGGTGAATGTATAAATAAGCTATTTCCATCATGATAATGACTAAACGCCTGATATCCATATACAGAAAGTAATGGGAATAGTGCAATCAGCTGTAAACACTGGCGTAACACATTCTCGACAGAAGTATCATCCGCCAACTCATCATAAGAATATAAGGTTAAAACACTTCTTGCTAATGTATTCATCATATCTCGGCTTGGTGCTTTCATAATAATATCCCGAACAAAACTTGTTGGTAATTCTTCTCGATATTTTGCAAGTAAGCCCGTTAAGTTACTTAACTGTTCTTTATCAGGTAGCTCTCCAAACAAGAGTAAATATACCGTCTCTTCAAAACCAAATCTCTTTTCTTCAATAAATCCATTTACCAGATCTTTTACATTCACACCCTGATAATAGAGCTTTCCTTCGCAAGGGACTAGATCACTATCCACAATGGAATATGAAACGATTTCCGAAATTTCCGTCAATCCTGTCAGTACTCCCTTACCACTAATGTCACGTAATCCTCGTTTCACTTCGTATTTTCCGTATAATTCTGGGTCGATCCTGCTGTTTTTCTTACAAAGAATTGCTAATTCTTTTACCTCCTTTGTAATATCAGCATACTCAAATTCTTTCATAGTGCTTCTCCTTTCAAAATGGGTGATATTCCTATAACAACATGTTTCTCACGAATTTTAAATGTGAAGTCAGTTATATAAGCTCATTTATACTAGTATAACATACTTTAATACGTTTGTACGTTACTTTATGAAATATTAATAAAAAAACTCCCGATCCATTCGTTTTGAATGCCTCCAAAAATCTACTATCCTATAGCTCTTTTTGAAGAACACCTCATTCGACATTATAATCGGGAGTTTATTTATTGTAACACAACTTCGCTCATCCAAAACTTCACGCAGAGTAGCAATCGCCTACTCGTTCTAAACATTCAAGTGCGAAGTTTACGATTGTAGTCTATTCACCAAGTGTTGCTACCATAACTGCTTTAATGGTATGCATACGGTTTTCGGCTTCATCAAATACAACCTCTGCAAACTGTTCAAATAATTCTTCTGTTACTTCTTTACCTTTTACCGCTGGTAAGCAGTGTAAAAAGATTGTAGAATCTTTCTTTGTTTTCGCAAATAATTGATGATTTACCTGATATGGAGATAACATGGCAATACGCTCTGCTGCCTTATCCTCTTCTCCCATGGAACACCATACATCTGTATAGATTGCATCCGCACCTTCTACTGCATTCAAATCATCTGTAATTGTGATCGTAGACCCCGCTTCCTTGGCATACACCTTACAAGTATCCACCAATTCGCTTGTTGGCCATAGTTGCTCTGGTGCCAGAATTGTAAAATTAATTCCTAATTTAGATGACCCAATCATTAAACTATTTGCCATATTATTTCTTCCATCACCAACAAAAACAAGATTTAATCCTTTTAATTTTCCAAACTGTTCTTTTAAGGTAAGGAAATCTGCAAGAATCTGTGTTGGATGATATTCATCTGTCAATCCATTCCATACTGGCACGCCACTGTATTTCGCTAATTTCTCAACTGTATCCTGTTTGAAGCCACGGAATTCAATACCATCAAACATTCTTCCAAGAACACGTGCTGTATCTTCCACGCTTTCTTTATGACCTAATTGTATATCATCTTTACCCAAATATTCTGGATGTCCACCTTCATCAATACAACCGATAGTAAACGAACATCTTGTTCTTGTAGAAGGTTTTTCAAAGATTAATGCAATGTTCTTTCCTTTTAAACTTGTTCCTGTAATGCCCTTTTTCTTCTTTGCTTTCAAATCTGCTGCTAGATCAATAAAATATGTAATCTCTTCTGGTGTAAAATCTTTTAATGTTAGAAAACTACGACCTTTTAAATTCATACAATCACTCCTTATAATTATACATTTACTCGTTTTATATACTGGTTTCATTTACTTAAACATTACCTTGTTTTACCTACAAAGCATTATTCTTTAGACTATATTTGCATTGTATACATTATTTTCTGATCATTATACATGACTATTGTATATTTATGTATATTTTTATAGTATACCTATTTCACACATCTGTCAACTGCTTTTATTCTTTATTCAATATCTTTTCTATCTTACTCATTATTATACTTTTTATCTATGCTTTTGTTCTACTGATCTATGTTTTCTTTCGTCCTATCTACTTTTAATTATCTATGTTTTTGTCTATGCTTTTTACCTATACTTTTCTACCTATGCTTTTTCCTTTCTTCTTTGGTATTTTTCTTGAAATCTTCTTTTTCTTTTATGTTTTCAATAATCCTTATGCTACAAAACACTACAATGAAACTATAATAGAAAAAGATCATGCTTCATAATTTCCAAAACATGATCTTTTCCTTTACAATTTCAACTTATATTCTTATGAATCAAACCGTTGTGCTTTTCTCTATCGAATAGAAACCTCAATCTCTCCTGAACCAGCTTTTAGCGTTAATTTCTTATCCGTCATCACATCACTCTTGTAATGTTCACTATAAGTTTCTCCATTAATCCGAATATCATCTCCATCGAGAACAAACGAATACTCATCGATATTTCCAGCCAAATCTAACTCAATATCGCCACTTCCACATTCTAAACTACTGCTTCCAGTTAATTGTCCCTTTAACTCTAAGTTTCCAGAACCCAATTCTGCATCCATGTTCACAATGGCTATATTATCACATTCCATATCACCAGAACCCATCTCTACCATACAGTCATCAGCCTCTATGCTCTTACAAGTCATATCACCAGAACCGATATCCATGCTCATTGTTTTACATTCCACATAACCAAGTGCAAGATCACCAGATCCCACAGAACCTTTTATATCTAGTGCATTCAATTCTGTTACTTCAATATTACCTGAGCCTACATTGCAATATAGGGTATCCGCTTTTATAGAATAGATCTCAACGTCACCTGAGCCAATTTCAAAATCACCTTTTGTCATTACAAGGCTGCTATTCGTTGTTAGATTACCACTTCCATTCACGACCTTAATCGTATCAAACTCTGTATTACTAGGAATTGTGATCGTTACTTTTGCTGATGATTCAAAAAAACCAATATGGATAAATGGGAAATGGCTTTCATTCGAATCCACGGTTATTTTTAATGTATCACCTTCTTGTGTAAAAGAATAATCATCTTCTGGTAAATCTTCTCCTTTTACAAAGAATGAATCCCCTTCAACAATCTTAATATCTGCATCTCCATTATCCACAACGATATTATGGATATCACCACTTGGTTGAAAAGAATCGTCTACTTTTTTTCCTGATCCCGTTTCTGAACCTAGAATTAGGATTCCAATGATCACGACAATGATAATAAGTGCTTTATTTGGTCCTCTATATGTATTCTCCATATCTACTCCACCTTTCTTTTCGAGCAATGGTTTGCACTGCCTTTCCATCATATAAAAGGGAGTTCCACACAAAGATTTCGGCATCACTCTCACATTATCTGTGTTCCGTGACTCTCGTACCTTCCATGTGACAACTCCCTTTTCATTCGTTATCCATTTCTTGATAATACGAATTATTCTTTCGTTATCTTTCAATAGACATCTATATAAACTGATTGGACATTTCTGATCATTTCAATTTATTCGTTACTTTTTGTGTCATTATTCTTATTCTTCATTGTTGGGAATAATAAAACATCACGAATTGCTGCAGAATCCGTTAGTAACATAACAAAACGGTCAATACCAATTCCAATACCGCCTGTTGGTGGCATACCATATTCCAATGCGCATAAGAAATCTTCATCTAAATGATCCGCTTCATCATCACCAGCAATACGATTTGCTTCTTGTGCTTCAAAACGTCCACGTTGGTCAATTGGATCATTTAATTCAGAGAATGCATTTGCCATTTCTCTCTTCGTAATGAATAATTCAAAACGTTCTGTATAATTTGGATTCGATGGTTTTCTCTTTGCAAGAGGAGAAATCTCAACTGGGTGATCCATAACAAAGGTTGGTTGAACTAATTTTTCTTCAACGAACTCTTCGAAGAATAAATTTAAGATATCACCTTTCTTATGTCTCTCTTCGAACTCTACATGGTGTTCTTTTGCAATTGCTTTTGCTTGCTCATCGGATTCAATTTCATTAAAATCAACACCGGCATACTTCTTAACAGCATCAACCATTGTTAATCGTTCGAATGGTTTTGATAAGTCAATTGGAACACCTTCGTAAGAAATCTGTGTTGTTCCAAGAACTTTCATAGCAACGGTACGATAGAGATCCTCAACAAGATCCATCATTCCATAGTAATCCGTATATGCTTGGTATAACTCCAATAAAGTAAATTCCGGATTATGTCTTACAGATAATCCTTCATTACGGAATACTCGTCCTACTTCATACACACGTTCCAAACCACCAACGATTAATCTCTTCAGATATAATTCTAGAGAAATTCTAAGATTCATATCTTGGTCTAAGGAATTGTGATGTGTTGTAAATGGTCTTGCAGAAGCACCACCTGCGATTGGTACAAGTACAGGTGTTTCTACTTCGATGAAACTCTTATTATCTAAGTAATTACGAATCTCACGAAGGATTAAAGAACGTTTGATGAATGTATCTTTTACTTCTGGATTCACAATTAAGTCAATATATCTTTGACGATAACGTACATCGGTATCTTTTAATCCATGGAACTTCTCAGGTAATACTTGTAAGCTCTTTGATAATAAGATTACTTCTGTTGCATGAATTGATATCTCACCTGTTTTTGTTTTGAATACCGTACCAGCTAATCCAACAATGTCACCAATATCATACTTTTTGAATTCTTTATATTCTTCTTCTCCGATGCTATCTCTTGCTACATACGATTGAATATTGCCCTGTACATCTGCTATATTACAGAAAGAAGCTTTTCCCATAACACGTTTTGACATGATACGTCCTGCTACGCGCACTTCTTTTCCTTCTAATTCCTCAAAATGATCTTTCACTTCCATACTATGATGTGTTACATCATATTTCATTATTTGAAAAGGGTCTTTTCCTCTTTCTTGAAGGTCAGCTAATTTTGCTCTTCTCACCTTAAGAATTTCATTAATGTCCTGCTCTACTACTTTCTTTTCTTCAGCCAAATTACTCACTCCTTTATGTAACCTAACTGGCCTAGTTAGATCTTTGAATTTCTAGTATCTTGTATCTTATTACACCTGCTTGTGTCTCAACTTCAATTACATCACCAATTTTTTTACCGATTAAAGCTTTTCCTACTGGTGATTCATTGGAAATCTTACCTTTTAAGCTATTTGCTTCTGTCGAACCTACTAATTTATAATCTAAAATGTCGTCATATTCCATATCCATGATTCTTACACGACATCCGATATTAATCTTATTCAAGTCTACTTCATCTTCAACAACAACTTCAGCATTTTTTAAGATTTTATCGATTTCTTCGATTCTCGCTTCGATATCTCTTTGCTCATCTTTTGCTGCATCATATTCCGCATTTTCTGATAAGTCACCTTGTTCTCTGGCTTCTTTGATTTTTTGAGCTACTTCACGTCTTTTATTAACTTTTAATTCTTGTAGTTCATCCTCAAGTAACTTCAAACCTTCATAGGTTAAAATATTTTTCTTATCTGCCATGTTAAACCCAACCTCCAAAATAGTCATTCTGAAATTATTCTATTACATATATCGTAACTGACACTTTCTCATTGTACATTCCTTGTATTATAACGTATGAACCGCTCAATGTCAAGAATATCAGTAATTCAGCTACTTTTCCAAGGGTTCTAAACTAGATTATAAGTTCCTTGAACGCAATTTTACTTGCCTGCAAAAATTGATATATATCCTCTAGATTCACTAGTCGATCATAATCTGCATACAATACCTCAACATGCAAACTTTTTGCCCGAAGATAATTTACCATCAAATCCCTCATAATGATATTCCCCTGATACAACAACTCCACATCATAAATAATTCTCAAATCTTTTCTTCTTCCCTGAAGATACTGCCGTTTCTTCGATGAACTATTTACATCAATCACACAGGCTCCATGAGGAAAGAAATTATACAGCTTATAACTTTCACTGCATAAATCTATAATAATATTCCCCTCGATGTGGTTTCTTACTTGTAGGCCTTCAACTTCTACAACTAATCCTGTGGTATCATATATCATTTCTCTAAATGAAGCAAAATATTCTTCCCGATCCGTAATAATTGTTAAAGAATTTAAATTCTCGCTAAACCGCTCTAGTACATGCTCAACTCTTTTATCACCAGAATCGATGATAACTAGTTTCACATCTTTATCTTGTATAACCAGCCGTTTTTTATTTTCTTTTATAATCTGTGACAAATACAGGTACTTAAGTAAAGTTCGCTCCCTCTCGATCTTTTCCTTATTCCGTTCTTGCAACTCTCCAATGCAATACGCCCGTTTTGTCTCCAACCGCTGCATAACTTTTTCTATATATCTCTCTATGTACTCTTCATTTAGTTTTGCTTTTTCTTCCTTGGTAAAGGGTAACATGACACATGGAATATGTTCTTCTAAGAAGATAAGTTTTCCAAGCTTCATAGGCAGATGCTTTATTAAGTTTTGATAATACCATTTTATAGAAATTCGTTTTAGTAATTTGGTATACGGTTTTACAACCATCTCCTCTTCTTCAATAAAATTCTCATTCCATTCACTTAATGCAAAAAATACATAATCCTTTGGCATAAGCTTCCTTTATTCTTTTTGTAAAAGTATATTTCTACTCTCAGTAACTTATACCCCATTAACCGGTTCTATTCTATTATATCCAAACTGAAAAAATTAAACAGTGCACGAAGTCATAGAACCATATGACAATTGTCACTTTGTAATCTAATTTTGGGTGTTGATTCCATAACTCTTGGGTCTCTTTATAGAATAAGCTTACATACGGAAATTCATTTAATGTCTCCTTCCGTTCTCATATATAATTTCCCGTATACACATTGCTAATTCAACGGGATTTTCAAGCATTGGCATGTGACAAGCATCCTTTATAAAAGAAAATGTAATTTTTCTTTCTGTCTCTCTATCGAGACATAGGTCCTGTAATCGTCTCTCATATTTTCGGACTCCACGATCACCGTATATACCGAAAATGCGTGTATCCTTCTTATGTACATTCAACTTCTTTACATGTTCTGTATAGTCAAATTCCTCTTGCAAAGCTTCCTTTAATTGCGAGCTATAGAATGGTGCCTCTCCTCTGATCATCGCTACCACTTCTTCTCCATACTGTTCCATATGTGTATCCGTCAACAAATTTCGATAAAATAGTTCTGCCGGACGTAGATTGGATTCGATTAAGATTACCTTCTTGCACTCCATATCATAGAGAGATAGTAGTTCTAAACCAATTATCCCCCCCATACTATGTCCTATAATATAATCATATTGCTGTTTTCCATAAGTATCAAAGACCCATTTCGTAATTTCTTCTACCCCATTGGCATGTTCTGTTACTTCGTGAGGATATGCCACATATGTAAGTTCCTCTCCTTCTAAATGGGTTTTTAATTTTTCCCATACCTCCACCGTACAGTTTGCTCCATACAGAACCAATCCTTTCACATCGATCACCCTATCCTTTCCAAAAGTATCTTATCTCATGTTTCTGTATTCTATATAATTTTATTATACTTATATTTTGCATTTTGTCTATATATTAACAAACATATATGATTAATGTCTACTGTATATTTGTCACATCGTATCTTACTATTCAAAAACCAAATAAATGCTATAGCCTAGGTTTTAACCTGATCATTGATTTAATCGTTCTAAACAAAAAGAAACAACCTTTTATTAAAAGATTTGTTCTTTTAACAAAGGTTGTTTCTTTCTCTTATTCTAAACGACCAGCTTTTTGTGCTAACTGTTTATATTTTTCTTTCGCATTTTTTTCTGCTTTATCGAATAACCATTCCGCACGTTCTGGATTTGTTCGATATAAACGGTTATAACGAACTTCCCCGTTAATAAACTCTTTAAAATCAGCCGTTGGTTCCTTTGAATCAAGTTGGAACGGATTCTTGTCTTCTAAAGCAAGACGTGGATCAAAACGGAATAGATGCCAATAACCTGCTTGTACGGCGCGTTTTTCTTCCGCTTGTGCTACCATAAGTCCACCTTTAATTCCATGATTAATACATGGAGAATATGCAATAATCACAGATGGTCCATCATAGCTTTCTGCTTCTACAAACGCTTTCAAGCATTGGTTAAAATCTGCTCCTTGGGCAATCTGTGCTACATAGACATATCCATAGCTCATGGCAATTGCTGCAAGATCTTTCTTACGCACTTCTTTACCTGCTGCAGCAAATTGAGCAATTGCTCCTGTTGGTGTTGCTTTTGATGATTGTCCACCTGTATTGGAATATACCTCGGTATCAAATACAAGGATATTCACATTTTGACCGCTGGCAATTACATGGTCTAATCCACCAAAGCCAATATCATATGCCCAACCATCTCCACCAAAGATCCATTGTGACTTTTTAGATAAGAAATCCTTATCCCGTAGAATTACTTGTGCTTCCTCTTCCTTACATGCATTTGTTTCAAGAAGTTGGATTAACTCTTTTGAAGCAATGGAATTGGCACTTCCATTTTCTTTTGTTTCTAGATATCGTTCACATGCAGCCTTGATTTCGTCTTCTTTTACTACCTTAGACAATGCTTCCACCGAAGAGATTAATCTTCCTCTTAATGCTTCCTGCGCAAGACTCATACCAAAACCAAATTCCGCATTATCCTCAAATAATGAATTTGCCCATGCTGGTCCTTTTCCTTCACTTGTAACCGTGTAAGGTGTTGATGGTGAAGAACCACCCCAGATGGAAGAACAACCTGTTGCATTAGCAATATACATACGTTCTCCAAAAAGTTGCGTCACTAATTTGGCATATGGTGTTTCTCCACATCCAGCACAAGCTCCTGAGAATTCTAATAATGGTTGTCTAAACTGACTACCTTTCACTGTGTTTTCCTTGAATTTCTCTTTCACAACTTCCGGTACTTCTAATTCAACTCCATAGTCAAACATCTTTTGTTGATCCAGCATTTTCTCAATTGGCTGGTAGGCTAATGCTTTCTCGCCTTTCTTTCCTGGACAAACTTGGATACATGCTCCACAACCTGTACAATCTAGAACAGAAACACTGATGGCAAACTTATGACCTGGTACCCCTGTCATATCTTTCATAGAAGCTCCTTCTGGAGCATTCGCTGCCTGTTCCTCGTTCATAACAACAGGACGAATAACTGCATGTGGACATACATAAGAACAGAAATTACATTGGATACAATTTTCTTCAATCCACATCGGAACATCAACTGCAATTCCACGTTTTTCAAATGCTGCTGAACCAACTGGAACAGTACCATCCACATAGTCCATAAATGCAGATACTGGAAGACTATTTCCTTCTTGTGAATTGATCTTATTCTGAATTTTATTCACATAATCTACAACATCTTCTCTTCTTCCTTCTGCTGCTACTAATACTTCCTCTGCTTCTGCATTTGCCCATGAATCTGGTACAGAAAACTCTACTACATCCTCAATTCCACGGTCAATGGCATCATGGTTCATCTTAACCACATCATCACCCTTCTTGGAATAAGATGCTGTAGCGGCATCTTTCATATACTTAACCGCTTCCTCTGTTGGAATAATCTGTGCTAATTTAAAGAATGCTGCTTGTAAAATTGTATTGATTCTTCCACCGAGTCCTACTTCTTTACCAATTTTAATTCCATCAATGGTATAGAACTTAATCTTATGTTTCGCAATATAAGATTTTACCTGCCCTGGAAGATGTTTTTCTACTTCTTCCGGTGTCCAGCTACAATTGAGTAGGAACGTACCACCATCTTTTAGATCCTGTACCATATTGTACTTTCTAATATAAGCAGGACAATGACATGCCACAAAATTCGCTTTCTCAACCAAATAAGTTGCTTTAATTTTATCTTTACCAAAGCGAAGGTGAGATATGGTCACACCGCCTGATTTTTTTGAATCATAATCAAAATAAGCTTGTGCATACATATCGGTATGATCTCCAATAATCTTAATGGAGTTTTTATTTGCACCAACTGTACCGTCTGCACCTAATCCCCAGAACTTACAACTAATCGTGCTTTCTGGTGTTGTATTTGGATTCTCCGTTAATTCCAAAGACAAATGGGTAACATCGTCTATAATACCAATGGTGAATTGTTTCTTCTCTGTATTCTTATATACCGCAATAATCTGCGCTGGTGTTGTATCTTTTGAACTAAGACCATATCGTCCAGCATATACGGGAACATTGTGGAACTTACTATCCTTTAGTGCTGCAACTACATCCAGATATAATGGATCTCCTGGCGCACCTGGTTCCTTCGTACGATCTAATACACTGATTTGTTTCACTGTATCTGGTATAACCTGTAACAAATGTTTTGCGCTAAATGGGCGATAAAGACGAACCTTAACTACACCAACCTTTTCTCCTGCTGCCATTAGATAATCGATTGTCTCATCTATGGTCTCGCAAACAGAACCCATTGCTATAATAATATGTGTTGCATCTGGTGCGCCATAATAATTGAATAATCTATAATTCGTACCAATTTTAGCATTTACCATATCCATATACTGCTGTGTTAAATCCGGTACCGCATCGTAAAATTGATTACAAGCCTCTCTAGCCTGGAAGAACACATCTGGATTTTGTGCTGTACCACGAAGTACAGGGTGCTCTGGATTCAGTGCACGACGACGGAATGCATCCACTGCCTCCATGTCACACATTTCCTTTAAATCTTCATAATCCCACATCTCAATTTTTTGAATCTCATGAGATGTACGGAATCCGTCAAAGAAATGTACAAATGGAACACGTCCTTTGATTGCAGTTAAATGTGCAACTGCCCCTAAATCCATTGTTTCTTGTACACTGTTCGAACAAAGCATTGCATACCCTGTTTGACGACAGGCATATACATCTTGATGATCACCGAAGATCGAAAGTGCATGGCTTGCAAGTGTTCTTGCAGATACGTTAATAACTCCTGGTAATAGTTCTCCCGCCATCTTATACATATTAGGGATCATTAATAAAAGACCTTGCGAAGCCGTGTATGTTGTTGTTAATGCTCCTGCAGTTAATGAACCATGTACAGCTCCTGCTGCACCAGCTTCTGATTGCATCTCAGATAACACTACCGTATGTCCGAATATATTCTTTCTTCCTTGTGTTGCCCACATGTCAGTATAATCTGCCATTGGGGATGATGGTGTAATAGGATAAATAGCAGCAACATCTGTAAATGCATACGATACATGTGCAGCTGCTGTATTACCATCCATTGTTTTCATTTTTCTTGCCATCTGTGTAATATCCTCCTTATTGATTCAATTCTTTCATAATATGATTCCTCCCAGGAACTCAACTTATGACATGTCTATCGCTCTTGTCGTTCATCTTTGGTATGATCTATTTTCATCTAAAAAGTATACCCCAAATATCTAAATATACTTTATGGTAATTAATACTGCCTATATCTTGTCCAAAATAGGTATCCCCTTTGCCCAATACTATTTTCTAACAATATATAGTCACTACGATTTTATCATTGAATACACAATTTGTAAAGATAACGTACTACTTGTATTTGATTTTAGACATTGTTTATTATTTAAATATATCTACTTTATTTATACAGTATTTTTTATAATCATATCGTTTAATGTCTGATATTGTATATTATGGTATTTATTGGTCGAATTTTTTTAATTTATATTCTGTTTATTTTTAATTTTTGTTTTTTTATTCTGTTTTTAACATTGTATAAATATTGTTTTCTGTATATTTCATTTACTATATCTTCGACTACTTTTGGATTTGATTTGAGTAAGACTAATTTCACTCTAGATTAACATGATTTGAGATGTATATGAAATGAGATGTATAAAATAGATAGCTTCAAAGTACACTTTGTTCTCCGCGCCGAGCACAGTCAGCTCAGCTAACATCTACCTCTTGTGCGAGTGTGCATCCCACGGAGGGTTTATTTATTAGTAAAGTTGGAGAACTTTCCTATTAAATAAAAAAACGTTGTAACTTCATAACGAAATTACAACGTCCATCTTTTACTGGGCCACAAGGATTCGAACCTTGAAATGCTGGAGTCAGAGTCCAGTGCCTTACCATTTGGCGATGACCCATCAATGAATCTTGCTTGTCAGCACATATGATTATACTCGTATTGATGACTTTTTGCAATAGTTTTTTTCAATTTTAACTTATTATTTTAATTTTTGGATTAGTTTACTTATTTGCGTATATTATAATGTAAAAGTAAAAAGGTCATGTATCTCATACTTGTACCTGTATAGAATACATGACCTTACCTTTATCATACACAATGCATTGAAAAGTAGCAATACGTTGTATCTAGCTTTATGATTTACATTTTAAATACTTGCACTTCTTTTGTTAATGTTTCTGATATATTCCGTAGCGTTTCTACCGCTTCAGCTACATCATCCATAGTACTTGCAAGTTCACCTGTAGATGCTGAAGTTTCTTCTGCACTCGCCGCATTTTGTTGTGCAATAGCTGTTAAGCTTTCAACCGCGTCAACAATCTGTTCTCTTTCTTTATCTAATATGCTTGTACGTTCTTTGATTTCAATGATTCCATTCGTAAAGGAATGGATACCTTCATTTACACTATCCACTTTTTCCTTACTTATTTCAACTTTTTCACTCTGTTTATTAATGATCTCTGTAACCATATTCATGGTTTCCACCGCTTTATTGGAATCCATTAATAAGATACTAATTATTTCCTGAATCTGTTTTGCAGAATGATCAGACTGTTCTGCAAGTTTTTGAATCTGTGCAGCTACCACTGCAAATCCACGTCCTTGTTCTCCTGCTCTTGCAGCTTCAATACTTGCATTAAGGGATAGGAGGTTCGTTTCTTCTGCAATATCGGTAATGATATTTGTTGCTTCTCTGATTTTTTGAGCAGATAGATTGGTTGTATTCGTCTGATTCGAGATCATTTCAATTGCTTCTTTTGTTTGCATATTCGTAGCACGTAGTTCTTCTAATATGTCAATTGCTTCTCCACCAGATTGTTTCATCAATGATGCACGTTCTGTTAAATCATTTACATCATTAACCGTTTCCATAATATTCGTTCCCATTACCATAACATGTTCGTTCGCTTGTGTCGTTTCTTCTGCCTGTGCCATTGCACCTTTTGAAATATCACTTACTGCACGTTCTACAATGTCCACTGTATTTTTAGTTGCACTCGATGTGTTACTGATCTTTTCCGCCGCCTCATGTAAACCATGTACCGAATTCAGAATCTGTCCAATTACATTGCGAAGAGATTGTTGTAAATCCGTTGTAGCATTCGCAATCTCTGAAATCTCATCTGTTCTCTTTAAGCGTTTGTAATCCGTTGCACTAAGATCACCTTTTGATACAGCTTGTAATTGTTTTACTGATTTCTTAAGACCTTTATTGATGAAATTAATAACAATTGTTATTAATAGCATCGTAACGATTCCTACAAGCAATGTTATAATGAAAATCTGCCACTTGATACTATTAATTTGGCTAGTTACTTCTTCGGAAGGTTTTCCTGTAAAGAAACAACCAACAATTTCTCCTGTACTTGGCTGATTAATTGGTATGTAATATCCATAATACTGTTTTCCACCTAGATTAATGTCTTTTGCAAAATACTTATTTCCTTTTGTGAATACCTCTTCATAAACGGCCTCATCAATCTTCGTATCAACCATAAGATTGCCACTCTCATCCTTTAAAGTGGTTGCCATTCTGGTATCACCATAAAAGAAACTTGCATCAACACCCGTGTAAGACTTAATCATCTCCACAACAGAATTATCACCCTTAATTGGTACAACACCCTTTTTTAGAGTGCCTTGGATATCCACATAATAGTCTGCCTCATTTACACTTTGATAATGATTAAATCCTAGTAAAGAAGCTGCATTTAATTGATTTTTTATTTCCTTATTTATCATTTTTGTTACGATGTTTGTACTTGCTGCAATTGCGGAAAAACCAATGATCAATATTGGAACTAAGACCATACATGTAATCTTCTTTCGTAATGTGAACTTCATCTCTACTTTTCCTTCTTTCATCATATTATTTGTACCATGATCGAACAACTCCCAATGTTCCGTTCCCCAATTAGTACTCTCATTATAGCATAGAGAATTTATACAATTCAAATAAAATTATTTCTTCTTTTTTTATTGTTTTTTGACATATCATATAATAATTCTTGTTAATTCTACATTATATTACTGTTAACCCATAATATTCATTATTGTTTTTGTTAAAATTTTGGTATAATATTTCTTATTTATATGCATGTTGCACAATTAATATTTGTTTACGCTTCTAAATATTTCTTTATTTTTTTTCTAATTTATTACGATTAAGTCCTTAAGCAAGTGACAATTTGATCATAAAAAAATCTATATGGATCGATGATATCCGTAAATGTAATTAATTACACCCTCGTTTAACCATCAATTCATATAGATTGACTTTCATTCTATCTTATTTGTTATTTTGATCCCCTTCATAATCATATTCAATATTCACAAGGGTTAAACCATTCGCAGGAGCATTAGGTCCTGCAATCATTCGTTCCTTAGAAGCCAACACGTTAGCAACGTGATCTGGTTCTGTCATTCCTAATCCAACTTTAATTAAGGTTCCTGTAATAATTCGTACCATATTATAGAGAAATCCATTGCCTCGAACACGTAGAATCACTTCATCCCCTTCTCTATGAATCTTCAAACTATAGATGATTCTCACTGTACTCTGTACTTGCGCCTTAATGGAGCAAAAACTTTTAAAATCATGCTCGCCAATTAGATAGTTAGCAGCTTCTTGCATCTTATCTATATCTAATTTCTTATATACAAAATGTGAGTATAACCGCATAGTTGGTAATGGGTACTCGCGATTTAATATTCGATATTCATAGGTCTTACAACTCTTATGATATCTAGGATGGAAGTCCAATGGTACTTCACATGATGATTGAATGACAATATCTTTTGGCAACTTTTGATTTAATGCATGAGCAATCTTTTCTGCTGGAATTTTGGTTTCCGTATCAAAAACCGCAACATTTCCCAGTGCGTGTACACCAGAATCCGTTCGGCTTGACCCAATTACTTCGATATTTTCTCCTAATAATCTAGTTAAGTGTTTATTTACTACTTCTTCTATGGTAATTGCATTCGGCTGCTTCTGCCAGCCACAGTAATTTGTTCCATCATATGCGATTACTAACTTAATCCGTTTCATACTACCTATTACTCCTAACTTCCATTTAAACCGGACTTACTTTCTTAACAACCACTAATGAAACCAGGTACAAAACTAAAATCAAGTAACTAATAAAGTCTTCTTTACGATATTTCAGGGGTTTCATCTTTGTTCTTCCTTCTCCACCACGATAGCATCTTGCTTCCATTGCCATCGCCAGATCATTCGCTCTCCGAAATGCTGATACAAATAATGGAACCAAAAGAGGTACAAGGCTTTTTGCCTTCTTTATCAGATTGCCTGACTCAAAATCTGCTCCACGCGCCATCTGTGCCTTCATGATCTTATCTGTTTCTTCTAATAAAATCGGGATAAAACGAAGGGCAATCGACATCATCATGGAGATTTCATGAACAGGTACCTTAATACGTTTTAACGGGTTCATAATCTTCTCTAATCCGTCAGTCAAATGATTCGGTGTGGTCGTAAATGTCATGATTGATGATCCCATGATTAATAAGGTCAAACGAAGTGCCATGAACCCCGCATTTTCAAGACCTTCTTTCGTTATCTTTAATATTCCCCACTGCCATAACACTTCACCCGATGTTAAGAATACATTGAACACAATGGCAAATACCATAAGGAATATAATTGATTTCAGTCCCTTTACTATATGTTTGATTGGTACTTGTGAAGCTCCAATTACTAGACCCAAAAAACCAATGACAACAACATATGGTAGGAATTTATTTCGAAACAAAAATAATGAAATAATAAATACAAATGTTCCAATAATCTTTGTTCGTGGATCTAATTTATGAATGAAGGAATCTTTTGGGTAATACTGCCCAATTGTTATGTCTCTAATCATGTCCTTTCCTACCCTTCTATAATCTCACGATGTGCCCATTTAAGGATTTCTCGTTTTGCCTCGTCAATGGTTGTTGCATTGGTATCCACTGCTATTCCCTGTTCTCGTAATCCATGCATCACATAGGTGACTTGGGGCGCTGCAAGTCCTATACTTTCTAACACCTTATAATTTGCAAACACTTTTCTTGGTACATCACTGTATACGAGTTCCCCTTTGTTCATTACCAATATACGATCAACATATTTTGCAACATCCTCCATACTATGAGATACTAGGATTACCGTAATCTTTCTCTCTTTATGAAGTTTTGCAATCTGATCCAGAATTTCATCACGTCCTGCTGGATCCAATCCTGCTGTTGGCTCATCAAGGATCAATACTTCCGGTCGCATCGCCAGTACTCCTGCGATTGCAACTCTTCTTTTTTGACCACCAGACAGTTCAAATGGAGAACAATCAATTAAGTCTTCACCTATTCCAACTTGCTTTAAAGCCTCATAGGAGTGTAAGTCAATCTCCAATTGTGGTAATCCTTGATTTCTTGGTCCAAAACTTACATCCTTAATCACCGTTGTCTCAAACAACTGATGCTCTGGATATTGAAACACTAGTCCAACTTTACTTCGTAATTCCTTCATATCATAATCTTCATCATATATATCTTTTCCATTATAATAGATTGAGCCACTTGTGGCTTTCATTAGCCCATTCAAATGCTGTATTAATGTTGATTTTCCCGAACCTGTGTGTCCAATCAATCCAATAAATTCACCATCCTTAATGGTTAGATTGATATCTTTTAGGGCATGTTTTTCATATGCTGTACCAATACTATAACTATAACTTATATGATCTAAGGTAATTGACATTCTTACACCTCCTGTCTACAATCTTGTGATTTCGTTCACTAATTCATCCACCGACAAGATTCCTTCTGCGATTGCAAGTCCACTTTTTCGAAGTTCATATGCTAGTTCTGTTACTTGGGGAACATCCAAACGATACTTCTTCAATTCCTCTACCTGTGTGAAGATTTCCCTTGGTGTTCCTTGCATGACTATTTTCCCTTGATCCATTACGATTACCTTATCCGCACCGATAACCTCTTCCATATAGTGTGTAATCAATAGAATGGTCACATTTTCTTGCTTGTTTAACTCTGTAATCGTTCGTATAACTTCTTTTCTTCCATCGGGGTCCAACATTGCAGTTGGTTCATCTAATACGATACACTTCGGTTTCATCGCCATGATTCCAGCGATTGCTACTCTTTGTTTCTGTCCACCTGATAACTTATTAGGTGAATGACTTCTGTATTCTAACATGCCAACTGCACGTAAACTTTCATCAACTCGTCTCCAGATTTCCTCCGTTGGCACACCTAGATTCTCCGGTCCGAATCCCACATCTTCTTCTACAATGGTACTAATAATTTGATTATCGGGATTTTGAAATACCATACCTGCAGATTGTCTGATATCCCATATATGTTCTTCCTCTTTCGTATCGTATCCATTCACCCACAACGTTCCTTCTGTAGGCATAAGAATAGCATTCAGGTGTTTTGCTAAGGTAGATTTACCAGAGCCATTATGTCCTAAAATAGCGACAAAGTCCCCTTTCTGTATATCAAGATCAAGATCATCAAGAGCACGATTGATTCCTACTGCATTTCCCTCTTCGTCTCTACGTATATATTCATGTACTAACTTTTTTGCCTTAATAATTCCCATAAACGATTCCTCATATGTAACTATTCAGAGGAATCACGCAGTGTTTGCTAAATTGTCTCTGAATAGTTACCCTCTTTTTCATTCATCATTCTACTTTGTTCTATATACAATTACTTTTAATCATCATTTTTCATTTATTATTTGACAACTTGAAGCCTTCCTTTTCTATAAATCATCACTTGACTACATTTATCCATCCTTGCATATTCAGCTGCATATACAGCTATCCCAACAAGAGTCACGGGCTTCTTTACTTTTTACATTGTACGGTATTCTCCTAGGAAATGCAATGCCTTCTTCCAAGGTTTCAGAAAAACTACTATACGATGTATTTCATATTCTGTGTATATGATTAGTGAAATATAAAAAGACAACCTCCAATCCTATTCATAGAAATCCAATCATATGGATCTACTACTTTGAATAGGAAAGAAGATTGTCACCTCAATTTATTCTGTTTGCATCCTTTTATTCTATTTGTATCATCTTTTTCATTCAACGCACATTCATACTATTTAATACGTTGTGGTCTTATGAGTAACTACTCTTCTGTATTGTTCTCTTGTGTTGGGAATTCTTGCGTTCCATTCATATCACTAAATCCATCGTTCTGGTATCCAAATCCCTGATTTTGTTGGTTGTCTTGATTCTCCTGTTGCTCATACTCATAAGCTGATGCTGATTCTTCGTTTGTTTCTCTATTCTGATATGGTAATAAAACGAATTGGTCAAAATTATTACGGAACAAATTGTTTAAATCATCATTATATCCCAAAACCATCTGTTCTTGAGTAGCCGAATAACTTTCTAAAATTCTTCGTGCATCATCTTCTGTCTTAACAAGTACAAGTGTTGTTTTCTTATTACGATCCACTAAGGCTACCTGACGTGTATAGTAGGTAACTCCTTTTCTCTTTTGTTTTGTTTCTTTATAATAAGCCCAGATGTAATTTTCATTTTTCAAGACACGAATTTTATTTCCTTTTACATACGCTGTATATCTTGCATTTACCCATACATCATTAATCTCTGTTGCAGCTTCTAACTCCATACATAATTGATCAAAAGTGATTCCATTTTGTGCAGCAAACTTCTTCATAGCTTTTACATAACGACCACTAAATGCACGTATGATAGTCACAATTAAGAATAGTAGTGCCACTGCCATTACAATAATACTTAATTCCATATTGGTTTCCTCACAGTTACCAATATAATTTACCTTAAATACATAATCAGAGTACATATCTTCCGTTATTCCATAGCTTGTCATGTAACTCTTTAATTCAGAATATTCTCTGTTTGTTAATTTTGTAAATGTTCCTTTATATGTAATTTCATCAAGTTCTGTTCCATTGTCTAATGCTGCTGTTGTTTTGTCTAGAACAGTCATAAATTTGTCCATCAGTTTTTTTCCGTCTGCTAATACAGTTATGTATTGCTGTTCATTTACTGCTGTTAAATAATATCGTGCTGTTATTGTTCCCGCAGAACGTGATCCATCTTTATATTTTGTATACGTTTCTTCCTCAAGATAGTAATCATAAATATATCCAATCTTCGTTTCTACATATTTCCCTTTAAATTGATCCAGATCAATACTATTAATATTAACCGTTTCTGGACCCTTCACAAGTTTGATCGCAGCCATATCCGTAAATAATAGTGCACCTACAATAACTGCAATACACACAATTACTTTAATGATGGCTTTCTTCATAATACTCTTTCTGACCTTTTGTAACATTGTTTTCCTCCCTCATTTTGCAATTAGATTCTCTCATTAATTTTTACGTGGTAAGAACATCAATAAATTATTCTCTCTTAATGCGACATAACTATTACGCATGAATGACAATAATTTTAGACTCTCACACCAAACAATTATACTATACCATGTTATCCAATTGCAATTCTATAGTCCAATAGATATAAAAATTCAAAAAAAGCAACCAAACAGAAATAAATTCCTGCTCGATTGCTTCTTCTATGAGAAGATTGGATTACTCCATTCCTTTATACATATGATCTACGTTATTCTTATACTAATTCAATAAGAACTTCCATAGCTGCGTCACCTTTACGTTGACCAATTTTAACGATTCTTGTGTAACCACCGTTACGATCAGCATATTTAGGTGCAATTTCATTGAATAATAAATCTGTTACATCTACAGATTTTGTATTCTTTTTCTTTCCAGCTGCTTCAGTTGGAACTTCTGTTACAGTGTAAAGAGTTTTTAACATTTGTCTTCTTGCATGTAATCTAGAAGCGTTGTCTTTTTTGATTGTTTTTTCAACTTCATCAAAAACTGTTACCTTTTTACCATCAACAACTTCTTTCACTCTCTTACCATCTTTATCTTTACGAGCAACTTTAGCCTTAACTGTTACAGTTTCGAAGTTGTCCTTTTCTTTAACAGCAAGTGCGATCATGCCCTCAGCAATTTTACGGATTTCTTTTGCTTTTGCTTCAGTAGTAACGATTTTACCATGATATAATAAATTTGTTACTTGATTACGAAGTAAAGCTTTTCTTTGACTTGAAGTTCTTCCAAGTTTTCTATAGCCTGCCATTTTCTTACCTCCTTATGACTATTATTTGCAGTTATTATATTCATCTATATTAATTGCAAATGATACACCACTCTGCATTCTTGCAGTATGGCGCCCACAAAACAATGTATTGTGGGATACTAGTTCAGTATCGTTATTTTATTCATCACTTAAGTTTAGTGATAAACCAAGTTCTTTTAACTTAGCAAGTACTTCCTCAAGGGATTTACGGCCAAGGTTTCTTACCTTCATCATATCTTCTGAAGTTCTGTTTGTTAATTCTTCAACAGTATTAATTCCAGCTCTCTTCAAGCAGTTATATGAACGAACAGATAATTCTAGCTCATCAATATTCATTTCAAGAACTTTTTCTTTTTCATTATCTTCTTTTTCTACCATAACTTCTGCAGTTTTCGCATTTTCAGAAAGATCAATAAAAGAATTCAGATGCTCGCTAAGAACTTTTGCAGCCAAACTAACTGCTTCATCAGGTACTAAGGTACCATTTGTATAAACATCTAATGTTAGCTTATCATAATCCGTAATCTGACCAACACGAGTATTCTCAACTGTTAAATTAACACGCTCCACTGGAGTGTAGATTGAATCAACAGGGATCACACCGATTGGTAGATCATCGTTTTTATTTTTGTCAGAGCTGATATAACCTCTACCCTTAGTAATTGTTAATTCCATATAAAGTTTGCTATCAGCACCACCGCTTAAGTTTGCAATAACTAAATCTGGATTTAAAATTTCAATGTCAGGATCGGCCTGGATATCTCCAGCTGTTACAACTCCTTCACCTTCAAACTCAATATATGCAGTCTTTGGCTCATTCGTTTCGCTAGTATTCTTGATTGCTAAGCTCTTGATGTTCATTATTATTTCCGTAACGTCTTCTTTCACACCAGGAATTGTACTGAATTCATGAACAACACCGTCAATCTTAACTTGACTTACTGCTGCTCCTGGTAAAGAAGAAAGCATAATCCTTCTTAAGGAATTACCCAATGTTGTTCCGTAACCTCTTTCAAGTGGCTCAACTACAAAACGTCCATATTTTTTATCTTCAGAAATCTCTGCAATCTCTATTTTTGGTTTTTCAAAATCAAACACTATTGGACCCTCCTTTTGGGTTGAATTATTGAGGGTAATCATTCATAACATATAACTTCCACTTAACTATTATATATACTCAACCTATATCAAATCACATTTCCGTGATTTGATATAGACACCTCTACATAATTAGTAACTGCAGTATACCGTAGAGACAGCAACCAAATCAATTCTACCTCTACAATGATACAAATGAAAACTATATATTATTTAGAATACAACTCGACGATAAGCATTTCGTTAACTGGAACATCAATTTGATCTCTTGTAGGCATTTCTTTAACAACACCTTTTAAAGCTTCATGATCAGATTCTAACCAAGCTGGTACTAATCTAGAACCAGTTGTTTCTAAAATATCTTTGTATCTTTGTGCGCTCTTGCATTTTTCTTTAATTTCAATAACATCACCAGGTTTTACTGAGTAAGAAGGGATGTTAACACATTTGCCGTTTACTAAAACGTGTTTGTGGTCAACGATCTGTCTTGCTTCTTTTCTAGTTCTACCTAATCCTAAACGGTAAACAACGTTATCTAATCTAAGTTCAAGAAGGATCATAAGGTTTTCACCAGCTGTTCCGTTCTTCATTTTCTTAGCTTTAGCAAAGTTATTTCTGAAAGGTTTTTCTAAAACACCGTAGATAAATTTTGCTTTTTGTTTTTCTTTTAATTGTAAGCCATATTCGCTTAATTTCTTACCAGCTCTTGGAGCTCTATTAGATTTCTTGTCAATTCCTAGGTAAATAGGATCAAGACCAAGTGATCTACATCTTTTTAAAACAGGACTCATGTCTCTTGCCATGCTATTAGTTACCTCCTAATCTATTAACTTAAATCTTTACCAGTAAACATGTACTTTATACATTATTTACCTATGTTGCAACAACTTCGCTCCTTGCTTCCATGTAAAGATTCTTGTTGTTATAGCGTTTCTATAAAAAATCGTAATTTCGACTACACTCTTCTACGTTTTGGTGGTCTACAACCGTTATGTGGAACTGGAGTAACATCTTTGATGCTTGTTACTTCGATACCGCAAGCTTGAAGTGCACGGATAGCTGCTTCTCTTCCTGAACCTGGTCCTTTAACCATAACTTCTACAGATTTTAAACCATGGATAATTGCTGCTTTTGCTGCTGTTTCAGCTGCCATTTGAGCTGCATATGGAGTAGATTTTTTAGATCCTCTAAATCCTAATCCACCTGCACTAGCCCATGAAAGAGCATTTCCTTCTGCATCAGTTAGCGTAACAATTGTATTGTTAAAAGATGACTGAATATGTGCTTGTCCACGGTCAACGTTTTTCTTAACACGTTTTTTAGTCACTTTTTTTGCTATTTTTTTAGCCATTTCCAAACCCTCCTATTGGATTTTTATTTCTTTAATTTTGCTGAACTAATTGTACATATCAACTTGATCTTATTCCCTATGTTCTATGCTGTTATTGTATAAAACAAGTCTTTCTCGTCATGTGATCGACTTCTCTGTATAGAAGCCGTAATTCTATGAGATACATAAGAACAATTTGTATACACAATAAATAAATTAAGATAATTATTTCTTCTTGTTTGCAACAGTTCTCTTAGGACCTTTTCTAGTTCTAGCATTTGTCTTAGTCTTTTGTCCACGAACAGGAAGACCTTTTCTATGACGGATTCCTCTGTAACATCCGATTTCTTGTAATGTCTTAATATTAAGTGCGATTTGTCTACGTAAATCACCTTCAACAGTATGATTTGCATCGATTACATCACGAATTCTAGCAACTTCTTCATCAGTTAAATCTCTAACACGAGTGTCTGGATTAACATTAGCTTCTGCTAATATACGGTTAGAACTTACTCTACCAATTCCATAAATATAAGTAAGACCGATTTCAACACGTTTTTCTCTTGGTAAATCTACACCACTGATACGAGCCATGCGCGTATTACACCTCCATAATTTCATTCATTATACGGTTAAGACAGCTTGTAATATCATATAGCAAATTTGCCTACATGGTGAAATGCATACTACGTCACTTCTTAACGCCGTTTTATTTTACTTGTCGTTTGGGGGACAGTACCCCTACTTTAGAATAGAACATATGCTTCCATATCTTCTATTTTGTAATGTACAACCTTTCCAGGTGTTTCATTACATCAGCCGCTTTAAATTGTGACAAACATAAGTAAAAACTCATGCTTGCTTATACATTGAACAGATAATTGCATAGGCAAAAAACCGCCAACGTATAACAAATAACAAGTCACACCATTTACTGCTAAACACAGTAAAAAGTGCATAACATTCCTGTTATCCACAATATCACAATGGAATATCGCCTATATGAAGTTTTCATATGACAAATATTCATCGTATGTTTACACATACGTGCTAGTCTAACTAGCAGATTGTAACACAAAAAGCAAGAACTATTTATGATCGAAAATATATATACGAAACAATAAAAAGCCCTTCCGCTTTTTATTGGATATTAGCCTTGTCTTTGTTTGTGTCTAGGATTCTCGCAAATAATTCTTACGCTTCCTTTTCTTTTAATAACTTTGCATTTTTCGCAAATTGGTTTTACTGATGACCTTACCTTCATCGAAATTCACTCCTTTCACAAAAGTCAGCTCCCATTATACCACTTATAATTGTAAATAGCAAGCATTATTTATATAAAATCAAATTGAGGTATCTGAACACTTCTTATATAGAAGAAAGAGTACCCTTTGATTTAATATCGTGATATCACCTATTTATTTATCTCTCCAGATAATTCTTCCTTTAGAAAGATCATATGGTGATAATTCTAATGTTACCTTATCTCCTGGTAATATACGAATGAAGTTCATTCTTAATTTACCACTGATGTGTGCTAATACTTTGTGACCATTTTCTAATTCAACTTGGAACATTGCGTTCGGTAATTTTTCAATTACTGTTCCTTCAATTTCAACTACATCTGCTTTTGACATTTCATAAACCTCCTAAATTCCATCAAAGGGGATATCCTATCCCGTGGTTACAATCTCTCTATTGTTTTGAGAATATTTTAATTGCTCTTTTAATATCCTCATCCGTTACTTTTCTTCCTGTTTCTAAGCATTCCGCTATATTTGCAGGAATTTCATTAATGATTTGAATGTGCTTAATTCTTTTTTTCTTTGGCTTTTCTAGTTTTTTATAAACTCCATCCACTAGATATACATATTCCTGATCGGACTTGATTATTACATATATACTATCTTTGTCATGTCCCGCCTTGGAAAAAGCCAGTTTTCCAACTTGAAACCTTTCATTCTGATACATTTACATTCTCCTACGCTTCATTTTTTGATGACAGGATCACGGGATCCCCATCTGTAATTAAAACCGTATTCTCATAATGTGCTGACAAAGAACCATCCTCTGTAACTACTGTCCAATCATCATCAAGCCATTCCACATCATAACGTCCAATATTTACCATAGGTTCTATTGCAAGCGTCATACCTGCCTGCAGTTTAATCCCTCTTCTTTTCTGTCGGAAGTTTGGGATTTCAGGATCTTCATGTAATGCTGTTCCTATTCCATGTCCTACCAAGTCCCTAACAACTGAAAATCCAAAAGACTCTACATACTCCTGTATTGCACTGGATACATCATTTAGGTGATTTCCTTCTTTTGCGAATTTAATCCCTTCGAAAAAGCTTTGTCTAGTAACTTCAATTAGTTTCTTAGCTTCTTCACTAATCTCTCCAACTGCCCAGGTTCTTGCTGCATCTGAATGATACCCATTGTAAATAACTCCAGCATCTAAACTAACGATATCCCCTTCCTGTATATAACGGTGCTTTGAAGGTATTCCATGAACAACTTCATCATTAACCGAAACACATATTGAGGCAGGATAACCATTATAATTCAAGAAAGAGGGAATGCAGTGATAACTGCGAATTATCTCTTCTCCCTTTTTATCAATATCCTTTGTCGTTATACCTGGTTTTACATATTGTTTTAATTCATCATGCACGACTGCAAGTATTTTACCTGCTTCTTTCATTAATTCAATTTCTCTATTTGATTTAATCGTAACAGACATTTCTATTCACCTAGAATCTTAACGATAGCCGCAAATACATCAGCCATATCTACGGTTCCATCAACCTCTACTAATACTTTTTTATCCGTATAGTAATTAATTAATGGTTGTGTTTGTTCATGATATACATTTAATCGTTTTTCAACAGTTTCTGGTTTATCGTCATCACGTAGAATTAATTCTTTTCCACATTTATCACAGATTCCTTCTGCTTTTGGTGGAATATGAACCAAGTGATATGTTGCACCACATGCTACACAAGCTCTTCTACCTGACATTCTACGTACGATGTTCTCATCTGGTACTTCCACATTGATTGCATAATCAATCTTTTCACCAATTGCTTCCAAAGCAGCATCCAAAGCTTCTGCTTGTGGTATTGTTCTTGGAAATCCATCAAGTACGTAGCCATTGGTACAATCCTCTTGTCTCACACGATCTACTACTAGATCTACAACAAGTTCATCTGGAACTAATAATCCTTGATCCATGAATGTTTTAGCTTTCTTACCAAGCTCTGTACCATTTTTAATATTTGCTCGGAATATATCTCCTGTTGAGATATGTGGAATTTTATATTTCTCGGCGATTTGTTTTGCTTGTGTTCCTTTACCTGCACCTGGAGCACCTAACATAATAATCTTCATAATTTTCCTCCCTTACATACTAGTATTACCATCCGATTCGATAGTCAATCCTAATTATTCTAAATTATCTTAATAAAAACATTGATACAAGGGCTGATCATAATCTTCAAATAAATATGAATAACATGACTTTATTACCCCTTTAAATACGAGAAAGTAGCCCCATTAGAGCGGATGACTGTCCAATCTTTCGATCAATCAGTAACAAAATATAATTCATAATAGAAGTAAAAGCTGCAGGACGAATCACTACAGCTTACTACTTTTCTTATTAATCGTTTAGAAAACCTTTATAGTGACGAACAAGCATTTGTGATTCAATTTGTTTCATAGTCTCAAGAACTACACCAACAATAATGATTAATGATGTTCCACTGAAAGATACGTCAGCACCAAATGCACCTGAACAGAAGATTGGTACAACTGCAACAATTGTTAAACCAACTGCTCCGATGAAGATGATATTATTAAGTACTTTTGTAAGGTAATCCGTGGTTGGTTTACCAGGACGAATACCTGGAATGAAACCACCTTGTTTCTTCATATTATTAGAAACCTCAATTGGGTTAAAAGTAATAGAAGTATAAAAATATGCAAAGAAAATCAATAATACAATATAAACCACTAAGCCAAATGTGTACTTGAATTCGCCGAAGCTTGTGAAGTTACACCAAGCACCTTGGTTCATAATTTTAAGTATTTTCTGACCAAAGCTTGCGCCTGCACCAGAAGCTGGATTCGTTCCGAATAAACTAGCAATAATAATTGGGAATTGTAATAATGAACCAGCAAAAATTACTGGAATAACACCAGCTGTGTTTACTTTTAAAGGAATACTTGATGATTGTCCACCAACCATTTTTCTTCCTTGCACCTTTTTAGCATATTGCACTGGTATTCTTCTTTCACCATCTTGTAAGATAATGATAAATACTACCATAGCAACGATAACTGCTAAAATGATTACTGCTGCAAGTATTGAATTAACTACATTTCCTGAACTATCAACATCAACAAACTTTTTGTAAAGTGTGTTCATATCACTTGGTATTCTTGAAACGATATTTATTAATAAGATAATTGAAATACCATTTCCTACACCTTTTTGTGTAATTCTCTCACCTAACCACATTAGGAAAGCTGAACCTGCTGTTAAGGAAACTGCAACCATAACAACACCTGTAAATGTAAGTCCACCGTCTAAATAGCCTGAGTTACCAAATCCGATTGACATAGCAACACTTTCGATCACTGCTAACGCAACTGTTACATAACGTGTATACTCTGCAATCTTCTTTCTTCCATCTTCCCCGTCTTTTTGCATTTCTTCCAACTTAGGTATAGCAATAGTTAAAAGCTGCATAATGATTGATGAAGTAATGTATGGTGTGATATTTAATGCAAAGATTGACATGGTGGTAAATGAACCACCAGTCAATGCATCAAAGAACCCCAAATTAGCTTGATTGCTAAAGAACTGTGATATTGCAGCTCTATTTACCCCTGGGATAGGAAGTTGACAACCGATTCGAACAATAACGAGTGCTATAAAAGTATAGATTAATTTTTTTCTTATATCTTTAATTTTCCACGCATTTCGGATTGTCTGCAACATCCTTAAATCACCTCAGCATTTCCACCAAGAGCTTGAATTTTTTCAACAGCACTTGCACTATATGCGTCAACTTTAACATCAAGCTTCTTAGTAAGTTCTCCGTTTCCTAGAATCTTAACGCCATCTCTTGGATTCTTTACGATTCCAGCTTCGATTAACGCTTCAACTGTTACAACAGCGCCGTCTTCAAATCTGTTAAGAGTATCAATATTAATACCAACGATTTCTTTAGAGTTTCTACAAGTGAAGCCTCTCTTAGGTAAACGTCTGTATAAAGGCATTTGTCCACCTTCAAAACCTGGTCTTGGAGCTCCTGAACGAGCTTTTTGTCCTTTGTGACCTTTACCTGCTGTCTTACCGTTACCTGAACCGTGTCCACGACCTCTTCTAAAGTTATCGCTGTGTTTTGCACCGTCAGCTGGTCTTAATTCTGATAAATTCATGTGTGCACCTCCTTACTAATTAATGATTATATTTCTTCAACCTTTACTAAATGTCTAACTTGATTTACCATACCTCTAACTGCAGCGTTATCTGGCATTTCAACAGTTTTGTTTAATTTTTTAAGTCCTAATGCTTCAACTGTCGCTCTGTGTTTTGGGATGGCACCAATTGTAGATTTTACTAAAGTAACTTTTAATTTTTCTGCCATTTCATTAACCTCCTACTAACCTAGTAGCTCTTCAACTGAAACACCGCGAAGCTTAGCTACTTCTTCAGGAGTCTTTAACTGATTCAATCCCTCGATTGTAGCAAGTACTACGTTTTGTTTATTATTTGATCCTAATGATTTTGTACGGATATTCTTTAGACCTGCAAGTTCGATAACGGCACGAGCTGGACCTCCTGCGATAATACCAGTACCTTCTGGAGCTTTCTTAAGCAATACAGAAGCGCTTCCGAATTTACCAATGAAGTCATGTGGAATACTTCCATTCTCGTCCATAGGTAATGAGATTAATTTTTTGATCGCATCTTCTTTTCCTTTACGAATTGCTTCAGGAATTTCAGCTGCTTTTCCTAAACCAGCACCAACGTGTCCATTCTTGTCACCAACAACAACTAATGCAGTAAATCTGAAGTTACGTCCACCTTTTACTACTTTCGTAACACGTTTGATTGATACTACTTTATCTTCTAATTCCATTTGACTAGCATCAATGATTGTACGTTTCATCTATTCTCCTCCTTACCCTAGAATTCTAGACCAGCTTCTCTTGCTGCGTCTGCTAATGCTTTAACTTTTCCTTGATATATAAATCCGCCTCTATCGAAGACAACTGTAGTAATACCTTTTTCTAATGCTTTTTTCGCAATAACAGTTCCTAAATATGCTGCTGCTGCTACGTCATTTGTTTTATCAAGTTCAGCTTTTACTTCTTTTTGTAAAGTTGAAGCTGATACTAAAGTATTACCAACTGTATCATCAATAATTTGAGCGTACATATGATTATTACTTCTAAACACAGCTAAACGTGGTCTCTGAGCAGTACCAGAGAAACGATTACGTAATTTTCTATGTTTTTTAACACGAACTTTACTTCTTGATTCTTTACTAACCATTGTTTTTACACTCCTTTAATTATTTTTTACCAGTCTTACCAACTTTACGTCTAATAACTTCATCAGCATATTTAATACCTTTACCTTTATAAGGTTCTGGTTGTCTCTTTTCTCTGATATTAGCAGCGTATTGGCCAACTTTTTCTTTATCTATACCTTTAACAGTGATCTTGTTTTGTCCGTCAAGAACAGTTTCGATTCCTTCTGGGTCTTCCATGATTACTGGATGAGAATATCCTAAAGATAATGTTAATGTTTTTCCTTGTTTTGCAGCTCTATAACCAACACCGTTGACTTCAAGAACTTTTTCATAACCAGCTGTTACACCAGTTACCATATTAGAAACTAATGTTCTAGTAAGACCGTGTAAAGATTTCATTTTCTTTAAATCACTTGGTCTTGTTACAACAATTTCTTCGCCTTCAACTTTAATGTCCATTTCTGCTGGTAAAACTCTTTCAAGAGTACCTTTTGGACCTTTAACAGTCACTTTGTTATTTTCTGCTACCGTTACAGTAACGCCTGCAGGGATAGCGATAGGCATTCTTCCTATACGTGACATGTTGCACCTCCTATGATATTACGTCGCATGCTTTGTATCTGTTGCAGTTACCTGCCAGCAAATGCGTACATGTTTTTAGTGTCAGTAACATATTTGTTACTTTAGTTTGTTTATTCCTACTCTATAATAAATGATACTCTATTATTGATTAGGAATGAGCACATGAGAATCATAGATTCTCATGCTTAACAGCTACTTCCTAGCCGTTTTCTACCAAACGAATGCTAAAACTTCTCCACCCACGTTAAGAGTTCTAGCTTCTTTATCAGTGATAACACCTTTGTTTGTAGAGATGATTGCTGTTCCTAAACCTCCAAGAACTTTTGGTAAGTTTTCTTTGCTTGCGTATACACGAAGACCTGGTTTAGAGATTCTCTTAAGACCAGTAATGATCTTAACATTTTTATCTTTACCATATTTTAATGTAATATGGATATTGTTAAATCCGTCTACTTCTTCAATTTCAAAACTCTTGATGTATCCCTCTTTTAAAAGGATTTCAGCGATAGCTACTTTCATTTTAGAAGCAGGTACATCTACAGTATCATGTTTAGCAGTATTCGCATTACGAATTCTTGTAAGCATATCTGCGATTGGATCATTCATTGTCATTTAAATTGCCTCCTTCCTTAATTCTACCAGCTTGCTTTTTTAACACCTGGAATTTGTCCTTTATATGCTAGTTCACGGAAACAAATTCTGCAGATTCCGTATTTTCTTAAATAAGCATGTGGACGACCACAGATTCTACAACGGTTGTATTCTCTTGTAGAGAATTTTGCTGGACGTTGTTGTTTAATCTTCATTGACGTTTTAGCCATGAATTTTCCCTCCTAACTATTTTTTGAATGGCATACCGAATAATGTTAATAAATAACGAGCTTCTTCATCTGTTTTAGCTGTTGTTACAAATATGATATCCATACCTCTAACTTTATCAACCTTATCATACTCAATTTCAGGGAAAATTAATTGTTCTTTAATACCAAGTGCATAATTTCCTCTACCATCAAATGCATTAGGATTTACACCTCTAAAGTCACGTACACGAGGTAATGCTAAATTAATAAGACGATCAGCAAAATCATACATTCTTTCGCCTCTAAGAGTTACTTTACATCCAATAGGCATTCCTTCTCTGATTTTGAAGTTTGCTACTGAATTCTTAGCTCTAGTTAAAACAACTTTTTGACCAGCGATGATCTCAAGATCTTTAACTGCTGTATCTAAAACTTTTGCGTTGTCTTTTGCTTCACCAACGCCCATGTTAATTACTATTTTATCAAGTTTAGGTACTTCCATAACATTCTTATAACCGAATTTCTTAGTCATACCTTCAACGATTTCGTTTAAATAAGTTTCTTTTAATCTACTCAACTTATGAGACCTCCTCTCTTAATTAGTCGATAACTTCGCCAGTTGACTTAGCGAAACGAACTTTTTTACCATCAGCTTCTTTGAAACCGATTCTAGTCGTTTTGCCTTTAACAACGTACATTACGTTAGATGCATCAATTGGTGCTTCTTGGTGTAAGATACCACCGTTTGGATTAGCTTGGCTAGGTTTAGCATGTTTAGTTACAGTGTTAACGCCTTCCACTAATACCTTTCCGTCTTTTACGGATACAACTTTGCCTTCTTTGCCTTTATCTTTACCAGCGATTACTTTAACAGTATCACCTTTTTTGATTTTTGTTGTTGACACAGCCGACACCTCCTTATAATACTTCTGGTGCTAATGAAACGATTTTCATGAATTGTTTTTCTCTTAATTCTCTTGCTACTGGTCCAAAGATACGAGTTCCTCTTGGATTCTTGTCATCTTTGATTACTACTGCAGCATTTTCATCAAATCTAATATATGATCCGTCTTTACGACGAGTTTCTTTTACTGTACGTACAACTACAGCTTTTACTACGTCACCTTTTTTAACAACACCGCCTGGTGTTGCATCTTTAACAGAAGCAACGATGATATCGCCAATAGCTGCGTATCTTCTTGTAGATCCGCCTAATACTCTGATACAAAGTAATTCTTTAGCACCAGTGTTATCAGCAACTTTAAGTCTTGATTCTTGTTGTATCATGCTATTACTACTCCTTTCAGAAATTATTTAGCTCTTTCAATAATTTCTACAAGTCTCCATCTTTTATCCTTAGATAAAGGTCTTGTTTCCATTACTTTAACTCTATCTCCAATATGACAATCATTATTTTCGTCATGTGCTTTTAACTTATACGTTCTTTTCATGATCTTGTTGTATAATGGGTGTTTAACGTGATCCACTACAGCAACAGTGATTGTCTTATCCATTTTATCACTTACTACTTTACCTACACGAGTCTTTCTAAGGTTTCTTTCCACAACAATTCCTCCTTTCTAGGATTACTCAGCAGCATTAACTTGTTTTGAAAGTACAGTTTGAATTCTAGCGATGTTCTTTCTAACTTCTTTGATTCTGCTTGTATTATCTAATTGGTTTGTTGCGTTTTGGAATCTTAAGTTGAAAAGTTCCTTTTTAGCAGCTACTAATTCTTCTGATAATTCAGCTACTGACTTTGTATTTAAATCTTGAACATAATTCTTAGTTTTCACTGCCCGCACCTCCTTCTAAGTCTGCGCGAGAAACTACTTTGCACTTAACTGGTAACTTGTGTGTTGCAAGACGTAATGCTTCTCTAGCCACTTCTTCAGCTACTCCAGAGATTTCGAACATTACACGACCTGGCTTAACAACAGCTACCCAGTATTCTAGTGTTCCTTTACCGGAACCCATACGAGTTTCAGCTGGTTTTGTTGTTACTGGTTTATCTGGGAAAATCTTAATCCAAACTTTACCACCACGTTTGATATAACGAGTCATAGCAATACGGGCTGCTTCGATTTGGTTTGACTTAATCCAAGCTGGTTCCAAAGCTACAATACCGTATTCACCGTTAGAGATTGTATTACCTCTCATGGCTTTACCTGCCATAGATCCACGGAATTGTTTTCTACGCTTTACTCTTTTTGGCATTAACATTATTTATCGCTCCCTTCCTTAGCTGCCTTAGTTGGAAGTACTTCACCATGGTAAATCCAAACTTTAACACCTAGTTTACCATAAGTAGTATCTGCCTCTGCAAATCCATAATCAATGTCCGCACGTAATGTTTGTAGAGGGATAGTACCGTCACTGTAGAATTCAGTACGAGCCATATCTGCTCCGCCTAAACGTCCAGAAACAGCTGTCTTGATACCTTTTGCTCCAGTTTTCATTGTTCTAGCCATTGTAGATTTCATTGCTCTTCTGAAAGAAATACGATTTTCAAGCTGAGAAGCAATGCTTTCTGCTACTAATTGCGCATCTGTATCAGGTTTTTTAACCTCTTTGATGTCAACCATTAATTTCTTAGAAGTGAATTTTTGAACTTCTACTTTTAATTTTTCGATCTCTGAACCGCCTTTACCAATTACAACACCTGGTTTTGCAGTGAAGATGATCACTTTTAATCTATCTGATGCTCTTTCGATTTCGATTTTAGAAACACCAGCTGAATATAATTTCTTTTTAAGATATTTTCTGATTTTGTAGTCTTCAACAAGATTGTCTGCGAAATCTGATTCTGCATACCATCTAGAATCCCAATCGCTGATAACGCCGACTCTTAAACCATGAGGATTAACTTTTTGTCCCATTGTAAGCTCCTTTCCTTCAATTAGTTTGTTCGAACAAACTATCTTTCATTAAGAATTACAGTGATATGGCTCATTCTCTTTTCGATTCTGTAAGCTCTACCCTGTGCTCTTGGTTTGATTCTCTTCATTGTTGGTCCCTTATTTGCGAAGCACTCTTCAACATATAAATTTTCAACACTCATACCGTTATTATTTTCAGCGTTTGCAATTGCTGATTTTAATAATTTTTCTATTAAACTTGAAGCATATCTTGGATTGTAAGCTACAATACCAAGTGCTGTTTGTACATCCTTACCTCTGATGGCATCTAATACGAAACAAGCTTTTTGAACTGACACTCTAGCATATGATAACTTTGCTGATGGTCTAGTATCTTTGTTCGCATTTCTTTCTCTCTTTATCTGGGATCTATGTCCTTTTGCCATGGATGAAACCTCCTTTCAAAGTGAAACAATTCTGTCAGTTTTCGCCACTGACGATCATTTATAATTAATTATCTTCTTGATTTCTTTTCGTCTTTTCCGTGTCCGCGATAGGTTCTTGTAGCTACGAATTCTCCTAGCTTATGTCCAACCATATCTTCTGTTACATATACAGGCACATGTCTTCTTCCATCATGAACAGCAATCGTGTGTCCAACGAATTGAGGGAAGATTGTAGAACGACGTGACCAAGTTTTGATTACTGATTTATCACCAGCTGCGTTCATAGCATCTACTTTATTAAGTAAGCTTTCATCAGCAAATGGTCCTTTTTTAAGTGAACGACCCATAGGTTCTACCTCCTTAAATTACTTTATATTCTTACCGTCTCTTCTTCTTACGATCATCTTATTAGATTGTTTGTTTTTCTTTCTTGTCTTTAAGCCAAGAGCTGGTTTACCCCAAGGAGTAACTGGGCCTGAACGACCGATACCAGTCTTACCTTCACCACCACCATGTGGATGGTCATTAGGGTTCATTACAGAACCACGAACTGTAGGTCTGATACCCATATGGCGTTTACGACCTGCTTTACCAATGTTAATAAGTTCATGATCGATGTTACCAACCTGACCGATTGTTGCTCTACAGATGATTGGAACCATTCTCATTTCGCCTGATGGTAAACGAAGTGTTGCGTATTTACCTTCTTTAGCCATTAATTGAGCTGAGTTACCAGCAGAACGAACTAATTGTCCACCTCTACCTGGATATAATTCAATGTTGTGAACTTGTGTACCAACTGGAACGTTTTGAAGTGGTAAACAGTTACCAACTCTAACTTCAGCTTCTGCACCGTTCATGACCTTTGTACCAACTTGTAAACCGTTTGGTGCAAGGATATAAGTTTTTTCGCCATCTGCATAACAGATTAATGCGATATTAGCAGTTCTGTTTGGATCGTATTCGATACTAACAACAGTTGCTGGGATACCATCTTTCTTTCTCTTGAAATCGATGATTCTATATTTTCTTCTTGAGCCACCGCCTTGGTGTCTTACTGTAATCTTTCCTTGATTGTTACGACCAGCGTTTTTGTTTAATGAAACTACTAAAGATTTCTCAGGAGTAGCTTTTGTGATTTCAGCGAAATCTGAGCTAGTCATATGTCTTCTGGAAGGTGTATATGGGTTAAACTTTTTAATTCCCATGTTTTGCACTCCTTTCACTACGTGATGACGTTTCTCACATCATTTTTATTCTTATCGGTTATAAAAAACCATATTGTCAATTACGTTCTAACTTCGAAAACCTAATCTTATAGTCCTTCGAAGATTTCGATATCAGCGCTATCAGCTGTTAATTGAACGATAGCTTTCTTTGTCTTAGCAGTCTTACCAACGCTAGCACCACGTCTACGTTGTTTTCCGTCAAGATTCATTGTATTAACTTTAGAAACCTTTGTTCCTTCGAACATTTTTTCAACTGCTTCTTTAATTTGAGCTTTTGTAGCTTCTGTATGAACTGAGAATGTATACTTCTTATCGCTCATTGCGTTCATGCTTTTTTCAGTAACGATTGGTTTAAGTATAACATCATAATATTTTAAATCTGCCATTATGCGTACACCTCCTCAATTTTTGCTACTGCATCTTTTGTTAATACTACTGTATCATACTTTAAGATGTCATATACGTTGATTGTATTTGTTAATGCAGTTCTTACTGTAGGAATATTTCTTGCAGATAAAGCTACATTATCATTCTTCTCTCCTAAAACAACTAATGCCTTGCTTACTTTTAAGTTATCAAGTACAGCTTTCATTTGTTTTGTTTTAATTTCAGAGAAATTAAGCTCATCAAGAACTACTAATTTAGAAGCATTTACTCTTGATGTTAAAGCAGATTGAATTGCTGCTAATTTTTCTTGTTTATTCATCTTGAATGAATAGCTACGAGGCTTTGGAGCAAATACAACTCCACCACCTGTCCATTGTGGAGATCTTGTAGAACCTTGTCTTGCATGTCCAGTTCCTTTTTGTTTCCAAGGTTTTCTTCCACCGCCGCGAACTTCTGAACGAGTTTTTGCGCTTTGTGTTCCTTGACGTTTATTAGCTAGTTGTTGAACAACTGCCATATGAACTAAATGTTCATTTATTTCAACTCCGAAGACAGCGTCGTTAAGTTCAATTGAACCAACTTCTTTTCCTTCGATATTGTAAACAGATACGTTTGCCATTAGTGTGTTCCTCCTTCCTTAAAGCAATTAGTTTGCTTTTACTGAATTCTTTAACATAACCACAGATTTCTTAGGTCCTGGTACAGCACCTTTAACTAAGATAAGGTTATTTTCTACATCTATTTTAACAACTTCTAGGTTTTGAATCGTTACTTTAACAGCACCCATGTGTCCTGGCATTTTTTTGCCTTTGAATACTTTACTTGGATCTGAACAAGCACCATTTGAACCAGCATGTCTGTGGTATTTAGAACCATGTGCCATAGGTCCTCTAGATAAACCATGTCTCTTAATAGCACCTTGGAATCCTTTACCTTTTGACTTAGCAGTTGCGTCGATTTTATCACCTGCTGTGAAGATATCTGCTTTGATTTCTTGTCCTACAGCATATTCTTCCGCATTGTCAAATCTGAATTCTTTAACGAATCTCTTGTTTGCTACACCTGCTTTTGCAAAGTGTCCTTTTTGTGGTTTGTTGACTAATTTTTCTCTGATGTCGCCATAACCAACTTGTACTGCACTGTATCCATCATTATCTACTGTTTTCACTTGAGTTACTACACAAGGACCAGCTTGTAATACAGTTACTGGAGTTAATACTCCATCTTCATTGAAGATTTGAGTCATTCCGACTTTCGTAGCTAATATTGCCTTCTTCATTACGAATGCACCTCCTGTTTAATCTACAGCGGATTACACAATTTTCGTGTAATCATCCTAGATGGCTTACTTTTGAGTGCTTGGGCCAGGCATCCCCTGACACTTGGTCTCTATATATAAACCCTAAAGGATTACTTGCTTTTCATACTTACTTCTTTTGAAAACTATTTTGTTTTCATTTTGATGTCGATATACACACCAGCTGGCATTTCTAATTTAGATAATGCATCAACTGTTTTTTGGCTTGGAGTGATGATATCGATTAATCTCTTATGAGTTCTTTGCTCAAATTGTTCTCTGGAATCTTTGTACTTGTGAACAGCTCTAAGAATAGTAATTACTTCTTTCTTAGTTGGTAGTGGCACAGGTCCACTCACCTTAGATCCTGTCTTCTTTACAGTTTCAATAATTTTTCCAGCTGATTGATCGATTAATTGATGATCATACGCCTTAAGTGTAATTCTCATTACTTGACTTGCCATAAAAAAAGTCGCCTCCTTTTCGCACTTAATATCAGTACGACAAGCGGTGACTGTACACGTATCCGTGTGTATCGCATATAAACCATCTCATAATTGAAGTCGTTTTTGCGAGGCGATTAGAACCTTCTAATCATACACACACACTTTTCTGCAATCGCAGAATTATTGATTTGTACAGTGACTTGTCGCCAGTTTCATAACTTGACATTCGCTCCACGGAAAACCTGTGTCTTGCACAGCAACCTCACGCTTCTACGCTATCAATGTCACAACAGTAGTTATTATACAGGAAGAATAAAGGAATTGCAAGCTTTTTTTTAAAATTTTGACATTGAAATATGCACAATATTTTTCTTCATATTTTTATTTTACTATCATATGTGTCAAATAATATATTAGGAAACTATTCTTTTACTTTCTCACTAGTGTACCCACTTTATCTTTTTTCAATAACTCTTTTCGTATCTTTTTCTTCCTATATTAATAACTATATTTACTTTGTTATTTTGATTCCCATCTTCCTGATGCTCCACATGGTAAAACTAGTCCATTGCTTTTCACCGGAAGTCCAATCTCATCTGCTCTTACAGTTCCACCAAAACGTGGGCTTACTTCTGTTCCAAGCATATATGCCAATACTGCTGGTTGTAGACCAGTTGTATAAGAATTAATCAAAAAGAATAATGGGTGATCCGAAAGAACCTTTGTGCATAATTGGACGAATGGATAAATCGATTCTTCAATCTTCCATATTTCTCCCTTTGGACCTCTTCCATACGATGGTGGATCCATTATGATTGCATCATACTTGTTCCCACGTCTTATTTCTCGTTCCACGAATTTAACACAGTCATCTACAATATATCGTATTGGCGCATCTCCCAAACCAGATGATTTTGCATTCTCTTTTGCCCAAGTGACCATCCCCTTAGAAGCATCTACATGTGTCACACTTGCTCCTGCAGCGGCGGCTGATAATGTTGCACCACCTGTATAAGCAAATAAATTCAAAACTTTTATAGGTCTTCCCGCATGTCTGATCTTATCCGAAAACCAATCCCAGTTCGTTGCTTGCTCTGGGAATACACCTGTATGTTTGAAACTAAATGGTTGTAAATTAAATGTAAGGGTCTTATATTGAATCGTCCATTGTTTCGGAAGATCAAAGAACTCCCACTCTCCACCGCCACGATTACTGCGATGATAATGTCCATTCATCTTCTTCCATCCCTTTTCTTTTCTTGGGGTATCCCACAACACTTGCGGATCCGGTCTTACCAACAGGTATTTTCCCCATCTCTCCAATTTTTCGCCTTTCGACGTGTCAATTACTTCATAGTCTTTCCAGCCATCTGCTAACCACATTTTAATTAACTCACTTTCTTCTATATTAATAGGTACGTTTTGTACTTACAATTGCTTGTCACACATAGTTTTCCTATTTCACGCGATACTATTAGGGATTATACACGCTTTTCTCCATTTAGACAAGCACATCTAGTTTTATGATTTCATATCACTTTGTATATACTTATACTAACTACATGCGGAACCAAGTTTGTACGTACATTCCTATTATTCTACTAGATATCTTCTTAATAGAAAACCATACGTTCACAGTAGAATTCTTAATACTATCATAAGCTTTCTAATAGCTTTTTAACTTGACGATATTAGGAAAAAATACTAAACTATTACTGTAAGATTGATAGTTAATCACATAAATTAAATATAATTATAGGGAGGTTACATGTAATGGGTATATTAACAAGATTTAAAGATATTATGGCAAGTAATATCAACGCACTCCTTGATAAAGCAGAAGATCCTGAAAAGATGATAGATCAGTGCTTACGCAATTTAAACAGCGATTTAGGTAAGGTAAAAGCTGAAACTGCATCTATTATGGCAGAGGAGCAACGCGCCAAACGAGAACTAGACGAATGTACTAGCGAAATTAATAAAATGCAAAACTTCGCTGTAAAAGCGATTGAAGCTGGTAACGAAGATGATGCACGTAAGTTCTTAGAAAGAAAAGCTAGCCTAACAAATAAGCAAACTGGTTTACAGGAAGCTTATACAACTGCAAGTACAAATGCAGCACAGATGAGACAAATGCATGATAAGTTGGTAGCTGATATCAACGAATTAGAATCACGCAAAGATATGATTAAAGGTAAAATCGCTGTCGCTAAAACACAAGAGCGTATCAACAAAATTGGTTCTAGTGTAAACAGTGCCAACAATTCCATCTCCGCATTTGACCGCATGGAAGCAAAGGCTAACAAGATGCTTGATTCTGCAAACGCAATGGCAGAATTAAATCGTGGACCAAAAGATGATATTGCTGATCTAACAGCCAAATATTCTACATCCTCTTCTGCTGTCGATGATGAATTAGCTGCACTTAAAGCAAGCTTAGGCAAATAAAGATAAGGGTGTTGTAGAGTGACGTATGCTCCTTTACAACGCCCTATTTCCATTTTATACGAATATATAGGATGATGCATAGGTTTAGAGGTGATTTCATGTTGCACTTTCACAAAAGTGCACTTGATTGTTTAATTTTTTAAACATGAGCATGGTAGTGCAAACGAGCCGCTTGCGATTGTTTTTAGACAAATAATTTGTCCGTTACATCATAGAATGTTTTATATAATAATTATCTACTAAATAGTTAGTGAATGAGGAGAGAGCTTATGGTCGTACAATACAAATGCCCTAGTTGTGGTGCCGACATGAAATTCGACAGTACAACAGGCAAACTCTTGTGTGAAAGTTGCGGATTTGCAACTAATATTGATACGATGAAACAAAATGCAGAAGGAAATACTACACACACCGATGATTATTCCAATGATACAGCATCTAGTTTCTACGAATCCGATGTCAATCAATATGTATGTAATAATTGTGGTGCCGTTCTAATAACGGAACCAGATACCACTGCAACTACTTGTAGTTTCTGTGGAGCTCCCGTTGTACTTGCAGATCGTCTTTCTGGGCAATCTGCTCCTTACTATATCATACCTTTTAAGATCAATAAATCACAAGCTCAAGAAGCCTTTAAAAAATGGTGCAAAAATGGTAGGCTTACACCAAAAGGTTTTATGACCGCTGATCGAATTAAAAGTATGACAGGTCTTTATGTACCATTTTGGCTATACGACCTTCATAGTAATGGAGAAATGAACGCTGCATGTACTCGTGTAAGAACCTATTCCGAAGGGGATTATATCGTTACGGAGACACAGCATTATAATGTCTACCGAAGCGCAGATTTGAATTATCTGAAGATTCCTGTAGATGCATCCGAAAAGATGAATGATAATCTGATGGATAAGCTAGAGCCCTTTGATTATAGCAATCTAAAACCATTTAACATGCCATATTTAGCTGGCTATATTGCAGAGAAATACAACTACAACGACAAAGATCTTTTCCCTCGTGTACAGAAACGTGTTGCACAATATGTAGATACATACCTTCGCAACAGTATACACGGGTATACAACAGTAAATGTATTCAATCGCAACATACATATCCAACCTAAGAATGCTTTCTATGCGCTTCTTCCCGTATGGCTGGTATGCTATGATTACAAAGATTCTGAACACATCTTTGCTATGAACGGTGAAACAGGTAAGATCGTCGGCAAGCCTCCTCTAAGCAAAGGCAAGATTGCCGCTTGGTTCGGTGGCATAACAGGAATTAGTTTTATCATTATTAAAATAATCGCTATGTTAATGGGAGGTGGCTTGTTCTAATGAAAACATTACGTAAATCTCTTCTATCTCGTATTGTATTTTTAATTTGTTTTGTTGTAGCTTCTATACACCCATTACAAATTTCCGCAGAGGATAGCTCTTCCCCATATATTATCGATTTAGCTGATCTATTAAGCGATGCCGAGGAAACAGAACTTGCTTCTCTTGCAGAGAAATACAGCGAAAAGAAATCTGTATCGATTGTAGTTCTTACAACCGCTGATACAGAAGGTTACTCGCGTACTGATTATGCCGGTGCATACTACGACCAATATATCCACGATACAGATGGCTATCAAAATGATTGTGTTCTATTCTTAGTTGATATGCAAAGCCGGAAAACAAATATCTTTGCTTACGAAAATGCAAATGAACGTTTGGACACCCGTCGCTGTGACAAGATCTTAGATCTCACAACTCCAAAACTGCATGATGGAGATTACAAGGGGGCTTGCAAAACATATATTCAAAAAGCAAACTATTACCTTGGCTTAAAACCTGGTTATGATCCTGATAATATCTTCTTCAAACTATGGTTTCAATTGTTAATTGCTGTGGTGATTGGTGCAGTTGTAGTAGGTATAATGGTATTCAATTCAGGTGGTAAAGTTACAACAAACTCTGGTACCTATCTTGATCAAGGACATTCAAAACTTACTGGCTGCTTTGACAATTACATTCGAACCACACGAACAAGAACCAAAAAACCAGACAACAATAATTCCGGTGGTAAAACTGGCGTTGGAAGTTCTTTTTCGAGCGGACACGAACGCGGTTTTTAAATATTCGTTTAATAGAATTGCGTACATACGCTAAAAAGTGTTATCCTATTGCTAGAATACAAATTGCGTAGCAATATAAATCAATGAGGGTCCGGTTACATTCCAACCCTCATACTGTGAATCAAGATAAAATAAATTTAAAAGGAGTTAATTACTATGGGCTTATTCTCTAATCAATTTTCAAACGTTGTTGAATGGAACGAATTCCGCGAAGATATGATTTTCTATAAATGGTCAAATCAAGAAATTAAGAAAGGAAGCCGTTTGATTATTCGACCTGGTCAAGATGCAATTTTTCTATACAACGGCAAGATTGAAGGTATCTTCACAGATGAAGGGGATTATGATATTGAATCTCAGATCATTCCATTCCTTTCTACATTAAAAGGATTCAAATTTGGGTTTAATAGTGGTATGCGTGCTGAAGTATTATTCATAAACACAAAAGAATTCCTTGTTCGCTGGGGTACGCAGAATCCAATCAATATTCCAACTCCTCAATTGCCAGGTGGAATGCCTATTCGTGCGAATGGTACATTTAGTTTTAAAATTAATGACTATATTAAACTGATCGATAAGATTGCCGGTGTTAAGGCTTCTTATTTTGTAGAAGATGTTAAGCTGAGAATTACAGCTATATTAGATCAATTACTTATGAAATGGATTGTTAAAGAAGGAAAAGATATGTTCAACCTCCAAGCAATGTCTTTTGATATTGCGAAAGGTATCAAAGAAGATCTTGATATGCAACTTTTTGATCAAGGTATGACCATAACTGCTTTCCAGATCATGAGCTTCAACTACCCAGAAAGTATTCAAAAAATGATTGAGAAAAATGCTTCTCACAGCATGATCGGTAATATGAATACTTATCAGCAAGTTTCAATGGTTGACGGTATTGCCAATGGTAATGTACGTGGTGGTGGTACAGCTGCAGATATGGCTGGTATGATGATGGGTATGAACATGGCTAATCAAATGATGCAAAATATGAATCAAGGTAATACTATGCAGGGCGCTCCTATGCAAGCAGCTCCTGTTCAAGGGAATCCTTCTACTAGCAAACCTAATTTCTGTCCGAATTGCGGTCAAAAAACTGGCGAAGCCAACTTCTGTCCTAACTGTGGACAGAAACTCATCTAATTACAGCGTAATTTAAGTTAAGTGCTAGTGCGCATTCCCCAAAGGGTTTAATATATAGGAAAGTTCGAGAACTTTCCTATATATTAAAAAAGGAGGTCAAAATACATTTTGACCTCCTTTTATTTACACGAAATTGCTATAATTATTTAGTTAAAATTATTAAATATAATAAAGCTTTATTTCTTAAGCAATAATCATTGAGTTATTAAGCCTTATTTACTGAACCGAAAAGTTCCATTTTTTCTTTAACTGTTGCTTTAATTGCTTCAAATCCTGGAGCAAGTAATTTACGAGGGTCAAAACCTTTACCTTCAAGATCTTTACCAGCTTCAATATATTTACGAGTAGCTTCTGCGAATGATAATTGACATTCTGTATTAACATTAATCTTAGCAACACCTAAAGAGATTGCTTTTTTAATCATGTCTTCTGGAATTCCAGTACCACCATGAAGTACTAATGGCATAGCTCCAACTTTTTCGCTTACAGCTGCTAATGTTTCAAAGCTTAAACCAGCCCAGTTAGCTGGATATTTTCCATGGATATTACCAATACCAGCTGCTAACATTGTAACACCAAGATCAGCGATTTGTTTACATTCTTCTGGATCTGCACATTCACCTGCACCAACTACTCCATCTTCTTCTCCACCAATTGAACCAACTTCAGCTTCTAATGATAAGCCTAAGTCGTTACAAGTTTTAACAAGTTCTGTAGTCTTAGCGATATTTTCTTCGATTGGATAGTGTGAACCATCAAACATGATAGAAGAGAATCCGGCTTCGATACATTTCTTAGCACCTTCAAAGCTGCCATGATCAAGGTGTAAAGCTACTGGTACTGTAATATTAAGGTCTTGAATTAAACCTTTAACCATACCAACAACTGCATGATATCCACCCATGTATTTTCCAGCGCCTTCAGAAACACCAAGAATTACTGGTGAATTGTTTTCTTGTGCTGTTAGTAAAATTGCTTTTGTCCATTCTAAGTTGTTGATGTTGAATTGACCTACTGCATATTTTCCTGCTTTTGCTTTGTTAAGCATGTCTTTTGCTGATACTAACATATTTCATCCTCCATATCTTTCATTCTGATAATTTTGTATCCAACGAGTCAAATGTTTTTACATTTCATTTTCTTCGGTACGCCTGTTATGACTAACAATCATACACTAAACGTCCTATGTTGTATATCGCTATTATTATAACGCATTTGAATCCAAAAAGGAACCATTAATTGATATTTTTTTAACATTTACTGTATTTCCTTATTCTTGGGGCTGCACCTGGATTTCTCCATCAAAAGCACATACTACATTTCCATCATAATCAACAATTGTTCGTATTCCCTCTCTCTGTACAAGAAGATAATTTGTACCAATCTGCTCAATTGCTTCATAACATGGAGATTCGTAAACTTTCCTTCCTTTTCGATCATAAATCTGCGAGACTTCATCTAAAGCATACTCTTCTGAATAATCACTAATGATCATATCGCCGTTGAGAACTTGGATAACTAAGTTTGAACCTTCTGCGAGTAAAGTATCTTTATAATAAATGCTGATATTCGTTTCTTCATCCAGTTCATTTGTAATCATATAGTATCCTTGTAAAGGAGACTGAATCTCAACAATTCCAAACTCTTTAATCGCGTATTGATAGGTTTCTTGACATTCATAATCATAGATTTCAAACCCATTTTCATTTTTATAGAATAATGCATGTGGTGTAAAGTCTACACCATATGGTTGAAGATGTCCTTGGAACTCTTCTCCTGTTGTAGTTACCAAATGATTTCCCTCTTGGTCGTAATAGGCAATGTTACCTTCGTTCTTCGTTTCATCATAAATTGTCTCTTCCTTGTCTGTAACAATTCCATATTCCTCATTATCCGAATCAAGCGAATCGCTTTCATCACCTATAGACTCTTCATCTGCTTCTTCATTAAAGTCAACACCATCGACTCCAGCAACTTTCACTGCGTCTTCCTTCTGGCTATCCACTACATTCGTACTATCCGTTACACAGTACAGCCAATATTCCACTGAAACTCTCTTATCTGGATATTCTTCTTGATTAATACAGCTTACTAAACTGCCATCCTTCTTTAAAATCAACTGGTATTTACCAATTTGAGCCTCTATCATTTGACTATAATCATTGTAATTCACTACAAAGAAATGTTCGTTCTCTACATCTTTTAGCTTGCAGGTTTTCACTACGATCTCTTTCGTTACTGCCGGTTCTCCCGCGCCATCATATATAATATCGCCCGTATCCATACTTGATGCTACAAAATACGCACCATGTACCATTCCATAACTTTTTGCAAGCGTTCTTGTACAAGTCCCCATCGAATCATAGATTTCAATCGGTTGTTCTCCATCATAGGAAACGGTCCATAGATAAGAACCCAAACATGCTACATATCGATTCGTTAGATCAACGCCTTCATTCAATACATCTCCCTGAAGGTCATAAATCGTCATTGTAGTCGTATCCAACTCTTCATTATAAAGTGTAGCTACATAACAATCGTTATCATATCGTATAAGGGAACTGTACTCCATAGGAATAATCCACAAGTCATTTTTTAGGTCATACAATCCATACGTATATTGATTTGGTTCTATGATGGTTCCTTTTCTTTTCTCCTCATCCAATACACCCAAAACAACCGGTTTACTTGTATCTATAGTACCCATGGAATTATTGGGAAGTACTGCGTTCTCAAAGTACTTCATTACATTCATATCAGAATCAAAGAATACTACCTTTTCATATCCATAATCTAAATCATTATCTCCAATAAAATACCATTCATTGTCTTTCAGATTTAGATGAGCTCTCTGTACTTCTTCCCCATTTCTATGTTTATCTTTATCCTCTTCTGTTATTGTTTGTTGCTCTCCCTTATTGTTTGCGTCAGGTGTTTTACTTTGTCTGCACCCACTGCAAAATAATAAAAGTACCAAAATAATTGGTAAAACTTTTTTCATCCCACTCTCACCTCGTCACTTTTCTATTCTCAAGTTTCATGACTCTACCTTTATTTGAACTCCTATTCTCTTTTTGACTACCCTATTATACCATACCTGTCATCTTTTAACTAGATAGAAAGGGGAATTAAAACGCCACAAAAAGACCTCTCTTTCTGTGGCGTTTATTCTTCTATTCCTCTTCCATTGGATATTCTCGCTCCAACTGTTTCTTAATATAGATTCCTGTATAGGACTTTTTGCATTTGGTAATTTCCTCTGGTGTTCCTGTGGCAATGACTGTTCCACCCTGATCGCCACCTTCTGGTCCAATATCAATGATGTAGTCTGCTGTCTTAATCACATCGAGGTTGTGTTCGATTACTACAACCGTGTTACCTCCATCTGATAATCTTCTTAGAATTTCAATTAATTTATGAACATCCGCAAAATGTAATCCAGTAGTTGGCTCATCTAATATATAAATAGTCTTACCAGTGCTACGTTTGCTTAATTCTGTAGCAAGTTTGATTCTTTGCGCTTCTCCACCGGATAAGGTTGTAGATGGTTGCCCCAGTTTCACATAGGATAGACCAACGTCATTTAAGGATTCAATCTTCCTACGAATGGATGGCATATTCTCAAAGAACTTTAATGCTTCTTCAACTGTCATATCTAGAACATCATAAATATTTTTTCCCTTGTACTTCACTTCTAATGTCTCACGATTATAACGTTTCCCTTCACATACTTCACAAGGAACATATACATCTGGAAGGAAGTTCATCTCGATTTTTAAGATTCCATCTCCACCACAAGCTTCACAACGACCACCTTTGATATTGAAGCTGAATCGTCCTTTTTTATAACCCTTTGCCTTTGCATCTGGTGTTGTTGCAAACAAATCACGAATTTGATCGAATACGCCTGTATAAGTAGCTGGATTGGATCGTGGCGTACGACCGATTGGCGATTGATCAATATCAATGACTTTATCCAGTTTTTCAATGCCAATAATATCTGTATGCTTGCCAGGAATACAACGTGCACGATTTAAGTCCCTAGCCAACCGTTTGTATAAAATCTCATTAACAAGAGAACTCTTTCCTGATCCTGATACCCCTGTTACACATGTCATAATTCCTAACGGTATATCTACATTAACATTCTTAAGGTTATTCTCTTTGGCACCTTTAATCTTAATATAATCTGTTGGCTTTCTTCGTTCTTTTGGTATTGGTATTCGTTTTCTTCCACTAAGATATGCTCCTGTTACAGAGTTTGGATTTTTCATTATATCCTGTGCATTTCCTTCCGCTACAACCATCCCGCCATGAGAACCTGCTCCAGGTCCAATATCTACAATATAATCTGCTGCAAACATCGTATCTTCATCATGTTCCACAACAATTAATGTATTACCTAAATCCTTCAGATTATTCAACGTTTTCAATAACTTATCGTTATCTCGCTGATGAAGTCCTATACTTGGCTCATCCAAGATATATGCCACGCCAACTAAACCAGAACCGATCTGTGTAGCAAGACGGATACGTTGTGCTTCTCCACCTGATAAAGTACCCGTTGCTCTTGCAAGCGATAAATAATCCAATCCTACATCAATCAAGAATGTAAGTCGGGCACGAATCTCTTTTAAGATTAATTTACCGATACTCAACTGCATAGGAGTCAACGTTAATTCATTCATAAACTTAGATAAATCCCGAACTGATAATTCTGTAAGATCAGAAATATTGCGATCTCCAACCGTTACTGCTAAAGATTCCTTCTTCAACCGCTTTCCACCACAACATTTGCATGGCGTCGTTTTCATAAAGGTTTCATACTCTTGTTTTGTACTATCAGATCCCGTTTCACGATAACGACGTTCTACATTCTTGATTAATCCCTCGAATGCTACGTCATAAACTCCCTCTCCACGTTGACCTTTATAATAAACCTTCACACTTTTTCCGTTCGTACCATAGATCAGCATATTACGAACATCTTCCGATAATTGTTCATAAGGAGTGTCCAAACTGAACTCATACTCTTTTGCCAAAGCTTTTAAAATCGCATATGTGTAAGAAGAAGGATCCGTGGCTGATTGCCAGCCTAATACCGTAATTGCTCCTTGTGATAAGCTTAACGATCGATTTGGGATCATAAGCTCTTCATCAAACTCCATCTTAATACCAATACCATAACAATCTGGACAAGCACCAAATGGATTATTAAAGGAGAAATTTCTAGGTTCAATCTCATCTATACTAATACCGCAATCTGGACATGCAAAATTTTGGCTAAATGTTAATTGTTCTCCATCAATGACGTCCACAAAAAGCAATCCATCTGCCAGTTTCAACACACTTTCAATGGAATCCGACAAACGCTTTTCAATTCCTTCTTTCACAACAAGACGGTCAACTATGATTTCAATATTATGTTTCTTATTCTTGTCTAACTTAATCTCTTCATTCAACTCATAAAGAGAGCCATCAACCATTACACGAACATAACCACTTCGTTTTGCTTGCTCAAACAGTTTAACATGTTCTCCCTTTCTTCCTCGGACAACAGGCGCTAACAACTGTATCTTCGTGCGCTCTGGCAGTTTCATAATCTCATCAACCATTTGATCTACGGTCTGTTTTTTGATCTCTTTTCCACACTTTGGACAATGTGGCGTACCTACTCTTGCATATAGCAGACGAAAATAATCATAGATTTCGGTAACCGTACCTACTGTTGATCTTGGATTACGATTGGTTGATTTTTGATCAATGGATATCGCTGGTGGTAATCCTTCAATATTCTCCACATTTGGTTTTTCCATCTGTCCCAAGAATTGTCTAGCATAGGAAGATAGCGATTCCATGTACCTTCTCTGACCTTCCGCATAAATGGTATCAAATGCAAGAGAGGATTTACCTGATCCACTTAGTCCTGTAAGTACAACAAACTCATCTCTCGGAATATCTAGGCTGATATCTTTTAGATTATGTTCTTTTGCACCACGGATCTTTATATACTTTTTATGATTTATCTCTTCTTTTATCATCTCATCACCATGTTTTCTTAAAATTCATTAAGATGCTTCTTTAATTCAAGTAGTTTATCCCTCAATTGTGCCGCCAATTCGAAGTTTAGTTCTGCAGCTGCTGTATGCATCTCTTTGGTTATCTTCTTAATTACCGCTTCTAATTCCTTCTTTGTCATGGATTCATAATCTTTCTCCATGCTGTACATTTCCTTTTCTACTTTCTTGGAAATGCTAATCAACTCACGAACCTTTTTATTAATGGTTGTAGGTGTAATTCCATGTTCCTCATTGTAACGTTGTTGGATTTCTCGACGACGATTGGTCTCTGTAATTGCTTTATTCATGGAATCCGTAATCTTATCCGCGTACATGATGACACGACCTTGAGAGTTACGTGCAGCACGACCAACTGTCTGAATTAAGGAAGTCTCCGAACGTAAGAAACCTTCTTTATCTGCATCAAGAATAGCGACCAATGTAATCTCTGGAATATCAAGTCCTTCACGCAATAAGTTAATACCAACCAAGACATCGAATACATCAAGTCGCATATCACGAATAATCTCGGAACGTTCTAAGGTGTCGATATCTGAATGCAGGTATTTAACTCGGATTCCTACTTCTCTCATATAATCTGTCAGATCTTCTGCCATACGTTTCGTTAATGTAGTAACTAAGATCTTATTCTTATTGGCAACCTCTTTATTCACTTCTCCTATTAGATCATCAATCTGTCCTTCTACCGGTTTCACTTCGATGATTGGATCCAATAATCCTGTTGGACGAATAATCTGTTCTGTACGTAAAAGTTCATGTTCTTTCTCATAAACGTTCGGTGTTGCAGATACAAACATCATTTGATTAATCTTGCTCTCAAACTCTTGAAAATTAAGTGGACGATTATCCAATGCAGATGGAAGTCGAAAACCGTAGTTTACAAGTGTTTCTTTTCTGGATCGGTCACCAGAATACATACCTCGTACCTGTGGTATCGTTATATGGGATTCATCCACAATGATTAAAAAGTCATCAGGAAAATAGTCCATCAACGTATAAGGGGTACTCCCCGGTGCTTGTCCAGACATCGGTCCCGAGTAGTTTTCAATTCCAGAACAAAAACCTGTTTCCCGTAGCATCTCTACATCAAAATTTGTCCGTTCCGCTATTCTTTGTGCTTCTAATAACTTTCCTTCTTTTTTAAAATACATTACTCGTTCATCTAGTTCTGCTTCGATCTTTCCAATGGCTTCCTTAAGTTTATCAGGTGGAACAACATAGTGAGAGGCAGGGAACAAAACTATATGTTCCAATGAACACTTTACTTCTCCTGTCAATACATCAATTTCTGTGATACGATCAATCTCGTCACCAAAAAACTCAACTCTCACCGCTGTATCTGTTGATGAAACTGGAAATATCTCCACTACATCCCCGCGTACACGAAAACTACCACGTTTGAAATCCATATCATTTCTGGCATATTGAATATCTACTAATCTTCTCAAAACATCGTCACGATCTTTCATCATACCCGGTCGCAACGACAACGTCATGTTCTGGTAGTCTACTGGTGCACCTAATCCATAGATGCAAGAGACACTTGCTACAATTATAACATCTCTCCGTTCAGTCAACGCTGCTGTAGCAGAATGTCGCAGTTTATCGATTTCATCATTGATGGCTGAATCCTTTTCTATAAATGTATCTGTAGAAGGTACATATGCTTCTGGTTGATAATAATCATAATAACTTACAAAATACTCGACTGCATTATCTGGAAAGAACTCTTTGAACTCTCCGTATAGCTGAGCAGCAAGTGTTTTATTGTGCGCAATGATCAATGTAGGCTTATTCAATGCTTGAATAACATTGGCCATTGTAAATGTTTTACCGGAACCGGTAACACCAAGTAGCGTTTGAAATTGATTTCCCTCTTGAAATCCTTTTACCAAATCTTCAATCGCTTGTGGCTGATCTCCCGTAGGAGCAAACTCTGATACAAGATTAAAATGATCCATGCTCTTTCCTTTCTTTTGTAACTGTATCACTGAAATAATTTATTTTCCGTATCCATACTTTGATGCCAATTATATCATATGCATTTCCTAAAATCAACATATTTTCGAATGTTTGTTCTGTTTTTAAAAAGTATACTTTGTTCATCCCAGCCCCCTCAAAACATAATGTTATACCAGAAATACTATAACTTCGTATCTTCCATGTAATTAGTAGATTGAATATGATTAACCTTCATATACATTTACTTCTAAGCATCACATCCGTACAATTGTGATGTTTTCATTTTCGAATAAGCTTCTTTCTTATATAATATAAACATTTCTGATAACTTCATACACTGCTAAATTAAGTCACCCATGACAATTATCCGATTTTCTATACTTTTTTCTTATTCATCGAGAATCATAACGATAAGTACACAAATAAAGGCAAGAAGAATACACATTCTTGATCTGCATTCTTCTTGCCTATTGACCGCTTACCTTATTACAAAATTACATCATTATCCTTATATTCATATTCCCGTATTAAATCTTCACGTATTTGCCTTTTAGTTAATTAATTGCCTTTTATTTATTAGCTTTTTCTTCAATCACTTTGATTGCTTCCTGTAATTGGTTATCTTCTGATTTTTCTACGGTAACCTTAGTCTTCAACGATTCATCAAGTTCCACTACTACATCTGGTTCTATACCGGTTCCATGAATGTTTCGACCATTAGGTGTATAATATTTGGAAACGGTCACTTTAACGCCACTTCCATCTGGTAGAGGAATTACCGATTGTACAATTCCTTTTCCGAAACTTGTAGTACCAAGTATTGTTCCAATACCATAATCCTGAATTGCTCCTGCGAATACTTCTGATGCACTTGCACTATTACCATTTACCATAACAACAAGTGGTTTATCAAAAGATTCTTTTGCCGTAGAACGTACTTCATCGGTACGAGTTCCATTCTTGTCTTCTGTATATACGATTAACCCTTCCGGCAACATTCGATCCAGCATATCACATACAGTATCCAACAAACCTCCTGGATTATTACGAAGATCGATAACAAGACCTTTCATACCCTGTTTTTCCAAATCATCAATAGCAGAACGGAATTGATGACCTGTAACTTCATCAAACTCTGCAATTTGAATATAACCAATCTGGTCATCTAGCATTTCATACGTAATAGTTGGTACTTCAATCTCACGTCTGGTAATGGTCAGCTTGATTGGATCTGCTTCCCCTTCTCGTACAACCTCCATATCAACGGTTGTACCTTCCTTGCCTTTCATCTTACCAACAATCTCTGATAAATCCTTACCTGTAACTTCTTCTCCTAACACTTTGTATACAATATCACCAGGTAAGATACCCGCTTCATATGCAGGACCATTCTCAAATGGTTTGACAATCGTAATAATACCTGTTTTTATATCCTGGCTAACATATGCTCCAATTCCACAATAACTTCCAGAAGAAGATTCCATCAAATCAGCAAATTCTGACTCCGTATAATATACGGAGTAGGGATCTTCTAAACTATTTAGTATTCCTTTGTACACACCTTCGGCCATCTTCTCTTTATCAATTGTATTTAAATAATATTTGTCAATTATAGCCGTAAGTTGATTTACCTTTGTTTGAACCTTCGAATTCAAGAGGGCGCTATCATTTGATGCGCTTATAGCTGTATTTGATCCTCCATCACTTGTGCCTTCTGTTGAAGTGCTCTTTACGTATCCAGCAAATAATATACCAAAAAACAATGTTGATACTAACAATCCAACCAGCATACCTTGAAAATAACGATTTTTCATAAACGCTGTCATATCCTTTCTTTGTCAGTCCGATTTCTTTGTCAGCCTATTTTTGTCCGTTCGATTCCTTTGAGCTTCATTTTTCTATCTTGTAAATCTATGTTTCATCTGGTTCACCAAACAAACTTAATTCACATAATTCAGTGGATTCACATATGTTCCATTCACATTAACACCAAAATGTAGATGTGGACCAGTTGATATTCCTGTGGATCCCACAAGAGCAATCTTTTCTCCCCCACTAACCTTCTGCCCCACTGATACTAGCAATTGTGAACAATGCATGTAAACAGTGTAAACGCTATCGCCATGGGAGATCATAATGTAATTACCAGCTCCTGCACTATATGAAGCTGTAACAACGGTACCTGCTTTTGCAGCAACGATTGCTGTACCTGTAGGAGCACCAATATCAATTCCTTGATGATACGTACTAGCTCCACTTGTTGGTTGCCCACGGTTACCAAAGTAAGAAGTGATCTTATGACTAGAAGGTACTGGCCATGTAAATCCACTTTGGGAGTTGGAATTGGAACCACCAGAATTAGAATCATTGGAGTCAGAATTATTATTCGAGTTATTTCCATTGGAGTTATTATTGCTCGAATTATTAGAATTATTACTTTGTTGGCTCTGCTCTTCTTTTTTCTTCCGTTCTTCTTCCTCTTTTCTCTTCCTCTCTTCTTCTTCTTTCTTTCTCTTTTCCTCTGCCTCAATTCGTTTTCTTTCTTCTTCCAACAGCTTTTCAATCAGATTTTCCTGTTCTTGAATTGCATTGGTATAATTGTTTACCATTGTTTCTGAAGCATCGATATTGGCATTATATTTTTCAACTTCTTTTGACTTCTTATCAATCAACTTTTCAACAGTTTCTTTCTCGTAAGTAACTTCTTCATTCAACTGTTCCAGTTCATCAATCTTTTCTTCAATTTTCTTTTTTGTTTTCTCAATTTCAACCTTCGTTTCTTTATAATTCGTTAACATCGTACGATCATATTCCATGATCTTCTCAATATATTCCGCACGATTTAGCATATCTGACATATCTGCTGCGCCGAGAATAATATCTATGTAATTGGTGTTTCCATTCTCATACATATACTTTATTCTCTTTTTCATTGTCTCATACTGGTTTTTTTCAGTTTTTTGCGCCTTTTTTAAATTCTTTTTTGTCGTTTTTAACTCTGCAGTTTCTGTTTCGATTTGTTCTGTCAGATCTACAATCTCCTTATTCAACTCATTCAGTTGTTGATCCATCTTCTCAATGTACGAGACAATATTCCCTTTTTCTTTTTCTAACTGTTGAATCTTAGCCTCTGTTTCTTTCTTCTTTTTTTCCAAATCACTTTTTTCCGTTTTTGCATCGTTAATCTCTGATGCAAAAACAGTATAAACGGAGGTAAATGTTAAAAGAGATACAAGAAGAAAGATTCCGAGCTGATTCCAACGCTTCCATCTTTTCATTTTGCACATACCTTTCTTAATCTGCATACATTTCAATGAGTTACACGCGTAAATGTTTTCTTACTGTGATAATACTACCAATCAAACCAATTCCCACTCCCATTGCTAATGATATTGGGATCAACGTACCAAATACATGATTAATATTCAAAAAGTGTAGAATATTCGACAAAATACTAAACTTCTGTCCAATATAGGTAATTGCTTGATTATAGATCAGATAAAGAATAAACAATGGGATCATTGCACCAATCAATCCAATAATAATTCCTTCAACAATAAATGGAGATCGAACAAAATAATCGGTTGCTCCAATTAACTTCATGATTGAAATCTCTTCCTTACGAACAGAGATTCCCATTGTGATTGTTGTACTGATTAGGAATATAGCAACAGCTAAAAGCAATATAATGATTGCAGCGGAACCATATCCAAGAAGAATATTAAAATCACTTAACCCTTTTGCTAACTTGTCGGAATTATTAACTTTTCTGACACCATCAATGTGCTGCACATATTCAACGAATTCTGGTTGTTGTGAAACGTTATCCAGATACACCACATAAGACGCCGAATCTGCTAATGGATTATCATCTTGGAATGTATCGACCAATTCCTGTTCGTTGGCAAATGTATCTTGTTTATACTTTTCCCAAGCCTGCTCCGCCGATATGTATTCCATCGTAGCAACCTCTGGTCTTGCTTTGATCTGTTCCCCAATGGCATCAATCTGTTCCTGTGTAGCTCCATCATCAAAAAAGATTGAAATTCCTACCGACTTTTCCTCAATCTTAACTGTATATCGAAAATTAGCAAGAATAAAATAAAAGATTCCAAATAAAAACAGACAAGTCGCTATGGTTCCAATAGAAGCCAAAGAAAACATACGATTACGGTGAATATTCTTAAATCCCTGTTTGATACTATACACGATTGAACTAAATTTCATTTGAATAACCACCTTTTTGCTCGTCATTAATCATGACACCTTTGTTCATTGTTATAACTCGTTTTTGCATTGCATCTACAATTTCCACATTATGTGTAACTACTACTACAGTGGTTCCTCTTTTGTTTATTTCATCTAATAAAGACATGATTTCCCATGAATTCTTAGGGTCTAGATTACCAGTTGGTTCATCTGCCAATAAAATTAACGGATTATTTACCAATGCTCGTGCCAAAGCAACTCTTTGCTGTTCCCCGCCTGATAATTCCTTTGGGAATGCTTCCTGTTTATCCGAAAGCCCTACCAATGATAAAATGGAAGGAACATTTCTCTGTATGGTACGGATTGGTTTCTCTATTACCCTCTGGGCAAATGCAACATTTTCAAAGACATTACGATCTTTCAATAATCGAAAGTCTTGAAATACAATGCCCAGATTACGACGAAACTTTGGTACATTTCTTCTTCGTAATCGTGTAATATCCTTCCCATTGACATAGATTTTTCCACTAGTTGGCTCGATTTCTTTTAAAAGTAGTTTAATCAGTGTTGACTTCCCAGAGCCACTGCTACCTACAATAAATACGAACTCTCCTTTTCTGATCTTTATGTTAATATCCTTCACCGCATCTACATCATTCGAGTAGGTTTTTGATACATGTTCTAACACAATGATCGGAGGTTCTATCGGTTCCTCAAACAATTCTTCCACTTCTTTTCTCATTATCTCATGTATCCCTTCCATAAAAAATTAGCACCGTATTTGAAACCCGTAGCCAAAACCCTCTCTACTGTAGCAAATCGGTGCTATATTAGTTATATTTACAATTTCGAAGAATTCACTTCAAAACAGTTTAATACTCTAGGCTCTCCATATATTTCATATATTTTACTACCATTAATGCAATCTTAAAGGTAATGGCATCTTCAAATACTCGCAAATCAAGATTCGTACTCTTTTGTAACTTATCCAAACGATAAACCAAAGTATTTCTATGAATATATAATTGTCTTGATGTTTCTGAAACATTCAAACTATTTTCAAAGAACTTGTTAATTGTAGCTAATGTCTCTTCATCAAAATCATCTGGAGATTTACCATCAAAGATTTCTTTAATAAACATCTTACATAATGGCATTGGTAATTGATAAATCAAACGACCGATTCCAAGATTATTATACGCCACTACATTTCTTCCGCTATAGAAAATCTTTCCTACATCTAATGCCATCTTTGCTTCTTTGTATGATCTAGAAACATCTTTAATCTCATTAACAATTGTACCATAAGCGACATGAACTTTTGTCATTGCTTCCGTATTCAGCATATCTAAGATAACTTTCGCTGTTTTATTCATATCCTCATATGTTTCATTCTGTTTTAATTCTTTTACAAGAATAATATTCTTTTCATCTACAGCTGTAATAAAATCTTTCGTTTTTGTTGAGAATAAACCGCGTACTGTTTCCAAAGCGTTCATATCTTTTTCATTCTTTGTCTCAATAATGAAAACAACACGTCGAACGTCGGTATCAATATGAAGTTTCTTTGCGCGATTATATATGTCTACTAATAACAGGTTGTCCAAAAGAAGGTTCTTAATAAAGTTATCCTTATCATAACGTTCCTTATAAGCAACCAATAGATTCTGGATCTGGAAGGATGCAATCTTACCGATCATATATACATCTTCACTGTCTCCTTTTGCAAGGATAATGTACTCTAACTGATGTTCATCAAAAACTTTAAAAAATTGGTACCCTTGAATCACTTGACTATCTGCTGGAGAATCAACAAATGCTAACACCGCACTTTCATAATCCTCGGCATTGGAAATTGTGGAAGCAAGCGCTTTTCCCTCTGTGTCCATTACGCAAATATCTATACGAGTAATTACTTTTAAGCCTTCAATGGTATTCTGAAGAATTTGGTTTGATATCATATAATTTCACTCCTCTGTTTACAAAACTTAAACTATCTTAGAATAATATTATCACTATTTTTATTGAATGTAAACTAAAAAACGATTAAGTATCAATAAAAACTAGCAAAATTAATCAAAATCTATTTCTGTCTAATTAATTTACTGACTAAACTAATAGGTATTTTTCAATTATGATGTTATATCAATTAGTCTAACCATTATCTTTAATCCAATTCTCTTTTACTGAATATGAGCGAACTACGCCCTATAACGCAATAGCCATAACAAAATGGTATCTAATAAATTGGAAATATTTCAAAGTAAAACTTTTATAAAAATAGCTCTAATGTAAGTATTGGTGTTTTGTGTTCCGCGCCAAGCACAGTCCGCTTCAGCTGACATCTACCTTATGTGCGAGTACGCATCTCCCGGAGGGTTTATATACCAGGAAAGTCGGAGGACTTTCCTAGTATATAAAAAAACTGCCCCACAATTTTCTTTGTGGGACAGCTTTGTAAATTTATAATTAGTGACAGATAACTTGTTCTGTTTCTTTGTCGAATACATGGATCTTTGATAAATCCATAGCAACTTTAACAACATCACCAGGTCTTGCAGTTGTACGTGGATTAACACGAGCAGTAACTTCGAATTGATCGATTGTGAAGTATAAGTAAACTTCAGCACCAAGTAATTCGTATACTTTAACTGTTGCTTCAACAACACTTCCTGGATTAGCTTCGATAAAGATTTCTTCATCATGAATATCTTCTGGACGAATACCAAGAATAACTGTTTTGTTTTCATATCCTTTATCAAGTAAGATTTTAGCTTTAGCTTCTGGTAATTTGATTGATAATGAACCAAATGCTAAGATAACATCGCTACCAGATTTAACAACTTTGCTTTCGATGAAGTTCATTTGAGGTGATCCCATGAATCCTGCAACGAATAGGTTGTTTGGTTTGCTATATAATGCGATTGGTGTATCAACTTGTTGTACAACACCATCTTTCATAACTACGATTCTTGTACCAAGTGTCATAGCTTCTGTTTGGTCATGTGTTACGTAGATGATAGTAGTTTCCAATCTTTGATGTAATTTAGAGATTTCGATACGCATCTGTACTCTAAGTTTTGCATCAAGGTTTGAAAGAGGTTCATCCATAAGGAATACCTTAGGATCACGAACGATGGCACGTCCCATGGCAACACGTTGTCTTTGACCACCTGATAATGCTTTTGGTTTACGGTCTAATAAATGTTCAATGTCAAGGATCTTAGCTGCTTCATGTACTAATTTGTCGATTTGATCTTTAGGAGTTTTTCTTAACTTAAGACCAAATGCCATGTTGTCATATACTGACATATGTGGATATAATGCGTAGTTCTGGAATACCATTGCGATATCTCTGTCTTTTGGTTCTACGTCATTTACTAATTTGTCTCCGATCCATAATTCACCTGAAGTAATTTCTTCAAGACCAGCGATCATACGAAGAGTTGTAGATTTACCACAACCAGATGGTCCTACGAAGATGATGAATTCTTTATCTGCGATTTCAAGATTGAAATCTTTTACTGCTACAAATCCATTAGGATATGTTTTATTAATATTTTTTAATGATAAACTTGCCATTAAACAGTTCCTCCCTAGAATATTCTTGATTTTCTCTTTACTAAAATTATACCAATTCGATAATCTTATGATACACCATTTACCCCCCAAAAACCATACTCCATTTTACCAAATAAAAAAATAGGCTTTTGTATAATTTGTATATCAGCAATTAAAATAGTTGTTTTTGTTAAGAAAATAGCTGAAATTTTCTAGTTTTCTTGTCTATATTCTATAAAGCCCTCACCCATTACTTCCCTTGCATCTGTAACAATGATGAAAGCCCTTTTATCTATAGAAGAAACAATCTCAACAACAGGTGCGATTTCTTTTTTGGATAGCACACAAAAGAGCATCTGCTTTTCCTTATTAGAGTACATTCCTCGTGCTGATATTCCTGTAACACCACGGTCCATCTTATACAATATATGTTGGGATATCTCTTCATACTGATCGGATATAATATAGATTACTTTGGCAAACTTTAATCCTTCTAGAATACCATCCATGACTTTTGAGTTAATATACACTGCTATAACTGCATACAACGCTTTGTTTAAACCAAATACAGCTGCACCCGTCAACACGATTGCTCCATCGATTACGATCAACAGCTGAGGTACCGTATAATGTTTAAAATATTTCTGAATAATCATGCCAAATAAATCGGTTCCTCCCGTTGTGGCGCTGGTTAAAAAAACAAGTCCCAGTCCTACCCCACCAATAACACCACCAAATACAGAAGCCAACAGATAATCCTGGTATTGCACATCAAAACTTGGCACAATATATAGAGCAATGGTAAAACATACTGTTGCAAATAAGGTTTTACCCACAAATCGTTTCCCTTTTAACAGAATTGCTGCTAAGAATAGTGGAATATTAATTATTAAGTTACTAAACCAGATTGGAATACCACCATGAAAAAGATTTTTTGTAAAATACTTAATCACGATTGCTACACCAGAAACACCTCCCGTTACCATTCCCAAAGGTTCATAAACAACATTTACCGAGACTGCAACTAGCAAGGTTCCAAGTATAATCAGAATACAATCCATTCCTTTTGACCGCTTTGTTAATATTTCCATACGTCGACCCCATCTTTACTTTACTTATTTAAAATCTTTTGAATTTTTCAGTTAAATTGCAAACATCATATAACACTACCTATTACTTAATTGTGGTAAGTGAAAAGTTAAACTTATTTATACAAGGGTCAAAAAGTCTTGTGTAATCCAATCCCTTTTGACCCTTCCGTTATTTATTATTATAGTTCTCTAATTTCTTCTTAAATATACGTTTTGCATTACTTTGTTTCCACGGTTTCCACGCTTTCAAACGATGGTAGATCCCTTGTAATCCTAATTTCTGCACAACTTTTGGTATTTCATTATATTCCTTCAACATACCATCTTTAATGTCTGCTAGCACAAGACATAATTTTGCATTTAACTTTGTGTAATTGTGAGCAATCCATAACTCCTGTTGCGGACTTTCAAGCGCTAGAACCAATATATCTGGTGCTGTAGCATTGATCTCATTCACCACAAGATCTTCATTCTCCACAATATCTCCCATATAAGAACCAGCAATTATAAACCGGTCTTCTGCTTTTCTCTTATAATTCAAAAAACTCTCCACTTGATTTACCATATCTGATATTACAAATACTGTCTTCTTAGACCCTTCCATATTCCGAACACTTAATTGCAGTTTATGAAAGTCACTTACATAGTTTGAATTCTCATATATGTGAGGACATGGTAGATACAGTAACATCTCCTGCGACGGCAATATATAATCTGCACAAGTTAAACTGTTTCTGAATTCTTCATCTTCATTAGCATACTCCAGAGTTTTGGCAGTAATAAGGAACACAATATTTAAATAATCATTTAACAGAAACTCTTTTAATTTCTGACTGAACGCTAGAACCGATATAGCGTCCAAATCCACTCCCATTACATTAATCTTATTCTTCATAGTAACCTCCATACTCACTATTAGTAACTCACTAAATCGTGATTGTTAACGGTTATTCCTATCTATTCTCTGAAACTCCTAATATGATCTGTATATCATATCCTACTGGTACTTCTCCCACTTCAACTGTGGCAGCTTGAAACAATGAAACCAAATCCAAACCAAGTCCTTCTTGATTTACTATAATTTTTGTTTCTTCTAAAACAGTATCTGTATAATTACCGATTTCACCAACGGTAAATCCAGCATTTTGAATAATCGAACTGTATTTGCTTGCCAATCCTGTAATTTTGCTTCCATTCAATAAGGAAATGGCATGTCCTATCGACGAGATTGGCTCAACTGTTGATGCTTCTTCCTGTGTTATTGTATAAGCCTCATTGGCAATTAACTGTTGAATCAATTGCTGGGTCTTTTCTTCGTCCACACTATACGTATCTCCCTCATGTATTCCTGGTAGAATATAATAGTAAATGTAATCTGGATTTACATTCTTGTAAGTAGATGCGTATTTTTGTTTGGATTCCAACGACAAGTTCGACTTTGCCACTTCGTAAAATCGAGCAAGATATTCCTTCATGGACAAGGATTCTTCTTCCCCAATAGTTGTAATCAAACTGTCTTTTATCGTATAAACAGTTCCTTCCAATGATTCCCCATCTCCAAGTACCATTGTTTTTTCTTCTGTATTAAAAATAGATTCCGCCGTTTCTTTATCAATAATCGTGTAACAACTTAATTCATTACCTAACAATTCATTTATGATCAGCTTCCCGTATCCGAACCTGGTAGAATTATCAAAAAAAGCATTTAGCTTTTCTAATGATATAATCTGCGGAATTTGCGCATCTTTCGCATATAACTTCTGATATAATTCCGTTGATAATGTAAAATTAGCATTAACGGGGATTGTAACATAATCCAAATTATACGTATACGTATTCAGAATTTCCACTACAGCTCCCTCTATATTATCTTCTTCATCTGCTATATAGATTAAGTTCCTGCAAATATTATCTGCAACTCCGTCACTTGCCATCGTCGTAGTCGTAGCAGATGGGGAAGCATCTTTATGTGTTAGTTTGTATATTCCCAATGTGATCTTATACGATGCAAAACCAACAATAAACATAAGTATCATCATACAGCCTGTTCGAACAAAACCTCTTACAAATGCCTGTACGTGTTTATTTCGTTTCATAACTCATTTCCTTTGCTAAAGCATAACAAAACTATAGCAATTCCTTTCATGCAATTTCACTAATATTTTCTACAATTCTTGGTTTCTTTTCCCTTTCGTACACAAAGTAGTATAGCAGATACCGTAAAAACTATCAACTATGGAATTTTCTTCATGTTCCTTGCAAATTTTCAAAAGAGTCATTACAATAGTTGTAATCATTATATAGATGAAGGAGGATTTTACATGATTGCAAAAACCGTCATTGTTACCGGGGCGTCAAGGGGTATTGGCAGAGCAACTGCTCTATACTTTGCAAAAGCAGGTTATCATGTTGCCATAAGCTGTCAATCCAATGCGGCTTTATTAAAAGAAGTGGAAGAAGAGATTCTCTCCTATGGTGTTCGATGTATATCATATGTAGGAAATATGGGAGAAGAAGAACATGCACTGTGTTTCTGTAAGCAGGCACTTGAAGCATTTGGTCATATTGATGTATTGATCAACAATGCTGGTATATCTATGATTGGTTTGCTCAGCGATCTTTCTCTCACCGATTGGAATACAATTTTAACTGCCAATCTAACTAGTGTTTTTCTTTGCTCAAAGGCAGTTATCCCTTCCATGGTACATCAAAAGTCAGGTCGGATCATTAATATCTCCTCTGTGTGGGGAATAGCAGGCGCTTCATGTGAAGTAGCTTATTCTGCAACCAAAGGTGGTATCAATTCCTTCACCAAAGCATTGGCAAAGGAACTGGCACCAAGTAATGTTCAAGTAAATGCCATTGCATGCGGAACAATCGATACCCAAATGAATCAATTTCTATCCCAAGATGATCGCGAAGCACTAGAATCCGAAATTCCAAGTGGACGCTTTGCAAGCCCTACTGATGTAGCAGAGTTCGTTTTCGCAATTGCCACAGGCAATTCCTATCTTACAGGGCAAGTAATTCCATTTGATGGAGCCTGGTTATAACAGGCTCCTATTTTATTTTTTACTAATCTTCTTTATCCGATCAACTACTTGATTATTAATCGCTTCCGCATTATTAATAAAAATTACATCTTTGATCTTCTTTTTCTTTACCAAGGAAATGATATTTCCTTCATAGTAACGGTAATCAATAATATAGATTTTCCGATAATGATCCACTAAAAATGGAATCATCGCATTCCCATAAGATTCTTTAATGACAATACAACTATCTTTGGTCTTACTTTTTGAATTGGTAATGGTTGCATATGGATTATCACCTGCTGCAAATGTGCTATATTTTGCATTGTTTGCATATTTTGAAACATCATTTACAATCGGCCATGTATGCTCCTCACCATTCCTGTCAATGAACTTCATTGTATTGGTTCCCATTGGGACATAGGTTTCAATGGTATCCTTCTTCTTTTTTAGTATTTTTGATTGATTGGACGCAGCATAATATGATCCCAAAAAGTTCTTATACTTATGTTTTTCAAATTGATCTAGGGTATTCGGTTGAATTCCTTTATCCTCACAGAATTTCTCATACGCATAATATGCTCCCAAAGCTGTCCAATGGTGATCTGTTCGAAAGTAAATGTATTCATCTGCATGCTCCTTAATTGCATCATAAACATCGACAGGTACAACCTTTTTACTTAATTTTGAATAAATATAGGAAAATGCATCTTTCTGGTTACTTGTTCCTACCAGTTTACTTTTTTCTTCATCTAAGTAAATTCCTACACTTGTAGGTGCCAACAAATCATATACGGTAGCAACACCATCTAACTGCTTTGCAACAGAATTAATTGCTTTTGCATAATTATTAGCAGATTTTAAGCTAAAATAATACAAACTGAACGCACGCTCTTTTGTTACATATACACTACCAAATGTCTCTCCAGCCGTAATGTCCTTCTTACTGATGGTAGGGTCTTCTACCTTTTCAGTAGCATCTCCTTCTCCTGTCCCATCTTCTTTTTCAATCGACTCTTCTTCGATTAAATCCTCTTCTTTTTCAACCGGACTCTCTCCCACAGATTCCTCTTCTTTTTCAACTGGATCTTCTCCCACAGATTCCTCTTTTTCTTCCACTTCCACATTATCTATCCATTCCCCATCAACTGTTGGAATCTCATCTGCTAAAATGGCATCCCCTGTAATCTGTTCCTCTTGTAATCCATATCCTTCTTCTAGTGTATCATTTAACGTAAGGAGTTTTTCTCGAAATGGATACGTATCTGCATACCATGTTGTCAATTTATCAAAGTACTCCCCGCTCCACAACTTTGCTATTTGAAAGGAAGGGAACTCTTCTAATTTACGATTTTCTACTTTTGAAAAGTTGGGACGTAGAACATATATGGCGCCTAGGAGCATGCCACCAAACAAGCATACAAAGAATACCACAATTCGTATTTTCTGAAACAATTTCCACTTTTCCCTTTGGTCCATAAACTCACTCCTTCAAAACGATTGCTACATGCAGTAATTACAACAATCTATTGCCTAACAATTAAAACATTTTCATTAAAACTGATAATAAATAAACGGGTTATAACTATTTCCAACCAACGACATAACCGAAAGAAGTAAGAGAATTGGTATAACTGCCACATTTGCTATCATTACTAGATTCATTACCCATCTGTGTCGAATGCCCCATTCGATCAACCACTCATTGATGAATCGAATCAGACCTGTAGAACCAACTATGGCTGCTATAATAAAGAAACAATTGTTCTTAAGTAATAGCATTGTTCGAAGATCGATCCCCACAAGATTGCCTGCTCCAAACATGCTTTTCCCGATCTGCAACATCAGATTCAGATCTGTGTATCGGAACAATAGCCATCCAAAATAAACAACCACCAATGTATAAATATGAGAGATTCCTTTTCCTCGTTTGCTTACCCTCTTTGAAAAGAAAATCTTTTCTACTATGATAAATACACAGAAATACAATCCCCACAGAATATAGTTTACTGCTGCTCCATGCCAGAATCCTGTTAATGCCCATACGATTATGAGATTCAATATAGTTCGTCCTAATCCCAAACGATTTCCACCAAGTGGAATATATACATAGTCTCTGAAAAAACTTCCTAAAGAAATATGCCATCTTCTCCAGAACTCACTTATGGATTTTGCCATATATGGATATCTAAAATTCTCTCGGTAAGTAAATCCCACCATTTTTCCTAGACCAATTGCCATATCCGAATAAGCAGAAAAGTCCATATATATTTGAAGCATATAAAATAACACACCAAACCATAAACCGGTTACGCTAGATGTAGATAAATTCTCTAGTTTATCTGGTAGCAAAGTATCCGCAAGTGCCGCCAAATGGTTGGCAAATACAGCTTTTTTGGCTAGTCCCACGCTAAAACGTGTAATTCCTTGATTCACCATCTCAGTCGTTACCATCCGATTGTCAATCTGTCTTGCAATCTCTTGATAACGGACAATTGGTCCAGCAATGCATTGATGAAACAAACTGGCATACAACAATAGTTTTGGGAAAGATTCCTGTACCTCACAATCCTCTCGATATACATCAACTACATAAGATAGCAATTGAAATGTATAAAAGGATATACCAATAGGAAGCACTAGATCAATTCTTTGAAAATCTCCTTTTGTAAGATTTCGCAATAAATCAATAAAGAAATTCGTATATTTAAAGAACACTAAGATCATCAATAGTAAAGTAACCGTTCCCCAAAGCCACATTCTACGTATCGGTCTACGATGACTCGCATCAATTAATAATCCGCCAATATAACTTATTACAGTCATTCCAATTAACACATAGATTAATTTTAAACCACCAAATGAATAGAAGATTAAGGAACTGATCAGTAAGACCCAATTCTTGTTCCTACTAAAATAATACGCGATTAACGACAATGGTAAAAATAAAAACATAAAAATCAAACTAGAAAATACCATCGTTCTACCCCTTTTCTAATATCAATACTCGTTAAATACAAAATTCTACATTAATGTCGCCTAAGTAAAAAATATAACAAAATATACAACATAAAACAAGAGGGGGAAACAGTAAATATATTACCATTCTCCCCTCTTATTAACATATTTCATCTTTTCTCATTTTATGCTACAAGAATAATAAAGTATTGTGTTTTATACTTATATGAAACGCAAGACCTCTACTCTATTCTGCTTATTCGCCAATGTAGTATTTTAAATAAGTATTAAGGCACCAAGCGATGAATATCTCTTGGGAATAATGTTCCTCTACGTACATTATCTAGTTCAAGTAAACAGCTCGTTAACCGCTCAAGTCCAAGCCCCAATCCTCCATGAGGTGGCATCGCGTATTTGTGCATCATCAGATAACTTTCAAAGGCTTCTACATCCATATTTCGCTTCTTCATCTTCGCAATCTGTTCATGATAATTGTGTATTCTCTGCCCTCCTGTGGTAACTTCTAGTCCGCGGAAAAGGAGGTCAAAACTTAAGGTCACATCAGGATTCTCAGGGTCTTCCATCGCATAGAATGGACGTTTTTTTGTTGGATAGTGTGTAACAAAGATCAATTCACTTCCCCACTGTTTGTGTACTAGCTCACACAATAATTTTTCTTCTTCTGGTTCAAAATCATCATAATCACGTATCGTTCGTCCATACTCTTTTGCTACCCACTCTTTTGCTTCATGAAATGGGATGGTTGGAATTGATATCGCTTCTGGAATATTAACTTTTAACAGTTCTATCTCTCCTGTATAGTTCTTCTGCAGTTCTGCAAATACCGCTTGTATCATTCCAGTCTCCATCTCCATGATCTCTTTGAAATCTTTGATATACCCCATTTCAAAATCCACACTGGTATACTCATTCAGATGTCTGCTTGTATCGTGTTTTTCTGCGCGAAATACAGGTGCTATCTCGAACACTCTCTCGTAAACACCTACCATCATTTGCTTATAAAACTGTGGACTCTGTGCCAGATATGCATCTTTCTCAAAATACTTTAATTGAAAGATATTAGCTCCCCCTTCCGCTCCAGCATAGACAATCTTTGGTGTATGAATTTCTGTAAATTGATTGTTATATAGATAATTTCTTATTCCTCGACAGATTCCCTCTTGGATTTTAAAGATTGCTCTCTCTTTTTCATTACGCAAGGTAATTGGACGGTAATCTAGGAGATTTTCTATAGAGGTATCTACTTTCTTATTATGAATAACAATAGGAAGTTCTTCCTCTGGTGTGGATAATACCTCAACCCCAACCAATCGTAGTTCATATCCACTTCTGCTACGTTCCTCCTTTACCACATCAGCTGTCATGATAACGGTAGCTTCTTCTCGGAGCAGGGAAAGTGGGAACTTCGCATATTCTTCACTATACACACACTGGATCACTGTCCTCTTTGTCCGTAGCAGGACAAATGCAAAACCACTCATTTTACGAATTTTATAGATACTTCCATGGACCTTAACTCGCTCACCAATTCTATTTTCCATATCTTCTGGCTCTACTGTATAGCTGCTTAATTTACCAGTAACTGCATTCCAATTCTGTTTGATCATAATTTGTTTGTTTCTATTTATATTTTTTTCATTCATATTTTTTTCATTCATATTGTTTTCCTACCTTTCGTGATTTCTATGCAACCTTTGCATAGAATCTCTGCAGGCATCGTCTATATGCCTCATATGATCACCACCTTCCAATCGAATACACGAAAAAAACCGCATCAGTAATCTGTTACAATTACCAGTGCGGTTTCTCTATATTGATCAATCCATTCATTCAACAAGATTTCTCCACACAGGTACAACACCAAAAGCGTTTGTACCTGTGTGGTTTCACAGCTACAAACGCTAACGATCATCGTCCTTATTCATCTGTTGAATTGATATGTATCTCATATGTTTGTCCTCTTTCATAAATTTGATGTACTTGCTTTTCTTACGATTCTATTTCATAATTTACCACTGTTCCTATTCTTTGTCAATATCTTCAACTAGTCTTCCCATTATGACGCCGTCCTTCCATATTGCTCACCTTTTGCTTATTCCTATCCCCACCTAAGATATTGGTTTGTCTAAAACTTGAAAGCTTCTTGTTAATCTTCCACAAGGTAGTTGCACAGGAAGATTGTATTCCTTCCTGTGCAACTTGTTAAGATCCAGATGGTAAAACTCTACTAGATTACCAAGTATAGTTCTGTCAAGCAAGTTACTAAGAGCAAAATTGCTGTCTTTCGTTAACGTAAGTGTAGATTTCTTTACCTGCATCCTCTCCGTATCTCGCTATGAGCTTAGTAATTGCACTTCCAATAATTATACCATCTGCAAGAGTGCAGTATTCCTTAACCTGTTCTTTTGTATGAATACCAAATCCAATTGCAACAGGAGTATTCGTAACTCTACGAATTCTTTCTACAATCTCCCCTACATTGGTCTTGATTTCATTTCGCACACCTGTTACTCCCATGGAGGATACTACATATAAGAATCCTTCTGATTCTTTTGCAATCATTTCAATTCGATCTCCCGAAGTAGGTGCAATCATGGAAACAAGTTTGATTCCATATTCTTTTGTAATTGACGCCAATTCTTCTTTTTCTTCAAATGGCATATCTGGAATAATTAGTCCATCAATCCCTACTGCCTGACAACGTTTGCAAAATCGCTCTTTTCCATAACGGAAGATAGGATTTAGGTATGTTAGAAACACCAATGGGATTTCCGTCTTCTGACGCAGAGAAGCTACCATATCAAATACCCGATCGGTCGTGCAGCCTGCATTAAGTGCACGTATATTCGCTTCCTGTATAACGGACCCTTCTGCAATGGGATCTGAAAACGGAATTCCTATCTCCACCAAGCCAGCTCCTGCCCGTTCCATTTCAAGAATAAATTCCTCTGTCTTGTCTAAGGAAGGATCACCTGCCGTTACAAAACCGATAAATACCTTTTTTTTCTCAAATGCTTTTCCAATTCTACTCATGTAAATCACCCCCCCTATATCTAGCAATTGCAGCTACATCCTTATCTCCACGACCAGACAAACAGCAGATGATGATCTGGTCTTTTTTCATTTTTGGTGCAATTTTCATTACATGCGCTACTGCATGGCAGCTTTCAATTGCTGCAATGATTCCTTCCTGTTTCGCTATGTATTCAAATGCTTTTACAGCTTCATCATCAGTAATCGGTACATATTGTGCTCTTCCTGCATCATGAAGATAGGCATGTTCCGGTCCAATTCCCGGATAATCTAAGCCCGCTGATATAGAGTATACCGGTGCAATCTGGCCATATTCATCTTGACAAAAATAAGATTTCATTCCATGGAAGATTCCTTCGGTACCTGTAGCAATGGTTGCCGCAGTTTCTTTTGTATGAATCCCATGCCCAGCTGCTTCACAACCTATTAATTGAACGTTTTTATCTTTGATAAAGTGATAGAACATTCCCATAGAGTTACTGCCACCCCCGCAGCAAGCCATAACCACGTCAGGAAGTTTCCCCTCTGCTGCTAAAATCTGCTCTTTCGCTTCTCTACTAATAACACTTTGGAAATCTCGAACCATCGTTGGAAATGGATGTGGCCCCATTACAGATCCCAGAACATATAACGTATCATCTACTCGATTTGTCCATTCTCTCATACAGTCATTTACTGCATCTTTTAATGTCATGGTTCCTGTTGTAACAGGGTGAACACGTGCCCCCAATAGTTCCATACGATATACGTTAAGCGCTTGGCGAACGGTGTCTTCTTTTCCCATAAAAATCTCACAATCCAAATCAAGAAGTGCAGCTGCTGTCGCTGTTGCAACGCCATGCTGCCCCGCTCCGGTTTCCGCAATGATCCTCTTCTTTCCCATCTTCTTCGCCAATAATGCCTGCCCCAGTACATTATTGATCTTATGGGAGCCTGTGTGATTCAGATCCTCTCTCTTAAAATAGATCTTCGCTCCGCCCAAATCTTTTGTCATTTTTTCTGCATAATATAAGAGGGAAGGTCTTCCTGCATATTCATTTAATAATGTTGATAATTCCTTTTGAAAAGCTTCATCATTCTTGTAAAACTCATACTCTTTCTCAATTTTGATCAACTCATTCATTAATGTCTCAGGAACATACTGTCCACCATGAATCCCAAATCTCCCTTTACTCATCTTTCGACTCCTTTTCTTCTATAATAATATGTCGTATTAACTAGGCAACCATAAGCGCATAACGCAGTTGTATATATTGCAAATGTCATGTTCGTCCACTAATCAACAGGTTCGAATAATCTCCACAAATTGTTTAATCTTTTCTTCCTCTTTGTACCCATTGGTTTCTAATCCACTACTTGCGTCTATGCCATATGGCTGAACTCTTGCAATTGCTTCTTCCACATTGGATACCGTAATTCCACCAGCTAAAAAGAAAGGTTTCTTCATCTGATGAATCAGATTCCAGTCAAAGGTCTTACCATTCCCCCCTTCACAATCCACCGAATAGGTATCCAACAATAGATATTCACAATCGTAGTCCTGCGCTCTTTTGATATCTTCTGCATCTTTCACACGAACTGCTTTGATGATTCCTTTCTGTTCAGTCTTTAGCAGCTTTCGTAGACAATCAATATATGTCTGGTCTTCCTCTCCATGTAGCTGCGCATATTGAATGACATCTCGATTCAATAAATTCGCTACCTGTTCAACAGGTTGATTCACAAAAACACCAACAGAAAGGATGGTTGGATCTAACGCTTTCCGCAGTTGTTCTGCCTGTTGTGCTGTAACTTGTCGTTTGCTTTTGGCAAATACAAATCCTATGTAATCCGGTTTATAGTTATTCACATACTCCACGTCTTCTTGACGACGTAATCCACAAATCTTTATCTTCGTTGTTGACAAATTCCTCAGCTCCTACTACTTTGTATGAATTCTGTTAATTTTCTTCTTCGATTGGAAGAAGTCATCATTGCCTCTCCTATCAATACACCATCTACACCATTTGCAACTAATTCCTTCACATCTTCTTCTGTCCTAATCCCACTCTCGGAAACAAATAAAATATCCGATGGTACCTTATTTCTTAATCGTATACTATTGTGCATATCTACCTGAAAGGTCTTCAAATTTCTGTTATTCACACCAAGAATACTTACACCTGCTTGTAGAGCACGTTTGACTTCCTCCTCATCATGAACTTCTACCAGTGCCGCTAGATGTAAGGATTCCGCTAATTGCCTATATTCAAGTAATTGTTGATCTGTTAGGATCGAACATATTAGTAAGATTGCACTTGCTCCAATTACCTTTGCTTCATAAATCTGGTATGCATCTACTGTGAAATCTTTTCGTAAAATTGGTAGAGAAACCGTCTTAGAAATCTCCGTCAGATATACATTCTTTCCCTGAAAGTAATCTGGTTCTGTTAATACTGATATGGCACTGGCTCCTGCTGCTTCATAATCCTTGGCAATCTCTAGATAGGGAAATGTACTTGAGATTAATCCTTTTGATGGAGATGCTTTTTTTACCTCGCAGATGAAGGATAACCCTTCTTTTCGCAATGCCTTTTCAAATATATCTCCATTTTCTTGAATAACACAGGCAAGTGCCAGTTGTTTCATTGTTTCTAGGGGGATTGTTTTCTTTTGCTCTCTTACTCGAATCATTGCCTTTTGCGCAATCTCTTCTAATATAGTCAATGTATACTCCCTCCTTGTTATATTGTTTGACTTAACGTAATAAATTGTTCTAATTGCGCTTTCGCTGCTCCACTTGCAATTGTTTGTTTTGCTTTCTCTATAGCTTCGTCCATAGTCAAATCATCGGTAGCAACATAGATGGCTGCCCCTGCATTAAGAATGACCGCATCCGTCTTTGGACCTTTCTCTCCATTTAATATTGCCCTTGCAATGTCTGCATTCTCTGCGGGTTCTCCACCAACCAGCTCTTCTTTTTTACATCTCGTAAAGCCAAACTGTTCTGGCGTGATTGTATAGGAACGAAAACCATCCTTCTTAAACTCACAGACTTTTGTTGGGGCACTCATGGAAATCTCATCAATGCTGTCTTCTCCATAAACAACCATTGCCTTCTTAACCCCAAGGTTTTGTAAAACATGTGCAAGAGGTTCTACCAAATCTGCACTATAGACGCCCAATAGCTGCATACTAGCTCCCGCTGGATTCGCTAGTGGTCCTAATACATTGAACAATGTTCGGATCCCCATTTCTTTTCGAACAGGACCGACAAAACGCATTGCTGTATGATACTTTTGTGCAAATAGAAAGCACATATTGATCTCTTTCAATAGCATGGCGCTCTTTTCCGGTTCAAGGTCAATCTTCACACCTAACGCTTCCAAACAGTCAGCTGTTCCACATTTGCTAGATGCCGCACGGTTTCCATGCTTGGCAACTGGGATTCCCGTTGCCGATACCACGATCGACGCTAAGGTAGAGATATTAAAGGTATTCGAACCATCTCCACCTGTACCTACAATTTCTAATACATCTAGGTCATTGAGGAAACGTTCACAATGCTTTCGCATGACTCTTGCTGCAGCAGTAATCTCCTCGATTGTCTCCCCTTTCATTGCCATTGCCGTTAAGAATGACGACTTCTGGGCATCGGTTGCTTCATTTGTCATAATCTCATTCATAACAGCTTCTGTCATTTCTTCCGTTAGATTTTCCTTCTTAGCCAGTAATGCAATTGCTTCTTTGATCATATTCCTTCTCCTCTCAACTTTTAATATCTAAAAAATTACGAATCATAGTCATTCCCTGTGGCGTTAATATGGACTCTGGATGAAATTGAAGTCCGTACGTATCAAACTTCTTATGTTTTACTGCCATAACTTCGTTTTCTTTGGTTTTTGCAAGAATTATGAGTTCCTCCGGAATAGTATCTTCTACGGCTATTAAAGAATGGTACCTTGCAACGAGAAGTTGTTTTGGTAAATCCTTAAAAATCTTACAGCTTTGCTCTACTTCAATCTCTGATTGTTTCCCATGCATTAGATGCTCTGCATAGGAAATGGTTGCTCCGAATTCCTGACAGATTGCCTGATGTCCAAGACATACGCCAAGGATTGGTACCTTGCCTGTGAAGTAACGAATTACTTTTCTACAGATTCCTGCATCTTCTGGTCTACCAGGTCCAGGAGAAACAATAATATGAGAAGGTTTCATATGTGCAATCTCCTCAACCGTTCTTTCATCATTTCGTATTACACAGATTTCTGAATCAAGTGTTCCAATTAATTGATATAGATTATAAGAAAAACTATCATAATTATCGATCAATACGATCATACTACCCCTCCTCACTAGATTTTCTTCTGCCCTTCTTCTATTGCATTAATCACCGCTCTTGCCTTATTCATACATTCCATAAATTCCTTTTCCGGTACACTGTCTGCTACAATTCCAGCACCTGAACGTATAAATACTTTCCCGTTCTTCTTATAGGCAATCCGTATAGCAATGCAAGTATCCATATTTCCTGTAAAATCCAGATATCCAATGGCTCCTCCATAGATACCACGTTTGTTATCCTCTAGTTCATTAATAATCTCCATTGCTCGAATCTTAGGAGCTCCTGATAAGGTTCCTGCTGGCAATACGGCATCGATGGCATCAATATTGCTAAATGGTTCCTGTATCGTTGAGGCTACAGTGGAACCAATATGCATCACATGGGAGAATCGCTGAATCTCCATATATTTCTCCACTTGTACCGAACCAAACTTACTGATCTTTCCTAGATCATTGCGTCCTAGATCCACTAACATATTGTGTTCTGCTCGTTCTTTCTCATCTGCTAGTAATTCTTTCTCTAACATCGCATCTTCTTTCAAACTTTTTCCTCTTGGTCTCGTTCCGGCCAAAGGGAAAGTATGCAAGGTCCCCTGTTCCAATTTCACCAAAGTCTCCGGTGATGCTCCTGCCACTTCCATATCATCACTACTAAAATAAAACATATATGGAGAAGGATTCGTCGTACGAAGATAACGATAAGCATTAAGTAAGCTGCCTTCATAATTTGCTTCTAATCGATTAGACAGTACCACTTGAAAGATATCCCCTTCATAGATATACCGTTTTGCCTTCTCCACCATCTCGCAGTATGCATCTTTTGAAAACAGTGGAACAAATTCTGATGTTTTCCTCCCTGGTGCTTCCATTAATTTATCTCCGGTCTTGATTAGGTTCACCATTTCATTTAGTTCTTTTTCACATCTGGTATAATCCTCTTCTAGATTTGCTACATTTGCATTGGCAATTACATATATCTTCTGTTTCACATTATCAAATGCTATGACTTTGTCGAATAACATAAGATCCACATCACAAAACTGTTCTTCATCATTGGCAGTCATTTTCAATTTTGGTTCCTTGTATTTGGCATAATCATAAGCAAAATATCCAACCAATCCTCCTGTAAACGTTGGTAGCTCCTCAATTCTTGGACTGGTATATTGACTGAGTATCCTCTTAATACATTCTCCAGGATCTCCTTTTTCCATTTTCTCTTTCTGTTCATTCCTAATATGGATCATTCCGTCTTTACAGGTAATTTCCATCTTTGGATCATATCCAAGATACGTATATCTCCCCCAGATTTCCTGATTTTCTACACTCTCAAGTAGGTAACAGTGCCTGCTTACTTTCTTTAGCGCTTGTAATACTTCAATTGGTGTGCGTACATCTGCTAAAATTTCCGTATAGATGGGAACGACTTGAAATCCTTTTGCACATTCCTTTGCCTGCGTTATTGTAATCATACTTTCCTTCCTTTCTTATACTGGTTAATTATTACGTTGCTCCATCTCGCTATGAGGAGAGTGTAATCAAAGGGGACAAGACCTAAAGATCCATAAAAAAGTATAAAAAAACGCCCCTGATTATTGCATATACAATAATCAAGGACGGTTATAATTACATTATACCGCGGTGCCACCTTGAGTTCATGGTTTCCCACACACTTAGCGAAATACTATCATATTCCCGGCAACTGACGTATGCCCACACGTCATGGAATACTAGGAGTAACTACTCTTTTCACCATGCCCTCGGTGGTCCATTTAATGAACTGCATCTCTGTAAGGCTCTCACCCTCCCTCACTCTCTGTAAGCGCATCTTTCATTTTTATCTCCACCTCAACGGTTTCAACCATATTTAGTTTTGAATTGGTAATTGAGTTATATTATACACAACTGATAGGAAATGTCAATTGGTTTTCTAAAAATTTTCTTTTCCAATGTAAAGAGTTAATATTCTAAAGTTTTTCGTGCTTTTCTGACAAGCGCCGGTTGCTATGTTCCGTTGAATCCTTTGTTTTGAATACATTTGTTAGACAATTCAAATTCATAAATTAACACATACATTATTATACAAAACTCAGAATAAAACGTTACCGTTTTTGATTACTCTTTTACTACATTCTTTGACAATGTTCACAATAATAAATTGTTCCTCCAAGATAACTTCCTTTGTGCAGTTCATATCCACATTGCGGACATGGTGTCCAGACTGTTTTCTTACTAAGCCACGTTTGGTATGTTCCTTCAACTCCAAAAAGGTCCTTTTCTGTATCTCGTCCACCTTTCTGGCACATCTCTTTCACTGTATCACGTAGACAGGTATATAATTTCTTTAATTCTTCCTCAGAAACCGTTGCCATGTCGCATTTTGGGTGAAGTCCAGCATGGTAGAGAATATCCTGCAAGGTTCCATTTCCAATTCCGGGGAAACGTTGTTGAGTTCCTAAGAAGGCTTTTGCAGACACTTTTTTCCCCCCTGATTGGTTATAGATCTGTTTAAAATACGCATATGTAAAGCGATCATCTAATGGAGAAGGTTTTTCCTTTGAACCGATATAATAGTCTCCATCATAGGTTCCTTCTTCGAATATTCCCACTGCACCATACATCTGAACCGATACACTAATAGCTGTATCATCATCAAAGATCATCATAAACTGATGCTTCTTTGGAAATTTCTTCGAATTATCATAGTAGCGAGGATACGCTCCGTCAGAAAATGTAACTCGAACCGTCTCTAATTCCAGTTCAATAATTCCTCCATATTGCTTCGCACCTGTTACTTGCTTTCCTTCTAAAAGTTCTTCAAACGTTTCCCGCTCTCCCCAGAACCACATAAACTTGTGAGGACTATGCAGTACAACAATCTCACTTACAATCTTTCCTACCAGTGATTTTCTCATTTGTTCTGCTATAGTATAGCTTTCTGCGATTTCTAACATAAATAATATCACCTTGCCTCTCTATAAAAGATACTCCCCTTGAATAGTCTTTTATGTACATAGTCTTACATTGTGGGATATTCTAATTTTGCAAATCCACATTATATCTAACTTAGCGTCTAAACTGAGCATTCTTCGTCCCCAAGCAAAATGGACAGATATCTCTACATGTATGACATTTGATCCGCCAGTCTCCCTCTCCAACCGATCCAAATGCATAATTCCAACACGCCATTTGGTTCATTTCCTGCGATTGCAGGGCGGATGCAGGGCAAGCTTCCACGCATAAATTGCAATCGTTACAAATCGGCTCCTTACAAAGTGGATCTGCTTCTAGCTTTGCTTCTGTTAAGATGACACTTAACCAAACCATATTGCCGTATTCTGGCGTCAACAGCAATGTATTTCTCCCAATCACACCCAAACCTGCTGCCTGTGCGCAATGTTTTCCTGATACAATGTTACGATGTCGCCCCGTTACTTCATCATATTCACTTGGTCCATTTGTTCCCGTAGGAACAGCTAGAATCCCCTTCTCCTCCATAATTGTACAAAAGTCGACTGCCATCTTATCCATACGATCCGATAACACATTCCGTACAATCGTATAAGGGATTGTTGTGTTACATGCTAATGTTCCTGACAAAAAGCGCTTGGCAAATACAATAACGGATTCACAACTTGGTAAAACATCTCTTGGATGAAACCCTTTTGGTGCTTCATCAAAACGATCCATACTTGCTATACCACATAGATCTGCTCCTAATTCCTTTAACGTTTCTTTCACATAACTAGCATCAATATCTGTATTATTCCTCGTTTCTACCATTCTATATCCCCCCTTCTATTTCGTTTATAGACTCCTACAAAAACGGAACCTGATATAAAATAGTATACCATATAAACCTGACACCCTGTGTCATATATATCGAATCTTTTCCCCTATTCTTCAATCTTTACTTGGTAATAATACATTTGTTTTGCAACCTTTATCTCCGCAACACATAACAAAAGCTGACCTTCGTGTAGGATAATATAAAATTATTCACGACAAGCCAGCTTTTATTTCTTTATTCCATTGTCTTCTCTACAATACGGTCAGCAGGTAGTCCCTTCTTTTTATTCGCAATGAATAAGATTACTGCAATAATCACAAAGAATATGGAGATGAATTGAGATGTTGATAGGAAACCAACTGCTCCACGTTCATCATCTCGCAGGAATTCAATAAGAAACCGTCCAATTCCATAAAGTGCAAGATACATTGCCGCGGTATCCCCTTTGTATTTTGCTTTCTTCGCAAATAGAATCAACACTCCGGCAATAACAAAATCCCCTGCTGCGGAAAATAACTGCGTTGGTAATAGTTTTACACCAGTTGGTGCCATACTATTTGCAGGGAATTCCACACCTAAGAAACAATCGGTTTCACTACCATAACAACAACCTGCCATAAAACAACCAATACGTCCAAACCCTTGGGCAATGGATATGGAAGGCATAACAATATCAAAATAACTTGAAAATCTTACTTTTTTATGTATGCAGTAGAACATACATAATAAAACTCCAGATATGATTCCTCCATATACAACAAATCCTTCTGAACCTAGTACTTCCAATGGATTTTCCAAGAAGTCTTTGAAGCTTACAATTACGAATAACAATTTTGCTCCAATAAATCCGCCAATAATTGCTATCAATGCAATATCTATAATGATCTCTTGTTCCAATCCATATCGTTTGGCACGGTACATTGCAACCAAAACAGCTAATAAGAACCCAATGGCTATCATTAATCCATAACCATGAATCGTAAGACCACCAATGGTTACGATATCTTTTAACATAGTAATCTCCTTCGTTTTTCAGCGCATGCTTCTCTTTCACATCACGGCGATATTTTGATATATTCTAACTCTTATAATGTCTGGATAAACTCCTTATCACCCTAGCATTATAACATTGCCATTATATCACATTTCTTATGAGTATGCATTCCCTATAAACGATCGGTTTGGTAATTTCTATAGTTTTCTTCGTTCTCCACTTATAACCAGTAAGCACTTGATGCACCATTGCCTTCCAAAAACATTAACTGTAATACTTTAACGATTCGATTTTCTTAAGATTCGAATAAAGCAGATAATCTGAATTACACAAACGGTACTACCAACCAACTTTTCAAACCAGGTCTTTCCCATAAGGTTCATAATTATATTAATACTAAAATAAATAGTAAAGATTCGTAAAACCCAGTCAGTTACTTTTTTGCATCGAACATGTTCTATTATTCCTGAAGATATCGCAATCGCAAATGCTAATATAACCTGTACAACAATGCTAAATCCCGCTAATGGGACAGCCTTTTCATAACTTGACAGACGTCCTCCTCCAATGACCGTGTATGGAATTACTTTTGCAATAACGAACACCTCAATTAACGTTATAAGTAAATCTGCAATTATTGCAATTATTCCACATGTTTTTTTTGACATATGTAAAACTCCCTTCTTTGTTTTTTGTGTTTTTTCTTTGTAATATTCTTTGTTCTCTTCTTTGTGTTATCTTCCCTACTCCTACTCTTTACATCTCTCATACAACTTATGGTACCATTCTATTTCAAAACAGATTGAGTCCATCCCGTACTTCAATATTTCCATTTGATACTGATAGATTTCCTCCGTTAGTTCCTGTAATGTACGATTATCACATATTTTCTTTATACCCTCTCCATTCCATTCATCCTGTTGCATGGTATCTCTTGCCTGTGCTAATATCATCTCTGTATTCTCCGTAGTAAGTTTCCATAACCCCCGTAACTGATCATACGCCTCTTGAAGATCTGTTATATACTCCCTAATTAACTCTTTCCTTTTTTCTTTTGGTGCAAGCCCAAGAAAATACACCTTGCTCAACTCCATATTCTTTACTTTTGTGTAGTCCATTGGATGCCCCAACCATTGTAAAAATTCTTCTCTCCCCAGTTCTGTAATATAATAAAGCTTTTTCTTTTCCTTTTCCTGATATGCAATACAGCCCTTCTCCAATAATTTACGTATTGCTGTATGAATACTTCCTGAACTATTGCTACACATTGTATCAAAATTTCTGCAAATTGCTCTCTTCAGATCATATGCAGACATGCCTCGCAGCATCAGTAATCCCAGAATAATCTTTTCCATCTTTACTTCTCCTCTTGTATCTATAGGTCTAATAGACCCACTATTTTATATGTATATAATAAGTCTATTAGACCCATTTTGTCAACTAGAAATATAGGAATATATCGTCGGTCCTACCTTCCTATGTAATTCCCATAAAAAATTCCATAAAAAAAGAATTGCCATAAACTAAGCAATTCCTTTTTCTCATAAAATAAGAACAGATCTATAATACACTATATTCTGTATTACGTTCATTTTCATAACGAAATTAACAAAGAATCAAAACGTTAAAAGTACATATCCAGATATGATTTTAGCAAAGCCGCTGCATTTTCTTTTTTATCGAAGAAAAATGCTGTCATATGATAATTTTCCAGTATATTGTTAATATCCTTTGGAAGAGCGCCACATAGTTCACACCCCACAAAGATAGACTCTTCAATCAAAAATAGTCGCTGGATTGCTTCTTTCTTATACAACTTATAGTGTTCTTCCATGCGTTTGGCAATTTGTTCAAACCGATTGTATAACCATTTTTTATAATTGATCACCTCTTGTAAATCAACATTTTTTTCTAGGATTACACCTCGTATGGAACACAAGCGGATATAGAGTTCATGTTCTTCTATTACTTCAACCAATTCCTCTAGAATCAATTGATGGAAACTTTCTTTATCCCTCTTTTGATCCTGCTCCATTCTCTGTTCCATACGTATCAATCTACTTTCATATTCTCGCATTAATAATCGAAGGAATAACATCTCTTTTGTTTTAAAATAAACAAATAATATTCCATTTGATATTCCCAATGCTTTTGCAATTTCCGACATTTTTATATTAGCAAAATCTTGTTTTTCAAACATTAATGCCGTCATATCTAATATTTCTTTTGATTTTAGTTCCTTCTCCGCATCGCTTCTTGCCCTCTTAGCCACCGTAATAACTCCTATTTACTCATAATTTTCTGTATAATCTTATCAAACATACGATCAGAAACCACACGTTTGATACATACCGATAGTTTAGCACCATAGCCAATAAGATATCTTGTTTTTGGTTTTTTGGAAAGAACCGCTTTACGTATCGCATTCGATATTACTTCTGGTTTTGATATAGAATCTGAGTTGTAGGATTGTCTTAAATAATTCACCACTCTTTTTGCCTGTGCAGCGTACGCTCCTTTTGCAGAAGATTCTTCTAAATGATCTGCTGCAATAATTCCCCAATCTGTCTTAATTGCACCTGGCTCAATTAACACTACATCAATACCAAATGGTTTTGTTTCCATTCGAAGACAGTCAGAAAAACCTTCAACCGCATATTTGGTTGCATGATACCAGGCTCCAAAAGGAGTACTTACACGTCCCGCCATAGAAGAAATGTTTATGATTTTACCACTTTGTTGTTTTCGCATCATCGGTAATACCAGCTGTGTCATGCGTGCCAATCCAAATAGATTTACTTCTAATTGTTTTCTAGCTTCTTCAATTGTTACATCTTCTACAGCACCATAATATCCATATCCTGCATTATTAATAAGCACATCAATCCTGCCTGCTTGTTTTCTAATCCACTCCACACAAGCAATCATGGATTCCTCTTTGGTGACATCAAGTGAAACTACTTTTATTCCATGTTTTTTAAGATCCTCCATTCGCTCCACACGACGTGCTGCAGCAAATACCTGATACCCTTCCCTCTGTAAAACAATTGCTGTATCTTTTCCTATACCTGATGAAGCACCTGTAATCAATACAACTTTCTTACTCATACACTTCTTCCTTTCTTATTTACCTTTTTCTATTCCTACTCTCAATTTGTATATGCCAACTTTTCTGTCTTTCCTACAACGTATTCTAACAATACATGTGTGTCTTTATTCAAGTACAACTAGAAGAGCTATATAATTGACTCTGAGTCAATTATATAGCTCTTCTTATTCTTTTGTCAACGTACATTGTCATGATTTTTTACAGAATCCTTCTGATCACTGACAAGAATAACTATATTTATTTTAGTAGCCCCTGATTTCTTGCATAATATTCTTATATCACTTACAATCATATATTGAACAGATTAATGTTTTTACTAGCTTATTAAAGCTAGAAGTAAGAAAGGGGTTAACATAATCATATGATTACCATTAGAAAATTTAATGAACAGGATTTAGATGCTATTCAACAGATTCACTTTATGTCTTGGCTTCAGCTACAATGGCAAAAAGATTTTCATGGGGAGGATGCTTTTGTTGCTGTTGATGACTCAAATCAAGTGGTTGGTGTTGCTGCTCTCTCTTATAGTGCAACATGGTACTATATAGATCGTCCAGTTACACATATCCCAGATTTTCAGATGAACTTGGAGTATCACGTAAAAGAAGATCATCCACAAACAGAGCAGATTAAGCTACAACTCTTAACAACAATGAAAGAACATTTTGCTACATACAAAAAAAAGTATCCCGACCGTACCATCTCCATGCGCTGTTGGTGTGAAGACTCTTCTATAGCGGATATGAGTTTTCTTCTAAAAAATGGACTTTATGCGCACTGTGTAACACCTGTTTTAGCATTTGATCTAACCAAAGACATTCCAAACTACTCCATACCTTCTTCCATTGAGATTGGTATTCATTCCTTTGAGGGAAATGGAATGAAACAATATCTTCAAGCCAACGAAATGGGGTTTGATCAAGTACAAGACAGCGAACAAGAACTATGGTTTCGTTTGGGTGGAGAAACAACGAAAGTATTTACTGCCAAAGATGGCGAACAAGTAATCTCAAGTACTACCGTTTGGGGTATGGGAGAGGGACGAAGTGCCACAGAAAACATCTTTACAATTCCTGCCTACCGTCATAAGAATATTGCACGTGCAACTCTTTCAACTGCATTGCAATATTTAAAAGAAAATGGCGAAAAGCAGGCTTCCTTGACCGTACTTGGTACGAATCGACCTGCTCTCGCCATGTATTATAGCATGGGTTATGAACTCATCTATAACTTAATTGAGATGCGTTACACGCTTTAACCTTATTTTGCATTACCTAGATTTTTTACTACTTCACTAGCCATGATTAAGCCAGCTACTGATGGAACAAAGGATAAACTACCTGGGATATCTCTTCGGTCAGTACATTTTCTCTGTGCACCAGGTGGACAGATACAGTGATTTCGACAACTGATTGACATATCCTCCATTGGTCTAGTTGGCTTTTCTTTTGAATAAACAACAGTAAGAGAACGAACGCCTCGTTTCTTTAATTCTTTTCGCATCACTTTAGCCAATGGACAAACCGACGTTTTATAGATATCAGATACCTCAAATTGCGTTGGATCTAATTTATTCCCCGCACCCATACAACTGATCACAGGTACTCCAGCTTCTTTTGCTCGTAAAATAATATCCAATTTGGCTGTTACTGTATCTACTGCATCCACGACGTACGAATAAGAAGAGAAATCAAACTCTTTCGCTGTCTCTGGAAGATAGAAACATTTATGAACCACAACCTCAGCTTTTGGATTAATTGATAGAATTCGTTCTTTCATCACATCTACTTTATATTGCCCAACCGTCTTTCTTGTTGCTATGATCTGACGGTTAATATTGGTTAGACACACCTTGTCATCATCAATCAGTTCGAAAAAACCAACCCCACTTCGTGCAAGTGCTTCTACTGTATAACCTCCAACACCACCAATGCCAAAGATTGCGACTCTTGCCTTTGCTAATGTGTGCATATGTTCTTCCCCAAGTAATAATTGGGTTCTTGAAAATTCGTTTAACATAGTATCCTTCCTTACTCATAAGCTATAAACTGTTTCGCCCCTTTTTAAATCTATGAGGTTCCTGCTTCATCTTAATTAACATGCTGCTTTTCTGCTTTTGTTTCATATTAAAGCTATATGAATTATATGATAGCTTGTGAAAAATACTTTGTCAACTCCTGTTCCATGTATTTAGCAAGATAACTGCTCTTTTACTTTTGTTAACCGTTCCTGAAATTCTTCGTAAAAATGCTCTTGTCCATATGGCGCAAGATAAAATAACTGTAGAACAACCATGGAAAGCTGTTTCCGTACTTGGTCTTCTTTCGCTTCAACCATTTTCTTTTGAATATCTTTCAAAAAATAGTGCCAGTTGTTTACAAACTCTTGGTTTTTCCCTAGATCAGGTGTATCAATCCATTTGCTCAATTTAACTTTTGTTTTATTGGACTTAACGCACTCATTAACCTGTAGGATATAAGAAAAACTTCCTTCTTCATAGTATCGTCCCAAGGGAAAGATTCGACAAAAACCTGGGCGATGTGAATGAATCTTACATCTTCCTTCTTCATTAAGAAAGACACACTGTTCCTTTTCACCAACCATCCTCAAATTCGGCAAGATTACTCCATCCACCAGATTCAATTCTACTGTATCACTTAATAGTTCTTCAAAACTACGTTGTAAACGGACACTTAATCGGTGAATATCCAAGGGATCCAAAACAAGAGATTTCCCCATTCCCTGACAACAGGCTGAACAACCTTTACAGTCTCCACAACCGACTTTTACCATATCTTGCAATCCATAAAATCGACCATCCGATATTTCTTCCAGCTTACAGTTTCTTATCATAACAATTCCTCTACTCGTCTCTACTTTCATTTTTGTTTTGCCATACCATTGCATACCGAAATTCTTCTTCATCAAATATATGAAATCCGCATTTTTCATACAGCTTAATGGCAACGGTATTCATTTTATAAACTCCAAGTGCTACAAGACCAATATTCTTATCTCTTGCTTCCTGTTTCACCAATTCCATCAGTTCTGTTCCATATCCTTTACCACGTTGGTCAGCCTTGACATTTATCAGTGCCAATAATAGATACTCTTCTTCTGTTCGTACAGTTGTCCACAAAGCGCCAACTTCGTTGCCCTTTTCATCCACATATTTTCGAATCGTATTGTTCTTTGTGTGTATACCTTCTGGTAGAAGTACATCAATGTCTTCCATAGCTTGCTTAACGCAAGCTTCCCGATCCTCTCGTTCTTTTCCCTCTAATTCCTCTATTCCAAAACTTGAGGTTTCTCTGATGTATGTCTGCAATTCTTCGTATGTCATATCTACTTGTGATAACATAATTTTCTCACTTTCTGCGTTCTCTGCGGTCCTCTGCATTCTATGATTCTACGCTTTCTTCATAAAATGCTTTTTATCTCACTCTTAATTAGACACACTATGGCATACTATGGACCGTATCAAACACTCTTGTTTTATAGAGATTATTCTACAACATCCACACTGTCTATTGCATCAATACGCATAATCTTTATCTTCTTTCCTTCTTTTTTTGTCATATATGAAAATTTGATCCACTCATCATCTACATCTAACACCTGACATTTTACAGATGTACTACCTGCAAAACTTAATCCTTCATCCGTTTTCATTATACATTCTTTTCCCACTAAATCGTTAAATATCTTTGACATATCCGTTCCTCCATTCACTTTTCGTTCTAACCTTTTTACTTTTTTCTCAACTGCTCGTACTCGTGCAGGATATGCAACAAAACAGAGCATTAGTATCAAACTAATCCAACCCGCCCATTCCATGGCTACTCCTCCTTGTATAAGTCTAGTAACTAGTTTTCTTTTTAATTCAACTTTTTTGGTAAACTCTTTTCCCTATTTTAATCGAATATTCCCTCTCAACTATTTGTTTCTATAGGGCTTATTGATATAAGTATGCTCCCGTTTACCAACGCATTGCTTTCCTTCAAAATCCACTTCAATGATATATGGCATCCAATTTATCATTCGCAAAAATGAATCACAATTGTAAGCAGGATCAAAATAATTCAAAATCGTGCTTAGTGCCGTTCCATGGGTTCCTATTACTAGTGTTTTATCTTCATTTGTTGCAAGAATATCCCACAAAGCACTCATGTTTCTCTCTTGGACCATACCAAGAGATTCCCCACCTTCTTCATGGTAGCGGAAATCGTCCCATCTTTTACGAAACATTTCCAAGTTGTTAGCATCGATACCGCTTTCTCTTTCCCGTAAACGCTCATCCGTTATAATCTCTTTTCCAAAAAACTGAGCTGTTGATGCAATCGTATTATAACTTCTTTTATAGGGACTACAGTAAAATTGATCCACGTTCTTCTCTTTAAAGAAATCTAAAACCATCTTTGTATCCTGCTGCCCTTCTTCTGTCAATGGGCGAATCCTGTCCGCGTAATTATGATCCGGCTGTGCATGTCGAACAAAATATATTCTTGTCATAATTATCTCCTTCTCTATAAAGCAAAGATTGTCTTCTCCTACCCTTCGATGTATCCTCTTCTAACTGCTTCCTCGATTAATTTGGGTTGAATTAAAGGATATGTCCAATTGGTAACCAACTTTTCTGTACGTATAATTTTCTCCATCTCACTATGTAACTCTTGTTCAAATGTTTGGATTTCTGCAACAAATAGCATTCCAAACGTTTCCTCTCCAAGTATTTCATTAACTCTTGTCTTCCCTTTCACTGAGTACACGCAAACTGGTTTTATATGATAAGCCGTGGCACCTGTCTCTTCTTCTAACTCTCGTTTCGCAGTCTCTTCAATTCGTTCTCCAATTTCCCGATGTCCACCTGGGACCTCATAGGTATCTCGTTCTTTGTGTTTACAAAACACCCACTTTCCATCCGCCTTCGCTAGGATCACTGCAAATTTTAGTTTCTCATCTGCAATCTGATCGTAGAAATTCACTTCTACCATATACTTCTCCTATTCATTTAATGTTTTTATTTACTGTTACACGGAAACCTCCAATATGAGAACATGTAGCCAAAGCTACTTTTGCTTACTTCTCTTTTCTGGCTAAGTTTCCTCACTTCACGAGCATAATCTAATACATAATCTTTGCTTTATTTTATCACATTCATTGGACAATCTCCACCATAATGGTCACTTATTGTGGAGAACTTCTATCTACTCCAATTTTGTCCACTGTAAGATTCAACTATGATAAACACGCTTTGCGAGTTTATCAAATTATCGCGGCAGTCGCCAAGGTCTCAAGTAAACTTGGACTTTGGCTCGTTGCACGCGTAAATAAAAATAGCAAGACAGTTAAAACTGCCTTGCTTACAAAGTAAAACCTTTTTGAGTGGGCACATTAAAATTGTGAGGCCCTATGTATTCTACTTCTCCCCCGTTACTAAAATCTTAATATTCTCATCCAATCGTCTTTGTATTCATCCGTATTGAATCTATCATATCCGCAGCATTTTTCACTCCATTTTCATTTCTCAATTGAACACCTAATGCTTTTGCATTCTTTTTTATTTCATCATTGTTTATTACTTCCCTCAAAGCTTTCGTCAGATTTTTCACTGTAAGATGTTTTCTTAAAATAGGTTTTGGTCCTACACCTAAACGATATACGCATTGCCCCCAAAATGGCTGGTCGCCACCAAAAGGTATGATAATCGTTGGTACCCCAGCACGTAGTCCAGCTGCGGTTGTTCCAGCTCCACCATGGTGTACCACCGCAGATACATGTTGAAACAGCCATTCATGTGGTACATTATTAATCTGAAATACCGTATCCGGAAGATTACTTCCTGATAGATCCCCCCAGCCAGAAGATAAAATAGCTCGTTGCCCCACATTTATTAAACTCTCCAAGACAATCCTAAGCGCTTCATCATAGGACCCTCCAACCGTACTGCCAAAACCGATGTAGATTGGTTTTTCACCCTTATTTAGAAATTCCACTAGGGAAGGATCTGCTTCCCATTCCGCTTCAAGAGATTTAATCCAAAAACCGGTTAGGTACTTATTCGAATCATATTCTGCCGGCTTCGGTGATAAAAAAGTGCTGTACGCATATAATGTTGGGATTTCTTGACCATGCAGGTAACGATATGGAAATTCAAATTTTTGAATCGGTCTCAAACCATTTTCTACTCTCCAATCATTTAACAGTCGCCTTGTAGCACTTGACCATAATAAATCTCCACATTTAAATGTAAAACGATTGTACAATTTCCCAAGTGGTAATATAGGAGCCGTCATCGTTGGGAATTCTCCTGTTGGATCGAGGGGACAGAAAAATGCACGGATACATGGAATATGATACTTATCCGCTATATGCCATGTAATGCTGCCAAGTGTAGAATATATAAGCAAATCCATATCCTTGCAAGCATTCTCAAGTTCAGCCAAAAACTCTTTTTTTATTGGGATGAGCAGTTTATCTAAGTTTTTAAAGTATTCTCCCGAAGATACCTGTTCGCCTATTAATAATCGCATGACATCCTTTGCGTCTCCTGGAATAGGATAGTATTCAATTCCTTCCTCTTGAATCCAACTCTGAAAATTCCTAAAGGTAATTATTCTCAATGAATGTCCTCTTCTCATAAGTTCCTGACTTAATGCCAAATAAGGCTGAACGTCACCTCTTGAACCAATTGTAACAATTCCTATTTTCATGATAGTCCCCTCCCTTATCTTATTGTTCTAATGGATTTTCAGATTTTCAGTTATTTTTTATGTTTAGCAGTTCAAATGGTACATCTAATAATTGAGAAAATATAAGTGGCATAAGTGACAGATATTTTTCATTGTGATGTTTCCCATCTGACTCTCTCCCCTGATGTGAAAGGGGGTAGATTGACCAAAGCATAATCTGTACGAGCATTTCAGCACCTGCAGCTTGCAGAAGTGGAGTTAACGGGATCTCTCCTCTTTTGCTAGCATCTAAAATTAAATTTGTTAATGGTTCTTGTAATTCACAACGAATGCATTTATCAATATAAAAATTAAACAGCTCTGCATTGGAAGTTCCCTGATCAAAATAACTATCTATGTACGTGAACTCTTCTGTTGCCATATAAGCAGCATTCATGATCTGTTGCATTTTTTCAGCATAATTATATTCTGATGCTTCAATGATTTCCATTATTCCCTTCAGATAGGTTGCCATATAATCCTGTATTACCGCTTCTAGCAGTCCCTCTTTTGATGAAAAATAGTAATAAAACACGCTGGGCGATAATGCTTTTCCGTTCCCCACAGCCTTCAATATATCTTGGATTGCTGTTTCCTCATAGCCTTTTGAAAAAAACAAATCTTTAGCTGCAAGTATAAATTCCTTTTGTTTAATTGTTGGGTCTTTTTTAGGGCGTGCCATAATCTTCTCCTTATTTATAGAATGGATTCTATAAATAAGAATAGTACAATAATTAACCTATGTCAATTACCATTTTTCTGTTAGGCTCTGTACTTTAGAACCTTATGTACCACTACGAACTTCAGCGGGGCGAGAGCGTGCCCGGAGTGAACGATGTTCTAATTACATGTTAGACAAACTTAAATTTTGCAAAATTGACAGACCTCAAATTAAATGAGGACTTTTGACACCCAACCCCTATTATAGAAAAAAGGACATTGCCCAGTATTTCTACTGAGAAATGTCCTATAAATATCTTTACTATGTATTTTGTGAAGCGTTCCTAGTCTAGTTCAAAAAATACCACCGTTCTCCATAATTACCTTATTAACAAAATCCATATGATATAGTTTTTCCCAATGATTTACGTTGAGCGTTCCCTTTGTTAGATATATTGCTAAAATACAACAATTCTTATCTTGCTCATCATTTGCCTCGTCATACCAATTTGCAAATGTCGTACGTAATTTGTTTCTGATCTCGGCATTTTGAGGTTCAAGTACCCAGCCAAGATTTTTCCCAACACCATTGGCGGTAAACATGTCTAAAATTCCTGCAATTGAAACCTCTGAATTATCTGCGATTTGCAGCATTTTATTTGATTTCTCACTTGTAACAACATAAAAAACTCCATCCTCATAGTATGCGTCTACTGTACGTACAACAGGACGAATATGTCCTTCCGAACTTACCTCTCTAGCTATCGTTGCAAGTGATATCAAATTATCCTTTCCATTTCCATATATTTCATCAATTAATCGTAATCCTTCTTGAAATTCATCCATCTTTGGACTCCTTTTCTATTTTAATATGAATTAAAGTTTCAACCATAACGCTGGCCGGACACCACCTGTACACTTACCATCAGCCACATTTCCTTTTAAGATATTGTTACCCTGAATACCTATATTACCATCACCATGAATATACACTGCTTTTACGCCAACTCGGCCTGGTGTTCTCGTCCACCACCACCATACTTGCTCTTTATTATTCTCAAGTCTTGCAATTCGCCTACTATTGTTATGATCTTTTCTTTCAAACCAATATCTTTGATTTTTTCTTGGGTTATACAATTTCTCACTACTATCACCAAAATATTGGCATACTATTTCCTCCATACTTAATAAGAATATACAGTCCTGTGTATCTTCCCCACCTTTGGTACCATACCACTGATTATCAGAGTTTTTATTTGTAACTGGACAAATTCTCAGCTTATCATTCTCACTAAATTTATCATAAAATTCACCATTCAAATATTGCCTCATAGCACAATCAGCCCATGTTATTTCTTTATATGCATCATGATAAGAGCGATGATCTATTATATATTCGGTTACGATTAAGGCTCGATCGCCTTGTATATCTAGTACATTCCATTCATAATTTCCAAATAAAACTTTATCTCCTACTTGCATATTCTCCTCCTTAAATTTCTATTTGTATGTAAATATTAACATATTTCCAATTATTTTACCACATGTTTCAACAGCAGAGAGTCACTTTGTAACACATTCTCTGCCAGGGGTGAATTATAGGTGAATTGTAAAACATGAGTCCCATTTGTATTATGTGTGGCTTTTTACTTCTGTGTGATCTAGCACTTTACATTCCGTATTCTACTTGTGCCTTACCCACTAAACTTTTCTGCATTTCTATACGATCCATTGCAATTCTAAGCAAAAAGAAAAACCCCAGAAACACAAGGTTTCTGAGGTTTGTATATTTTGATATTCTCTTTGATTATCTCTTTGAGTTATGACAAGCACCTTTTGTAATTCTTTATTATATAAAAACTCTTTGTTTTACTTCATTTTTCGTATGTACTAATCTTATAAGTGGTATTTCTTTTTATAGTTTTATACAACTTTTCACAACAAAGTCACAACAAAAAATTGACATAATTCAATACCGTGTTAATAAAGCAATGTCGTAAAATTTATTGTTCTTTCGACCTCTTTATGAATTCATTTACATTAACTGTTGGCAAAATTAGAGGTGCAACATTGGCATTGGCCGTATATGTTGAAACCAATGCTCGTGCATAAGGGAATAAAATAGCAACAGCATTTGCATCATACTTTTCGATTGAGTCCTCTGATTCACAATCCATTTTAAAATATCCTCTTATGATCACATTCATTTCGAATGGATAATTATTTTTTTCAGATTCTTTAAAAATTAATAGTTCTAAATCTACTATCATTTCTCTGTTGTTTTCATGAACATGAACATCCGCTCCCATTTCCACATCCATGGTAACCTCACTATCATCAAATTTATCATTAGTTTTAAATTCTATTTTTCTTACTTCATATGAATTAAAAGAAATTATACCCTTGTCTTGACTTTTCATATTATGCAGCCCCTTTTATTAAACTGTACTTATTGCTCCAAGACATGTTACAGCTATCCGATATTTTGATTTTGCTGTCACTTTTATATGTCTTCTTAATGTCTAAATCAACTAATGGCATCATAGTAGCCTTAACATAATTACTTTCACAACTATTCTTTATATATCCAATACCCGCTTCAATAGCCATCATTTCAAACTGGCTATCTGTTATTTGGTCAAAAAATTCATCCATTCGTTTCATCTCGTTATCTAATTCATTAATATCTAACATATAATCACCTCTTTAATTAACTTTATAGTTTGTTCCATATCTTCTTTTATAAATATAGAATTGATCATAACTTTTAAAGTAATCATTCATCTTTTTTTCAAATTCACTTGAACAATCTACTAATTTTAAAATTTTCTTTGGGTTTTTTACGCAAAGCTGATATTCATCAAAGCCATTTGTTCTTGAATTTATATGACTTTGACAATTACTTATTGGGAATATAGCTTCTACCATACTATATTTATTCCCGTATTCAAAATTATTAAACATAATATTTATGACTACACCATCAGTAAATTCTTGCTTTGCTAATCTTTTTGAATAACTTGCTTTTTTTTCACATTGTTCTCTAAAATGTTCAAACAGGATTTTATGACCAGGATCTATTAATGAAAATACTTCCTTTTCATTATAATCTATGTCAACATCAAGGATACTATACCTTTTAAATAGTTGTTCCTTTATTCTTTTTTCGTCATTTCGATCTTTATACATAATAACAAGCCAGCGAAAAACATACAATTCATGTTTATATAAATATATTCCATCTCCAAGCCAATGGCTATCTCCTCTACTATATTCCATTGCTTGTTTCTTTAACATTCTTTTTCCTCGCCCTATTTCCGTACCATGATACACATAATCACACCTAACCCATCATTGTGTTTTTACCATATTGTACCATTTTCAAACTGCTTTGTAAACATATATTCATCGAAAAGAGACAATTTACATTGAAAAACAATATTATTTTATACAAAATGATTATTTATATCAATACGAGATTACTTTAATTAGAACTCCATTTCTATCTATAGTCATTACTAACCTCTATATAAAAAAAAGAGCACCTACCATCGATAGATGCTCTTTTTCTTATCTAATTTGTATATTTTTGATAGTAATTTTCTAAAACTTATGCATCGCAGTCACTGTAACTAATAACATATTATATGGAGAATCTAGTTTATCACTGTCAAATTATGTTGATTTCCTTGTGGCTATATAGTAAAATATTCCTATCAATATTAGAGGAGGTTAAATCATGAATAACATTTTGTATTATCCTATTTTAAAATGGAAAACAGGCGAACAATGCGCTCTTAGCAAGAGCAATTTTAACACTCAAAACTTTCTACCAATAATTGAATTAGTAGAGGAACTAGAACCAGAGGACTTCTTTAGCAAAGTACATAATTGTTATAATGGTTCTATTATTTATGACACCGTTAGATGCGATCAAGATAGATCACTACTAAGTAGCTATGCTGCATATGCTTATGAGCATCATATAGAAGCATATCCATTATTATACCCAAATGATATTTATGATCAAATTGAAACCATCTCCAAAATCACTTCAAAAGTTTCTGTAAAAATTCCAATTCCAGAAGATATTGATGGTGAATCTACTCAAGATATACTTAATTCACTAATTCCATATTCTTCTGATACTCTTATTGATCTAATTTTTGATGCAGGAGAAGTATTAACTCCACAAATTGCAAATATAGTCTTTGCAACATATAAATATTTATTAATTAACAACGAAACATTGATCAATAAATTCAACAATCTTGTTGTATGTCTTACATCTTTTCCTGAACAACTTACTATTGATTCTGGCGAGAGCACTTCCTATATTCGATATGACATACAAATTTTCTCAAAGTTACGCAGTTACTTTCCAACATATAAGCTTTCTTATTCTGATTATGGTGTAACCAAGTTCACTGAATCTGAATTAGATTTTCGCTTAATGAAATACGGAACATTACCAAAAATAAAATACACCACATATGACAAATACTATATTCATAAAGGGAAAAAAGATCGTATACATGGTATATATACTCGTTCTATTAAGGATATGTGCAAAGAAATAATCAAATCACCGTATTATTCTGGTCAAGAATTTAGCTATGGAGATCAAATTATTTATGAGAAAGCCACACTTCCAACAGCCGGTCCAGGTAATTCACCACAATGGGTTACATACTGTGCAAATCATCACCTAACTCTTGTAATGGAACAGCTCTCCAATTTATCCTCTGTTTAAGTTGTCTTCTTACATATTGTAAAACTACTTCTGAATTTATACTTGTTGCGATCAGTTCACTTAAATCATTTCTTGTTTTACTTTTATATCCTTTTTTTATACTACTGTAATTTTTAATAAGTTCAAGCATCTCATCTTTCCAAAGAAGCATAGCAACATTACGAATGTTAATGTTGCTATTTTGCTTTTCCTTACGAATTCTTTTGATTTTTATTTGCTCTTTCTTATTCTCATATACACATTGTATTCCCCACCAATTAGGTACTATTTTCTTTACCTTATCTATATGATTTTGATGTGCTACTATAGTCATTGAATCAAACACGGTATTATAGAACTTAATTTGTTGAGGTAATCTTTCAAGAGTGTCTTGTCCACTTTTTATTTCATAGCCATGTAATTTACCATTAACTACGGCTATATCAACTCTTGCAACTCCAGAGCATACATCTAATTCATTAATTACAACTGTATCCTGTTCTGCAGCATACTCAGGGTTTCCTTTAAAACAATCATATAATAAGTACCTTATGTCTGAATCATACACCTTCATTTTATCAACCTCTTTATATTTGATATGCACACACGCATAGAATCTATTATTCACATTATATCATAAATATTTATATACTTCTATTAAATCAGATTGCTAAATTGGTTTATACTGGCAATAATTACAATGATTTCTGATTAACTAGTACTCATCTTTCATACTATTATACCTTACCTCATTTCTTCTAATTTCAAAGCAGCTCTTTCCGTTGAACTAGTCCATGTATGGTTGAAGCTTCCTACACTACCCCTATATGCTCCCACAATGGCTATTTCGTAGCGTTCTGCAATGGTTCGTTTCACTCTGGCAGATTGTAGCTTTCTCAACGCTCTAGTTTCCATCTGCCTAACACGATCTCTGGATATTCCAATCTCTTTCCCAGTAGCTTCAAGTGTTAGATCTTTTCTGTATCTGCTTACAATGACTTGATTCTCTATTTCGCTTGTATTCTCTTCCACAATGCCCCATAGAGAGCCTTTCTTGTCCTGTTCGACAATTTTATCGACTATATCATTTTCAATCCCATTTGAGCCTATTACTGTATCTGATAGAAACATATCGTCATTCTCTCCACCCACAACTTGATCCAGACTATTCATATTACCTATTTCATACAACTCTTTTCTCATAGATTGAATAACAGTGATACTTGTATCTAGTAACCGACTAGCTTCCTGATCGGTTGGCTTACGTTTATACTTTTCCTTGAAACATTTAACTACTTTACTGTATATGTTGTACAATTGCTGTGTATGTATTGGAATCCGTATTGAAGAAGCATTGTTCTCCACATAGCGTTGTATGGACTGCAAAATCCAGTATGTAGCGTATGACATAAACTTGACCTCTGCAGCACTCTCATAGCGTTTTACTGCTTCATATAGACCGAAATACGCTTCCTGCATCAAATCCTCTATGTCAGCACGCGAAGAATATCTTCTGGCAATCTTACAGATCATACCTTTATTCTGTTCGTATAGCTGCCCCATATTATTTGAAGGGTCTATACCTTTTTGGATTAATTCTACTAATTCTTCATTACTCATTTGACCCACCCCTGACAATTAGTGAAGATATCTTTGATATATCTCACCATCTGAATTGCTTGTTTCTTTCTTCATAACTTCACTTGCCTTAACAAAATGAATAACAGGATATGAGCGGTTATTCTTCGGTACACTTTCAATAGCCTTATCAGTATTATCAAAAAGTTCTTCCTTGGAATAACCATCACCATTGTTATAATAGCAGACGGTTTTCTTTACCTTATCACCAGTATTCATAATAAATACAGCCATTATTGATGGCACTAGGCTTTTCATCTGGTACCTTGCCTTGAATATTAATCTGTCTATCTTATCCATTATCATCACTCCATATGCTTTCACACGAATCGTTTAAAGCTTTCATAGAATCATACATAGTCACATCTCCGACCACTACCTCGTAATTCTTTGGATTCAATCCCAACGCTTGAATAAAATCATCATCATTATGCGAATACAATGAAGTGATCATTGTTGAAGCAATAGCTTTAGCTTTCGTAAGTAATCTATCAATTAGTTTCACTTAATCACCTTCCGTTCGTAATTTCTTTAAGAAGTTGTTCCAACTCACTGATTTTCTTCTGCTGATCATCGGTCCTTATAGCGGACAGAACAGCGTTGCAAGCTAATATAATGGTATTCGCTTTCTTTGTATCAATCTCGTTATTTGCAACCATATTGGTTATTCTGGCTAAGGTTCTTCTTACGTCTGTAGCAGTAGCAACCTTAAGCCGTATCTTCTTATCTGCCATATAATCACCTTTTCCTTTAAAATAAGCCTGCAACGAATAACACGAAGCAGGCTATTAACAGTTATTCTTCTTTTGGTAGGTTATCTATAACCTCTAATACCTTAAGCAGCTCTTTCTCTCCGATGGTCTCTTTACCATTGAGTTTTCGTAACTGCTCTATTCTATCGTTAATATACTGAATTACTTGATCCATGCGTTTCCTCCTACTTTGAGATATCTAAGATATTAACTGCATCTTTGCTTGGGGCTCCCCAGGCACACTTACCATGAATGTAATTAAACAACTCCGCATAAGTCACAGATTTTGTTGTCATATTGTCGTATTCATCATATTGAGGGAAGAATAATGTACTTCCAGATACAGATCTTGCCGCGGTCATTTCCTTAATGCATTCATCTAACGTTTTGATTACCTGGTCATTGATAGTGAAGTTTTCTTTGAAATTCTGTAATGAAGTTCCTTGTGTGCTCATACCTTGTTCATTTGACTTGATACGTCGCTTAACCTCAATATCAAATAACCGAACCATATTCTTATCAAGATAGTTTAGTTCTAAGAACTCTTGTAATTCTTCTCTACTCATAAGTTCCAGTTCCTTACTTACGAAATTAAGCTCCACTGGATCCGTTGTGGTTTTCTTCTCGAAACACTGGTCGATATAATCTTCTTTTGCCTTGGCCAGAGAATCAATTATCTCTGTAAACTTATCTTTGGCAATAATCTTAATATCCTCTTCTGCTTTTGCCCTTATACTACGGAAGTAACTAGCCGTATACTCTCCTTTAGTGTTTCTGTAATACTCAGCACCGTAGCCTACCAAAACGCTATTAATTTTAGGAACCATTTCCGTTACGGTTGATCTGATTTCTCTCATTCGGTTTAGATATTTGTCTTTTTGCTCTTGTGTCGTTTCGCACATAACATACCATTCCTTTCTTTTCTTTTCTTAATCTTCATTGTTCTTGATACTATCATTCACCTTTCTAGAACAATGGGGCAGTTTCAATCCATGCCCAGGGACGGAGTTACATGGAAGAAAGGAAACGACAATACCTATTAGTCAAGCAAATAAAAAACGCGGGTCCACATACAACCACCTAGTTACTTCTAAATGGCTCTATCTGTTCCCGCGTCCGTTAAGACTTCCAGTATTGCTACTGGGGTACTCTTCTTTATTTGCTTGTATATTAATTATATCAGTTCTATAACACATAGTCAATAGGGGTATTACCCGTAAAAACTAGTATTTATAAGGCTTTCCTCTATTTCTATATGCTATTTTTATGGTATAAAATGACGGTTAGAATGCTAAAATAGAGACGTTAATTCGGCTTTAATTTTCTTAGCCGGCGCCATTTGGTGCTCGATAAATCATGATGATAATCAGCAACCATAAAATTATGGTCTCCAAAATTTAACACAAGGAATATCTAAAAAAGACGATCTACCCATTCCAGATAGACCGCCTTACCTTTATTTCACTTCTATATATGCTCTTTTATATTTCCCCTGCTTGTCCGCCTTACTGCATCGTTTTATCTTAGGTTTTATTAGGGAAATGATCTCCTGTAGTTCCTGATCATGTTCATATGATATCTTAATTTTTACACTCATAAATCACCTGCTCTCTTAATTTACCACCACTCACCACGCTCGTTATAATGCCACCAGTTACCGCTTTCGTATTCTATGCAAGTATTTCCGCTTGTATCAATCCATACTTTGACGATTTCTCCCTCATTCCAATGTTCAAAAGCTTTCCTATGTGCCTTGCTAAGTTCGGTTGCACTCTTCATTAGGTCGTTTCTTTGACTATCAAGCATGTATACCTACCTCTCTTTTCAATTTATGCACCATAAGAGAAGCAGCCTTTTTACATAACCAGTTATACAATCGGTAATATAACTTGACCAAAGGGAATCTACTGGACAATTCCAACTTATAACATTCAAGAATTACTTTGATTAATTCGCCTTGCTCTTTATCAATAGGCTTCATAATCATGTGTTTGAAATAATCCCTTACGGATTCAATTGTTGACTTGTCTCGATAATATTTTATCGTATCGTTGCATAACCTCACATATTCGTCCTTTGCTCTTATTAGCTCCAGGCATGATTGATATGTGCTTTCTTTTACATAGCCTTTTATAATATCCTTACAACATAAGACCGCCACTTCATCAAGTTCCATTAAACCCTCTAATATGTTGTATTCAATATGATCATGTTCCAGAAGATACTCCACACCTTCCATATCTAAGATTCTTTGTTTGGCTATATTGATGTATTGCTCCATATCATAGTTGTATAGCAAGCTGTCCAGTACGATGTATGTTCGTTTGATATCTTCCCTACGCAATACCGCTTTCTTAAATGAAGCATTAATAAGATTATTTGAAACCTCTGATCTGCTCATGCCTGCACCTTCTTCCTTCTAGAACGTTCTGCTCGCTTACCCATTATGTATCCATACAAAAAAAGATAAGTCCATTGCCATCTATCTGGTTCCTCATGTTTTGTTATCATATTTATCATATTCATATGATCAAATACTGGTTCTAATTTCGTCTTCCCTAAAATTCTTTTTAACTCTTTATAATCATCTTCAATCTTACGATTTTCTCTATACTCAACAACGCTTTCCCATATGATAAACATCTCTGTAACTTCGATACTATCAAAGAAATCTTTGTTCTGTACCATTAGTTTCTTACGTTTGTCTCTAGGTAACTGTAAGTATATTTCTGCAATCTGAATATAATATTCAATGTCTTCTCTTTCTTCAATAAATACCATGATATCCTCATTTTTATCGTAATAAAAGAACGTTCTACCAGTGATATTGTTTCCAAACTTTTCAGGTACATCACCTAATTTGCATGTTGCGATTCTTAATACTTCATTGATCATTTGATACATATCTATCTCTCCTTATCCATCATACTACTGTTATCTGGTTGCGTATTTACTGTGAATAGTACTCCCAGAATGAAGAATACTATTGCTGTTGTAATGTCCATATAATTCCTTTCTTGTATTCGCCCAGATATGATGATATAATGAGGTCATACCTAGACTTGTAGGGTTTATGGGTTACTTGCCATTGCATAAGGTGCGAACTTATTCAATGGCTTTTTTCTTGCCTATTCTTGTGGCATTTCATAAGAACAGATTTCCTGCTTTATGCACTGAAAGATTTCATTTATTATCTCCTCTGCCCTTTGATAGCTATGATACATACCAAGGCATGGATCAATGTATCCATTATGCATTATTCGAAACTCCATTACTCCATTGTTTATGCAACTTACTATCCAACACTCTCTACCAAGGCTTGTAATAAAGTTCTTATTCTGTGAAAGAATCCTAAGTGTGTGACTATTTTGTTTCTTCATTTGAGTTGTTCCTTTCTCTATATTACCACCAGTTACCATATACTTTTTTTGTTGGTAATTGCTTAAAGCATTGATTTTAAAACATTTTATTTATATAGTTACCAAGTTACCAATGTTACCAATAATTTATATATACGTGTATAATCACCAAAAATATAAGTATATATATTCTTTTCTTAATATATATTGTAGTGTTCTAGGGAAGTTGGTAACGTATGTTTTTCACTCCAAAACCTTGAATTTGCTGGTGTTAAAGTGTTACCGATACATTTTATAAAAACGGTAACTTTTCCTGTTCGTCCTTTGTTAACTCCATGAATTTCTCTTGCACATTATCTTCAAAAACCCTCATTGAGATACATTTCGTTGGACTACCATTGAGACGCTTTGTTTTATCTTTTCTTCCTTTATCTGTATTCAACATATTATTTTTATCTGCCCAGTTAAGAAATGACTTTCTTGAGAAGTTTCCTCGATCACACATACCATTAAAGATATTTATAGCAATACAAACATATCCGTCCTCTATTACTCCCCAACATTCACCACGATAAGCACCCGTAATATCTGGCTTGAAGTTGTTCATATGGACAGCAACCTCAGACATGATCCATTCGTAAGCACGATCATTCTCCGATACCTCACCAACGCTTTTCAATATAGCAACACAAGCTTCCAAATCAAGATATACATCGTCTTTGAATATGTAATCCGTCGCTATCTGATCAGCTGTTAATATGATTGACATTGGAAGTATCTGCTTTTGCTCTTTCTCTATATTACTTGCCTTTGCGATATCACTAATCTTTTGAGCAAAATCTTGTTGTATCTCTTTAATCTTATCGAATCCAATGTTCCTAACAACCTCTATAAACTCTCGCCCTGCAAAACCATAGTTTTCTTTGAGTATTGAAACCACCTTATTACCGTCTTGGAATATTAGCCCATCTTCCATTTCAACATCAATGATACGGTTCACCGCACCACCTTGCATTGTTTCTGTAACAAGAGAGTGTTCTCCGTTGGTCAGAATACAGTTTCGCCATCTTGTTTTTGCTCTTAACCCTAATGTTGCATTAGCACGATCCTTACCTGTACCACTACATAGGTAATATACCAATTCAGAGAAATTACCATGATATTTTTCTTTTACTTGTGCCATATCATCGATTAACATTGGTAAGTTATTCAGAAAGTCCAATCTTAGCTCTAAAGCTGTTGGTGTACTTTTGGGATCCGTGAGGTACGCTTCTTCCATAGGATTAGCCCAGATGCTTGCAGCTAACATAAGAACAACTGTTTTACCTTTTCCTGTATCTCCCCAAAGATTAACCACAAACGGAAGAGCATTAAGAGGTTCAACCAGTGCACTAGCAAGTGAAGCAGCTAAATAAATCTTAGGCTCAAATCGATCAGACTTTCTGATTTCTTTAACAAGATCGTACCAAGTATGTGCATTTCCTTCCTCATGGATACTCTCGAATGCTTCCTTGAAGCGGCTTTCATTATCAAAAACTATATTTGTGCAGTATGGCATGAATTCTTTTTTAACCCAACCAAGCTTACTAGTAGATATCTGTATGTCAACTATATCTCTGTTGTAACTTATAAGATCTGAAAGATACTTTACCAATGACCTAGCATTTTCACTAGTAACTTCTATACCATTTCTGGCAAGAATTAAGATTTTATTTGAAGAACATATCTCGTCTTTGCTTACTATTATCTCTTCCCATGTATCTCTTATTTTGTACACAAGTTTCACCTTCATATATCCAGTATTAACATTCTTTAACATCTGTACTGGAAGAATTGGGTGTGGAAATACTGTTACTTCTCCATTCCTTTGTGTATGCATTTTTATACCACTATCATCAGCAATCCATGCCCCACAACGCATATCTGGGTATTTGCTATTACTAAAGTGTGTAAAACCGTCACTTTGCTGCTGTTGTGCCTGTTGCGTCTTATTGAATTCCTTTAGTTGCTTTTTGTATGCTTTAACAAGAGATTCAAACGCTGTCTTTATACCTAAGGACTTTGCATGATCGGCTAATGTTGCAAGAAGCTTTGCTTTGTAGATTTCATCTTCCTGCTCGAATACCTCACAGAGAATATCATCACTACTTAGCAAATCTTCTTTCGTTATATCCTTAATATCTTTCAATAAGAATCACCCCATAACTTCATTTTGATTTCCATTTAGAAAAGCAACAAACTTTTCTAAGTTGATTAGATATTTACATCCCGTCTTTACAAATACTATCTGTTTTGTAAGGCATAAGCTCCTAATATAGCTATAAGATACTCCTGTTAATTCAGCAGCCTTATTGATCGTAACCATTGTTACAGACGTTGGATCCGTTTGTGTAGTATTGATGGTACCAGTACTAATTTTTTGAATTGCTCTACTAATCCCTTTTCTAAGTTCGCCATCAAAGCGTTGCAGTAAGTTGCATTCTTTGTATACTTCTTGAATAATTATTTCTGTATCATTTATGCTCATATTATCATCTTCCTTTCTCCCTCATGTAAGGGTAAAACTACGTTTATCCGTTTAAAACGAATAAAGTTCCTAGATGTGATTTTAAATCGCACCTTTTGCTAAATTGTCAGACCACTTGGAATCCGACTTACTTAATGATTTACTAGATAGTAACCATAATTGTATGGTCAGCTGTTGATCTGATCTGGATCCGATTGGTACCAGGATACAGATCGATATGATTTGATTGGTTAGTCTTACATTAACTGATCAATTGATAAACCTAATCCTTTAGCTATTTTTTCGCCTACTTCTTCAGAACAACTTTTTCCACCTTTAATATAGTTTATAGTTGTTCTTGATACTCCTGAACGCTCTGCAAGCTGTTTCTGGGTAATATCTTGTCGTGTAATCTCTGCTACTAATTTAATTCTGTCAATTCTCATTCTAATATCTCCTTTCTTCTTTGGACGTTTTAATTAGTCCTCAATAAAATCCTCCACCTTACAACCAAGAGCCATTGCTATCTTACCCAATGTCTGTGGTCTCGCAACTTGAGAACCATTCTTTATTCTGCAAAGTGTTACTGTGCTGATTCCTGATAATTTAGATAATTCTGTACTTGATAAACCTTTGTTTGCAATAAGCAACATTAACTTAGTAATATCAATTTTCATTTCATCGCTCCTTTCATGTTTCATTTGTTATCTTATGTTTACATTGTATGTTTCGTTTGTTTTCTTGTCAATGCTTTTTTAAAATAAATGTTTCATTTGTTGTCTTTATGTGATACTATTATGTTGGAGGTGAAAACATGAGTTTAGGTGAAAACATAAAAAAGCTACGTATATATAGAGGGCTTAAACAATCAGAGCTTGCAGATATGGCTAATATATCAAGAATATCTGTAGGAAATTATGAACGCGATGAACGAAATCCCTCCGCAGACATAACAACTCGTATTGCTAAAGCTCTTGGTGTGAACATTGATGACTTAATATGGAGTAATGCTGATGACATAATAGATGAATTATCAAATTCACTTGTTCAATATAACGTTAATGAAAATATCAATATGCGTACAAGCAAAATTCATTCTATTTTTGAAGCTCAACTAAGCTTACTTGGATATAAGTTAGATACTGTTCCATATTTAGAAGCCTATTACATCACTGATAACGAAGGTAATAAAATACAGTTCAATTTAGGAGAAATAGAGAAGTTAGAAGAAGAGAATTTGTCTTATTTAAAATATAAATTCGACGAATTGCTAAAAAAACACAAACAAGAAAACAAGATGTCTAAAAAATAAAAACAGCCCCTACGCCAATAGGAGCTGCAATATAGATGTAACCTACTAACCAAAAGGGTTATGATACACCATAGACACTTAGATTATATCATATCCCTTATTAAATTGCACCTTTAAACTGGTGTTCTGAAAGGAATGATACAATGAAATCAAGAAGAGTAGATACTGGAATAGTCCAGAGAGGGAAAAGCTATACTTTCACAGTTGCCATGGGAATGACTACAGAAGGGAAGCAGATCCGTAAGACAACAACGTTCACTCCACCAGAAGGAACGACTGAGAAGAAAGCGGATAAGCTTGCTAAAGAAGAATATATAAACTTCAAGAACAGATGCAAGGGTCTCTCTGCATTTAACGAGAATATGCGATTTAAGGAGCTTTCAGAAGAATACTTTAAGGTCTATGCTCCTAACAGATTAAAACCAATCACTGCTTACAATTATGAAAAGATGGTAGCCTATCACTTCAACGATTATTTCGGTAATAAGAAACTTAAGGAGATTACTTCTGGTATGCTTACTAATTTCTTTGGTACCCATACAAGCCCTAATAGGAATGGTGTAAATATGCCCCTGTCTCCATCAAATGCTAAGAAGCTTTACACAATCTTACAAAGTATATTTACATTTGCAGTAACGCAGGACTATATCAAGGAATCCCCTGCCAGGAATGTAATTCTTCCATCAAAGAAAGCCACCCAAGATGAAACACGAAAGTATCTTACCGAATCTGAACTCACTACATTCCTTAGTATGTTTCAAGAGTATTCCCCACTCAATACAATAATAAAGGTTCTTCTGTTTACTGGAATGCGATCAGGCGAATGCCTGGGATTACAATGGGAAGATATAAACTTTACCGATAAGATCATAACAATACGACATACGTTATCAGATGTAGGCGGAAAACACTTTCTTACCACACCAAAGAGTAAGAATAGCCGACGATCTATTGCTATGAGTGATTCTGTTGTTGATCTACTGAAAGAACATAAGAAACATCAACTCGAACTTCAGATAGCATTATCTAATACTTTCGTACACCCAGAGATGGTATTTACTTCGGACACTGGTAATTATAAAGATCGTAGTTGTCTTAATACTTCCTTTCGAAATAAAATAAAGAATACAGAATTCGATTTTCTTACGCTGCATTCCTTAAGGCACTGTAATGCTACTCTTTTACTAAACAGTGGTGTTGATATAAAGATTGTATCGGACCATCTTGGTCATTCAGATATTGGAGTTACTGCAGACATCTACGCTGATGTATTAGAAACTACCAGAAAGAAAACAGCAGAAATTATAGAATTAAAATTAGCAAAATAGAAATTATCACATCAAATTCACAACAAATCATAAAAAAAGAGCAAAGAAAAAGCCTTGAAACGTTGATATTTCAAGGCTTTTAATTTTCTTCGTATTATCTCTTTGAGAACTGTGGTGCTCTACGAGCAGCTTTAAGACCGTATTTTTTACGTTCTTTCATTCTTGGATCTCTTGTTAAGAAACCTGCTTTTTTAAGAGCTGGACGGTAATCACCATCTACTGTTAATAATGCTCTTGAAATACCGTGTCTGATTGCACCAGCTTGACCAGTGAATCCACCTCCACGAACGTTAACAAGTACATCATATTTATCTGCTGTTTCTGTTAATACAAGTGGTTGACGAACGATTAATTTTAATGTTTCAAGACCAAAATAGTTGTCCATATCTCTTTTATTGATTGTTACTTTACCTGTACCTGGTACTAAATATACTCTAGCAATACTGCTTTTTCTTCTTCCAGTTCCGTAAAATTTTGCTTTAGCCACTGTGATTTCCTCCTTTCAACTTCCGATTAATATCTAGATTTGATTTCTAATACTTCTGGTTTTTGAGCTGCGTTATCATGTTCTGGTCCAGCATATACATGTAACTTAGTAAGCATTTCTCTTCCTAAAGGTCCTTTTGGAAGCATGCCTTTAACAGCTAGAGTGATAACATCACAAGGTTTTTTAGCCATCATCTCTTTTAATGTAGTTTCTTTCATTCCACCAACATATTCAGAGTGATTGTAATAAATCTTTTGATCCATTTTCTTACCAGTAACTTTGATTTTATCTGCATTGACTACGATTACGTAATCTCCTGTATCAACATGTGGAGTGTAAGTTGGTTTGTTCTTACCTCTTAAAACTGATGCTATCTCTGATGATAGACGACCTAATGTATGTCCTGTAGCGTCAACTACATACCATTTTCTTTCAATTGTAGATGGACTTGCCATAAAACTCTTCATTGGTTTACCTCCTTGAATAATCTTAACAACCAAACATATTGGTTACTCATAATTTCATTAATAAGTAGCTATTTTAATAGCTGATTACTTTATGTTAAAATACCATTACCGGGGCTTTGGTAGGTATTTATCACACTTATTGGCTCTTGTAACGATGCTTAAATGTCTATATTTTTACAGAACTACAGCACGTCACATCTAAATATTATAGACGTTAATATTCTTTGTGTCAAGCAGTTTTATTCAATTTTATTGAATGCATATTATTTAATTTAATAATTCGTTTCACCCATTCTTCATTCAAAAACTATTCCTCTTACTTAATCCCTGCCATACGAATAATTTTTAACTACTGTCATCTTTTTACCTGTCGCCCCCTTGCTTACCTTTGATGCTTATTTTATTCTTACGCGAAACATTTTTACCAAGTTTGCATAACATACCAACGGGCATATGATCCCGTATATAAACATAGTTAATACTATATGCATACACCTTCGTATTACATAACGATAACCAGCAAAATAATGCTATACATTGCTAACTTTCTTCTTATGTTCGCTCTTCTTTCTATACTTGCTCTCCCTTTTCGTATATTAATATTTTTATCATAAAGTATTGAAAAATTCATAGTAAGAGCAATGAATTAACTGTAAATTAATACGATATATCCCTAAATTTTAACTACATATTCTCTTACAAGATAAAAGGGCACTACACCATCTTTATCGTGTAGTACCCCTATCTAAAAAACGTACTTTGTCTTTTGAAACAAATAAAGCGCTACACCAAATACAAGTACGTGTATCAAAGAAACACATTCTCACACTTGAGATAGAGCCAAAACTCAAAAACGAAACGCTGCAATTGACATAATCCCAAAAAGATTCACAGACCTTACACTTAATATAGTCACTCATAGAATCACAACACTGCACACAATATAAAACTCAAAAATGAACACAAAAAAATCATACTCACTCAAAGTATGATTTTAAGTAGTGCGGATGACAGGAATTGAACCTGCACGGTCTCCCACTAGATCCTAAGTCTAGCGCGTCTGCCAGTTCCGCCACATCCGCATATTCACATGAGAAGTTTCCTTCTAAATGAGACATCGGGGATTCGAACCCCGGACAACTTGATTAAAAGTCAAGTGCTCTACCAACTGAGCTAATATCCCATACAAGACTAACATCTGTTAATCTGTCACTTTGGAATTCATATTCCAACTGGGCTAGCTGGATTCGAACCAGCGACTGCAGGAGTCAAAGTCCTGTGCCTTACCGCTTGGCGATAGCCCAATATTGCTTTTTCAAGCAAGGGTGGATAAAGGGATTCGAACCCTTGGCCTCCAGAGCCACAATCTGGCGCGCTAACCAACTGCGCTATACCCACCATAAATAATTAATCTAAGCTTGTCAACTTATAACGTGCCAGAAGGGATTCGAACCCCCGACACACGGCTTAGAAGGCCGTTGCTCTATCCAACTGAGCTACTAGCACGTACGCAATTTTCATTGCCAGTTCAACAAAACCAAAATATTGCTAAACTTAAGCGGGTGATGGGAATCGAACCCACGTATCTAGCTTGGAAGGCTAGTGTTCTACCATTGAACTACACCCGCATATAAGTCGGGGTGACAGGATTCGAACCTGCGACCTCTTGATCCCAAATCAAGCGCTCTAGCCAAGCTGAGCCACACCCCGTATTCTATTTAGTTAAGACCTTTAAAACTATAACACATTGTTTTATAATTTGCAACAAGTTTTTTCAACTTTTTCTGCATCGCCTCAACGCAAGAATTATTATATTATAGGAAAAAAGAAATGTCAACACCTTTTTTTATTTTTTTATATTTTTTCAAAAATATTATTAGTTTGTACAATATAGTAAATTCAATCCTACTTACTTAGCAACATAGTTCTCTATATAATAGTACTATCTCCAATGATTCTATATTTATTCAAAATCATTTCGTCCCAATCGCAAGCAAATATATACAATTTACATTTCTCTATCTTATTATTTACGACTTGTATATTTACGTTCTTAATTATATTTAAATACTCAATTACATTTACGTACTCAACTATATTTACCTACTTAACTATATTTACAATAATTAATATTAAAATAGATTTCTCCTCTTCGATCAATCTCCATAATCATATAGGAAGGCGTATGCCCATCTTGTCTTGGTAAAGATATACTACCTGGATTCACCAAGTACGTATCTCTTCGATACTCCACACTAGGTATATGGGTATGTCCATACATTACAATATCATACCCATACTCTAACGCATTCTCTAGCAGATCATCGGTTCCATAACTAACATGGTATCGATGACCATGAGTTAATAATGTACGATAATGGCCAAAGGTAACAACCTTTTCTCTCTCTACATCTGTAAAATAATCATTATTTCCTGAAACAATATACGTATCACATGTCACAAGACTGCGTATATACTCTTCTTGCCCCTCAAAATCACCAAGATGTACAAATGCATCAATATGACCGACTCTACCAATTACCCACTCCAGATATGAAGTCCGTCCATGAGAATCACTTACAATCAATACTTTCATACACGCCTCCTTAGAAAGAAGCAGCCATAAGCTTCTTCATCGCTTCTAGTGCCTTTCCTCTATGGCTTATTTTATTCTTCTGATCCAAATCTAATTCAGCAGTAGAGCAATTAAATTCCGGTACCATAAAGATTGGATCATATCCAAATCCATTTTCACCTCGCTCTTCATAGCCAATATACCCTTCAATTGTTCCTCTCGTCGTAAGTGTTTTTCCATCTGGATATGCACATGCTATTGCACATACGAACCTTGCTGTTCTTTCCTCTTGTTTTGCTTCCTTTAATTGATCGATAATGTACTGATTTTTAATTCTGTATGAAGTGTCTTCTCCAAGAAAACGTGCAGAATATATGCCTGGCTGCTTATCCATATAGTCCACTTCCAACCCCGAATCGTCTGCTAATACTATTTCATTCATTTCCTTTGCAATTGTTGTGGCTTTGATCAATGCATTTTCTTCAAATGTTTTTCCATCTTCAATAATTTCTTTATCATAACCAATATCTTTTAATGATAAAACTTCATAACCAAGGTCTGCTAAGATCATACGAACTTCCTTCATCTTTCCAGCATTACCTGTTGCAAATATAATACGTTTTTCCATTGTTTCTTATCCCTCCTGCTTCAATACATACTTGATTTATTCTTCTTCACGAGGTTTTTTTGGTGGTCTTGGACCCATGAATTGATATAAATATGTCTTTAACATACCATTGTATATTTTTCTATTCTTATCTGCTTTTTTCCCAATATATTTTTCTGCATCTTCATAACTTGTAATAACAAATTCAGACCAAGAGTCAAGATTTTTAAATGCCTGTCCTATTTCTCGATAAAGAGCTGGCATCATTGATTTTTCTTCAAGACGCTCACCATAAGGTGGATTTGTAATAACAAACCCATATTTTTTTGGATTTCTAAGCTCTTTTACTTCTCTCTGTTGAAAATGGATATATTGTTCCACTTCTGCCATTTGTGCATTTTCTCTGGCTGCTTTTACAATTTCCCCATCTATATCATATCCTTGAATATTCATTTCAATGTCCCTACGAATATTGTCATTTGCTTCTTCAATTGCTTGATACCATGCTTTTTTCGGTATTATGTCTGTCCAATCCTCAGACAAGAAGGAACGATTCATACCTGGCGCAATATTGGCACCAATCATGGCTGCTTCAATTGGTATTGTTCCACTACCACAAAATGGATCCACTAAGATTCGATCTTTATTCCAAGGAGATAATAGTATGATTGCTGCAGCTAAGGTTTCTGTAATAGGTGCTTTACTAGTTAATTTACGATATCCCCTTCTATGGAGGGATTCACCTGATGTATCAATTCCAATTGTTATTTCATCTTTTAAGAAGGTAACACGAATTGGATAAGAGTTTCCACTTTCCTCAAACCAATTTACTTTGTATACACTCTTCAATCGTTCTACCATTGCTTTTTTCATAATCGATTGAATATCAGATGGACTGAATAACTTACTTTTGATTGATGTTGCTTTTGCAACCCAGAACTTACCGTCTACTGGTATATACTGTTCCCAAGGAATTGCTTTTGTTCCTTCAAATAATTCATCAAACGTTTCTGCCTTAAACTTCGCAATTTTCAATAACACTCTTTCCGCCGTCCGTAGAAAAATATTTGCTCTACAAAAAGCAGTTTCGTCTCCGGCAAAAGTGACTCTACCATCATCAACTTGTACAATGTCATATCCCAAATCCTGGATTTCACGCTTTAAAACTGCCTCCATTCCAAAATGACATGGTGCAATAAATTCATATTGATTCATTCTTATCTCCTTCAATTATCTTCTATTATATATAAGAAAGCCCCTACACTATTCAGTTGTTAAGCAAGGGGCCCAAATTATCAAATATATTCGTTATTCTTAGTATATCCTAGTAATTAATATTAAATCACTTTTCCACCATAGTCAACAAAATTCCTCATAATTACTCGTTTCTTATCGCTCAATAACTCCTCTGTATGCATGGATTCCTCCATATACATTCACAACCACATAACCAAGTGTACATAACTCTTTTGCTGCCAACATACTCATACTTCCTCTATCACAATATAATATATATTTTTTTTGAATGTCAAGTTGTGTCATATTCTTCATGAGTTCATCATATGGAATACATATAGCAGAAGGGATGTGTCCTCTTTGATAATCGGAATACTCTCTAAGATCAAGCAATATATAATTTGCATTATGCATAAATGTTGTTAATGCTTTTGCAGAAATAGTTTCAAAACACATATCATCACCAACCATTCTACATTATTTTATTCGCTAAATCGACAGTTTGTGAATGTATTTTTATATATTCTCACATTTTTTATGTTACTTCATCTATCTTTGTTTATGTATAGACTCATATAACGAACTTCATTTTTATTATAATGAATTAATGAGCCTTAGCTTCATCTGATTCATCTCTAAATTCAGAGATCAAATCTCTTTATATATGAAACCATTCTTATTTATAAATGATAACATGAAACGTGTAACCACTATAACCAATATAAATTTGATAAATACAAATCTAATTTAAATAGAAATTTTAATAATATAAAAATCTTAATAGAATGAAATATTGATAGCATAGAACTATTAATAGCATAGAAATAGGCTATCGTATCTCTACAAAAAGTATACATACGATAGCCTATCTACAAATTAGCTAAATATTAATTAACTAATAACGGCAGGTAATAACAAACTATTTATTATAGTTGTTGTTATTACTTGCGTTTTTTGTACTGTTGTTCTCTTTGTTAGCATTTGAAGTCTTGTTGCTAGCATTTTGATAATTGTTTGAGTTGTTAGTGCTGTTTTGATAGTTGTTTGAGTTGTTAGTGCTGTTTTGGTTATTGTTTGAGTTGTTGTAGCAATTTTGGTTATTATTTGCGTTGTTTGTAGAGTTATTTGATGAATTCTTGTAGCTTTGGTTTGAGTTGTTTTGATAATTGTTCATTTGAGTTCCTCCTAAAATAAATAATTTAAACTACAGATACTAGTATCTTCATTTTAAAAATAAATATACATGTATTCTTATAAATTTAATTTTTATTTTAAATTTCATTTCATTTGATACTGAATTCATCAACTATATATTTTCAAATATCAATAAGCATCTTATAGTATCTAAAATAGCATATTTTTCCTAGTTTTTAAGGGCTTTTTTGCTCTTTTTCCTGTTGCTTTTTAAACCTTCTTGTTATATAATATGAATGTATTAATTGAGTTCATCCTTCAATGAACTCTTTAGTACACTATATAACCCCTTATTAATTATTTATACTCCCCTCATCGAAACACCGCCTTGGCTCCCCCTCGGCGGTGTTTCACTTTGTCTAAAACATTTTAGTTTCTTCTAAAATTGTTACCTTTCTAAATTCCTTCTTTCTAGCTCGCTCTATTTCCAATAACATACTTTATATTAACAATCTCCTACAATCATTAATAAGAACTCTTCTATTCCATACTTCTATCTATTTGTTATTAATCTATATACAAAATACACAAGTAATAAAGGAATACCTATTGTTATAAATAAACGAATTGCAATGGTTCCTAAGAACACTAGCAAGATTACAAACAAAATCACAAAAACGATTGCAAGTATACGATACCGTAATGGCAGTTTCCCGTTAAAAGTATACGAATGTTGATATCCATCTTCATTATCAGAATAAGAATTTACAGACTCTTTGTAATCATTCTGATAGGAATAATCTGCCGAACTATGTGTCGTTCCTTTCCCTAATTTTGATGTCTCAATTATTGTTCTCGCAATCAATCTTGGATCACCTAATTCGTACATAACTTGTTCAATTGTTTTTCCACTCTTCACTTGGTTGTCTATATATTGACTGTAATAACGTACATTGTTTTCGATTTCTAGACTTGATACCTCTGTATATAAGCTTTCCCTAAGTTCTTTTATGAATTCTTCTTTACTCAAAAGATTCACTCCCTTCTCTCTGTACAACTTCTTCCTTATAGTATTCGATTTTATTAATAATTTATTTACTATTCTAACATAGGTGCAATATTTGGTAAATAAGCGTATAATTAATTTTCTATTAAGATTTTATCAATTGTCCGAACAGTAATATAATCGTATTTTGCAGCATTTTCTGTATAAGAACAAAATCTACTTCGTTCACTCTCGAGTTAATGGTATACGATTAATTTTTCGTACTCCTCAACATTTTTTGTATAATAAAAAGGTTCTATAATAAAAGTTGGGGTGTACGATGCTATCGTATTCTCCAACTTTTTTCTTGTATAATAAAAAAGAACCCCCAAGCGCCAGTCTGACCACAAAACACTTGGAGGTGCAATAAATGCATAATCATTGTATCAATAAATTATTAAATTTAAAAGATGTAAAAGTAACAAAAATACTTCAAACAGATCATTTTCTTGATATTTATATTGAAACAGAACCTTCTCTTCATAAATGCCCTGCTTGTGGAGCTGAAACAAAACTTATACATGATTATGATTATCATGATCATAAGATTACGGACTTATCATTTCAAATATAACAAAAAACATCGTAAGAAAAACTTACGATGTTCTAACGTGCGTTAGAGGATTCGAACCCCCGACCTTTTGGTCCGTAGCCAAACGCTCTATCCAGCTGAGCTAAACGCACATATATTTAATTGATATGCCGGCGACCGGAATCGAACCGGTACGGGCGATTAGGCCCGCAGGATTTTAAGTCCTGTGCGTCTGCCAGTTCCGCCACGCCGGCATAGATGGGACCAACAGGGCTCGAACCTGTGACCCTCTGCTTGTAAGGCAGATGCTCTCCCAGCTGAGCTATGATCCCATGGGATATTACAAACACTAGTTTATAATAAGTATCTCATATAAAGTAGTACACACAATATGTGTAACGACCCAGAAGGGACTCGAACCCTCGACCTTCGCCGTGACAGGGCGACGCTCTAACCAACTGAGCCACTAGGCCAAACTAATTTTAACTAATATAGATTCATTTCTTAACTAAATGGACCTTCGGGGACTCGAACCCAGGACCGACCGGTTATGAGCCGGTTGCTCTAACCAACTGAGCTAAAGGTCCAAACCTCTAGGTATTAGCCTTATTAAGTGCTAATACAAGCCGACGATCGGACTTGAACCGATAACCTGCTGATTACAAGTCAGCTGCTCTGCCAATTGAGCCACGTCGGCATATAGTAACTCAGCTAAAATTTAGCTTTACATATGTCATAAATCTTAAATAAAGATTCAGTGACTCCAAGGGGATTTGAACCCCTGTTACCGCCGTGAAAGGGCGGTGTCTTAACCGCTTGACCATGGAGCCAATTAATTCTTGTTGCATGTAAACCTAACTGGTTCCACATGTTCTATTTTAAA
>NZ_JAAQRO010000007.1 GCF_012070565.1 Anaerosporobacter faecicola
AACAATTTGTTTAATCTTTTTCAGAATCAACTAACCAAACTGGCTTATTGTTTCCGTTTGTCTTTCGACATTTGGGTGTATCTTCCGTTATCTCTAACTTCCGATACGGTTTGTTCTTTATAAGAACCGAAAATCTTTTCGTGTTCATCTAAGTCAATGACTTGTGAACACTGGAATTTTCAAGGTTGTTTCACTGTTCAGTTTTCAATGTTCCATGTTAGGTTCGAGAACTTGTCTCTTACTAACATTCTTGCCGACCGCTTTCGATTTGTTTCATTCGTTTGCGACAGCTTATCTAGTTTATCATGTTGCTGTTTGTTTGTCAAGCATTTTTTTAAGAAATATATTCATTTCTCGTTTTTTCAGTAAATGTTTCCTTATCTTTCTTAGACTTGAACCATGATACTAATACATCGAAATATGCTCTCACAAACAACTTTTTAAATTATACAACATGTACTCTGATATGTCAACAAGTTTTTTGTTTTTTTCGAAATGTTTATACTATTCAAACATTTCGTAATCAACTTGTATTACTATAACAGCTTTTATTATAAATGTAAAGTATATTTTCACTATATAATCATGTTATATTATTCCATTGTATTCATTGCTCAGATTTATTAAACATAGTATCTCTTTATATTTCAATATGATTCTAAAATGATACTAGCTCTGTTAAAGTTGTTTATCATCTAATTCAGATATATATTCCTATAATGACATAATATCTAACTCCATAGACATTATATCATTATAAGAATATATTACCTCACAGATATTATAACTTTATAAAGCACATTACCTCATAGTCATTATATTATTTTAAAATTATATTACCTCACAGTCATTATATCATTTTAAGAATATATTACTTCACAGACTTTATATCATTATAAGAATATATTACTTTACAGACTTTATATCGAAATAAGAGTATATAAGATTACAAGTATTATTTCATTATAAAAACATCTAGCTTCACAGCTATTATCTAATACAGGCAAATTAAACAGGCACAAACATAATTCTTCTCATGTTCGTGCCTGTCTAGCCATTATTTAAGCGCTCATATATTCAGCAATATTTAAGATATGATCTCCAATTCTTTCAAAATCAGTGATCATTTCAGAATAGATTACACTAATATCACCCTTTGATTCATTCTTACGCAATCGACATAATTGATTTTCTCTATAAATAACAGCCATTTCATCAATTCGTTCTTCCGCTTTCTGTACTTCATGAAATTTTTCTTCTATAATATGTGTTTCAAATAAATTAACATTATTTAATCCTGCTAATGTAACTCTCTTCATATCTTTTACTTCCATAATAACGGTTTCATCAAGCATCGAGTTTTTCTCTTGAAGTAGTTGTGAATAGCCGGAAATATTTACAGCATGATCACTTATTCTTTCTATATTACTAATTATACTAAAATACATACTAATTTCCGTACCATCTTTTTCTGACATTTCCATTGACATAATGCTAGAAATGTATTTTGAAATTTCAGCATTAAGGAAATCGATGTACTCTTCATTCATATTAATCTTATCTATTGCTTTTTCATCATAATGTAAAACTTGTTCAAATGAAAGATCAACGTTCTCTACCGCCAACTTATACATTCTGTTTACTTCATTATGAATCTGTGAAACTGCAACGCTAACACTACCTAATTTGTGGTTAACTACTGTAGCTGGCGAAATAAATTGTAAACTCATCTCATCTTGTGTTTCATCTTCTCGTTCCGGAAGAATCTTCTTAGCAATAGCCTCAAGTTTTGTCCCCACTGGTAAAAGAAGTAATGTTGTTACGATATTAAATATTGTATGCACATTTGCAATCTGTGCTGCAGAATTATTTGGTGTCAAACTTACGACCCAATCCGTAAATGGTACCAACATACAGATCGTAGTAAATACTACTGTTCCTATAATATTAAACATTAAGTGAATAATTGTTGTTCGTTTTGCATTACGTGTCGTCCCAATAGATGCTAAAACTGCTGTAATACAGGTTCCAATATTTTGTCCAAATAATACATAGACAGAATTATGCAAAGAAATTGCTCCACTCATAGATAGTGCTTGTAATATTCCAACAGATGCAGAGGATGACTGAATAATTGCAGTAAATATTGCTCCAATTGCAATTCCTAGAAAAGGATTTGATAGATTTGTTACAGCATCCATAAATATTTGAGAGTCACGTAAGCCGCTCATGCTACCACTCATCATCTCCATACCAATAAACAATACCCCTAGACCACTTACTATGTATCCAATATGATATAGTTTCTTAGACTTAACAAACACAATAAATACGATACCTAAAAACGCAAAAACTGGTGCAATCACACCAACATCCAATGCAATTAATTGTCCCGTTATGGTAGTACCAATATTTGCACCCATAATAACCCATATTGCTTGTCTTAATGTCATCAATCTTGAATTAACAAATCCAACAACCATAACTGTTGTAGCAGACGATGATTGAATAACTGCTGTGATTGCTGCTCCAACGATTACTCCTGTGATTCGATTGGAGGTTAATTTCTCAAGAATCTTCTTCATTTTATTACCGGCAGCTTTCTCTAGTCCGTCACTCATCATTTTCATTCCTAACAAAAATAATGCCAAACCACCTAGCAACGATAACACCTGTGTACTATTCATCTTAATATCCATTCCCTTTCATAAGTCTGGCGACTTTGCATAAAGCACAAATCGCCGTGTGTAAGGTTCCTCACACACACCAGTACTCTTCCTTTTTTGTTAAGCAGTCATATCTTTTGTAGAGTAAAAACATAAACTGCCATTATTATTATACATCAGGTTTTCTATTCTTTATGCTAATATTCCGTTAAGAAAATTCTTCATCAATTCTTCATGTATTCTTTTAATTCAACCTCTTTGTAGACTTAAAGAAATCAACTGTTTAGAGGCAAATTCATTTCATTTAAAAAACTGCAAAGAAAAAAATGTACTTCGTACACTTTCACGTTAATAACAATTTCAAAATACACTTTGTTCTTCGCACAAGCACAGTCACCTTCAGCTAACATCTACCTAATGTGCGAGTGTGCTTCTCTCGGAGGTTTTTTTAATAGGAACGTCGGAAGACTTTCCTATTACAAAAAAAACTATCATCTCAGCATAACTGCGAAATGATAGTCTCTTTATTATTCTTCGTCAACAGTATCAGTTTCTAATATTGCAATTTCATACTTTTCAAGAATGATCTTTTGAATACGATCTCTTGTTTCTGAATTAATCGGATGTGCAATATCTCTGTATTCTCCATCACCTGCTCTGCGACTAGGCATTGCGATAAACAGTCCTTTCTCACCTTCTATAACTTTGATGTCATGTACGACAAACTCGTTATCCAATGTGATTGATACAACTGCTTTCATTTTGCCTTCTTTACTTACTTTTCTTACTCGAACGTCTGTAATCTGCATTTGAGTAAACCCCCTTTGGTTTGAACTTAAGTCAATTTTTAGGTCATATTCTCGCTATATTTATGAAGAGAATCTTAAAGATTCTCTCTGCGACATAATTATAAATTGCTATAATACATATCGTTCATTTTTCTCAATGACAATCTTAATATCTCCATTTTCACCAACATGTCTTGTATTCGAACGAATGGTATCTCGACTCTCAACGATACAGTTTTCAATGTAAGTATTGTCCCCAATATGAACATCATTCAAAATAATTGAGTTCTTAATAACACAATTATTTCCTATATACACCTTCTTAAATAGAACAGAATTTTCTACAACACCATTAATAATACAACCACTAGAGACTAAGCTGTTTGCAACATATGCACCTTTATTGTATTTGGCTGGTGGCAGATCATCAATTTTACTATATACACCTGGATACTCCTTAAAGAAATAGTCTCTGATCTCTTTGTTAAGGAAGTCCATATTTGTCTTATAATAAGACTCTACTGTCGCAATATTGCTCCAGTAACTTTCCAAATTATACGCATAGATTTTCTTCAAGTTTTTGTATCGGATTAGTATATCCTTTACAAAATCATGACGTTCCTCTAATGCTGATTTTTCAATCAATTCAATTAATTGTCGTCTTCTAATTACATAAACCCCTGCTGATACGGTATTTTCCGTAGTTACAATTGGTTTTTCTTCAAATTCCTCAATTCTACCGTCTTCGTTAGTCTTAATAACTCCAAATCGACTGGCATCTTCGTTTTCATCGAGTTTTTTGCAAACAACTGTTATGTCTGCTTTCTTAGCAATATGATATTCTAAGACTTTATTATAATCTAACTTATAAACTCCATCACCAGAAGCAATGATGACATATGGCTCATGGCTATTCTTTAAGAAGCTTAAGTTCTGATACATCGCATCTGCCGTTCCACGGAACCAGAAACTATTATCAACTGTAATTGTTGGATTGAATACGAACAATCCTCCTTGTTTTCTACCAAAATCCCACCATTTAGAGGAATTCAAGTGTTCATTCAATGATTTAGCATTATATTGTGTAAATACTGCTACTTTTTGTATATGGGAATTTGACATATTACTCAAAGCAAAATCAATGCTTCGATATCCACCTGCAACAGGCATTGCTGCTATTGCACGCTTGTTTGACAATTCCTTCATTCTGTTACTATTACCACCCGCTAATACAATTCCTATTGCTCTCATTATAGATCACCTGCCTTAATTAAAGTCTCTCCACTTGGTAAATAACCATCCGGATAATCCTCTGGTACCGTTGCTCCTGAAATAGCGGTATTCTTACCAACTTTAACATTGTCAGGTATATACGAATTCTCACCGATTGTCACTAAACCAAAAGCATAGATATTAGGTTCTACAACATTAGGTACTTCATCACCAATACCAAGTTCAACATTATTTCCAATATCAACATTCTCGGCAATGATTGCTTTGTTAATCTTGCAATTATTCTCTATTCGGGAGGAGGTCATAATGATTGAATCTCTTACTACGGTACCTTCTCCTATATAAACGCCAGAACCAATGACAGAATTATAAACCTCTCCATATATTTCTGCACCTTCTCCAATAATTGCCTTGTCAACCTTTGCTTGGCTTGCAATGTATTGTGGTGGAATAATCTCACTCTTTGTATAGATCTTCCAGAATTCCTCATACAGATTGAATTCAGGTATTAAATCAATTAATTCCATATTCGCTTCCCAATAGGCGCCCAAAGTACCTACATCTTTCCAATATCCGTTATACTCATATGCAAAGATGCGGTTTCCATTCTCATGACAGTATGGAATAATATGTTTACCAAAGTCACAGCCCTTTTGGTCTGATAATTGAATCAATGCATTCTTTAGAATCTTCCAACTAAATATGTAGATTCCCATAGAAGCTAAATTACTTCTTGGCACTTTTGGTTTCTCTTGAAAGTCTTTAATTTGCCCATGTTCATCAGTGATTACTACTCCAAATCGGCTTGCTTCTTCCATTGGCACTGGAATTGTTGCGATTGTTACATCTGCATTATTTGACTTGTGATACTCTAACATTACTTCATAATCCATTTTGTAAATATGATCTCCGCCAAGGATTAATACATATTCCGGATTATAATACTCCATATATTCAAGGTTTTGATATATTGCATTCGCAGTTCCCGTATACCATTCACTACTATTACTCTTTTCATAAGGAGGTAAAATGGATACACCACCAATATTCCTATCTAAATCCCATGGAATTCCTATCCCAATATGTGTATTAAGACGTAGAGGTTGATATTGTGTTAGTACACCAACGGTATCAACTCCAGAATTAATACAATTACTTAGCGGGAAATCAATAATACGATATTTCCCTCCAAACGCAACAGCAGGCTTCGCAACTTTTGATGTTAATACTCCCAGTCTTGAACCTTGTCCCCCAGCAAGTAACATTGCTATCATTTCTTTTCTAATCACGTAATCACCTCTTGTTGTTTTATAATTATAATTATACCATGAATTCTTTTAAATGTGAACAAATTTTTCCATATAAAATTTATTTTTTTGTAACTAATCTACTAACCCATTTTTTTCACTACTCCAATTCATTGTAATATTTGCCTTCTCCTTAGCATATTTTCATAATTTTTCCGAGCCATTCCATATCATGGTATAATGAATAAAGATAAAATATGTATAGATATATTTACCATACCTCATTTTCTATTTGTTTTTTTCATAGAAATGGTTATAATAACAATATATTATCATATACTAATTTAGAATAGGAAGTGTCGTTCCATGTATAAAATTAATTTTAACGAACCAATCCACATTCATTTTATAGGCATTGGTGGAATCAGTATGAGTGGTTTTGCTGAACTGTTACATACAGCAGGTTTTACTATCAGTGGTTCCGATTCAAAAAAGAGCAAAATAACAGAGCACCTAGAAGCAAAAGGCATTACTATATTATATGGTCAAAAAGCTTCAAATATTACTCCTGATATAGATTTAGTTGTATATACCGCTGCAATTCACGAAGATAATCCGGAAATGCAGGCTGTATTACAACATAACATTCCTCGAATGGACCGTGCAGAAATGGTTGGTCAGGTTATGTTAAACTATCAGAATGCGATTGCTATTTCAGGTACTCACGGCAAAACAACTACTACATCTATGCTTTCCCAAATCTTTCTGGAAGGCAACCTCGACCCAACAATTTCTGTTGGCGGTATACTCAAAGCAATCCACGGAAATATCCGAATCGGTAATTCAGAGAACTTCCTTATTGAAGCTTGCGAATACACCAATAGTTTTCTAAAATTCAATCCAAAATATAGTATTATCCTGAACATTGAAGAAGATCATCTTGACTTTTTCAAAGATATTAATGATATCCGACATTCTTTCCATTTATTTGCTAAGAGACTTCCTGATGATGGTGTATTATTCATTAATGGAGAAATCGAAAATTATGAAGAGATTACCAAAGATCTTGCCTGCAAAGTTGTAACCTATGGTATTGATAATGGAAATCCAACTGCATATACGTATAGTGCAACGAACATTACGTTTAATGAAGATGGCTATGGCGAATATGATTTACTTCATAATGGTTCATTCGTAGACCATATCACATTAGGGGTTGTAGGAATTCACAATGTATCAAACTCCTTACCTGTTATTGGTTTATCTATTGAACAAAATATTCCTATGGAAGCCATTAAGAAAGGACTTACCATCTTTCATGGTACAGAAAGACGATTTGAATACAAGGGTGAAGTTGCTGGCATTACTATCATTGATGATTATGCCCATCATCCAACAGAAATCAAGGCAACACTTGAAGCAGCAAAACGTTATCCACATAAATCTACTTGGTGTGTTTTCCAACCACACACCTATACACGTACAAAAGCTTTCTTAAAAGAGTTTGCAGAAGCACTTACTTTAGCTGATAAAATTGTTTTAACAGATATCTATGCAGCACGTGAAGTCAACACAGGAGAGATTTCTGCCCGCGATCTGCAAGCTGAGCTCCAAAAACTTGGTAAGGAAGTTTACTATTTCCCTGCTTTTGATGAAATTGAAAACTTTTTATTACAAAATTGTACTAACGGTGATTTGTTGATAACTATGGGTGCTGGAGACGTTGTTTCTATTGGAGAATCCCTATTAGGTAAATAGTTATCCACATAATCCACAATCTTATCAACAATTTTTTTCGGATAAGATTGTGGATTATTTTTTTATTTTTTTCTTGCAGGGGTATCCTGTTTCTCGGTACCTGTCCTATTTTCTTTTTTCACCGCCATATGTTATCCACAATATCCACAATTTCTATCCACATTCCAAAAACATTCCCATCCAAAATCCCCTATTTGCATTATGACCTGATTATGCTATAATGTTAAAACATTGGGTAACAAAGCAAGAAACCGCACGTAAATCGCAAGTTAGCAGAAAGGATATGTCCGTATGAAACCTATTACGTTACATACTAATCATATGAATGATGTAACAATAATCTCAAATATCTTTATCGATGAATATATGCCAAAAGCAAACGGCTCGTTTGTAAAGGTATATCTTTATCTTCTTCGTCTCTTATCAAGTGCTGATAAGATTGTTTCTGTTGCTGTTATTGCAGATTGTCTGGAAGTTACAGAAAAAGATATCATTCGTGCTCTAAATTATTGGGACAAGACAGGGGTTCTTTCCTTAGAGAAAGATCGAAAAGATACGATTATTGGTATTACCTTAAACGATCTGGCTTTGCTAGATCAAACTGCACTTGATGAAATTGCTGCTTCTTCTGATGAAGACGTAACAAGCGTGAATGAATCAGATGTAGAAATAGGTTCTACTTTGTTAGCAGAGAACGATTCAAAAACTGCAACTTTTGAAAAGCCTACGTATTCTCCTTCACAAATCGAAGCATTAACAAAGAGCGATGAGATCAAATGGCTTATGAATATTATTGAAATTTATCTAGAACGGTTACTAAAGCCAACGGATATTCAACTCATTCTCTTCTTATATGAGAACGTCGGCTTTTCTGTAGAATTAATCATGTATCTATATGAATACTGTGTTTCAAAGAACAAGAAGAATTCTTCCTATATTGAAGCGGTTGCTTTACGATGGGCAGAAGAAGGAATTGATACAGTAGAAAAAGCAGAAGCTACTGCTATTGCCTACAATGCGAACTTTAATGCCGTATCCAAAGCTTTTGGATTAAATCGTATGCCTGGTGCAATCGAACAAAAGTACATCACCAAATGGATTCGTACTTATGCATTTAGTATCGATATTATTGTTGAAGCTTGTAACCGGACAATCTTGTCTACTAAAAAACCAGATTTTAAATACGCAGATAAAATCTTAGAAAGTTGGTCTAAGAAAGGAGTTCATCACTTGAGTGATATCGAAAAACTTGACTTAGAACATGCCAAGAATACAGCTACCCCTAAGACAAGTTCAATGCCAAAACAACCAACGAACAAATTCAACGCATTTCCTCAGAGGACATACACAGCTACGGATTATTCCTCTCTTGAACAACGTTTATTGAATAAGCAATAAAAAGGAGGGAATCTATGCAACTAAAGAATTTTCAATATAACAAGATCATAAGGGAGTATGATAAACGTCAATTAGATAATCGGCATCAATTAGAAGAACGAATCAAAGAAATCTACAATCTTTTTCCTGAGATGAAAGAAATTGATGACCAGATTGTATCAAATTCCATACAAAGTGCTAAACTATCTTTAATGGGAGATGACCAAGCGCTAACAACACTAGCAGACCGTAACATGGATTTATCCATGAGAAAAATTGAGATTCTAACGGAAAACGGATATTCTTCCACGTATCTGACACCTTCCTTTCAATGCAAGGACTGCAAGGATACTGGATATATTGGAAAAGAAAAATGTCATTGTTTTAAGCAGGCCATCGTCGACTTGCTCTATTCACAATCGAATATAAAAGGTATTATGCAACAAGAGAATTTTTCATCGTTTCGTTACGATTTCTATCCGGATTCTTATGTAGAAGAAACAACTGGTTTGACTCCCCTCGCAAATATTCGTAAAGTGGTAGCCAGTTGTATGGAGTATATTGATTCCTTTGATACGACGTACGCAAACTTGCTTCTATATGGAAATGCAGGTGTAGGGAAGACCTTCCTTGCAAATTGTATTGCGAAAGAACTATTAGACCGTTCCCACACCGTGATTTATCTCACTGCATTTCAATTATTTGATATATTAGAAAAGAATAAGTTCAATAAAGATCAAGAAAAAGAAGAAGCAAACGAACAATTTGCCTATATTCTTGATTGTGATCTGTTGATTATTGATGACCTTGGTACAGAATTAAATAATAGCTTTGTTACATCGCAATTATATCTTTGTATCAATGAACGCCACCTCCGTAAAAACTCTACGATTATCTCAACCAATCTATCCTGGGATAATCTTAATACAAACTATAGCGAACGTATCTTTTCTCGAATTGCTAGTAATTACAAATTACTTAAAATTGTTGGAGATGATATACGAATCAAGAAAGCATTTTCCAACTAATTTTTACTGTTACGCCTTGACTTGCGTGTAACATAATGGTATAAATTTAATGGACATTTTATGACACGTGTATACAACCGTTTACATTTTATGGAGGACGAAGTAATGCCACAACAAGAAAAATTATTTGAAACAATACCTGTAGGAACATTGGGAATTATCGCTTTAGAAAGCAGTCAGTCTTTAGGTCAAAAAGTAAATGACTACATTGTAAAGTGGAGAAAGGAACGAGAAAGCGAACACAAAACAACAATCGCTTTTGCTGGATATCAAAGAGATTCCTACTTGATCAACGCTTCTTGCCCACGTTTTGGATCAGGTGAAGCCAAAGGATCCATCAACGAATCTGTACGTGGTACAGACCTTTACTTATTAGTTGATGTATGTAATCATAGTCTTACTTATACGATGAGTGGACATGAGAATCACATGTCACCAGATGATCATTACCAGGATCTTAAACGTATTATAGCAGCCGTTGGTGGTAAGGCTCGTCGAATTACCGTTATCATGCCATTCTTATATGAAGGAAGACAACATAAACGTAGTTCAAGAGAATCCCTAGACTGTGCACTTGCACTTCAGGAATTAACAAATATGGGTGTAGAAAGTATCATTACATTTGATGCACATGACCCTCGTGTTCAAAATTCAATTCCACTAAAGAGTTTTGAAACAATCAAACCTACGTACCAGTTCATCAAAGCTTTATTAAAGAATGTTCCTGACTTAAAGGTAAATGCAAAAGATATGATGATCATCAGCCCTGATGAAGGTGCAATGGGACGTGCCGTTTACTTTGCCAATGTATTAGGTGTAGATATGGGTATGTTCTATAAACGTCGCGACTATACAACAATCGTGAATGGTCGTAATCCAATTGTGGCACATGAATTCCTAGGAACTGATGTAGAAGGAAAAGATGTCGTAATCATTGATGACATGATCTCATCAGGAGAAAGTATGCTTGATGTAGCTGCCGAGTTAAAGAGAAGAAAAGCCGGAAGAATCTTTGTTGCTGCTACATTCGGATTATTTACAAATGGATTCGATAAGTTCGATGAAGCTTACGAACAAGGATTGATCTACCGTGTAATCACAACAAACTTAGTTTATCAGCCAGCTGAATTATTAACAAAAGAATACTATATCAGCGCGGATATGAGTAAATATATTGCTTTATTGATTGATACTCTTAATCATGATGCATCAATCAGCGAATTACTAAGTCCAACAGAACGTATTCAAAGTATAATAAACAAATACAAAAAATAAGTATTCCATAAAAGTAAAAAAGAAGGTTGCTGTTGCAACCTTCTTTTTTACTTTTATATATTGAAAACACACGGCTCACAGTTATCTAGTCTTTTACGGCACTTGTCCCCCATTCTCTGTATTACCAGTATCCTCTTCCGGTTCATCAACCGGATTATCACCATCGTCTGGTACCAATCCATCGTCTTCCTCATCCGGTAATGGTTCTTCTCCACCATCATCTACGACTCCGTCATCTTCCTCTGGAATATCCGTATTACCAGAATCATCTTCTGGTGTAGTATCCTGCTCTCCGCCGTGAATTACATCTGAATCATCTGGCGTCTGGTGTTGAGTATCTGTCTCTTCCTCTTCAACCATACCACCTTGATCATCTATAATCTCATCCTCTACCTCTGAATTATCAATCTGGGCTTCCCCTTCTTCTTTCTTTGGTGATGTATCCTTGTATGCAGGGAACGTTGCTTTCTCTAATCCTTCGTGTATCTGCGTCATATAATCATACCAGATCTGCCCCGGATATGTGGAACCCATTAATCCATCTAATTTCTTTGGCATATCATATCCTACCCATACACTTGTTGTATAATATGGGGTATATCCAACAAACCAACCATCTTTCTTCTCATTGGTTGTTCCCGTTTTTCCTGCTGTATCCATGTTCGGAATACTAAGGCCTTTTCCTGTACCATACTTCACAACGCCAGTAAGAATATTCGTCATCATTCGAGCTGCATTTTTATCATATACCTGATAATCACTTCGCTCTCCACTAATGATTACCGCACCTTCCGCATCGGTAATCTTCACAATACAGGTTGGTTCACGGTAGATTCCATCATTCTCAATCGTTGCATATGCAGATGCCATCTCTACAGCACTAACACCGTTGGTAAATCCACCAAGTGATGCTGCTGGATAGTAATCATTTTTATCGATCTTAGCAAAATTCATACGTTTCAGATAACGTAACCCTACTTTCGGTGTAATCTCTTCAAACAATTTCCATGCAATTGTATTCTTAGATTGTTCCACCGCCTTTCGTAAAGTTATCTTACCGGAATATACTCCATTGGAATTACTTGGTCCATCTTTAAACTTCTCATCTACCACCGTTTCTTCTGGATAATGTCCATTCTCTAATATAGGTGTATATACGATTAATGGCTTGATGGAACTTCCTGGTTGTCGGTAACTTTGAAATGCACGATTTAGTGTATAACCATTACTCTTTTGCTTTCTACCACCAACAATCGCTGTAACATAACCGGTCTGGTTATCAATACATACTGCCGAACCTTGTAACTTATAAACACCGTCTTCTGTTACCTCGGTGAATTTTTCAAGTGCTTCATCAACAGAATTCTGCAGCAACTTCTGTTGATCCATATTAATTGATGTATAGATTCGATACCCCTCTCTATATAAGGATTGCTGGCAATCGCTATACATATTGTTGTAACGCTCATTGTAATCCTCTTCATCTTCTTCTGATTCAAACTCATAACGGAATACAAAGCCATTTGCCTGCATAATCGCACGTGTTGCACAATAATTCACATATGTCTCAACATAATCTTTCTTCTTGATTTTCTTAAGTTTTAATGTAATCTCTTGATCATACGCTTCCTGATACTCTTCTTGTGATATCTTCCCATCTTCCCACATCTGTTTAATAATCTTATTACGACGAGAAATGGTGTTATCATAATTATCAATCGGATCAAATACCGTTGGATTGTTAGGAATTGCACATAAGAAAGCAATCTCTGATAATGTCAGATCTTTTACTTCTTTGCTAAAATAACCTTCACTTGCTGCTTGAATTCCATAATAACCGTTGGCAAAATAGATATTATTAATATAGAACTCAAGAATCTGCCATTTTTCATACTTTTTCTCTAATTCTGTTGCTATAAATATCTCCTCAATCTTACGATCCCAACTTACTGTATGTGTCAAGAATATATTACGACTTAGCTGCTGTGTTATGGTACTCGCACCTTGCTTAATCTTGCCTCGATTCTTAATAAGTACTAATACTGCACGTAGATTTGCCTTTAAGTCAACCCCTTTATGTTTTAAGAAGTTTTTGTCCTCAATGGTGATAAATGCATCGATTACCTCCTGTGGTATATCCTGATAGTCCAGATAATACACATCTTTTTCCCCTTTTAATTCCGATATGACATCACCTTCGACATCATATACCAAACTCGTTTCGCTGGCTCGGAATGTATCTAGGGTAGACTCACTTACAAACTTTTTCGCTTCTGCCTGCATACGAAGAATCTTCTTTCCGTACTTGTTATAGAAAAGAAGTATCAGGACTAGTGCTACGATTAACATAACAAGAAACATGATCTTCAGACCTAATTTTAAGTGATACCGTACCGGGTGTTGTTTCTTAAAGCGAATAGCTTTTTCCCGCTTCAGCTGTTTCTTTGATTTCTGTGGTTTCTTAGCGTTGGATTGATTACTTTGTCCATTGCCAGTATTACTTCCTGCGGAAGTTCGACTTTCCGAAGCTGCTCTCATGTTTGATGAAGGATTTGTGGTTCTGCTATTGGTTGTTCGATTAGTCGTCCCACTTGTTGTCCTTCCCGTGGTTCTACCTGTGGTTGATCTACTTGTTGTTGACTTTCCTGTGGTTGACATATAAGATCTTCCACTACCTGATTGTTGTCTAGTTCTTTGAACACTAGAGTTCATACTTCCCCTATTTCTGTTACTATCATTATTCATAATAATACCATATCGATCGTAATTCCTACGATACTGCCTCATAATGATTTTGAAGCATATTCCTTTCTCTCTTAATCTCTATTCCTCTTCTATTGTTGCTTTCTTTCATTAATCTTGCTTTTGCTTTCACATACCTATATATGCTCTTAACTCAATTTCTATTGAAAAACAAGCATATAAACAAGCATTGTTAATGGACTTCTTATCCCTAATATTCGCTATACTTCAATATAGGTATATGGAATCTGGCAGCGTTCTAGAATCTCATGTTCTCTGTTATGACAAGTAAACAACAGAATCTGCCTCTGGGATTCCTTAGCAAGTCTCTGAAGAGTTTCCTCCAGACGCCCCTCGTCATAGTAGACAAATGCATCATCTAATATGATTGGCATCTGTTTATCCTTGAGTAAAAGATCCGCAGCGACCATTCGTATTGCTAGATATAATTGTTCCAGTGTACCTGTACTCACATACTCCATTGGTACATAATCACTGCCTTTCACAATCTTCATATTCAGCTTTTCATCCACCCGTACATCATAACAGCTTCCGCCTGTAAATGCTGTTGCTGTTTCCGATATGATCTGGTTAAGTCTTTCACCGAAATCATCATGTATGCGTGCTGACAATTCTTGAATGGTTTGTATACTGATTTCTAGTGCCTTTAATTGTTTCTCTTCTTTATCACGTTTTTCCAACAGTTCATCCCGTAATGCTCTTTTTTTTCCATAGTCCGCAACATTTTCTTCTAATTTAGCAAATTCCCATCTCAGTTTTTCTTCCTTCACATGCAAGGTTTCCTTCTGCTGTCTAATTTCTCTCTCCTGTATCTGCTTCATGGAAATTCGCTGTTTTTGTTGATCGACCTGTTTGGCTATGCCTTGGATCTCTCCTCGTAGATTTTCCATACTATTCACATCTACCATTTCCATAGCCATCACTTTGTTTCCATATTGAAGAATTTCCTGATCCAACTGTTGGATACGACCTTGAAGTCTCTTTCTTGTTGTTTCATACTCTAAAAGTAACTGCTGTTTTTTTTGTTCAGACTGCTGCTTCTGTTCGTATTGTTGTTTCTGAGGGGGCATTGGTGTATGCGGCGAAATCTCCTGCCCTTTTATAAATCCCGCGTCGTTCTTTTTTCTATTTCCTATTCTGGACCATATTTGTATTAGAATAATGCCAATGACCATCAATATCGCACCTGCATATGCTACGGTATCTTCCACTAAATCAAGTGGAATCAGTATACAAAGAGCGAAACTAAGAACTGCTAGAATAACACTTGTAATCATCGTCTTCTTATTGACGGTCCGTTTTTCTTGCTTCTCCATGATCGGTGGACTGTTATCCATCATCTCTGTATCATCCAACAACTTGATCTGTTGTTCAATCTGGTTCTGATAGGACTGACAATCCATTCGATTATTGTATTTTTCCATAATCAGATCATAATCCTTAACAAACGACTCTAGTACTTGTATTTTCTTAAGATAGTTAGGTTCAATCTTACATTCTACTAAACTCTTATCCAGTTCCTTCTCTTTTTGATCTAAGCTTATAATCTGTCGTTCCAATTCTTTTAGCATAAAATCCGTAGACTGAATCTGCTGCAACTCCAATTGCAATTCTTTCAATTGTTGATTCGTTTGTCTAGATTCAATCTCTTTTCTTTTGCCTTGCAATTCTTGGATCGCTTGATTTACATTCACTTCGCTGTTTTGTGTGGTGGACATATTCGTGATGTAATTATTCACGCGATAGGCTAATTCTTTGCCTGTAGCTGCCTGCTGCTGTCCCATTAATACGGTATTTACATAATTACTTTCTGTTACCCCCTCAATAAAACAGCTTCCTCGTTGCTCTTTGTAAGGTATTTCCCTGCCTGTTTCCTTGTGAATAATCTGAAGGGATTTTTCTTCCTTATAAAAATTACGTTTGATCACATAGGTCTCACCATCTACTTCAACTTCCATTTCACCGTCATATAATGTCGGTGTGTCCCATGGACGGTATTTCGTATAGGAATCAAAACTTGTTCTCCCTCGCTGCTTTTCGATTCCAAACAACATTCCTCGAATAAAGGTATGAATGGTACTCTTTCCTGCTTCATTATCTCCATATAAGAGATTGATGCCATTCTGAAGTTCCATCTTTTTGTCTTGGAATTTTCCAAAATGTTTTAATGTCAATGAGTTAATCATCATAATACGATTCACCTCTATTTCAGTTTCATCAAGGCCTTTACCCCTAGAAATAATGCTTGGTTTATAATATCATCTTCGTAATCCAACCCATTTACTTGATCGATAAACATCCCAATAATATTGTCCTGATTTTCTCTTTGTAAGGCCTCAAAATCATAATCTGGCACGGTTTGATCCGATACTTCTATGATTCTACCAAGGGATAAGATTTCCTCCTCCTCTAGTGTAATCTCTGGATCTCTTGCACCTTCCAAAACAATAAGATAGGTATGTTGTAAACCTTGGCTCCTCATACATTCCTTAATGGTATCTAGCCACTCTAGTTGGGTCATTGTTGGATTTCCTTCTATAGTAAGAAGCCTATATTGTCTCTGGCTAAATGGAACAAACCGAATGGAGGTCTGGTAACCGATTTCGCTTTCTGTTATCTCCCCCTCCACATAACCATGTTCTCCTATTTCTGTCTTATCCAATGGTTCTAGGGAACCTGCATAAGCCATCTGTCCCGTAATCTTTGCCGGTTTATGAATATGTCCTAGAGCAATATAATGATATCCTAGAGATTGCATTTTCCTAAAATCCATAGGAATATCCTTCTCATCTCCTCCATGCGCCAACAAGATTCGTATCTCCTGTTGGTTTTGCAATACAGATATATCATATTTGCTTTCTGTAATATCACGATTACAATAACTTAATCCATAGATTCTTGTATTCAATTCCTCTATATAAATATCAGTCAGTTGCTCCTGTTCAAACATATGTACACGAGCGTTCCAAGGAAAGTGCAGATAATTCGATGTATGACTTATGTAATCATGATTTCCTGCCATAAGTACAACATGGGTTTTCGTTAATCTTCCAAAAAGATAATTTACCTCTTTTAATTCACGCAACAATGGCTGTTTATGAAAGAGATCTCCTGCGATCAATAAGAGATCAATCTGCTCTTCCTCACACCGGTTGATTACATTCTCAAATGTTTTCCAAATTTCCTTGCCTCTTTCCTTACTCCAGTCTCTCCTAAGGTCTGGCTGCATTCCCAAATGCACATCTGCCAAGTGAATAAACCGCATTGTCTCACGCTCCTTACTCTTCCTTGCTATTCTCTACTTCTCCTTAATTATGCATTGCATTATACCATATTCCCAATCGTCTGGCAATGCAAACCGAACACCTGTTTCCTTAATATTCCCTTAATATTTTCTTAAGTCATTCCAGTATACGACCAACTTATGTCTTTTTTATGACGATTTTCTTTATGATTTGTCCGCTTTTCTATGAATAAATACCATTTTACAGCCCCAAAGTCGGTGGACTTTCCTAATAGAAAAGAATGCGGTTATCATAGAATTTCTTCTTTGATAACCGCATTCTTTTCTTTCCCGTTGTTGACCTTGTTTTTGTTCTAAACAAATATATGATATTTACGCTACACGTTGTTTAAAGATTACATTTTTATATTTATCCAATGCCATTAGTAACATTGTTCCTAAAATTCCACAAGAAATGATTTCTCCGATTCCTACGGTGAGCATCATTAATGGAATTGGTGTTGGAATTGCATATCCAATTCTAAGAACAAATGGTACAACCAGCGCATTCCCAATGATTGGTGGAAGTGCTACCAGATACTTGTTTTTTCTAAGTAAATAGGATATTGCCGCTGCTGCAAGTGTTGTCAAACTTCCAAGAATGATATCTAACAAACACGCTCCTCCAAGGATATTACCAAGGAAACACCCTACGAACAAACCTGGTATGGCTGCCGGTGTAAAAAATGGTAAGATCGTTAAGGCTTCTGCAATACGTACCTGAACATCCATAAAACCAAATGGTTGGAACAAGTACGTCAAAACGACATAAAGAGCAGCAATCATCGCTGCCTGAGTTAAAAATTGTACTTTTGATCTCTTCATATTCTATTCTCCTTTAGTTTTGTTTAACGAGTGGAAGGTCTCGAACACTCGATTGCATTTGCGAACCAATTAAGAATTGGCTCAACTTTATCACTATATCATAAAGTCCTTGATAAGGCAAGTGCTAGAACCCTTATTGCTTTTTCCATAGAATGAATCGATGTAAGCTTAATCCCGCACGATGCCATATAGCTTGTACGGATTTGTTTTTAGTTCTTTCTCATACAACTGGACCACATCCCAAACGTCAAAAAACATGACCTTACAGTCCCCAATCTTTCCATCGGTGATTATGCCTTTTTCATATGCCATTTTTTGAATCGTATACCAGGCTTTGATTGGTGGATGTCCTGTCTCGATAAACCATTTATCGGGTGGGTAGATTTGATTGACTTTTTCACTCGGTGCAAATATTGCACCGATATCTTCTGGCATATAACACTCCACATAATGCATTGCGGTTAATTTGTAGATATCAACTCCTAGTAACAATGCTTTTCCACCATGATGAAGGACATAATCAAGACCACCCTTCGCAGCCTCTACTGCATGTTTTCCCCAGCCTGAAGTTTGCATGATCCCCTCTCCCGTAATTGTTCCTTTTTCCATACGAAATGTATCTGCGATGACTCCCATTGCGCTTTTGGTCCGATTCTCAGGCAAAATCTCAATCTTACAGGTAATTCCTAGCTTTCGATCTGCCTCCGTAATTGGCAAGTCGGGACTTAACCGAAGCGCCGGCATAAATATACTTCCTTCTTCTCCAACACATTCTTTTAACGCCGCTATTACTGTTTGGGCTCCACCTTCAACATACCCGAAACTGCTTAAGCTACTGTGAACTTCTAATGCCATCCCCTCTGTGACACCGAGCTTTTTTAATTCTGTCACTATGTACTCTTTATTCATGATACGTTCCCCCTCTTCGATTTACTTATTTGTTAATTTGCTTTGTTATGAAAAGCGTAAACATCAAAACAATGCTTTTCTCCTTCTCTATTTTCCTTCTCGTTTCCTCGACTTCAGTAGTGTTTGATCCCCATTAAACTGTTATGCAAACAATACCCCAGTATCATTAAATTATATCACATAATATTTATTACAACATACGAAAGATCCCTATTTCAATATTTTTCGACATATTTTCATGGGTTTATTCTTCCTTCCTGTTTGTATAATCGTTTTCTCTTGTACCCATTGCTAATATACTTCTCTTTATACTTTTCCCATATCCCTTCCATATATAAAATTTCCTATCGAAACTTTACAATTGCCAAATCTTTTGATAAACTACAAACAACAAATCAATTATTTCAATCTTCCTGATCCTTTTGTTTGAAGAAAGTCAGGATTACTTACAAAGGAGGGAATTACAATGTTTACACTAAATAAAAATAGTCGTAACTCCATGCAATGTCTGCAAAACCATACGAATTTGTATGCGTAACAGATGGCGATCTTTACATGGAGGTTAAGCCTGTTATTATCTGATCCACATTCGGACGGACCAGACAATACAACTTTCGCCATTCGTACTTATCCTTACTCAACACATCCATTGTGATTTTGTTGAAAAGGAGCATTACAAACATTCTAACAAGTGGTTTTGCATACTTGCATCTGAACAAATGGTAACGAGAAACCGTCACATTTCAGTAAGGAGCAGGAGTTAGAATGAAGTATAAGAATGCAAAGGATATATTACCACCAGAATTAGTACAGGAGATTCAAAAATACTTAAAAGGAGAATTGCTGTATATTCCCAACGACGAAACCAAGCGCAAAAAATGGGGTGAATGTTCTGGTATACGAAAAGAATTATTACATAGAAACCAAGAAATCAAACGTCTCTACCTTGATGGACTTACATTTGATGAATTATCCGATCAATATGCACTTTCCGTAGAGACCGTCAAAAAAATTGTCTATACTACAAAGTTGGTTGCATAGACAATGACACGATCCACATATAAAACAAGTAAGGACGACAGCTAAGCTTTCTAATTAGCAGTCGTCCTTACTTGTTTTTTTATAATCATTTTACTCCTATTCTTCCTATCGTTCACGTTGTATACTATTCGTATACCTGCTACATACCAATATCTCTATTTCACTTGTTTTATTTAAAATACTAAGGTCAAACGTTCATTTCCGTTTGCATTCAATACTACAATAAAGGAGAATAAAACATATGATAACACAAGACACCTATCAAGCAATCATTGATCAACTCGATGATTTTACCTATACTTCCATGCGCTATACCCCTTACGAATATGTAGAAGACGCTTCTGTCTGTATTCATACAAAAGATCTTATCCTGATCAAAGGCTATAGCAAAGAACTTTCCATGACAGAGATTTATTTCTGTGTGAATGACATCCAGATTCTTCTTCATGCACTGGATGAGATAAAAGAACCTGTCTACCTCCAATTTGTTCCGAATGAACATACCACAGAATTCACTAGGCATGGTTTTACTCACTTTGCACATTTTCGAGAAATGTATGCCTACTCCTTTCCAGAAGGAACACCGATACAAATCTTATCCTTAGATGAAGCCAAAGATGCCGCTGCAATCACAAGAGATTGCCGTTTACAAAGCCGTGGCTTTCTTGGTGAAACCGACAGCTGGGCAATTAATTGGATGCAAGGCAAAGATCCCAATGCCGATTATTGTAAATACTGTGCCATCTTAGGTACAAAAGCCGGTAATACCCTCACTGGTATGGTAGCTGTTGCTCTTTATTCCTTTGATAAGCCAGAAGGTCCAACTCTTTGGGTTCGTGAAGTTTGTGTAAAACCAGAATATCAAGGTCAAGGCTATGGAAAGCAACTGCTCGCGCAAGCATTGGCTTATGGAGCGAAGTACCATGCGCATAAAGCCTTTTTAATGGCGGATGTCTTAAATAAGAACGCCATCTCCTTGTATGAGAAGAATGGATTTACTTTTCTTGATGATGATGGACAGATTGACATGATTCGCGAATCATAGGGTTTCCTGATCTAACAATAGTCTATGATACAGCTCATTGCCTAATTGGAGCTGTTCTTCATTCATCAGAATTAACTTACGGTAAAGAAATGGTTGCAGGCTATGCAATGTCTGCTGCCGCTGCTTTACCTGTTCTATATCTTTTAAAATTGCAATGATAAGTTTTGATCTTGCATGATAAAACTTAAGATTTGCTAGTAGGGGATCCAGTGACTTTTGCGTGGAGTCACACGTATAGGATTCAAAACATTTTCCCATCTGAAGATAGGTAGCGGGCACCACCTCATTTTCTATGGTCTCTTCTCTACGATAATGGACAAGGTTCATTCGTACTGTTCGAAATACTTCTCCAAAACCTTTTAAGGCAGAGACAATTTCCTTTATGTAAGTAGATATCTCTTCTTTTTCATAACTATGATCCACCACAATGGTCATCTCAAGTACGCCACCTGTATAATTTCCTGGTACATGTAACACCCGTTCTACTGCATTCTTTAACTGCATCTTCTGTACTGTTGATAATTTCATTCCATTCACCCTTTGTTCCCTATTTTCTATTCCATTCATCTCTGTATCTGATGTTAAAGACTCTATCCTGTTATTCATATGAATGAATACATATGTTTTATTGATTACAAAGATACCATTCGAAACCACATATATAAAACAGCTATCTTACAAATGTGTTCGTACGTGTTCTATCTAAGACCAAATCCATCTATAAACAATTCCATTGCTTACTATCTATAGTACAATCCGAATAGAAATGATGCAAGAGTCAAAAGTGAATATGACCTTTGACCCTTGCATCTTATTCTGTCAAGTAACTTCCTCTATTGGAATTTTAAATCTGTTTATTTGGTTCTATGGAAGCAATGCGCTCTAGGATCTGTTCTGTAATCTGATCAATTATTGTATAATCTGTTGCAGCAATATAATATTTCTCCAGATCATCATGAAGGTCTTTTGCCTTCTTCAAGTATGCAATTCCTTTCGCTACTGTATCACGATATCGTTTTTTGATATCCTTCAATTCCTCTTCATACTTCTCATCCGTACCTGGTGTGATAAGTTTCTCATACATATCAATAACCTCATCATTCTCACGATTTGGTTCATATTCATGTGGTGCCGTAGAATCAAATATACATACCTGCAAAGATGGTAACAAGATCATGTCCAAGCTATTCGGATCAAAACCACAATGATAGACTTCCACATCAAGTCCCAAACTTTGTGCTCTTCTCCATATCTTTTTTAGCATAGTGGATTTTCCAGAACCTGGTCTACCTTTAATCAAGTAACGCTTTTTACAAGTAGCAGTGATATTCTCCACATAATCCATTGCACCTTTTGGCGTGGAACCACCAAAGAAACGATGTCGTGTAACGCCTCCTGTCTCACTATTACACTCTCCAAGAATCTTCTTAACCACTTGCTCTGTCAGGATATTCGCCCCTTCCAGATCCATATTGGTTATATAGATTTTCTCCCATTCATCATGTATGGATAGGGCTTTGGCAAACTGGTCGTACGCTTTTGGATAGCAACTATGGATTTCATCTAATACTCGTTTGATTACCTCAACTTTTTCCTCTAACATACGGATATTCCATGCAGTTCCAAGGTTCACATATTCCTCTATTCCACCAGCTACTTTTGGTTCGATTACGTGTGGTGTTGTTCCATCTACGATTCCCACGCCTAGTGCACGTACAATAACTCCATCGAGTGAATCCGGGTCCGATGAACAATGAATATATTCCACATCATACCCTTTCTCTACATAGACTTCTCCTACACGTTTCATTAATGTTGATTTTCCAGTGCCTGGACCACCTTTTAAGATAAAGATTTTCTTAAGTCCTGCTAAATTGGAGTCAAACATATTCTGAAAGCCTTTTGCTGTATTTCCACATGCAAAATAATGTTTCTCAGCCATGATTTCTACTTACTCCTTTCAGGTAATTCCTACTCTTTATCTTATGATGTGTTTTCCATATCGTGCTTATTCACAAAAATTCCTACATTAGCCTATCTACTCATACTCGTTTTTTATAATAGATATGTAAGTAATTCCACTCTCTTCGGTTCTCATCGGGAGAGACCTTACTACTGACAATTTTCTTAAATGCTTTTTTCCCACGGCATTTCTTATAGATATGGACTTGATCATCCTCCTCCGTAAAAACTACCTGTTCCTTCTTATATATCTTCCCCTCATAGGAAAGATGGGTAGCACCTATTCCATTTTCCATCTTTGCAACCAACAAGTGGTTAATAATCCATAAGATACTTAACAAGCCATACACTATTAAAAAACAGTAGTAGTATCGCACATCCTTTTCTAAACCTGCATTCTGACTTTGATCAATTCTGAATTTAATCTGAAGTACGAATACAAGGAGTGCAAAAATCCCCAATAAAAATTCACCAAAATTATTCCAAGATCGATCTTGTTGCTGAAAAAATGATACATAATCCTCATAAAATTCTTTTCTTTTTCTAGTAAACCGAATTAATTTTATGAATTCCCATATTGCAAGCATAAGGAAGCCAAATAAAAACAAGTGGATGATCTGATTATCATTTAATTCCTGTAGTATATGCATATCTATTCCTCCCATAAGCAGTTATTACCTTGTTGCGATTACTAACAGTATATTACATTTCTTGTAAAATTGAAACTATTATCTTCTACAATACCGAAATAGTCCTACTCCCCTTATCAAAAAGAGTACAAAAAGAGCATTGTCTTACGATGAATTATTACTATTACGTCATAAAACAATGCTCTCTACGAAACAATTTCCATTATATTTTATTTCTGTTATTACATTTATTCTGCTATATACGTTGGTGCATTCTTTGGACTCTTTCCTTTGATCACCTTATGATAATAGGAATACGTCATTGGGTCTGCTGCTTCCATAAGATCTGCATCAACGATTTTTCCAAGGAATACGGTGTGACTACTGGTATCCATTTGATCAATAATCTCACAAGTCAAGTATCCACAGGAATCTTTTATAACTGGTAACATTCCCTTGATCTCATAGTCTACTTCATCGAATTTGTTTACGGTCTCACCGGATTGATAACCAAAGGTTCCGATAATCTTCGGATCTGTTTTTTCTGACACGATGGAGATTGCAAATCGGCCACTTTCTGTTAGACATTTATGTGTGTAATTATTGTGGTTGATACTAATTGCAATTGTTGCAGGATCCGATGTAATCTGCATTGCACTATTGGCAACACAGCCTGTTGGTCTTCCATTATCCCAAGTGGAGATAATATAGACTCCATAACTTAAATTAAATAATGCGCGGTTATTCATAGAATTCCTCCTTTTGTTTGTTTAAGATATTGTTTATATTAACCATCTTTTGTATTTTAAACCATACTTCATTATATATACTGCTTTAGGTGTCAAAAGCCCTTGCATTCTCCTTACGCTCTATTCTCCCAACTACTGATTGACTTGCCTGTGTCAAGTTGAATTGTTTGCTTATATACATAGTATTTTGACCATGTGCGAAATACAGAATTTTTGTTCAACATACATTTGGTTAGGAACATGGTGTTCTTACTTTTCCAACCTTCCGTTGGTATAAGTTCGATGTTTACTTCTTCTCCTTGCTTATGAACAGTATACGTTCCTGCAAAGTATCCCATGCTTTCATCCATCTTCATCTGAAAGGTACCTTGCTCCGTGCCCTCTTGCATTCGAAGGAGATCTGGAAAAGAGGGTTCTAATTCTACTCGGAACACATGTTGCGTTTCCTCAAACTCGACTGTTTGCAGATGATAGCTTCCTTGTAATTTCTCATACCGAGCAACCACGCCATCCTCTTGTATTGTTAGATGTTCGGTAAGTTCCCTTGGTTCCATCGACCATTCTCCTGTTCTTCCAAATTCAACAAGCTGACAGTCATCCGAATATCGTGTAAAATGTCGCATCTGACCATCTTTCGGTATTGGTACGGGAAATGGATCTGGCTTTCTCTCTTTTCCATCAATGGATATAAGCAACTCGGTATTCTTTTTTCGAACAAGATCAAACCCATACATAGCATATGCCGGAAAGATTACTGGTTTCTTAGACGATACACCAATTGGTGCAATCAAGTCAAATGCTCTACTTGGTTTTTTCCCATGTTCCCGTACCAAGACTTCGATTGGTCTTCCCAGATAATCTTCGATTCGAAAGGATACGCAGATTCCTTCTTTGGTCTTTTGAAAGCATGTATGTTCAAATGCTACTCTACGATAATTCGCAAGCCCTTTGTTACAAACTTCGAATTTTCCAACTTCTTTGATCTGTAAACATTCTTCATCATAGACATCCACATACCCATCCTTGCGATATGCAATCAGTCGATATCCCTTTCCTTCCTCTTGTGTTACAAGATATTGTAACTCCAATCCTGCATAAACCTCTTCTGGATCCTTTTCAAAGTTAAATAGAATTAATTTTCTAATTGGAACAACTTCCATACGAAATGGTTGCAACACTTTCATACGCTTCTCTCCCCTATTGCCAATCAATACTTCCTGTGCTTCTATGTACAAATACTTACAGGAGCGTCAACGTATATTGATGCTCCTGTATTATGAGTCCGTTTATCAGATGCTTTTGGTTCTCCCGTAGTATAGGAACAAATCACTCTTTCTATCCTAATACTACCTTACTTCCGTAAATTAGGCAAATGAAATAATTATAAAGAATTACCTTCTACTTCTGCGATACCAGGCAATCGAAAAAATAGAATTAATCAATGCAGTAATACTAAAGGTGATCAGCAACAGATTTGAGATGGTATTATTAATAAAATTCATTATCGGGTTTAATTGATCTAATATCCAAAATGTAATAAACATTGCTGCTAGGACAATAACAATATGCGGTAGAATTGCAGCAACGATGTTTCGGTGGTTCTTTGTATTATTCATAGGAAGCTCCTCATTTTGTATCAAAGTATGTGTATCCAATGGTTCTATCCTATTCCCTGTATTCATGTTATTCACTCCTTCCTATTCTTCCCCAATGTAGATGATATCACTAATCGTTCTTCCACCATCTGCTGGCTGATTAACATATTCCCCATCGTATACCATCGCAGAAGATTTTCCACCGTCTAGATTGTATGCGACTTGGCAATCTAGTGAAGACATAATCCCCGCAAGCTCACTTAATGTAACACCACGACTATAGCCTTCATCTCGTCCATCAACGACAACGAATACATAGTGTCCTGGTTCAATATAACCAATGGCAGCTCTTGGATTTTCCGTATTTAGATAGGAAGTTGTGTTAAAGGAAGAAGATATATTTCCTCCCTCATCAAGTAGTGAAGGTCCAAAATTCCATGCTTGCCATGCTCCTGCTGCAATAACCTCATCTGCATCGAATTCATCTGGGGAATAGGTTTTCATCGTTCCATCCGTAAATAATACACAGATATCGGTTCCTGTGATATCCTCTCGGTACAAAACACCATTTCGAATTACCACACTGGTATCTGTATTCCCGTAGTAATCGCCTGACATTGCCAAGATTGCATTATATTCCTCAGCCATATCCTGCACACTTTCCCGAATGTTCTTGCCGTATTCACCGGAAGCAAATCCTGTTCGAAGATACGTGATATTACTTACCTGTACATCAGCAACATAATAGGTAACAGTATCCGAACCAGATCCTGTTGTTACTTTGTTAACTGTGATCTTCGCTTTGTCATCAGCATAATTCTGAATCTCCTCTACCGTCTTATCTACTTCTTTCATAGATTCTCCAGCACTTGTATCCGCTTCCTGTTCACTGGTATTATCATTACTCACATTTCTTGATACACGATCGGAACGTCCTGAGCCAGAAGGTTTCTCTCCTTTACTACCACGTTTTGACGTTGTCTCTCCTGTATCTGTTGTGGAATCAGATGTGGATTTTTCTGTAGTTGACTCCTCAGATGAAGCTGATTCCTGATTATCCACTTCTAAGGAAAACTGTTCTGTCGTAGGATCTGTAGATGCAACGACTTTTCCTTTGTTATTGGAATAATGGGGTAATACATAAAAGTATAAGAGAAAACTTCCCATACATATTAGGTATAATGCAACATCTATAACAATCATAGCTGGTATTGGCATACCATTTTTATGCTTTTTCTTCCTTCCACTTTGGATCTTCTGCGTATTCTTTATTGATTCATTTTTCTCGTCTATAGGTAACAATTTTTCATTCTCTGCTTCCTGCTTTTCATTTATCGGTTCCTTCATATCGTCTCCTTCTTTCCAACATAAATGTCATGTTCTTTTTTACTCTTACTTCTATTTTTGTTAATGCTTTACGTTCTATGCGACTGTCGCTAGCTATACGAATACGTGATACTCATACCTCCACTGACTCTTTCTCCATATGGAATACATAGTGTTTCTGTATCGTATAACTCACGAAAAACATGATGCATTCCACTAGAATCTTAGAAAGATATACATTGGGGAGGACAGTATGAACCAAACAGAGTAACAGTATCGTATTCATTGCCAATATTATGAGAACAAGTGTAAAGTATCGAATGGCAGAACGCACGATATTCTCTTTGTTCTGAAACACATACCGTTTATTCATACTATAATTACAAATCGAACTGACCACTCTTGCTCCTAGATTACTAGGCACCACCGCTTGTTGTACACCAAGTGCAGCACATAACAAGTGCAAGATCCAATACATTCCATAATCAATTAAGAAGGAAAGAAAGGAAGAACAGGAGAATCGAAGAATCTCCTTGTATATCCGGCAAGAATCCTTGATCACCCGAAAATGTGAGGACTGATTTTCTTCTATGTACACCGTTTCAATTGGTACTTCAACAATATTAACTTTGTCCCTTGCACATTGGAGTAATACATTCATCTCATATTCATATCGCTCTCCTTCAATATGTTCCATATAAGGAATCATCGATACAGGAAAAGCCCGCAATCCTGTCTGGGTATCCGATACCCTGACTCCAGTTGCCAAACGAAAGATGCCTCTTGTTACCGTATTCCCAAATCGACTCCTCGCTGGAACATTACCAATGAATGCTCGACATCCAAGTACAAAGGAATCGGTCTCTCCTGCTTTTTTCGCCACTTTACGAATATCATCGATCGTATGTTGGCCATCGGCATCTGCTATAACGATGCACCGATTCTTTATCGCCTGTTTTTCAATATAGGAGAGTGCCGTTTTAATGGCACTTCCTTTTCCTTGGTTCTTCTCATGATGTAAAATAAGGGCATACGATTCAGCCTCTGTAAAAAGCTCTGCTTTCTGTATTCCACTTCCATCATCTACAACAATAATCTGTGCCTGTGTCAGGCTACAAGAAATCTGTTTTAATAATAATAACATCTTCTCATCTGGTTCATATGCAGGGATAATGACCACGACTGGCTTTTCTTGCATTCTATTCCTCCTATTGGATAATGACAATTCTATACGATCTATGTTTGTTTGGTTGGTTACCATACGTAATCCGTGCATTGGCTACTTGCTATACTTATTAAGGACGATTTCCACGGTTTCCTTTGCCACCGCCCATTCCTCCACCAATCATACCACCAGTTCCCATACTGCTGTTATCTCCCGCTGTTACGGTCACACTTTGTGATCCAGCTGTTATGGTATAACTTTCTCCTTTGACTAAGTCTGGAGCAGAAATGGCTACCATGGCAAATGTTTTCGTTGGGGTATATTCATAAACCACCTTTCCATCTGCATCGGTTACAGTTACCTTCGTTCCGCCTTCGATGGTACTAGAAAATGCTGTTGCAACTGTTGTTTGTGTAGAATCCTCTGATGGAACTTGTGCCATTCCTGCACTACCCGCCAGATACAATTCTCCGCCTGTTATCTCACAGGTTCCATTGTAATCTAAGGCTCCATTGCCATCACCTGTTGGTCCATCTACCGTTATTACTCCACCACTAATCTCCATACTACCATTGGAATCCAAGCCATCTCCTTGGGCATTCACAGCTAAAGTACCTCCTGTAATTGTTAACATACCAGCCGTTGTCTCACTAAACTGGTTCTGGCCTGCTCTTCCGTTAACAGAAGATCCATCATTACCACCAGAGATATTGACTCCATCATCTGAAGCAATTACAGAGATTACACCATCATTTATCGTTATGTTCTGACTCTCTAACCCTTCATAGCTTTTATTAATCGTAATCGTTCCACCTGCTAATAACATGTCATAATCACTATGTATTCCATCGTCTCCAGAAGTGATCTGGATCTCTCCTGCATCGATTCGTACCGCACTATTGGAATGAATGGCATCGTCTGTGCTATTCATTACAATGGTACCACCGAATACTCCGATGGCATTGGTTGCCTTCAAAGCTTTCGCACTTGTTGAACTGCTCTCTGTTGTTTCTTCTGTTGTTGCTGTCTGTGTTCCACCTGTTACTGTAACTGTGGAATCCTTTGTCGTATCCGTACCACCCATCGCAGTATCTCCATTCATCTTACCGCCCATCATACGGTTATCATTGGAGCTATGATCAATAATCTCTCCTTCTGTAATGATGTTCAGATTACCCGCATTGATGATTACCTGTGTCTCTGCCTGAATTCCATCTGCTCCTGTTGTTAACTCCAAATTTCCTCCATCAATGATCACCATGCCTTTTGTGGAATCCTCCGTATTCGTAGATTTGATTCCATCTCCTTTGGCTTGAATCGTAATCTCTCCATCCAATATGTTCACAGAATCCTTTCCTACAATTCCATCATCTTCTGCTTGTATGGTAAGGTTTCCTGATATGATCTGTAGATCGTCTTTTGATGTAATCGCATCTTTGTAGTTTCCTGTCACGGTTAATGTTCCGGTACCATTTATGATTAACTCCGTCTTACTATAGATTGCTGCTGTTGCTTCTTCCTCTTCACTGGTTGCTTCATACGCTGCACCATCTGCGATGCTATTCTCTGTACCATCTTCTACAGTCAGATACATATTCTTCGTATTTTTTATTAGAATTGCCGCATTTTTTGTATTCGTTATATTGGCGTCATTTAGTACTAATTGTACATTCTTATCCTCTTTGGTATCTACTACTATTTGCCCATCTGTCAATGTTCCGGATAATACATACGTTCCGCCTTTTGTAATGGTTGCCACATTATCTTCAACAGTTACACCACTTCCTTCCGCCTGAATGGTAGTTCCATCAAGCGTTATATTCACTGCTTCTGAATCAGCCCACGAACTATCCATCGCATTATCAGAATACTCTCCTTGTATAGAAACTACTTCTGTTGCCTTCATCGTTACCGCTTCCGTTGTACTCCCATCTGTTGTTTCATCCGTGGTTTTGGTCGTATCTTCATCGGCCTCCTGCTGCTCTGTGGTTTCTGTTTGCGCAGCATTCTGTGTTTGTGTGCTATCTGTCGATGACGTTTTTCCCTGACATCCCACCAACGTGAAACACAATATGACTGTCATCATATATCGTAATAATTTTCTTCTAATCATAGGTCTACCTATTCCTTTCTTGGTACAAGTCCCATATGCCCCATCTCAAGCAGTGTAATCGTGTAGTACTTTTATAACTCATCTGAACCAATTGCAGGTCTTCCACAGATGATGGTAAGATTTCCATTCCTGCATCGGATCTCATCAATGAACTTCTTCTGTAATCGTTCCTCTTTCAACTCAATTCGATAAAGCAACTCATACATGCTTCCCATATTGGTTGTTTTCACTTTAACAAGTTCACTTTCTTTTGTGTACTTCTCCAACAAGTCATCAAAAACTTCGGTATAATCCAAACTTTCTGGTATTGTAATCTTAAGGTCTTTTGTTGCACTCTTACTCTCTGCAAATCTGGTTCTGCTTAATACGACCATTCCAATTGCAATACAACCTGTAATCAATCCTGCATAACCAAGGAAGCCCATTCCTGTTGCAAGCCCGATCACCATAGCAAAGAAAATGGTACTGATATCTCTTGAACTTCCTGGTAAGGAACGGAAACGAACTAAACTAAAAGCGCCCATAACCGCAACACTGGTTCCAAGATTCCCATTCACTAGCATAATAACGCTTTGTACAAGTGCTGGTAACAACACTAACGTAATTACAAAATTCTTTGTATATTTTCCTTGTAACATATACGCACCTGCAATCACAAATCCTAATATAAGTGATACTACGGTGCAGATTATTGCACTATGTATGGATAACGATCCTTCAATTGAACTAATTACACTATTAAACATATACTTTCTCTCCTTTATTCTTCATTATTTTTTTCATATAGAAACGACCGTATTTGGAAAATGTGATTGGATAGATTTCCAAATCAGACAGGCTATCTACTAGCCACATTGGATACGCTCCTGCTACCTTAATCTCCATTAGTACATAATGGGGATCTAGAAGAAGATCTCCATTATCTCCTTTTGCCAGATCAAGATCATATTCTCGATTTCGTATATTCCAATCGAATGTGATTCGAATACTGTCATCTTGTTTTCCGAACATGGCAACTCGGTCATAGGCGATATACATTTTCTTCACAGGTTTATAGTACTGTAGAAAATAATCAATTTCTCTCATTATTTGACTGTTAATTGTAGGATGAATTCCTTCCTCTAGATATGCCCTTGCCTCCTTAAGAGGCAACTGCACTCTTCGTTTATATACAATCCCATCGTATTTCTTCTTTATCTCAATGAAGGTCTTATCTCCTTCTCCTGGAACTCCATAACTACGAATGCGTAGTTTCTCTTTATAAACAGGCTTGCATAATGAATTACGGATTAATGCATCATTGGTTGTGTCATAATATACATTGCAGATGGTACTAAGTCCATACTGGTCAATCTCCATATACTCTTTGATTCGATCACGTAATTGTTCGTATTGTTTCTCATTTAACAGATATTTCTTTTCAATTCTTTGAAAGATTTCATTACTTTTTTGCATTTACCTCACTCCTTTCAAAATACTTTCATTTGGTCTATTGCTTCAATCCATATAGAAAAGATAACAAAAAAAAATGTTCGGAGTTTGATAAAACTACGAACATTCTGTGAAATCTATTTTATGATCTAAGTGATAAAAGAAGATTTTCATGTTTACGGGTCAACACGCCATATTCACTTCCTCGCGAGCTAGGCGTGAAATAACCTTTTGACCCTTGTATTATTTTATTTTAATGGTAAATTGTCAAGAAAATATACTAAGAAACGCCAGTATTACTTGCACTCCAGCACTTTACACCAAAGTAACCTGGTGTTTATTATCGTAATACCTGTTGCATGAGTACTTTCATATTCTCATAAATTTCACAATTCTCATAAGCAAAATCCTTCGCCATAGACAGCATGTTATCTAGTGGAATCTTCTGTAACTTTGGTATCACGACATGATTCCTCTGTAACACATACAAAGCAGCACGTAGACGGAATTGAAGTAGATAGCGTTCTTCCTCTGTAATCTGCGTAAAATCTTTCTCTGCGATTTCATCAAGAAGTTTTCCTGCTTGTTCCTTTTCTATATCCTGTGTCCATTCCTTCTGAATCTGACTTACGAGCTTCATCCAATTCGTTTGATAGGTAGGTGAAATTAAACTCATGAAATGTGCATCTTTGTAGCACCAAAGCAACCAGTCTATTTCTCTCTCTTCCATAAGTTCCATGGTATCCTTCACCAGTTCAATGGTATACTCTGGTTCTCCACAATCTGCCCCATAACCATACTCACCACAAAATGCAGGACAACCAAATTGCTCTCGAATCTGAACCAACTGATCCAGTCCATTTGCAATTTGTTTCATACGTTCCTTTCGGTCCAAATCTCTTTCTAATAGATTTGGATGCCATACGGTAGGGTAATAATGAAACCCTAAGGCAATCTGACTGTCATCAAAGTGCTTCAATCCAGAGAAGTCCATGGAGAATTGGTCTCCTTCTAATACGATGACATGGTTCTTGTCTACTTTTCGAATTTCTTCAATCGTTTCTTCATAGAATTCATTCATGCAATCCCAGTTTGCCATAGCTGGCTCATTCAATAGATCATATCCCATTAAGTATGGCTCCTCACTGTATCTTGCAGCAATTGCACCCCATAATTTTGTCATTTGACGTCGTAATACTTGATATTTCCAAAAGAGAGGTACTCCATAGGAATTATCGGAATGCCAATCTGGATTTTGTGCTCCCGGTGTAGTATGTAAATCCGGCATGATGAAGATTTCATATTTTTTTCCTAATGCAAATAAACGATCGAAGCAACGAAAACCTTCTTCTTTCCATTCTCCAATCCCATTATCATTGATAAATAGACGGTAATTAAATGGAACTCGAATAAAATTCACGCCACACGCCTTCAATAATTGAAAATCTTTTTCTCCCAAAAAAGAATCCCGATAAACTTTGAAAAATTGACCTGCTCCTTCTTTCCCATAAACCGTTTCAAATGCAGATTGAATCATCTGATCAGATGTAGGAATACCGAACATAAAATGCTCCAGATTCAACCATGTTCCTACTCCAAATCCTCTTAAGCGGATTTTCTCTCCTTTATAACAAAAATGTTTTCCTACTACTTTTATAAATTCCATCCTTGCCTCTCCTTCTTGTATATTCTTTCCAACCTTGTTTATTTCACATTGATTGAGGATGTAACTAACTTATCCATCTTCTATTCGTATCCTCCATCTTACACTTCGTTCCGGCAACTTACTATGGAATTATTCTACAAGATATACAGCAAGAAAAGGAGTTTACTCATGCAAGCTACGTTCTGCCAACAGGCGTTTTTTATTGCGATAAAGAGTGAATAAACCAGAGCCAATGATTAATACAAAGAACGTAAACAAAAGACAAAGTACCAGTTCTCCTTTATGCCCATTCTCTCCATACTCTGCCCAACATTTTACAAAATACATGAATTCCAGTGGAAAAATAACGGATAATAGCGTAATGATCCGATTCAAGTGTTGTAGTCTGGAATCCAAATCAGAGAACAGTTGGAATTCTCCCTCATCCTTTTTCTTACGTAGATATACCCAACGCATATAACTTCCGCACATGTCAATGCCTGCTTCTTTTAGAAACAGAAGGTATTCCTGTCCTTTTTCTGTATAAGGACCGTGTTCTAAAAATTCAATTCGATAATTGTATTCCTGTGAACTATTCGTATCGAATGTATAACGTATAAAACTTACATCCACTAATTGAAATCCACGATTCGACATCTGATTCAGCCATCGTTCTTCTTTTTCAAACTGCCATGCCCAAAACCATCTATACTTCGTTAATGACATATTCCTCTCCTCCTATAATCCCTTCGCCATTCTTAACCAATTCATGTAGCCGTTTTAATTCCTGTTCAACCACATATTTACCATTCTCTGTAATGATATATTCTTTCTTTCGACTACTACTTTCCCCTGGTAAAGACTGAATCCATTGCTTCTCTACCAGTGTATTGATGGCACCATACAATGTTCCTGCTGCTAATCTTACTCTTCCCGCTGATAATTCTTCAATTGTTTGCATGATTCCATAACCATGCATCGGTTTATATAAGGTCAGTAGAATGTAATATACAGCCTCTGTCAGCGCCACTGACTCTGTGTTTCCCATTATGATCACCTTTTAATTTTATTTCGGTCACCAATATAACGGCTGCCGATATAGTTTATTATATCGGCAGCCGTTATATATGTCAACTATTTTCTACTCTTTTCTATTATCATGCTGTCGAATCTCGATTTTCTCTGTCCTCTACCATTCCTTTTACACAAGGAAAGAGCCTGTTTTCTTTGAAAGTTATTGTATTTTATAAAATATCGCGTTATAATTATGTATATTTATACTTACTTATGAATACTTATAAACCCTATTCTATAATTATTCAATACGTTACAAACCCATAAGGAGGTTACATATAATGAAAACAAAGATATTTATCGATGGAAGCGAAGGAACTACTGGGCTTCGTATTAACGAACGTTTTGCTGGACGTGATGATATCGACTTGATCACCATAGACCCTGCTTTAAGAAAAGACCCAACAGAGGTAAAAAAGAAGATTAATGAATCGGATATTACATTCTTGTGTCTTCCTGATGCTGCAGCCAGAGAGGCTGTTCAATTAATAGAGAATGATCATGTTCGCATTATTGATTCTTCTACTGCACATCGTACCGAAGCTGGCTGGGCTTACGGTTTTCCAGAATTATCAGTCGAACACAGAAAAGCAATTGAGACAGGACGTTTTGTCGCTGTTCCAGGTTGTCATGCAACCGGATTAGTTTCCCTTGTTTACCCACTGGTAGCTGGCAATATTCTTCCTAAGGATTATCCTGTTACTAGTTTCTCCTTAACTGGTTACAGTGGTGGTGGCAAAAAAATGATTGCAGAGTATGAAGAGGAATCTCGTGCAATGGAATACTCTGCTCCAAGAGAATATGCTCTCAGTCAACAACATAAACACCTAAAAGAGATGAAATACATTCCTGGCTTAACAAGAGAACCATTATTTTCCCCAATTGTTGCAGACTATTACAGCGGAATGGTTGTTTCTCTTCCTCTATACACGTCTATGTTAACAGGAACTCCTTCTCCAGAAGATATACATGCCTACTTAACGAACTATTATGCAAATCAACCATTTATCAAAGTTATGCCTTTGGGTTCGGAAGCAGATAGCCGTGGTTTCCTAAGTGGCATTAGCTGTACAGGCTGGGATGGTTTACGAATCTTTGTTACAGGAAATGAAGAACGTATGGTTATCTCTTCTCAATTCGATAACCTTGGAAAAGGGGCTTCTGGTGCTGCCATCCAATGTCTTAACATCATGCTTGGTTGTGATCCAACAAAAGGTTTGAATCTGTAAGTACTAATAGACGATCGGTAATAAAAAAACAATTTTCTTTAATCAAATGTTCTGTTTTTGAACATTATTTAAAGAAAATTGTTTTTTATTTTTGTTGTTTTATGCTAATGCAAAGTTTGTATTAGATTGTAAAGAATGTTACGCTTGTTGCTGGAACGGTAAGCATTCCTGCTTTTAATGAAGCTTTATCACCATAATGATACAAGACTTGTTTTGCTTCCTTGGTTTCTATCTTACAGGTTACTTCTTGTCCGGATGGATTGATGGCAACTAACACCTGTTGTGTCTTTCCATCTCTGCGATATACAAGGGGATATGCATGATCCTCTACATATTCAAACGCAATCGTTGCATTGCTTTGTAATGCTTCATTCTCTAATCGAATCTTTGTTAATGCTTGTACATGATGAAGTAAAGAATCCGGATCTTCTTCCTGTTTCTTCACAGTTGGGCGTTGTTCATTGGTATCCATCGGAATATAGAGTTTGTCCGGACTTGCTGTAGAGAATCCGTCATTCACTCCATCCCCCCATTGCATTGGCGTTCTTGCACCCGTTCTGCTAAATCCACCTTCAACTGATTGCAGATTTTCTACATATTGCATACCAATCTCATCACCGTAATAGATAAATGGTGCTCCTGGCATCGATAGCAAGAATGCAAACGCAATCTTCATCTCCTCTTCATCAAGCCAATGGCGCATACGTGGCATATCATGATTTCCACTAGGAATACAGATTAATCCTTTTCCATTGGTAGCTTGATAGTTCTTCTTATAGGTATCGACAAATTCCTTGCAATCACCTTTTCCTCTTTTTGAGAAGAATGGCTCATCCACGCGGAATAGGTCCATATAATGAGAAGGGCCAAAATGTAACAAAAAGTCCATATGAAAACCACCCTTCAGCGATTTATCTGGTTCTCCCCATTCTGAAATCATCGCCGCATCAGGATATCGCTCTTCCATAAACGTACGTACCTTTTGCCAAAAAGCAATGGTTGCTTCACCACTCTCATCGCCTTTTACCATACTGCCTGCCATATCAACACGGAAACCATCACAACCCATATCTAACCAGAATGCCATAATATCCTGCATGGCAATACGAGAAGCCGTTGCTTCTTCAGAATCCGGTCCAAATTGCCAGCTTTCCGTTGGATGTGCAAATCCATAATTAAGAGCTGGTTGTGTAGAGAAGAAATTCACCGCACAGGAGCCATCACGGTCCGATATACCACGTATACACCCCGCTATGTTATTGACTCCATCAAAACCTTTCCATATATCATCTGTCCATATATAACGATCTGTATATGCATTCTTTTCCGCTTTCATTGATTCCTTGAACCATGGATGTTCCACAGATGTATGTCCAGGAACCAAATCCAAAATTATATGCATATTCCTATTATGGATTTCTTCAAATAATTCTCTTAATTCTTCATTGGATCCATAGCGTGGTGCAGCCTTATAGTAATCTGCAACATCGTATCCTGCATCAGAAAAAGGTGAAGCAAAGCAGGGATTCATCCAAATTGCATTACAACCTAATGCTTGTATATGATCCAATCTCCTCTTGATTCCGTTAAAATCACCAATACCATCTGCATTGGAATCTTGAAAACTTTGTGGATAAATTTCATAAAATATTGCTTGATCTAACCATTCTACCATAATTATATATCCTCTCTTTCATCACTATTGGTTCACTCCTAATAGTAGTATATCTCTGTTATTTATGATATACTTGTATAAAATCCATGTAAAATAACACAATTTCCATCTGCAAGGGTCAACAAGTCATATACACGACCGGCTTGCACATAAGTGTATATGACCTGGTGACCCGCTAAACATGAGCAAGTAGCGCCTTTGCGCGGATTGCGAATGTTTAGAATTGTGGGAGTTGCTATGCAACGGAACAATTCTTGTATCGCAAGGGTCAACAAGTCATATACACGACCGGCTTGCACATAAGTGTATATGACCTGGTGACCCGCTAAACATGAGCAAGTAGCGCTTTTGCGCGGATTGCGAATGTTTAGAATTGTGGGAGTTGCTATGCAACGGAACAATTCGTGCATCGCAAGGGTCAACAAGTCATCTCAATCTAGGAGGTCTCATGAAAGAACAGTATAAGGAGCAACGTACACGAGGTAGTATTCTATTTCCCTTTGAACAATATAATATGATAAATCCAGCAGGGAATCTCTTCGTACCTTATCACTGGCATAATGAAATTGAGTTAATCTACCTGCATTCTGGTACCCTGACTCTTTGGATTGAAGAGAATGAATATCATCTAAAACCTGGTGATCTGTACTTTATCAATATGGAAACACTCCATCAATTTGCTTCCAATGACCGCAGTACCTGCTATTTTGCCTATGTATTCCCATTGGAATCCCTAACGTTCTCTTCCTCCGATTATTGTGAAACGCTTTTGCAACCTTTGCTTAACCACTCCTTACGATTTCCAGATTATCTTTCCAAAAAACACCCTTTGTATCAAACGGTGCAGAAAGAAATTATGGAATTAATCCGGCTTAATGAAGAAAAAGAGTATGGATATGAATTAATCACGAAAGCCTGTATATTAAAAGTGATTGGATATCTGGTTCACGGAAATCTACTTGTTTCTCCTACTCACCAGCTGCATCAGACCTTTCTACAGAGAAATGATAGTAAGAAACTAATCCTTTCTTATATTAATAATCACTATGAAACCGCAATCCACCTAGAAGATCTAGCGAAACTACTCCATATGTCTCCCAAATACTTCAGTCAATATTTTAAGAAGAATTTCTCTATGACGTTTATGGATTATGTAACCCGTTTTCGCATAGAAAAAGCCAGCATCCTATTACGTGATACCAGCTACCCTGTTATGGAGATTGGTTTTTTAGTTGGTTATGAAAACTTTAGCTATTTTATCCGAACCTTTAAACGAATTCTAGGGATGACTCCTGCCAAATACCGTATTGCTTCCTCAAAAAAGGAATGTTAGACGTATCCAACATTCCTTTCTGCTCAGTGACCGTATAAATTGTTTTGTTTCTATACTCTTATCTTAGTTAATTTTGAATGCATCAGCAACTTGTTGATCTGCATCTTCAATTGCATCAGCAGCTCCATCAAGTTGTTTTACAATTCCTTCCATGACAGCTGGGAAATCCTTTGTCAACATTGGACTAAATGTATCAGTGAATGTGATAACAAATTGCGATTGTGCAGCACCTTCCCAACTTGCTGTTACCTCCTCAATCTTACTATTTAGAGCTGCAACTTCTTGATCAATCGCCTCTTTTTTTGTTGTAATGAAATCAGCAGCATCTCTTAATTCTTGTGGTGTCATTTTAATTGTTAACATATTCTTTTTTCCTCCTAAATATATTATTTATAATCTCGGTTTGAACCGAAGTTACCAATGGTTTTTATGAATTAGGAATCAAGACCAATCGCTAACTCATTTGCTTTTTGAATCAGCGAGTCATACTCTGTCTTGGCATACCCTAATTCCGTTTTTAAGAATTCTAGTACTTTTAGATATACATCTACATTCTTCGCCCAGCTATCATCATACTTTTTAAAGAATGCCTCCCCACCTTCACTTTGCCAGTAAACTGCTTTTAAATCTTCAATTGTTTTTGTTAGATCTTCTTTTAATGTGTCAATCTCTTTATAGATTGTCTCATACTCCGTAATCGCTGTTTGAATTGCAGCTGTATCTACCTTCAAGTCGTACATGTCCTTCACTCCTTCTATTGGGGAATATACATCGTAGGATTCATTGTTTTCGCAATAGCAATTTCTTCCTCTGCTTTCTTGTCTTCTCCTTTAGCACGTAAGATATGGCTCCGAATTAAATGTAAATCCGCACTATTCTTATAGATCAACATAACATAGTCTACTAATTCCAGTGCCTTATCATATTCTTCGATATCTTTTAAACACATACAGCGAAACAGATAACAATCAAAATTCGTTGAATCTTCAAATGTTCTCTTTCTATAGTACGAGATTGCCTCCAAGTACTCCTTTTTATAACCCATTCCCATCTTCTTTACTGCAACTGCCTGATAATACCAACCGGCGGTACTAAAATTATCTGCTGGTTCAACTTTTGTAAGAAGTTCCGCATGACTTAACAGTTTTGCATATTCTCCTAAAATCATGTAGATGTTCAATAGATAGTAGTGGCTTTCCGTATCAATCTGTTCTACCTGTTCATATAGAATTGCATCTTCTAATAGCTTGGCTGCTTGCTCTAATTTTTCCTGTTGCATATACAACTTTGCCTTTTCTACCATTAGATTTCTCATATCTTCATCGGAAGTTGTCATACCTTCTAATTTTTCTATATATGTAATCGCTTCACTTGATTTTTGACGTACTGCAAGAAGTCGTATACGATCAAACATAATCTCTGTATCACTAGGAAACAGAATTTCTGCTTTATCAAGAACCTCTTCTGCCTCGTCATACCGATTTAACAATATATACGCTCCTGCAGTCATATGATAGCCCTCGAACTGATCTGGACAATTAAGTATTAATTCCTTGCTGGCTTGTAATGCTTCTTCGAACTCTCCTATTTGTAGATATAAAGATGCTTTTCGTACACGATAACTTGGTTCAATTGGATCCTGATAAATGGCTTTAGAATAGTTACGAATTGCCATATCAACATTTCCATGCTGTTCATATACCAGGGCTAAATTATAATAGATCCGGCTATCTGCATATCCTAGCGAGATGGCTTTATTATAGTTCTTAACCCCTTCCATAAAGTTATCTAATACAAACGCTACATTCCCGAGATGATAATAAATATTGGGATTTTCTCGATCGAGTATCTTGGCTTTTTCAAAACTCTTTTGGGCTCGAGTATACTCTTCTAGATTGGCATATATAATTCCCTCTGTAATATAGATCTCTGTTTCCATTTGATCGATCTGTTTTGCCTTATCAAGATAAAGTAATGCTTCCTGATATAATCTTTGTCCAAGCAATAGTTTTGCCTGTTGTATGTATTCTTGTGAATCCTCCATTATTATCTTGTTCTTTACTGACATGATGAAACCTCCTTATATCGTAATGTACATTTATTCTGTGTAGAATCCTTATATCTGCATTGCCAACACTCCACATGGTCTGTATTCTTATACACCTGATCACACTTTAGCTGATTCAAGCATTCATCACAGCCTCTTCTCTCAATCTCCTCGCATTCTTCTACACAATCAATCATCTCTCTTTTTTTCCGTCTAAATAATCCCATGGTATCTCCTTTATCCAATAGAAAACTACTGCTCCTATTCAGACGCTATCGTTTTCCATTCAATTTGTAAATCTGTGGCTTTTACGATCTCTGACTTGAATTCCTCAAGATATTCCACTGGATATACCCAGTAAATATGATAGGGTTCCTCTAAGTTACCTGTATTCTTACTTTGATGATCGACTTTACCTGATATATAATCTACGTACTGTGTCTTTACTGATATTCCATACACTTCAAATCTTTGCTGGCATTCGTTCCAGATAATCCTTGTTATGTCGTTATATTCGAAGCTGATCTCTGTTTTCATCCTACTACTTGTGTTTCGCATACCGTAAACATTTTGTAATTCAGTATCCGTTAGTAGCAATACTTCGTCTATTTTTAATTGTAATGCTCCTAAACACCTTCCCTTACGTACATAGGTACTTATAACATAGGCGAGAAACAATAGAAAGCAACAGCCACCTGCCACTATGAATGTATCACCAACTTGCTCATAACCATAATAGTTTTCCCTTGTAAGCTCTGTATTTGTCATTTTATTAATCCAATAAATCGAAAAGATTGTACAACTAATACACGCAGCAAGCAGCATAAATCTTGCAAATCTGCTACTCTTCCATCTTGGATGTACTTTGTATATCGTCTTGCGCAGATATTTCAACCTTTTTCTGTCCGTCTCATATTGCCTCATTCCAAATCCTCCTTATCAAATTAAACTTGATCAGAATGTTGTAACCGGTTTTATATTGCCTAAATGTTCGGATATACTTCCTATACTCTCCTTAATGCTTTTAATATTATCCATTCCTTCACTAAAATTATTGGCCTTGGAATCCATGGATTTGTAGATTTCCTTGATCCTTCCTGTGATATCTGACATGGATACGATGTTAATATCTCCAGATGAAGCACTTGTACTAAAATTCGTCAAACCAGTGCTCGTCAATTTTAAAATGTTCTTCATACCCTTAACATTATCTATGGTATTGGCGCTACTCATTTTCCCTACTGTATCACTCCATACTTTCGTCGCATTCTTTCCTACTTCAACTTTTAGTAAACCAGCATAACGGCTTCTCGCGTCCGCTGATGTTGCCAAACTTGTTGCTGTCTGTTTGATATTAAATTTCCATTCATAACGGATCGTATCCTTGATCGTTGCAGGGTTAAAATGAAAATTCACATCCGCTTTAAACTTTGATGCAATCTGGCATCTTACATTAGGATTGGTTACTAATGTCTTCAATCCATCTCGGAAGCTCTTAAATGTTACAACTGCATCTCCTTTTACATTTCTTGCAGACTTATCTAAAAACACTTTTAACAGTCCTTTGCTTTCATTTCCAACTAAGTTCTTAATAGCTGGTAATCTCTTGCCTAATTCCGCTACACTAGATACAATCGTGACAACCGCACATCCTGCTTCAACAATATCGATTCCTCCTGCCAAGACACTTAATGCCGTATTTCCTGTTTTACTTCCTGTATCCGTCTTTCTAAGTAAAGTTGTAAACTTTGTTACCTTGGATAGCTTCAATGCGTATGCCGGGTCGGAGCTTTCACACGCGATTGCCTTCCCATTCTCACAGCAGGTTACCAGACCATCTATGATTGCAATGCTTGATCCTATTATTGCACAGATTGCTACAAGTCCCACTCCCCCGGTTAGAACTGTTACGGCAATTACAGCAACTGCGATTCCGATACATACAATCGCCTTTCCTATATTCGTCCAATACTTTCCACCCTCATAACGATACCAATCCTTAACGCTGTCCCAGGTATTATCAACCCAGTTTCCCGCATGAGAGAATCCATTACTGATTGTACGTGCTAAGTCTCCGGAGTTAGAAAAGCCACATGACAGATAGGTAAAAAACTGTGTAACAGGATTTATCTTCATATTGTTGTTACTCCGGAATTCTTCTGCATCCTTCTTGAATAAATCAGCAACTTTTTTATCGATCGCTTTTGCACCTACGGTATCATCATCTACGAACTTTTCCAGTTTCGCTGCATAATCCGTGTAAATGGTACTTTTCTTCTGCAACTTCGTAATCTTATCATTGACATTACCAATGGTATTACTTGTATATGTTGTATTACTCCCCTTCAAATCATCAATCTTATTAATAATCTTCTTTTGCAATGCGCTTACATAATCGTCTGCAGATTCCGCCACATTTTTTGCATGTTTTGCAGCTTTATATATATGATCATAATTAAGTACAATCGTTCCCATATAGACCTCCTTTGTAATTTACTCTCCCACAAACTCTTATACCTACATTCGGTATTCTATTTCGGTGTTCCCTTCTTTTTTTCTTCCTCTTCTTTTCTTTCTCTCTCTTCCTCTTCTTCGATTTGACGTTCCAAGGATGAGATCTCTGCTTTTATCGTATTGATTTTATCGTTGGCAGCGGATTTATCTAACACAAGATTGGATCTCGCCGCTGATAAATCCCCATCTTCCCCTATACTTTTTTCCTTGTTCGCCTCAATTTGGCCATTCACCGTTTGTATATGTACATGGTCCACAAAACCATCTTCACTTTTTTCAATTAGCTTATCTATGTATGTATTAACGTCATCAATATCATCAACGAATTTGCTATCTAGATTTGATATAATATCTCCTAACTGTTTATATCGTTTTTCATAAGTTTTGAGTTCCTCCTGCTTCTCACGAAGTTGTTCTTTTAAACTCGATAATGCAGACATCACGATACTCCTTTCCTAACTCTCTACGGAATACTTAATTGCTTTTGATACCTCTTCATCTGCTTCTACATACGTAACCTCTGCTTCCTGTAAGGAACTATAGATTTCATATAGGTCATCTGAGATATCTTCAAACTTCCCCTTTAATAACTTATACTGGTATTCGAATTCCTTTCGTCCTTTTCCTTCCCAAGTATCCAATAATGTTGTTGATGTTGTTTCAATTTGTTTGATATAGGTCGTAAAGTCCTTGCCCGCTTGTTCGAATTTTTTGCAAGCTGCTTCAAATCCACTTGTGTCTAACGTCTTTACTCCTTTTATCGATTGATTTTCTGTAGACAACCTAGCCCCTCCGTTCTCATTTCTTACATTGCTTTTTAATCTAGACCGAACCTTCCCAATCGTTTCTGTATCATACCATAATTCTTTCCAAAAATGTTAAAATCCTGACAGATGACATCAAATCCTGACAGATGACATCTTTTTCCCTTTATTTTACATATTAATTTTTTAGAATAGTATTATCTAATTCTATTAGTTGTAATGCGGCTTTGTGACTTCCTTCATTTCTTTGAGAGTAGATTCTCCTTGGTTTGGAGTTGGTGGTATGTAAAAACGACAAAGTTTTAATTAAATAAAAATACAATCTATCAATATACATTTTCTATTTTGAAAAGATATATTGATAGATTGTATTTTTTACTCGATAAAAGGATTTTATTTTCCTTGCTTTGCTCGCTTGTCACACATATTGTCTTCCACTCTTTAGACAGTGTTGACCTACCAGACTTGGTTAATTCGGTGCTCTATCGTTCGCCCTACTACCTAACTTTCCACGCTTAGAATATGACAGTACTGCCACAAACCCAGGATTGCTACTAATGATGTGTTAGCATCTTATCAGACGGGATTTCCACCCGCTAGACGGTGCGCCTTTTGCTGGGCGCACCGAAAGTATAACCATATTAAATATAGACAACTATATACTAAGTGCCACTTCATTATTAGGTTCTTCTTTTAAAATTTCCTTTTCTATGTATCTTGCTTCTACTTCATCCACTAATTTTTCAGGTTTATTGTAAAAAAATAAAATTCTTTCTAAGTTTTTAATACTTTTTTCAAGAAGAATTAATTCTCTAGCATGAAATAGTGCAATTGAATATGCTCCTTCTATAAAACATAATGGATTAAGCATTATGTCTATTGCTAATTCTATCCAGCCTGCTTTTTGAGTTTTATTTATCATATACTGCACAAAACAATATACACTTATATTCTCTGTATCATAAGCAATAGTCATCATCATATCTCTTATACTATCCTTATCCATACTTTTACATAATTCTTCTATAACTTCATATTTTCCTTGAAATAAGTTTCTTTTTAATTCTTCCATAATAGCTTGCTCCTTCTTTAATGATTTACCCATGCATCTGAAATTTTTATAGTGCCATCACTTAATTTAGCATATGTAACTTCTACTTCATATCCATTAATCATAGCTTTTTTTGAAAAAACTGATTTATATGGTCCTTCCATCCCAGTATCCATTTTCACTTCATATTTTCTCATTTGGCACTTAAAGTGGCTATATCACTGGATTTGTATACAATCAGGTAAACATTAGTTCTGTGGAAGATTGATTTTTTCCATCTTGGAAAATCCGATGAAATCCAGTCTTCGCAGAACCACCATAAGAAAATGTCGGACAATTTCTTTCGTATACCTAGGGGCGAATTTCGCAATAAGGTGTCCTTTCCCCTTTAGGTAAATGACAAAAAGCTATTATTAATCTCTGTGTGTCATTCTGTACCGACCCCCAAAAGTTAGACCTAAAAAATCTAATGATTGGAGATCGGTATTTTTATGGCAAAATATAGTTATGAATTAAAGAAAAAGGTTGTTACTTCGTATCTATCTGGAGAAGGTGCATACTCACTAGCAAAAAAATACGAAATAACGCACAAAACATCTATTGATAACTGGGTTAAAAGCTACCAAGCAGAAGGTGATAATGGATTATTGCGTTCTAGACAAAATAAAGCTTATTCTTT
>NZ_JAAQRO010000008.1 GCF_012070565.1 Anaerosporobacter faecicola
TTTCGTATTTTGTTTGTTGTGGTGACTACATTATACTTCAAAAAGGGAGGTCATTGCTCTTTTTATTGCAAACTCCCATAAAATCGAGGTTTATACAATAAAAAAGGTAGTAAAATTTGACACTACCTGTACTTATGAGGAGGATTCAAAATGTTAGAACGTCTTTTTAAACTCAAACAGAATCAAACCACTGTTAAGACGGAAGTACTTGCAGGTATTACCACTTTCGTTACGATGGCATACATTCTCGCTGTCAATCCACTATACTTATCACAAGCCGGTATGAATGCAAATGCTGTATTAATGGCTACTGCATTAGCTTCATTTATCGGTACAATGTTAATGGCTTTATTAGCAAATTATCCATTTGCACTAGCCCCAGGTATGGGACTTAATACGTATTTTGCTTTCACTGTATGTGGAGTAATGGGATTCTCTTGGCAAGTAGCTCTTCTTGCTGTCTTAGTAGAAGGTGTGATCTTCATCGTATTATCCTTAACCAATGTTCGTGAAGCTATCTTTAACGCAATTCCTACTACATTAAAGCATGCCGTAAGTGCAGGTATCGGTTTATTTATTGCTTTTATCGGTTTACAAGGTTCCAAATTAGTTGTGTCCAATGGAGGTACTCTTGTAACATATCAAAATTTCAAAGAAAAATTTACTGTAGACGGAATCTGTGCTGTTCTTGCACTAATTGGTGTTATTATTACTGCTATTCTCCTCGTTAAAAAAGTTCGTGGGGCAATCCTAATTGGTATTCTAGCAACCTGGATCTTAGGTATGATCTGTCAAGCAATCGGTCTTTATGAAGGTATGTCTCTATACCCTGACTTTTCAAATGGGTTACATTTAGATGCACTTGGTAAAACATTCGGCCAAGCTTTCCATTTTGATCGTGATTCCATCAAGATTATTGATTTTATCGTCGTTGTATTTGCATTTTTATTCGTAGATCTATTCGATACACTCGGAACTTTAATTGGAGTAGCATCCAAATCGAATATGTTAGACAAAGAAGGAAAATTACCTAGAATCAAAGGCGCATTACTTGCTGACTCCTTAGCAACTTGCGCAGGTGCTATCTTAGGTACATCAACTACAACAACTTACGTAGAAAGTTCTTCAGGGGTATCCGAAGGTGGACGTACTGGATTAACAGCATTTACGACTGCTATTTTATTCTTATTGTCCATGTTCTTATCTCCAATCTTCGTTGCTATTCCATCTTTTGCAACCGCTCCTGCTTTAATCATCGTTGGATTCTATATGATCAGTGCGGTTACTAAGATCAACTTTGATGATATGACAGAAGCTATTCCTGCTTTCCTATGTATTATTGCTATGCCATTTATGTATAGTATCGCAGAAGGAATTGCTTTAGGCGTTATCTCTTATACGTTAATCAATGTAATCTCTGGAAAAGCAAAAGAAAAGAAGATCAGCTTATTAATGTATGTATTGACCGTATTATTCATCGCTAAATATGTCGTTATGGCTGTTCTATAGTCGCAACCTGACAAACGTACTTGACAACAACTTATTGTATCTCTATTGCCTTTCGATAATTAGGTTCAAAAGCGCACAAAATGTATTATGTTTGCTTTTTGATGTGCAATCTTAATTATTTTTGAATGTATCTTGATTTTATCACGGTAAACTATTACAATATTACTGTTGTTAATCTTTAAAACACATCACACACTTATTATTTGCAATTTGCAAAAAGAAAAGAGCTACATACAGAACGTATGTAGCTCTTTTCTTTACAAGACGTGCAATTTGACTTACGTCAAAATTAGGGTGAATAAATTTGGTTAGTAACCAATATCTATAGGGCGTCTGCACAATCTTACTTTCTTAACTTCTTTAATTCTTTTGGTTCTACAGGTTGATAGCAACCAAACCATGACCATTTGCTGCTAGCATTCTTTGCAGATTTTAAACCTGCTTTTGCTACTGTGTTAAGAACTTTCTTCATTACGATTTCCCTCCTCTCCTTTACATAAATGCTGTATCACTATAAGCACTGCTACAACAAACAGTGTAATAGCCACATTAAAGGCAAGGTTAAAATTAACGAAATAGAAGATTGCTATTAATATTGTCCATATTGCAGACAAGAATAAAACTTTCTCCCTAAATTTCATCCTCTCCGCTTTCGTAAGCTGCTTCCTGGAATCTGGTACGGGTGCAAATTTCAGTATAACAGTTAAATAGAATAGAACAAATATTAACATCTCATAGCTAGCATTTGTACACTCTTGTGCCTGATTTAGTACAACCGTCAGTACATAAATCCCTCCCAATACAAGATTGCACTTCAAATAAGACTGTGCATGGTAGCCGCCACTATAAATACGTGTCAAAGCAAATACCACAAAAAACACAACTGAATGCCATCCTTGGTGAAAAATCAATCCTAATGTCATAATGACAATGAAATTCACCACCGAAGCAAATAATGCTTCATAACCATATGTATAGATTGGTATATCCTCCCTAGATACAATCCCTCTATTAACTAAAAAAATGGTTAATCTACTGGCTATTTTGGTAATCATTTGACTTCCTCCCATAGACATATATTAACCATTTTCCCCATTCTTTTCAATAGGATAAGCACGATTGGTAAGTTATTAAACATAGTTGGTAAACATTTCACTTAAATTCGTCTTTTTAGTATTAAATAAAACTCTATCATATCATTTTCCTCGGTTATTTCCATATTTCCCTCATATTTGTTAACAATATCTTTCATACTAATGATACCAAAACCATGATTAGCCCGATCTTGTTTTGTTGTACACAGCTTAGGATTGTTATTTAAAACGGATTCCTTGATTCGATTTTTTAGTGAAATTATGAGATAATTCCTTTTCCCAGATATATGGAATTCAATTCGTTTTCTTTCTTGAACTTTCTTGTTGGCTTCAATCGCATTGTCCCACATATTACCTAATAGAATACAAATATCCAACTCTTCGAATCCTTGAAAATCGGTCAGAATCTTATAATCAATATCGATTTCTTCTTTCTTACAGATGTGTACCTTATTATTCAAAACTGCGTTAATCAAAGAGCTATTGGTAACAATTGTATAATTGATCGGCTTGATTTCCTCTTTATAGATATGATCGATGTAATCCTGTGCTTTTCCATATTCGCCAGACTGCATCAAAGCAAGACAACCTTCAAGATAGTTTCTCATATCATGGCGAATTTTGCGAATCTCCATTGTCTTTTGATTCATCTCCTCATAAGATTGTTTCTGTTGTTCTACCTGCATTCGCAATAACTCATACTTGATATGTGCTTTGTTCTCCTTTTCAATCTTTAGATAGGATACATAAGTTAGAATATTAATTATAATCAATCCCAAAACAGCTAATATAAAAAATATGTCTGTATCCTTATCCAAGTAAGAAATTGAATAGGTCTGTTTTACAAAGATAAATGAAGATACTAACAAGCTAGATAGGAAGATTAATAATATTGCTACAATTTCACTTTTCTTAAATGCAAAATCACTTCGAGGACTTAATTTCGCAATCAACGATATTCCTAGGATAAATCCACCTTTGGTTATGCCTAATATCAGCATACGTATTACATCGTGTTGTTGAACCAAATTATTCATAGAAGTACTCGATAACTTTGAAAAAATATACAATGTGAGTGAATTAATAACTGCAATCAAAATAAATGGAATCAAAGACATAAATATTATATTGAGTAATGACCCTTGCAAGAACAATATTCCATATAAGAAACATACTAGAATTGCCATTGCCAAAAATATAATTTCATAGGTTGGATACCTTACCCCTAAAAAGCTTAAAGCACATAACAGAGCAGTTGTAACACCCCATATCACAATTTGCATATATCGAGGAATATTTTTCTTAAATCTCAAACAAAATGACATAAAAAATAAAATCACAAAATTCTCTAAGACGCTTGGCAATATATCCATTGCAAGCACACTAAGCATTCATATCACTCCTTATGTATTTTTGAAATTCTGTCTTCACTTGTTCCATACGATGTCTACTCATTGGGATGGATCTTTGACCGACTAAAACAACTTCTGTTTTTTCAACAGAATAGATATATTTCATATTAATCAAATATCCAATATGAACACGTATAAAACCGTACTCTCTCAAGTTTTCTTCTAATTCACCGATTTTTGCTTTCGTAATAATTTCTTTCTTCTTCGTATAAACTGTAACTTTGTGTCGATTACTTTCAATATAAAGAATATCTTTGATATTAAGTGCCACCAAATCCCCATTAATGCATGTAAAAACCTGTGTTTTATTCCGACTAAAGTATGCATCTAAAAATGAAACGATTGCTTCGCTTAGTTCTGCTACAAAATACGCCTTCCGAATAAAGCGAAACGGACTATACCTTAATGAGCGGTAAACCAATTGCTCTTCGTTAGTCACAAAAATGATAACCGTGTCTTCCTGGATTTCTTTGATTTTCTCCGCAACTTCGAATCCAGTCATCTCGGGCATATCAATATCCAAAAAAACCAAATCAAATTCTATTTCCTTAGAATCTGCAATGAGTTTGCTTCCTTTTGTATAATCATATAATGTTACTTCTACATGTTTATTCATAAATAATGCTCTGATCCGTTCTCGATACGAATGCAATATTGCTTGTTCATCATCGCATATAGCTACTCTTAACATCTCTATCACCTTCCCACCTTTATGAAGCACCCACCGTAAATAAGATTATACAATAATTTGAATTTGTTGGAAAGCAATTGTTTGTGTCCTTTTTCCTATTGTTAAAAAACTCCTTTGAGCAATGACCAGATAATTCAGTCATTGCTCAAAGGAGTCATTAGACATTCTTTATTCACTTTATAGAGAATTTTCTATCTTTTACAGTTGGATGACATCACTCATATCGTACCATCCTGCTGGTTTTCCTGCTAAGAATTTTGCTGCAGTAACCGCTCCTTTGGCAAAAACAGATTTGGAATATGCACTGTGATGGAATTCAATAACCTCATCCAATCCAGCAAATATAATATCATGATCACCTACGATGCTACCACCACGTACTGCACTAAACCCAATTTCTTTTTTGCTGCGCTTCTTACGTTCCTTCGAACGATCATAAACATATTCATACTCATTATTCAAGACTTCATTAATCTTATCACCAAAAGCTAATGCCGTACCAGAAGGTGCATCAACTTTTTGATTATGATGTCGTTCTACGATCTCAATATCATAATCCTTAGCCAACATCTTTGTTGCCTCTTGTACTAATTTTAACAACAGATTAACACCAACTGACATATTCGCTGATTTTAAGATAGCAACTTCTTTACTTGTCTCTTCTACATCTTTTAATTGTTCTGGGGATAGTCCCGTCGTGCAAAGAACCACTGGTATCTTTCTCTGTCTTGCATATGCTAGCAAAGAATCTACTGCTGGTGCAGCAGCAAAATCGATGACCACGTCTGCAAGAATATCACACTTGTTAATATCATCAAATACGGGATAATCATTTTCTCTCATTGTATATGGGTCAATTCCTGCTACAATCTTTGTTTCATCATCATTTCTAACGATTTCTGAAATGACCTGACCCATTTTACCATTGCAGCCGTGCATTATAATCTTTACCATTTTGTTTGCCTCCACGTTCTATCCTATGTAACTTATTATATCAATAAATCTATTTCTTACAACTTATTTTCTGACTGCTTTTAGAGGATTCCTACTGCTTTCATTTCTTTTTCAAGATGTTGTGCATTCTCAGGTTCCATCTCTGTTAATGGTTTTCTCATTGTACCTGACATAAATCCTGCTAATTCTACTGCTTTCTTCACTGGAATTGGATTAACTTCACAGAAAAGTTCTTTGATCAAAGGTAAATATTTTAATTGTAATTCCAAGCTACCTTTTTGATCTCCTGCCATGTATTTTGCAACAATATCATGTGTATCCTTTGGTGCAATATTGGATAGTACTGAAATTACACCTTTTCCGCCTAATGAAAGGAGCGGTAGGATTTGATCATCGTTACCAGAATATAGGTCAATCTTTCCTTCTGTAAGTAACATAATTTCTGCAATCTGTGACATGTTGCCACTTGCTTCCTTGATTCCCACGATATTTTCAACTTGATTTACTAAAGTTGCTGTTGTTTTTGCTGCGAGATTACAACCCGTTCTGCCTGGAACATTATACAATAAGATCGGTGCATCAACAGAATGTGCCACATCAGAAAAATGTTCTACCAGGCCTTTCTGTGTTGCTTTATTGTAATATGGAGTAACAAGTAACAAACCATCTACTCCAGCTTTACATGCTTCTTTTGATAGATATTTTGCTGTTTCTGTACAGTTTGAACCAGTACCTGCAATAACGGGAATTCGTTTATTTACTCTGTTTACTGCAACTCTAATACACTCAAGATGTTCCTCATGTGTCAGCGTTGAAGCCTCCCCTGTTGTCCCACAGATAATAATACTATCGGTTCCATTCTCTACTTGATAATCAATAAATTGTTCTAACTTGTTGTAATCAACCTCCAAATTATCTTTGAATGGTGTTACGATTGCAACTCCTGCTCCTGTAAATATAGCCATAATAAAGCCCTCCTAATATAAAATATGATTTACACGGCATAGAAAACAGCTTATACATGATGTCATGTTCCATAATCCGAAACTTATTATAGAATTAGTATATGATACCAACTTCAAAAGGTTATGCGTTTCATAAACGGTTATTAGCGTTTTCTAAATGATTAGCCGCATCCAGTTGTTCACACAACTAGAATGATGAATACAACTTGTGTATCCATTAAATCGGAGAGTTTTATTTATTAGGATTGTTCATAGAACGTTCTAATAAATAAAAAAAGCCGACAACGTGGTCGACTCCTAAAGAATACTGCATATGTATATCTTCTTTGATATGCGATTAAATTCTTTAGTAGCACTCCATCAAAAATTGATGACAGTCATATAGTTCTTCACTATATGCCCAGCTCTTAGTTATCAGGTTCTAAGAACTTCGGCATCTTTTCCTTTCAACTGCTCTCTTCTATGCCTGACATATCAAACAGTCTACTAATAAAACATGCACCTCTACCAAATATATTGAACTGCATTTAGCATATCACCCTACTTTAGTATTGTCAAGAGTTAAATATGAAAAGAAAAAGTCCCAACGTAGAAGGATCCATTCCTTGCGATCCATTCTTCGTTGGGACTTTTTCTTATCTCATACTAGAACCCTTTAATCTGTTCTATCTTTGATATCATATCAACATGATCCATTAATACTTCTGGCATATTCTGTCCAGTGAGTACTAACTTACAATAGTCATCTCTTAAATGAATTAACTTAATAATGTCATCAATGGTTATCAACCCAAGATCAACTAAGCCAAGGATCTCATCTAACACTAGGACGTCACATTCTCCAGTCTCAATAACTTTTCTAGCAAAATTTACACCATTTAATATGTTCTTCTTCTCTTCAAGCTGTTCATCCTCTGAGAGGTCAATGTAAGATTCTTTTGCTTTTTCAAATCGGAAAAGTTTGATATCTGGTTCCAATCTACTTAAGAAAGAAAACTCTTCAGCATCTCTTCCTTTTAAAAATTGTATAATTATAACTTCATAGCCTAGACTTGCTGCTCGTATACACTGGCCGACTGCTGCAGTTGTCTTACCTTTGCCGTTGCCATAATATACTTGAACAATCTTCTTATCCATCTTGCCCATGTCCTTTCTGAGTACTTACAAAACACATTGTTTTTTGATATACCATCATACAACATTATTTTTCAAATGTAAAGAGTCAATGGTTTAATTTTCTTCTATACATTCAAGTTTACTAACAGAGACTTCATATGCAACACGCTTTTCAAATTCTTCTTCTCCAACTTTCTTTTGGTATTCCCTGCTTTGGATTCGACCGAATACTTGAATATGTCCACCTACTGTGAATGACTCTGCAAAACGCGCATTTCTTCCCCAACAAATACATGGAATGTAATCTGATTTACCATATGGACGATTTACTGCTAATAAAATATCCGCAATTTCTCTTCCCAATGGTGTTTTTCTGTAGATTGGCTGTTTGCACACATAACCATCTAAAACGATATAATTTGGTTTTGGACTCTCATAACCTTCCTCACAAATCTTCACTTCTCTTACAAATACAGAAAGAACTAAACGATTGCGATTTTCTTCATGTCGATTATACGAACGAAACTGACCTAAGATTTCAATATATTTGCCGACATAACTCTTTTTTACGTCCATGAGACGTTCTGAAATCATTAGTGGGATTACATCATATGAATTGCTTAGTCTGCCAACGGAAACGTCTACGGTATAAAAACCTTCACCAAATACGTCATGGCTATACTCGAATTCACTGATTACCTCTCCTGCAATACTTACTTGATTATTATCAAATACTTTATCTGTCATATGGTACGACTCCTCTCTTAATCCTGCTCTAAAAATAGCAACATTGTATATTAATTGCTTCACTAATATATCTATGCTTGCTTTTTTATTTTTAGAAGTAAAATATTGTAATTCATTGAAGTATTTCCAATTTTAGTACATTTTAATCCAAATGTAAATATTAGTTTTCATTTTTTTAAAAAATTAACAATTTGTACATATATTTTGGTACCATTTGTATGTTTTACCATGTTTTCCCTTGTTTCTTCCTATTATAATACTGTAGCAATTATAACCACATTTTTCTTTCCCTTCTGACTTTGAGTAAAAATAACTTGTCTTTACATAATATTACTTAAGAAAACCTACATTTTTCCCAAAAATACTCTCATTTATTATATCTGCTTGTAAAATGTTAAATTTGTGATAAAATATATTAGTTGTACGTCGACATAATATAGTAGAAATAGGTGTGAAATTAATCTTTCACATAGTTTTTTATAGGTACAGAAGCAGATTTATTTCTAGTACAGATTGGAGAAATGATGAAAACAAAGAGAGAAGACATTAGAAATATAGCAATCATAGCACATGTTGACCACGGAAAAACTACTTTAGTTGATGAATTATTAAAACAAAGCGGTGTATTTCGTTCGAATCAAACCGTGCAGGAAAGAGTTATGGATTCGAATGATATTGAAAGAGAACGTGGTATTACCATCTTATCAAAGAACACTGCTGTGTTTTACAAAGATATAAAGATAAATATTATTGATACACCAGGGCATGCTGATTTCGGTGGTGAAGTTGAACGTGTTCTTAAAATGGTTAATGGTGTTGTCCTAGTTGTTGATGCATATGAAGGAGCAATGCCACAGACGAAATTCGTTTTGAAGAAAGCATTGGAACTTAACTTACCAGTTATTGTATGTATTAATAAAATTGATCGTCCAGAAGCTCGTCCAACAGAAGTAATCGATGAAGTTTTAGACTTATTCATTGAATTAGATGCATCTGAAGAACAATTAGATTGTCCTTTCGTATATGCTTCTGCAAAAGATGGTGTTGCAATTCTTGAATTAGATGATTCACCAGAGAACATGAAACCTTTATTTGAAACGATCATTAACTACATTCCAGCTCCAGAAGGTGATCCAGATGCTGATACACAAGTTTTGATCAGTACCATTGACTACAATGAATATGTAGGCCGTATTGGTGTAGGTAAAGTGGATAATGGTTCCCTTCGTCTTAACCAAGAAGTCATGTTAGTAAATGCTCATGATAAAGATAAATGTAAAAAAGTTAAGATTGGTAAATTATATGAATTTGAAGGTCTTAAGAAAGTAGAAGTTGAAAAAGCTGATATTGGTGCCATTGTTGCTATTTCTGGTATTCCAGACATTCACATTGGTGATACGCTATGTTCTTTAGAAAATCCCGTTCCAATTCCATTCCAGAAGATTTCAGAGCCAACAATTGCAATGCATTTTATCGTTAATGATAGTCCATTTGCTGGACAAGAAGGTAAATTCGTCACTTCTCGTCACTTAAGAGAGCGTTTATTCCGCGAATTAAATACGGATGTTAGTTTACGCGTTGAGGAAACTGAAACAACGGAAAGTTACAAAGTATCTGGTCGTGGTGAACTTCATCTTTCTGTATTGATTGAGAATATGCGTCGTGAAGGTTATGAATTTGCAGTTAGTAAAGCAGAAGTTCTTTATCACAAAGATGAAAATGGAAAATTACTTGAACCAATGGAAACAGCGATCATTGATGTTCCTGAAGAATTCACAGGTACTGTTATTGATAAATTAAGTCAACGTAAAGGTGAATTACAAGGTATGTCAACTGCTAACGGCGGATATACTCGTTTAGAGTTCTCGATCCCAGCACGTGGATTAATTGGCTACCGTGGTGAGTTCATGACAGATACTCGTGGTAATGGTATCATTAATACAGTATTTGATGATTACGGTCCTTACAAAGGCGATATTCAATATAGAAAACAAGGTTCTCTTATCGCATTTGAAACTGGTGAATCAATTACTTACGGCTTATTCAATGCACAGGAACGTGGTACTTTATTCATTGGACCTGGTGAAAAAGTATATGCTGGTATGATCATTGGACAAAATGGAAAATCCGATGATATCGAAGTTAACGTATGCAAGAAGAAACAGTTAACCAATACTCGTTCTTCCGGTGCAGATGATGCCCTTAAGTTAACGCCTCCTCGTATCCTTAGCTTAGAACAAGCCTTGGAATTCATTGATACAGATGAATTACTTGAGGTTACCCCTAAAAATCTTCGTATTCGTAAGAAGATCCTCGATCCTACACAAAGAATGCGTTCAAAGAGAAATAATAACTAATTCTCAACATTGTATTTAAAGATTGATAGTAGAAAATGATCTTATCGATTAACGATAGACAAAAAGACAGGCGATGAATAATATCGCCTGTCTTTTTATTCTACAATTTTATTATTTCTTTTCTTTTACTTTTTGATTTATTTCAGATATGATTGTTTACATAATATACCTATCAAAATAATACAAAAAGATGGTTTTATATTTTCGTTTATGTATTCTTATGACTAACTTTTATGTTTCGTTCTTTTATGTTTCGTTCTTTTATATTTCATTTTATAGTTTATCTTATGCCTATATTATGGTTGTCTTATCCAACGTACATCATATCTCTTCTCAATTCGGATAATGTGATATCTGGATATCTTCCAATCTCCGTAATCTTGCTGATATTGTATTGGATTAATGCTTCTTTATAATAATTTTTCAACACATCTTTGGCTATGTATTTGCTACTATGGTTTTCTAGAGAATCGCTTAATACTTTGCTTTCTCTTTCTAATAAAGCAAATAAAGCTTTTGTTCCATACCAGGTAAATCCATCAATTACTGCATGAATCAGATCTTTTTCTTCCTCTGATAATACAGCATCGTCAATCTCTAAATGTACCATTCCAAACTTCTTCATATTCTCATATACATTTGGATATGGTGACGAATTACCGATTGCATAACATTCTTCTTCAAACATCTCTTTTCCATGAAATGCAAGTGAAAATGCTTGGATGTAGAATAACAATACTTGAATATAGCCTGCACTCACTTCAGAATCTTTTAAATTAATGATATATTGTGCAACTACATCAATCTTTGATTGCATCAAGCGTTCCAAAACGGCTTTTTTGCTTTTACGAAAAGCTACATTTGTAAGATTGTCCTTATTTCTTAACAAAATGCTATAATAATACGTTGGATTCCCCAAAATCGCACGTAACTTATCAGAGTATTCTGTCGTAGGTGCATCACCTTCTAGATACCGTATAATAGTTGTTTCCCCCCAACCAAGCAATCTAGCTAACGGTTTCTTTCCAATCTTATAATTTGTTATAATTTGTTGAATTTCGTCGACTGTTACAGTAGTATTCACTTCTTGTAAAAGTTCATTCTCCATATTTTCTTTCCTTTCCCTTCCCGGCTTAAAGTGGCGTTTTTTGATAATACTTCTTTATCAATTATATAATATATAAATTTTTCCATTTGGTCAAGTTCCAATTAAATGTATATTTATGCATTTGGTTTTTTTACACAAATTAGCAATTTTATTGTTTTATATTTTCCTATAAATGCTAAATATATGCTAGAAAAAAAATAAGATTATCCAGTATGAAATTTTACATATGAAAATCACACAATTAAATATTATTGTTTTTGTTTAAAATTAATTATATTATTTATCAATACTAAAAAAAGACCGCATAGGACTAAAGTCCCATGTGGTCTTTTTTTATGATTTTTCCCCCAAATATGCACAGTTTTGTATTTTATTACATAATAAAACATAATATGTTATACTAATCTTTCTTATTTGGCACATCCTTCTTCTTTCGTATCATTACAATATCGTTAACAATATATCGAACATCCTCAATTATACCGTTAAATGCTCCTGTTTTATACAAGTTCACAATAATCATGCCAATTGGAATTCCGATAATAATACCAAGTAAACCTTTTATCTTGTAACCAATATACATAAAGATCAACGTTTCCATTGGGCTAATACCGATGCTATCACCTACTAGCTTTGGTTGTAAGATTTGGCGTACTATCTGACAAATCAAATAGATAATCATAATGCCAATTGCACGAAGATAATTCCCCGTTACCAATTCTACCGCTGCCCAAGGCCACAAAACGGCACCTGTACCGAAAAACGGTAGGAAATCAAGAAAAGCTATACCGATAGCTAATAATATGGAATATCCCACATGAATGACTTCGAATCCAACAAAGAGGATTAAGGTAATTATCAACATAATCTTAAGTTGTGCCTTAATATAGCCACCAAAAGCTAGTTTAAAATTATCTCCCACAAATTTAATCTTCTCATTCCAAGAAGCAGGAAAGATTTGTTTTAACGTATTTGTCATCTTATCTCTCTCCGCAACAAAGAAATAAGCAGACATAATGGTAATGATCAACATAAATATAAACTCAGCAGCATTTTTAACGAATAAACTTGCATCACTAATGGTTGGTAGTTCAATCTTCTGAATAAAGGTGCTTAGATAGGTTCCAATATTATTACCGAAATTATCAATAAACCGTTGTAAGCTATCAGGAACTGCTTTGTATAAACCTTGTAGATTCGACTGGGCTTCCTTGATCTGTAGATTTAACGTGTCATACAGATTTGGTAAATCCGTTAAGAAAGAAAATATTTCTTTACATAACACACTGATGATTAAATAGATTGCTCCAATCACAAGTGCTAGAACAACAATGATAACGATTGCAGATCCATGTTTACGTACAATCTTTAGCCTCTTCTCCAAAAAGCGTACCATTGGATTTGCGATTAATGCAATTATATACCCTATTACAAATGGTAGAAAAAATGCGATTAATTTTGGTGCAACAAAGATCAATAGGAAAACAACGACTAACGTCAATACTAGATCGATTGCTATCTTTTTATACACATTTGCATTCTTCATTTTCTCACTCCCTAGCCCTATAATTCTTATGCGTCTTCTCCGCCTAAGAAATAGGTTACTACGATACCTACTGCACAAACGATAATTCCAATGATAATATTAGAAGCTTTCGGACTGCCAATATCATTTCCCATTAATACAGCAAAAGGAGATGCAGTAACCAAACCAATAATGCCATAAAACGTTATTGTTTCAAATCGTTCAAACAAAAAGGTGATCAGTTTTGCGATTAATACAATACCAAGTAATACACCAATAATAAATGGTAATAAGATTAATCCATTCTTTAGAATTATACCCAAATTAAAATCTTTTAGTGCAGTTACACATGCACTTACTCGATCGATCACTGGTTGATAAAATCCAAGGAGCATAAGGATCATAGATCCACTAACACCTGGAATAACCATGGTTGCTGATGCCAACATTCCAACAAAGAATAATAGGATTACCATCTTAGGTGATGTACTTAAGGTAACACTCGTTCCCGTTTTTCCTTGTAATAACTGTAATCCAATGATCAAAGAAAAGAAAAACAGAAAAGATAGAATATAACTTACTTTTATCTTTTTGCTCTTCACTTTTTTCACTAGAATAGGTATTCCACCAACAATTAAACCAATGAAGCATAAGGACGTTTCCAATGGATGATTCGTAAACAAATACTTAATCACCACACTCAAAGCGGCAATGCCGATAACAGCGCCTACTATATATGGAAACAACGTAGCTATGCTTTTCTTAAACTGTTTTCTAATATTATTGATGGCATAAATCATCTTATCATAGATTCCCATGGATACTGCCATCGTTCCACCACTTACTCCTGGAATAATATTGGCAATACCAATTAAGATTCCTTTAATGATTTCTATCAAATACTTCATTAAAAACCGCCTTCCTAACAGCTATTCTATTGTTGCAAATACTCTCTAATTGCAGCAAATAAGGTATCCATCTGTTCTCTCGTACCAATGGTGATGCGAAGATAATTGGCGATTCGAGGATTACTTCCAAAATTACGTACAAAGATATGTTTTTCTCGTAACATGGCTAGTAACTCTTTCGCTGGTACATCCTTATGTGTAGCAAATACAAAGTTTGTCTTGGAATCCGTACAAGTAAATCCTAACTTTGTTAACTCATCTATTGTACGTGTTCTTTCTTCCATGATCTTTGCAAGATTCGTTCGAAAATATTCTTCATTCTTTACAGCTTCAACGCCCAAATACAAGGAAGTTTGATTCATCGTATAGGAATTATATGAATATTTTACATCTGTAATTACCTTGATCAATTTTTCATTTCCAATACAGAATCCAATACGCAATCCCGCCATGGATCTTGATTTTGAAAATGTTTGCACAACTAATAAATTCTCGTATTTATCTACAAGGGAAAGTGCAGATCTTGTTCCGAAATCCACATATGCTTCATCTACAATTACTACACTATCCTGATTATGTTTTACAATGTCTTCAATGAAGTCAAGATCCTCTGCGATCCCCGTTGGTGCATTGGGATTGGCAATCACAACTCCACCATTCGGTTTATAATAATCTTCTTTATGAATACGAAATGCCTCATCAAGTGGCTGTGTTTCAAAAGGAATCTTATACAGATTCGCCCATACTTCATAGAAAGAATACGTAATATCTGGGAATAAGATTGGCTTTTCCGAATTAAAGAAACTTAAGAATGCCATACCTAAAACATCGTCAGATCCAACGCCTACAAATACTTGTTCCTTTTTTACATGATAATATTCCGCTAGGGCTTGGACTAAATTATCGGATTTATCATCTGGATAAAGACGTAACTTATCTACGTCAAAATGTTCCATAGCCTCAACCACACCAGGTGCTGGTGGATATGGGTTCTCATTTGTATTTAATTTAATCATGTCCTTCAGTTTTGGTTGCTCCCCTGGAACATAAGGTTCTATCTTCCTAAAGTTCTTTTCCCATTCACGCATTCGTATTTTCCCCCTTATTGATATTCTTTTGCTAATTTTTCAAAGCCAGGTAACGCGTTGATTACTTTCTCGTAATCCACACAATAAGCAATTCGACAATATCCTGGGCAGCCAAAGGATCTACCTGGCACAATCAGAATATTATATTTCTTCGCTGCATTCGCAAATGCAAGATCATCTCCACCCATTGCTTCTATAAATAAATAAAAAGTACCTTGTGGTTTAATACAATGGTAACCATACTCCATGAGTTTTTTGTATAGTACTTCTCTATTTCTATTATAGATTTCCACATCTACTTTCGCATCTACACACTTTGCAATTACACGTTGCATCAAAGAAGGTGCATTGACATAGCCAAGAATACGATTGGCAACATTTACTGCTGCTGCAACATTAGCAAAGTCATCCATTTCGTTTGGTAATACAAGATAACCAATTCTTTCACCTGGTAAAGATAACGATTTACTATAGGAATACCCAACAACAGTATTCTTATAATATTTTGTTAAATATGGCACCTCAATTCCATCATATACCAATTCACGGTACGGTTCATCCGAAATCAAATAAATACTCGTCCCATACTCCTGCTGCTTTTCTTCTAGTATCTCTGCCATCTTACAAATCGTTTCTTCGCTATAGACAACTCCCGTCGGGTTATTAGGCGTATTAACAAGAACCGCTTTTGTCTTTGGTGTAATCTTGTCCCTGAATTCCTCCAGATTTGGTTGAAAATCTTTTACATTGGGCGATATCTCAACCAATTTTCCATCATAATTACTTACATAACTTCTATATTCACCAAAGTAAGGAGCAAATACGATTACTTCCTCTTCTTTGTTCAACAAAGCCTTAAAGATTACATTCAATCCACCAGCTGCCCCTACTGTCATTACAATATTCTGTTCTGTAAAATGTGTTCCATGTAGACCATTGATATGGTTTGCGATAATCGCTCTAACATCTTCATAACCAGAATTGTTCATATAACCATGTACCAAATTAGGGCTTTCATTCGTAATAATATCAATAATTGCCTCTTTTACTTCCTTTGGTGGCTCAACACTTGGATTTCCTATGCTAAAATCGAAGACATTCTCTTCTCCATACTTTTCAGCCAATTGCTTTCCTTCTTCGAACATCGCACGGATTATAGAACTATTCTGTACTAGGTTTACCATCTTCTCTGAAATCATTGTTCTCCTCTTTTCTATGTTCTTACGAATGCAACATAATTATTTAAGCTTTAGTATAGCACAGTAACCATGCAATAATCAATATAACGATTGCTATTCCTATTCTTCTTCAAAAAGTCTTAATAATTAAATCCATTCTATTCGTGCCATTTTTAATCTCCCTATTACACAGCCTAAGTGAAGCACATTGCATATATAGGGAATTGTGGCGCAGATTTCTGGATACGAAAAGAAAGGAGCTCTTACAACGAACCTCCATAACATAATCAAACGGTTCGTGTAACAGCTCAATAATCTACTGCTCTCCCATGTCATGAATCTCTCCACCACATTTGTCACAGAAATCCAATCCTTCTAATGTGTACCCACCACAATCAGGACAAATAATCTTCTCTGGATAAATAACGCGTTCCACCACTTCATACTCTTGCGGCTCCGTCTCATCACCATATAACTTGTCCTCTTTCACCTCGATCGTTGTTACAATGTTTGGTTCAAGGGTACTTCCTGCCAATGATAATCTCTTGTTCTCTCTTTTTTTCCAAAGATATCTCATACTTGCCCCCATTTGTTCACTAAAAGATTCTCTCTTCTTCACGATAACGTGTCATCATGGACTTAAAGATTTCTCCACTACTTGGAGGTGTAAATGTAATCGCATTCGCTCCTGCATCTATCGTCCTAAGAATACTTTCTTCTGTCGGTCCACCTGTTGCAATAATAGGTACATTTGGAAAATTCCTACGAATATCCGATACAATCTTTGCTGTATTCGCAGCTCCGGATACATTCAGGATTGATGCACCACTTTCTAGTCTTTTCTCAATATCAGTTTTTTCAGAAACTACGGTAATAACAATTGGAATATCGATTTTTTGATGCAAATACTGTAGTGTTTCGTTGGGCGTTGGTGCATTCACTACCACACCCATTGCTCCTTGAAATTCTGCATCTTCTGCTAAATTTGTAACTCGCTTTCCAGTTGTTGTCCCCCCGCCAACTCCACAAAACACAGGGACATCGGAACAATTAATGATAGAATGCGTAATTATTGGCTGTGGAGTGAACGGATATACTGCAATAACAGCATTCGCATTGCAATTTCGTATGATTGCTACATCCGTTGTAAATACCAGCGATTTAATCAATTTACCAAAAATTCGTATTCCACTTACCTGTTCAATGACCTGAGGCACTCGAACCATATGTTTCCGAAGGTTCCCATCGATTTCAGGAATAAAATATTTCTCCATGTTCACTTTCCTTCCTTCGCCCAAGCCTGTACCTTTATTATATTCTATTTTTCCGTTACTTTCAATTCTATTCATTCGAAATTAACACAGTTTTCTGCATAATAATTTCTGACAATTTCTCTCCCAAAATGCTTAGCAAAATAACTATACGCTGCTATACCAGCACAATGTGCTTGAAACTGTGAATTCGTGTACTGACACGATTCATTTCTGACGAATACGCAGAACATCATGTGCCAGTACACAAGTATAGTAAATAGATCAGACCGTCGTTCGAAGAGACTCGAATACGTTATAGATATCAAGCTCACCATACCCCCACTCGGGATTTGGATAGGTCATGTTTCCTCTTCTTGCTCCACGAATCAGGAAACCATCTACTTTAAATCCAGACATGGTGATATCATTATTCTGTGTAATCCCCCAATCAAACAGTAATGCTGCACAGCCAACGGTCATCGCTGCCGAAACACTAGTTCCTGAAAAATTTCCGTATCCTTGCCCCAGTGTCGGTCCATAAACTTCTACTCCTGGTGCCACAATATCTGGCTTTATTACACCAGTTACTGAAAATCCTCTTCCAGAATTAATATATAAACTTCCTGTCACGTGGTTAAAAGCACCAACTGTTGTTGCACGCCTTACATATCCGGGAGAAGTAATGGTTTGAAACGGATTCGATCGTAGGAAGAAAGTGCTTTCTTGAATAAATTGCTGAATTGGGAGCCACATATGGTATTTTACATCAAGATCGGTTCCTCTATACACACGTATTTTCCAAATTCCAGGAGTTGGTGCCTGAAACCGAAAGAAAATTAACTCATTGCCACTTTGTCGTTCGGATAGTTCATAATATACATAAATCAATGTAGGTTCTAGTAAAAAGGAAATCCGTTGTCTCTGATTGAGTCGTGCTGGAATTCGTTCACTAAATTCTCCTCCTGGTGAGATCAACCCAACCGAAAAAGTATTTAGTACTTCCCCCCATAATTCAACAATAAATCCAGATTCACCTTCCTCTACATTGATTTCCACATCTTCATACGCATCTGCCGTATCCAGATTTCCAAGAAAATGGTGTGCACGGTTACCTTCATTTCCACCTGCAATTGCAAAGCTTACTCCAATGGTTGCAGCATAAGCGTTAATAAAATCCTCCAGATAAGAATCTCCATTATGATTTCCCATGTTCGTACCAATGCCAATACAGATTACAATTGGTTTGAGTAATCGCCTTGCTAATCGAAGCAAATAGATAATTCCTAACATTATGTCATTCTCCTGATAGGCTGGAATCTCTTCTGGTATAAGATAGAATTCTTTTAAATATTGTTTTGCATCTTTTAATTTCACCATTGCAATCAATGAATCTGGTGCAACACCTGAGAAATCATTTGCAATATCTTCATTCCCTGCTGCAATTCCAGCCATATACGTCCCATGACCAATGGTATCTACTGTTGGTACCACAGAAAGAGGATCCTCACTTGCTAATGCACGATTCAAATCCTCCTGGCTGTAGATCGTTCCATAGCCTAACTGATTGGTAGGATCTGTTCCTGGTATACTTTGATCCCAGATTTCGATAATTCGTGAGGTATTATCCGCATTACGAAAAACTGGATGCTGATAGTCAATTCCCGTATCCACAAAGCCAACAATCACATCTTTTCCTCTTAAGTTCAAAAACGGTTGTCTTCGTAACCGATTAACTCCTATAGATTCCAATGCAGATTGGTCCATTAATCCATAGATTTTCGGAAATGAACGATAGCCATTTTTTTCAAAATTAAAGAATAGGTCTCCCATCCTTTCTACATAAATCACCTGGTAATTATAGTTGATCCGTACAATACAATCATACTCATATCGGAAGATTTCTCCTATTTCTCTAGCAGGTTCATCATTCGGGTTCACCGCCTGAATAATGTAATCGGCATAATCATTACTATAGATGATATCCTGACAATTCTGAAATTCTTGTTCATCTGTTTCCATCCTTCCCTCCACATCTACTTTCTCTTATTACCATTTTATTCTTCACAACCGTACCGGTTACTTATATACAGAACAAAGTGTACTTCATTCGCGCATTAATAATTGCTTCAAAGTACACTTTGTTCTCCGTGCCGAGCACAGTCAGCTTCAGCTGACATCTACCTTATGTGCGAGTGCGCATCCCCCGGAGGGTTATATAATAGGAAAGTCGGAAGACTTTTCTATTATATAAAAAAGCAATCTTCATGAAATCCAGTTAACGTCTGATGTTATACAGCCGATTCTTTCTTTCATGAAGATTGCTTATTATAGTGTCTCTTCTACTATCAATTATTCTTGCTTTTGTAACATTGGCGTTGCAATTCCTCGCATTTCAATAACAGGTCCGCCTTTTTTTTCAATGTAATCTCTTGTTATGGTTACTCGTCCAATGTTATCATCCTTCGGAATTTCATACATGATATCTAACATGAATTCTTCGATAATTGCACGAAGAGCTCTAGCTCCTGTCTTCTTCTCCAGTGCTTTCTCTGCAATCGCTTCCAGAGCGCCATCATCAAATTGAAGATCTACTTCGTCCAAAGCAAGTAACTTTTTGTACTGCTTTAAAATTGCATTCTTTGGCTCTTTCAAAACATCAACTAACATCTGTTTTGTCAATCCCTCAAGGGAATAGATAACAGGAAGACGTCCGATGAATTCCGGTATCATACCAAACTCTCTTAAATCTTCCACGGTAACCTTTTGTAAAATATTCGAATCAGAATCGTATTTATCCTTCAGTTCAGCACCAAAACCAATGGAAGACTTCTTGTTCAATCTCGCCTTAATAATCTTCTCTAAATCTGGGAAAGCACCACCACAGATAAACAGGATATTCTTCGTATTAACCGTTGTCATAGGTACCATGGCATTCTTATTCGTTGCACCAACTGGAACCTCTACTTCAGCACCTTCTAGAAGTTTCAACATACCTTGCTGTACACTTTCCCCACTAACATCACGGTTTGTTGTACTCTTCTTCTTTGCGATCTTATCAATCTCATCGATGAATACGATTCCTCGTTCTGCTTTTTCTACGTCATTATCTGCTGCCGCTAATAATTTGGAGATTACACTTTCCACGTCATCCCCAATATATCCCGCTTCTGTTAATGCAGTGGCATCTGTAATCGCTAATGGAACATTGAGTAAACGTGCCAATGTCTTAACCAGATAGGTCTTACCACAACCAGTTGGCCCAATCATCAACATGTTTGACTTCTCAATTTCGATCTCGTCCATTGCATTGGCAGCCACACGTTTATAATGATTGTAAACAGCAACAGAAATTACCTTTTTCGCATGTTCCTGACCAATGACATATTCATCTAATTGTTTCTTAATTATATGTGGTGCAGGAATATTTTTCAGATCAATTTCTTTCTTTTCTTTTTTCGTATCTTCTTGCTTTTTCTTAAGCTTCTGCGATTTTGGAATCTCATTCTGTGGCATATTGAAGTTCATCATTGGTCCAAAATTCATCATATCCATATAAGGAACATTGCCTGTATTAATGGTATCGAATGTCTTTTGCATACAATCCGAACAGATACAGATGTTATTAGGGATATGAATCATCTTCCCAACTTTGCTTTCCGGTCTACGACAAATATAGCAGATATCTTCATAATCGTCCCGATATTCTTTCTCTTTATCTGATTTCTCTTGTTTCTTATCTTCTGTCGATGGTGAATCCTTATGTTCCTTAGAATCCGACTCGACTAGATTATTTTCTTTGTCCATTTCATCTGACATAATACTATCTCCTCTATAACGGTTACGAAAGCTCCAAACCCGCGCTTTTGTAACAAAATCACTTGCATCTTCTATGTACATGTTATTATAACGTACCGATTCTCATAGCACAAGAATATATTTCTTAAATTTTGTTAAAATAATACCTTAAATCTGAACTTTTCGACAATTCAAACAAACGACATCCTATGTGACAAAATGTGAGAATTATGCTACACTATATCCATAAGTTGTCTTAAGTATATACCTGGAGGATAGTATGATAACAGGAAGCAAAGAATTAATCCGCGATATTAATAGTAATCTTGTGTTAACACAGATTGTCAATCACAGCCCAATTTCTCGTTCTGCAATTGCAAAGAAATTAGGTTTGACCAAAGCAACCATATCTGCAATTGTATCGGATCTACTTGCAAAAAAACTAGTTGTTGAGATTGGTAGTGATGATACCAGCCTTGGCAGAAAGCCGATTTTATTAAGCTTTAATCGAAAAGCAGGTTATGCCGTATCCGTTGATATTGGTGAACAGATGATTTCTGCCCTAATCACGGATCTACAAGGAGATGAACGCCAACTAAAACAGATTGCCACGCCATCGGATGCCCGTACCCTTTGCTCCATTCTGATTGATCTGCTCCATTCCATGATCGATGTAATACCAGAACGACCATATGGTGTTGTTGGTATCACACTTGGTATACATGGAGTAACTTCTGATCATATCATTCAATTCACTCCTTATTATGATTTTTCACACTGTGATTTAGCGAAAGAATTGGAAGATGCATTCCATACCACAATTTTATTAGAAAATGAAGCCAATCTTTCCGTCATTGGCGAAAAGACTTTTGAGTACAATTATCCGAATATAGCAAATATCAGTGTTCATTCTGGTGTTGGTTTGGGTATCCTCGTGAATAATACCCTCTACTCTGGTAGCAAAGGCTATGCTGGTGAAATAGGTCATACCATTGTGGATATAGATGGTAAACCTTGTCCTTGCGGCAACCATGGTTGCTTAGAACAATATGTATCAGAACGTGCGCTTCTTCAGGATTTAGCACTAAAAAAAGCTTGCAAGACCATGGATTTTTCAACATTCGCTGCACTCTATCATAAGAAAGATACCGACGCATTGGAAATCATGGAGCAGTTTGTCCGCTATATGTCCATATGTGTAAACAACGTTCTAAATATGTTTAACCCAGATTTGATCATTATCAATAGCCATTTTACTACCCTTAATCCAGAACTAATTGATCGTATTAATAAGAAATTAACAAGCAGAATTAATAATTACCAGAAGATTGCTCCTTCTGTGCTACAAGATTCCTCTGTACTACTTGGTGGAATCAGTGTTACCGTTCGTAGTTTCTTAGGGGTTGATATCTCCATGATCCACTAAAATTCTACATAGCATAGGAAATTCTGAGTACTTTCCTATTAGAAAAAGAGACTGTCCACTCTACAAATCCTGTAGAGGACAGTCTCTTTCGATAAAACAAACCGTTCGTTCGTTACAATAACTTTTCTACCTTCGTTGCTGCATCTTCTAACCAATCAGCTTCTACTTCTTCTATCTTACCTGTGTCAACTTTACTTGCGATTTTTGGATCGATTGGTATCTTTGCTAATACTTCTAAACCATATTTCTCTGCAGTTTCTTCTACATGACTTTCTCCAAAGATTGATAGCTTCGTTCCACAATGATCACATGCAAAATAGCTGTAATTTTCTACAATACCAAGGATCGGTACATTCATGGTCTTCGCCATATTCACTGCTTTTCCTACAATCATGGAAACCAATTCCTGTGGTGAGGTTACTATAATAATTCCATCAAGAGGAATGGATTGGAATACGGTTAATGGAACATCTCCTGTTCCTGGTGGCATATCTACGAACATAAAGTCTACTTCACCCCAATTTACCTGGTTCCAGAATTGCTTTACAGTACCTGAAATTACAGGTCCTCTCCAGACAACTGGTGTTTCTTCACTATCTAATAATAGATTGACAGACATTAATTTTGTTCCCATATTCGTTACAGCAGGAATGATTCCATGCTCATCTGCTTTTGCCTGCTCATGAATTCCAAATGCTTTTGGTATGGACGGTCCTGTTACATCTGCGTCAAGTATTGCTGTATCGTATCCACGGCGTCTCATTAAAACGGAAAGACTGGATGTAATAAACGACTTACCAACTCCACCTTTTCCACTTACGACACCGATTACTTTCTTTACATTGCTATATTCATTGGTTGCTTCAAACATGTCTTCCCTGGATGTTTTTCTGGAAGCACAATCACTGGAAGAACATGTGGAACAATTGCTTGTACAATTTTCACTCATCTTCTTGTCTCCTATCTAATTTTGATATACTTATATATAATGATGCAAGTCAAAAATAAATTCATTTGCATCATCATGATTCGAGCAACAAATGCTATGCACTAGGTGCTCCACAATACTATAGCATTTTAGCTAAAGATTGAATCCAAAATCAATTATACTACAGCATTTAGTAAATTGCCATAGTTGTGATCGGAGTTCTTCGCTATATTGACCACATTTTTGCACAAAGATGTAGTTTTTGTGAATTTCTTGTAGCTTTCTCGTATTATCTGTGCTACAATGCTATTTGGTGATAATTTCGCCCATTTGTGGGATTATGTATATAAATGTTCGCTTACAAACAAGAAAGGACAGATACTAATAATGAGTGATTTAGTTAACAGTTTCGAAGAGAAACTAAAAGAATTGGTTTCCCTTGGCAAAAAAAATAAAGGTATTCTTGAAGTTGAAAAAGTAAATGATTTCTTCAAAGAATTAAATCTTGATGTAAACCAAATAGATAAAATCTATGAGTATCTTGAAAATCATAATATTGCTGTTATTACCCTAGCAGACGATAGCGATGATGAGCCAGACGATGATGTGCTCCTTGAATTAGAGAATGACGAAGAACTTGCAATGGTGGAAGACCTTTCCAATGCTGCAAGTGTCATGAGCGATGACCCAGTTAAGTTATATCTAAAAGAGATTGGTAGCTACCCTCTTCTATCCATAGCGGAAGAAATCGAATTAGCTAAGAAGATTGAACAAGGGGATGAGATGGCAAAGAAAACACTTGCTGAATCCAATCTAAGACTTGTTGTAAGTATTGCAAAACGTTATGTTGGTAGAGGTCTCTCTTTCCTTGATCTTATTCAAGAAGGAAACCTTGGTTTGATAAAAGCAGTTGATAAATTCGATTACACAAAAGGATATAAGTTCAGTACTTATGCAACTTGGTGGATTCGTCAAGCAATTACACGTTCTATTGCTGATCAATCCCGTACCATTCGTATTCCAGTACACATGTCAGAGGTCATTAACAAAACATATCGTGTTTCTCGTAGTTTATTACAAGAACTTGGACGTGAACCAACGGAACAAGAACTTGCTGATGCAATGAATATGCCACTTGAAAAAGTTCGTGAGATATTGAAAGTTTCTGCTGATCCAATTTCTCTTGATACACCAATCGGTGAGGAAGATGACAGTCATCTTGGAGACTTTATCCGTGATGAAACAATCGTAGGACCAGAAGATGCCGCTGCATACTCTGTTTTACAAGATCAAATCTCCAAATTACTTGATACATTAACAGAAAGAGAACAACGGGTATTGATTTTACGTTTTGGTTTAAAAGATGGTCGTACTAGAACATTGGAGGAAGTAGGTAAAGAATTCAACGTAACAAGAGAACGTATTCGTCAGATTGAAGCCAAAGCACTTCGTAAATTAAGACATCCTAGCCGTGCTAGAATGTTGAAAGGATATGAAATTATCTAGTTGTTATACGCTAATCGATAACATGATCTATATAAAAGAAAAGCTCAGTACTTAAAAAGTATTGAGCTTTTCTTTTGTAGATCCTATATAAAACACCTTAATGTTTTTATATACTCTCAACCGCTTGCTCGCACCTGTGTAACAACAATGACATGTGCACCAGTATACTATCCACGTACAAGTTTCCCTTGATACATCTTTTTGGCTACGATATTAATACCAAATCTCTTTTGATATTTCTTGATCAGTGGTAACTCCTCTTTTGTAACAATCAATACACTTCTACCTGGTTGTCCATTACGCCCAGTACGTCCTGAACGGTGAAGATATTCCATTTCGTCTTCAGGTATGGATATATGGAAAACCGTATCAATCCCATCAAAATGTAATCCTCTAGCAGCAATGTCTGTTGCAATCAGATATTGAATCTTCCCATTTCGGAATTGCTCCACGACTCGCTTTCGATCCGTCTTCACATTCGAACCGTGAAGGCATTCTGCCTTTAACCCTTCATAGACTAATTTATAGGTTGCTTCTTCAATTTCACTGACTTTATTAATAAAGATCATGGCTCTCTTCGCCTTCATAATACGGGTTAATTTCCGTAATGTCTCCAACTTGTCTCTTCTCTCCACAACTAAACAGATATGTTCAATGGTATCTGGTATGGTTTGGGCTTTCTGGGTTTTGATTACACTTGGATCTTTCATCAGTTCTTTCGCAACTTGTAAAGTTTTATTGGTGATACTAGCAGAGAAAACAAGTAACTGGCGATCTCGCATGGTGCATTTGATTACTTCCTGAACCCCTTGTACATTATCTGCATTCAATAATTTATCGCCTTCGTCAATAACGATGGTTTTCACCGTATGTGCTGCTATCTTTTTCTTCTTAATTAATTCATGAATTCTGCCTGCCGTTCCAATAATGATCTGTGGCTTTTCTTTTAGTTTTTCAATTTGTCTGGTAATATTAACATTTCCAATAATAACTGCTGATTGAAGCCCCAAACCAGAATTCTTAGACAAACGTTCCACCTGGTTGTGAACCTGCATGGCTAGTTCATGGGTAGGAACCAAGATGATTACCTGATTTGTCCTTTGAATCTCTTTATATTTCTCAAAAATTGGTACAAGATATGCAAGTGTTTTACCTGAGCCTGTCTCTGACTCCGCAATAACATCTTTTCCTTCCGTAATAATAGGATATACTAATTCCTGGACTTTTGTTGGTTCTACGATTTTTTCGATTTCAAGAGCCTTAACCAGTTTATTCTCTTTCACTAATTCTTTAAAATTCATTCTCATACTCCAATCTATCGTAATAGGTTACATTCTGTCTACAAGATTCTATTTTATCATTATTCTACACACTTGTCTAAAGTTTTATGAACTGGTACCATCTCCTCTTCGTAATTTCCCTTTAAGATTTTATGAAGCTCTCTTCTTTCCTTTTCTACAAAACATACTTGTGATATAATTAGATATATCCTATGACATATTGACCTGTGAAACCTTCGCAATGCGCGAATTGTGAAGGGCAGGCATTTGTCGGGTACCCCATTATAAAAATTATGAAACCAGTTCATAGAAAGAAAGAGAGAGCGTAACATGAGAAGAATCGTTTTAATGGCGTTAAGAAATTTTTTCATATTTCCTTTTTGGTTCTATCGTATTTGCAAATATGGTAATCACCCAGAAAAATACGATGCTAATACAAGATATTCCTATCTGAGTAAAATCACCAAACGAATTAACAAAACTGGTCGTGTCAAAATTGAATGCACGGGTCTTGAGAATTTACCAAAAGAAACAGGATATATCCTATTTCCCAATCATCAAGGTTTATTCGATGCTTTAGCATTTCTTGAAACACACGAACGACCATTTGCTACTATTTCAAAAAAAGAAGTGCAGAATGTCTTTTTAGTAAAGCAGGTTTTTCGATTGTTGCATTGTATTATGATTGACCGAGAAGATGTCAAACAAGCAATGATGGTCATTCGCGAAGTTGCCAAAGAAGCAGAAAATGGACGTAATTTTATCTTATTTGCAGAAGGAACAAGAAGTAAGAACGGGAATCACATTGGTGAATTCAAAGCAGGAAGCTTCAAAAGTGCTTACTATGCCAAATGTCCAATCGTTCCTGTTGCCTTATTAGATTCTTATAAAGTATTCGATACCCATTCTCTTAAGAAGGTAACGGTACAGATCCACTACTTAGAACCACTTTACTACGAAGATTATAAAGATCTGAAAACACATGACATCGCTAAGATTGTAGAAAAACGTATTACCGAAGCCATTAGCAAAGCTGAAGCTGCCCGTGGGAATGAATACACCTCTTAGATTGATGGATCATTCGGCTCTTAATTCCATATTGACCAGTTGCACTGCAACTGGTCAATACGGATTCAGGGGCTATTTTTTAGCCGTCAAAAAGAACGGGTGACGATCCTTCCTAATCGTCACCCGTTCTTTTTCTTCAGGGCCAACTACCCTTCTGTTCTATTTTGTTTCGATTTGTTTTGTTTCTTTTAGTTCATTTCAATGATGAATTTAACGCTACTCTTGAATTCGCTGTTTGTATCTGTGAATGTCGTATATTTGTTTGCGGCATCCTGTAGGTCATCAAACTTATCAACTATATTACCTAATTTTCCATCAACTGTATCGATTAACTTAGAAACTCCTTCACGGTCGAATTTCTCCATATTTTCTGCTAATGTTTTACCGCCATCTGCAACTTTTCCAACACCCGCAACTAATTTGGAACTAGCATTGTTTAATTTCGGTGTTGCTTGTGAAAGTTTACTACTTGCTGAATCAACTTTCTTACTTGCATCATTTAACTTACTGATACCAGAACTTAATGTAGTGGTAGCACTGTTTAATTTGCTAGTACCATCTGCTAATGTCTTACTTCCTGCTTTTAATTGTTTCATTGCAGACTGTAATGACTTTGCTCCATCTTTCATCTTTGTTGTTCCACCTGACAATGTCTTAGCACCATCTGCTAAAGATGTTGCTCCTGCTGCAGCTTGTGATAAACCAGCTTCAATCTGTGCTCCACTCGCTGTAAGTCCTTGGGCAATTTGTTTTTGACCAGCTGTATTCTTTTCTAACATTGCTACGATGGTTTCATCTACTCCTGCTGCTTTCAATGCAGCTACAATCTTTTCATTATTTTCAACTGTTGCAGATAAGGTTGCATAAGCTTCATTTTCTGCTTTTTTACCAGCTTCCAATTGTTTTAATGCAGCATTTAATGATGTTGCACCACTATTGATCGTATTAGCACCTTTCACTAAGGAATCAAAGTTCGTTACTAATGAATCTACACCACTCTTCGCTTGTTTTAAACCAGAATTTAATTTTTGTGCACCATCATTTAATGTAGATACTCCTGAAACAAGACTTCCCGCTTTTCCATAAAGGGTTTGAATACCATCTGTAACTTTACTAACACCTGCGATGTATTGGTCGATACTGCTTGTTAATGTACCAACCGCATCTGTATAATCTCCAGTACTTCCTTCTAATTTATTAAGCCCATCTGATAATGTATTAGAACCATCAACTAATTTTTTTGAAGCTTCTGCTAAATCGTCCATAGAATCTGCAAGCTCACTTAGTTGATCCTCATCATCTAATTCGATTTCATTTAATAGATCTGCTGTTACAACATTTAATACCGTAATTGGTTCATAATTATTGATATCTGCTGTTATGGTAATAGAGCCTGGTACTTTTGTATCTTCTCCAAGATCTAAGCTATCCTTTAATCCAGGCATTGCAACACCAACAACAACATATTTGTCACCATCTGAGATAACTTTTGCATTCTCTGCTTTTACATTTGCGAATTGATCAGTCTTCAACATGGCTGCTGCAACAACCGTAAATGGTGTGTACAATCCAGTTGATGAATCTTTGCTATTATTCACATAATTGTATTCAATTGTTAATTGTCCACTCTTTCCTTCTAATTCAGATGGTTGAATCTCAACGCCATCTAATTTGTAAGTTGCTTCAATACTTACTGGTAACTCTGCATCTGTTGTACCTTGGTAGTAGATATCATTTCCATCTGCCTGCCAAACGATTTCTCCATTTTCACCTTGTGTAAATGTTTCATTTCCTTTTACATTGACGATATCATTTAATGTTGTCTTATCTGTGATCGTTGCATCTCCACTATAGTTCTTTAACCAGTCACTAACGATGACTTGGTTAACGGTACCTGTAGCATCCGCTTTTACATATACCGTTTCTTCTTTTTCAATTCCTTCATTCGTTGTAGTAACCGTTGTATCTGTTGTAGCTACTTCATTTACGATTTCATTGTATGCTTCATTTGTTAATACATTTTTATAATTACTAGCGTTAGCTGGTAGTGCAGTTGCACCAAAGATTGTTGTTACACCTAAGGCCCCAATGATAACACTAGCTGCGATTTTCTTATTCATATTCATAACGCTACCTCCTTAATTTTCTTTCACACCGAACTTCATTGACGTTTTACAGATTACTTTATCAAAGATCATGAACATGGATGGTAAGATAAATATTACGATTACCATACTGATCAATGCACCTCTTGACATAAGCGAACACAAGGAGCTGATCATATCAATATCCGAACATAAACCTACACCAATTGTTGCTGCGAAGAAACACAATGCACTTACGATTACTGATTTAATTGAAACTTGATGTGCAATTGTAATTGATTCCTTCTTACTCTTACCTTTATTACGTTCTTTCTTATATCTTGTTGTCATTAATATTGCATAATCCACGGTTGCACCTAACTGAATGGTTCCAATAACAACGGATGCAATGAATGGGATCGTCGTATTCGTATAATAAGGAATACCCATATTAACAAAGATCGCAAACTCAATTACTGCAACCAAGATGATTGGTAATGAGATGGAACGGAATAAAATCATTATGATAATAAAAATTACACCAATGGAAACAATACTAACATTTTTAAAGTCAACTGCTGTAATATCAATCAAGTCTTTTGTTAATGGTGCTTCACCAACTACTAAGGAATCTTCGCTATAGGATTTCACAATATCCGTGATCTTTGTGATTTGGTCATTGACTTCATCACTAGCCACTTTATATTCCGAGCTAATTAGTTCAAGCTGATACAGATCGGACTTAACTGCATTTGTGAGGCTTTCTGGTAACATACTTACCGGTACGGCTGGACCTACGAACGTATCAAGTCCGATTACTGCGGATACACCATCAAGATCTCGAATCTTATTCATCATCTCATAATAATCTTTGCTACTTACATCATTTTTGATCAGAAGCATATGCGTTGTATTCATATTAAATTCTTCTTGTAGCTTCTTGTTTGCTTTAATACTATCGATGGTTCCTGGTAAGGAATCGGTTAAGTCATAATATACTTTCGTATGATTATTACCGTAGATTGCAGGTACTAATAAGATTAAGAAGATCACTGCAAAGATAATATAATGTTTTGTAACAAATCTTGATACGCCATCTAAATTTGGTACAAGTTCTCTGTGTTTTGTCTTCTCGATTGCTTTATCAAAAAGTAATACCAAGGATGGTAATAAGGTAACACATACCACAACACCAAGTACAACACCTTTTGCCATAACAAGACCAAGGTCTTTACCAAGTGTGAAACTCATAAAGCAAAGTGCTAAGAAACCAGCTACTGTTGTGATGGAACTACCAACAACAGAGGAGATCGTATTGGAGATTGCATGCGACATGGCACGATTGTTATCACCAGGGAATCTCTCTTTATTCTCTTCGTAACTATGCAACAAGAAAATGGAATAATCCATTGTAACACCTAATTGTAAAACAGCACTCAATGCTTTTGTTATATATGAAATCTCCCCAAACATGATGTTACTTCCTAGATTATATACAACAGCAAATCCGATACTTGCCATAAAGATAAATGGTACTATAAATGAATTCATTGTAAGTGCAAGTACGATCATTGACAAAATAACGGCAATGACTACATAAAGAGGTGTTTCTTTCTCTGTCAGTAATTTTGTATCTTCATTGATCGCTGACATACCACTAATAAATACTTGTTTATCTGCTACCTTTCTCATCTGAGCGATTGCATCTAATGTATCATCAGAAGCTGTTGAGCCTTCAAACATAACAGCCATTAATGTACAATCCCCAGAAGTAAATGCATCAAGAACCTTTTCTGGAAGCATTGTTTTTGGAACGGATAAATCCAAGATGGAATCATACCAGATTACTTTGCTTACTCCATCGATCTCTTCGAATTTTGCCTTTAGTGCTGATACATCTTTATCCTTCATCCCCTCTATAACAACCATCGAGAATGCACCAGATTTAAAGTCATCTACAAGGATCTGCTGTCCTTCTACTGTTTCTATATCTTCTGGTAAGTAAGATAAGATATCGTAATTAACTCTTGTATGTATATATCCAAAAAATGCAGGAATTAATAACAAAACTGAGATTAATACGATTAAATTCTTATGCTTTGTAATAAATTTTCCAAACCCTATCATATTGTTCACTCCTTTTCTATATTTCCTTTTCTACCAAATGATTTTACAATCACCTCAAAAAATGACCACCAGTCATAATTGTCATATATGTTATAACATAAAAATGACCATCGGTCAATATCCTTTATAATTTTTTTATATTTTAAATTTTCACGAAAAATTAGCAGTTAAGAAGTTGGTTTTTATTTTTGTTTTATTTTTTATATATTGGAAGATCACAAATACGTAGCAATATGAGTTATCACATATTTGCTGAATTTTGGCTTGTTTACAATTCGAAACGATTGTGCTACTATGAATTTAATCTTCAAAATATTTTTTAGGAAGTGATTTAAATGGGGAAACTAGACGAAAAAAAGAAACAAAAAAAAGACACCTTATTCACTACTGCCTTTGATTTGTTTACTTCACAAGGCTTTAATAAGACGTCCATATCTGATATTGTTCAGAAAGCAGGTGTTGCCAAAGGAACTTTTTATCTATACTTTAAAGATAAGTATGATGTTAAAAACAAATTGATTGCGTACAAAGCAAGTACACTATTTAGCAAAGCCGTTCGCGATCTTGATGAAACAACACTAACGGATTTCAGTGATATCATCATTTTCTTAGTTGATCACATTATCAACCAGTTAATAACCAACCCAAGTCTTTTACGTTTTATTGCAAAAGACTTAAGCTGGGGTATTTTTAAATCCGCTTTGCTTAGCAATGACGAGCATATCGAAACCGATTTCTATGATCGATATCTTACACTCGCCAAAGAATGCAATATTACGATTAGCAATCCAGAAATTTTACTCTTTATGATTATCGAGCTAGTTGGTTCTAGTTGCTATAATTGTATTCTCTACAATACTCCGCTTACGATCAAAGAGTATAAACCATACCTGTTCCAAAGTATACGGAGCATGATCGCAGCACAAGTAAAACCTACTTTACCAGTTTAACCAAATTCTTATCTGACATGACGGTACTGTCGTTGTACAGTAAAAGAAGATCCGTAATCTCGTATTGCTCTACCAAATCTTCCAACTTCATGTTTAGATAACGTAAATCTACCAAAACCACCTCTTCAAAATGATGAGCCAACAACGGAACTAGCGTATGGGCATACGAGTCTTTTACCACAAGAAGCCTTTTTCCATTCGTCTGGCTAGATGTAATTTCTACAAAAGCATTATTGCCACCTAGAAAAACCGAATATGGATCATCACCAGTCAATTGTCCATAATCAAACAGAGAATCCATAACTTTTTCACCCATATTGATCGTAACCTGATACGTTTCCTTATCATCAAATAGTGTAATCTTGTCTTTTATTTCTGCGACACCTACTTTGTTATAAAATGTCCCATAAAAATCACTGGTCCCCACTATTTGTTCATATTCTGATTGTTCTTTTGGCTGAAGTCCCACTGATTTGGCCCATTGCACATAAGCATAATAGGCTCCTAGGCTTGTCCAATGATGATCTGTTCGGTAATAGATATATTCGCCGCTTTTGTCTCGTAACGTTTGGTTTACATCTACTAAAAGTGACTTCGCCGTTTCTTCTGATACTTTCTCTGACAAATCCTTTTCAATTGTTTGATTGATCATCTCTTGGTTATAAGCAGAAGCAAATGGTGGTAACTTGTCCTGCAAAACATAATTGGATGTAGGCGCTAACAACGCTCTTACATGATCTTCTCCTAAAATCGATTCATATTTTCCTAAGAATTGTACAATCCATTGTTTGTTCTTTTCCCATTGCTCCGGATCAATATCCTTTTCCTCGATCTTCTCAATCAGGTACCCATCTTTTCCAAAATAAATTCCATTGTTGTCTTGTCTTCCTACCATTCTCTCTAAAGAAGTTTTCAACATGATAAAGGTATCTCTCCCTACAAATTGATCTGTTAGGTATTCTTCATATTTCACTGCAAACTCGCCACTATACAAGGATTCTTTTGTTAATTCTGGTCTCATCTGCAGGTATCTTCTCTCCCGTTCAGAATATTGTCTGGGCTTGCTTAATAACGTAAGCATCGTTCCGCCAAAGATTACAAGAAGAAATACAACACAGGTTATCACTTGTCCTCTTCCGATCATTTTCTTGTCTTTCATCTTGCCACCTCCTAAAATCGAAAATACAGGAATGGATTATAACTAGCATCAACCAAATAGGCGATGGATAAGAATAGAAGCAACACATAGAATCCATTCTTCACCAATACAAATCCAAGTTTTTCTTCATTCCATCGCTTATTAATCCACGTAGAGATACACCCTGTAGAAGCAAGTATTGCAATTATTAGAAGGAAACCATGATTATAAAGCAGATATATCGTTTCCTTATTCCACAAGCGTGTTCCCATTCTTCCGAATAAAACCTGAAGGTACGTTTTGCCTTCCACGAACTGTTCAAACGCAAAGATTACCCAACCAATTAATATGAAGAACATGGCATAGACATGATTAAACCAGCCCGGTAGTTTCTTTAAAGCATTAAGTAACCATACCTTCTCTACCGTAAGTAAAAGGGCGAAATACAAACCCCAGAATAAGAAATTAAGACTTGCACCATGCCAGATTCCCGTTAACAACCACACAATTAGGATATTACGAATCTGTTTTCCTAGACCTTGTCTGCTTCCTCCAAGAGGAATATATACATAATCACGAAACCAACTACTTAATGAGATATGCCATCTTCGCCAGAATTCGGTTATACTCTTGGAGCGATAGGGGTAATTAAAGTTCTCTAAGAAATGGAATCCAAACATATGACCAAGCCCGATAGCCATATCCGAATAGCCTGAAAAATCAAAATAAATCTGAAATGCAAACATAAGTATGCCAAGCCAGCCCGTTAAAATCGGCATTTGTTCCATATTCATTCCTTTAATCTGTTCCCAAACTGCACCTGTCGTATTTGCTAACAAGACTTTCTTCCCAAGACCAATCACAAAACGATGGATTCCATAGGAAAACTGTTGAAATGTTTCTTTACGACTTGTTAACTGGTCACTGATCTGCTTGTACTGGACAATTGGACCCGCAATCAATTGTGGAAATAAGCTAACGTACGTTCCAAATGCGATAATATTTTTCTGCGCCTTTGCCTCTCCTCGATAGATATCAATGGTATACGACATTGTTTGGAATGTATAAAAGGATATTCCAATGGGTAGTGCAAGGGATAATGGGGTAACATTGCCTTGCATTGTCTTATTCCAGATATCAATTACTAAATTGGTATATTTAAAGAAACCAAGTAAACCTAAGTTGATCACAACGGATAGGATTACGAAGATTTTAGCAATCTGTTTTTTCCCTTTTGTAAGATAATAATCCACAAATCCTCCATTGACATAATCTACAATGGTGGAAAATAGCATAAGCAGAATATATACCGGCTCGCCCCATGCATAAAATGCAAGGCTCATAATAAATAACAAAAAATTCCGGTATGCTCTTGGTACAATATAATAGGCAAGCAACACCAAGGGCAGAAAGCGGAATAAAAATAATATACTACTAAAAACCATATGTTCTTTTCTCCTACATCTAATATAATGCTTTGTTATCTTTCATCTATTTTCTCCAGAGGATAAATTGCAATGGATTCTCTTTTTGTATCAAAATCTAAAATTTCAGTAAACTGTTGTTTTAACCAGGTATTCTGTTCTTCATCCAGCGTCATTAGCTGATTCACATAGGTATACAATACCTTTGTTTGTGTGGAATATTTATCAGATTCTTTTTCTTGATTTCCATACCAATATAAAATCTTATATTCATCCTTTAGGTCTGTATGTTCCTGTTTTACAAGATAGTAGGTTTCTGTTTCAGATTGCACAGTTCCACATAAGACACCTGCTTCCTCCACATAATCCACTTGGATACTTCTCTGATTTATAGTGTCTAAGGACGTTTGTTGTGGGATATGCTGTTGTTGTAACTCCATCTGTTCCATTGAATGCTTTGCTTCTGTTCCTGGTAACAGAACTAAAATCACAATGACAGCAACCATTGCTATGAATTCCATTGGATGTCTTTTTATCAATCGAATTTTTCCAAAAATATTTTGTTTGCAATTTTTTCTTTTAATCTCTGTTGTTGTATTCTTTTCCTCTCGCACTTCACTAGGCATCTGCTGCAATAATCGTGCTTTTATATATATTCCTTCTAAAAATTCCTGATCACTCTTCATAGACAAATCCCTCCTTTTCTAATATTTTTCTTAAGGATTTTCTTGCCCGATGAACCAAAACTTTAATCTGCCCCAACGATTTATGCATGATCTGTGCGGCTTCTATATACGTAAATTGTTCAAAATCAATAAGAAGAAGGACGGTTACATATTCTTCCTTCATTTGTTCAAAAGCAGCTTGTACCTGTTCTTTTCTCTCTTTTTGCATCAGATGGTTCCATAGTTTATCTTCTTCTGATGCTTGTTCCACTCGGTCCTCCAATGATACATAGCCCTGCAATGGATGCTTTTTCCTAAGGAGGTCAATCGCCTTGTTCCGTCCTATGGTGAATAGATACGTCTTAAATCCTAGCTTTTGATCATATCGCTCTTTATATACATAGATATCCACGAACACATCTTGTGCCAAATCTTCTGCAAGGTGAAGATCCTTTACATATCGATGGATAAATAGGATCAAGGGATTTTTATACTCTAAAACCAGCTCTTCAAATCCACTAATATCACCCTTCATAAAGCGATGATATCGTTCTTGATCATTTTTCTTATTATTTTCATCTTTGTTCATCATAAGGAATACCCTCCAAGGTTACAATTGTTACTATTATACCATGTTAGATATAAAAGAAACAGCAGGTACTATTTTCTTGTTCCTGCTGTTTCTAATACTTACTTATTTGAACAATTCATCTATCGTGTTCACAGCGATTGCAACTTGCTCTTTTGCTGTAGCTAAGATTGCATCTTCACCTTGTTCCTCAACCTCCATAGGAATCTCACCTAACAGAATGAAAAATACGTAATTTCCCACTTTTTTTACTTCAGAAGCTTGTACTTTTACTTTATTGGTTGGATATTGCATAGAATCATTGATCAAATAATCTCTGTAGGATTGCAATGCGTCAACAACATTTTGTACATTACCCTCATTTGCTTTAATTGCAAGGAAAGTATCTACGCTTGCACTCATCATTGGTCCCTGCGCAATGAATTCTTCACACCATTCAGCTTTTACACCAAAGATATTCTCTAATGTTTCAGCGTCATAATCCATATTCGGATAATAACTATCACCATATGCTTCTGAAACAGCAGAATGGATCGTACTTAACTCCACATCTTTAACTGCTTCTTCTTTATTCTCATTCTTTTTTCCACATGCAACCAAAGATAATGCCATCACGCCTACAAGGATCATACTGATCATTTTCTTTGTGTTTTTCATAAAATTACCTTTTGTTTTGTTACTCATTTCTCTTTCCTCCAATGCTTGTTTACGGTTTCTATATTATTATTCGCAAATGAGGAAAAAAAGTTACACATATTTTTAAGAAGTTACAATATTATTTAACCATATTCCTTTTCGTAACAATATATAGCCAATAATACATTTAATACTGTCCAAGCTTTGACAGATTAAAAAGATCCATAAGATTGGTAAGCCTGTCAAATGTGTTAGACTATTTGCAGCTGGAATACTAACAACCCACACAAAACAACTATCAAATAAGAAGGTAATGATTGTCTTCCCACCAGATCGTAAGGTAAAGTATGACGCATTTAAAAATGCCTGAAGTGGCATCATGAATGCCGTTATTCGTATAAACCAGAGTGCCAAGTGTTTTACTTCCCTATCCGTATTATAGATGTTAACAAACAGATGGGCAATCGTTCCCATAAGGATACCAACAACCAAACTTACTATAACTGAGAAGAAGATCATCTTTCCTGCAGTATCCTTTGCTTCTTCCATCTTTCCTGCTCCCAACAATTGTCCAATTACAATAGAGATTGCACTTCCCATTGCAATGAAAACAATATTAAACATGTTTGATATGGTGGAAGATATATTGTAACCAGCAACCACAGCAATTCCACGATTTGAATAGCATTGCATAAGAGTTGCCATACCAGCTGACCATAATGTTTCATTTACAAGCAAAGGCATTCCCTTTATCGTGATCATTAGGAATAACTCCTTTGGTATACGCATGGTCCGATATGCCCCAACAATAAACTCGTTCTTTTGATGATGAATATGTGTCCATAAAATTACAACTGCAGCTTCAATAAAACGTGCGATAACGGTGGCAATAGCAGCACCTTCCACACCTAACTTTGGCGCACCAAACTTACCAAAGATTAGTATATAATTCAAGGTACAATTAATGATTACAGAAAGAATCCCTGCAAGCATTGGAAGTAAGGTTTGTCCTGTTTCTCTCAATGTTCCTGCATAGACTTGAATCAAGGAGAATGGAATTAATCCAATCAGCATGATCTTCATATAGTCTTCTCCATACTGCAATGCCAGTGTAATATCCCCAACTTCACTTCCTTCATGAAGATACATGGAGATCAAATTCTCACCAAAGAACAAAAAGATCATAATACTTACTGCTAGAATGATTCCACAGATGATTAACTTATAGCGGAAGGCATTACGTACTCCCTCCTGATTTCCTTGTCCATAAAATTGCGCTCCAAAGATTCCTGCACCAGAAACACCACCAAACACGCATAGATTGAATACGAATAATAACTGATTTACGATTGCAACACCTGACATCTGTTCCGTACCAACCTTACCCACCATGATATTGTCTAATAACCCCACAAAATTTGTAATACCATTCTGAATCATAATAGGAACAGCAATGGCAAGTACCATTGCATAAAATTTCTTATTACCAATAAACTTTTTCATAACATGATCCCTTCAACTTCTATTCTAAATAATAATCATTGCTCTCTCTAGCAACATAATAGATTTATTATATCCTATTTTGTCGAAAAAATAAATCTACGAATAAAAAAAGAGGTATTCGTTCACAAAATGTTCCGAGAATCTTAATAAACATAAGGTTGTATCGTTATTCCCCCTATGGTATAATATTGCTGTATCACAAATTTAGGAAATTATTATGTAATGAAACACATAAGGAGGATATATGGCTAACATAACGACAGATATAAGATGTCCATACTGCAAGATCGGATTTGAAGTTAATGTAGATTTAGAAGAAGCTGATGAAGCAGAATTAGAAGGCGAGACTAGCTTTGATGTAGATTTCGATGAAATGGAATGCCCAAACTGTGAAAATTATTTCGCTATGCATGGAAAAGTTGAAAAAGTTGGTGACGAATACAAATTAACGATTGAAGAGATCGATTAATTCAATTCCATAAAAATGATTGGAATACCTTTATTGGTTTTCTCTCATAAAAAGACTCCACAAGATCATGTGATATGATTTTGTGGAGTCTTTTTATGATTCTTTTTATGATTCTTTTTATGAGTCTTTTTTTGAATCTTTTTATGAATCTAATATAATTCTTTTGTAGATTCCTTATTTACCCAGTTTAAGTTTTTCTTATTCTTTCCTTATATAATACTTAGTTTCCATATCCCGGAATTTGAAAACTACCGTCATCTCCAAAGAATTCACTGAAAGGATCTGTAATTGTGCTATCCTCGCTGTTTGGATCCTGTGTATTTCCATCTTCCTGTTGGTCTGATTCACCTGCTTGACCATTCGTATCCTTGCTATCTGTATTGCTTTGATCCTTACTAGTTGTATCTTCTTTCATGACATCTGTTTTCTTTTTTAATGTTACCATGAATTCTTTTTCAACAAATTCACCATTCTCCAAACGCTTTAACGTGATCTTAACTTCTGTTCCTGCACGATAACTAAATATTCTTTCCTGCATCGCTTCAATACTTGCTACGCCCATGTCATTGATCTTCGTTATGATATCTCTTGCTAAAACGCCGCCTTCTGCTGCTGGTCCACCTTCCATAACAGAATCAATATAGACACCTTCCGGCCAGCCATACCCTTGTACCATATCAGATGATACCGTTCCTCCTGAGATTCCAAGGAAGCCCTCTTCCCCTTCTTCAATCTTTTCACGATTCATCAATTCATTAATGATTGGTGTTGCACGAGTGATTGGTATTGCGAATCCCATACCTTCTACCGAACTATCTGCATATTTCACAGAATTGATTCCAATTACTTCTCCCGCGATATTCAACAATGCGCCACCGCTATTACCTGGGTTAATTGCTGCATCTGTTTGCAGTAAAGTCATTGTATTATTATCAACTGTAACTTCTCTTTCTTTGGCACTAATATAACCAACGGTTGTTGATTGTCCATATCCTAGCGCATTACCAATAGCTATTGCCATCTGGCCAACCTTGATATCATCAGAATTTCCTAACTTCGCGATTTTGATTTTACCCATAGTATCATCGCTGATATCTGATAATTTCACTGCAATAACTGCTAGATCCGCTGTACTGTCAGTTCCTTTAATTTCTGCTTGGTATATCTCTTCATCTATAAATTGAACTGCAATAGCCTTCGCTCCTGCTACTACGTGATTGTTGGTTACGATTAGTAATTCTGTATCATTCTTACCAACGATAAAACCTGAACCACTTCCTTCTACGTCTTTTTCATAATTTTGTCCGAACCAATCATTATAGGATTGCGTCATCGTACTAGTGATTGCGACGATTGATGGCATTGTTTCATCAACTACATCTGACACATCAGAATTGTATACCACACCTGCATTTGAGATATTTGTAGTCGCAATGGAATCTCCACCATTACTGCTGTCTTGGGTTGTTACAGATGGTGTATTCTTTGAACTGTCAACTTGCGTTTTTTTGGCATCTGGATTAAAGGAATAGTATACCGTATTCGTACCTAAGAATGTAACGCTTGCAATAAGCCCAAATGCTGCTGCCTTAGCAATAAATCCTGCAACCTTCTTCCCTTTCCCTGGTCTTTTCTCCTCATTGGTAATCTGAAATACATGTTCTTCTGCATATCCTTGCTCACCTTGTTGTGGCTGGAAATCCTGAGGGATTTCTTCTTTGGTATAACTATACGTTGTATTCTGATACTGGTAAGGTTCTGCATTTTGCGCACTATATGCGGTAAATGCATCATTTTGCTGCGTATAATTTATCTGATTTTCAAAACCTTGGTTTTCCATATTCTGATTCATATAGGAATACTCTTGATTTTGTCCATTCTGGTTTCCACTAAATTGCCCTTGTCCGTTTTGGTTTTCATAACCCTGATTTTCGTTATCCATATCTGTTCTCCCTTTCTGCCAAATCCCCTAGAGGCTCTTTGCATGTTCTATTATATAATGTAATAAATGATTTTGCATCCTATATTATGATAATTAAAAAGTATGTTTATCATAGTATCTGTCTGTTATAATAGCATGAAAATGTGTAAAGAATGTGAATAATAAGAAATTATTAAGAATTTTTTTGTTGTAGAATAAAATCCGTTAATGTATTATAATAAGGACGTTATGGTAATAACAAATTTCCAATGTATGGTTATTGTAAACCCTGTTCAACAATGCATTGAACAGTCCACTAACACATTATGAAAATATAGAGGTGAAATCAAATCCATGATTAAAGATAATCAAAAAACATTTAATAGGTTTCATGGGATCTTGGACTTAATTGCATTATTCATTGCTTATTCTTTAAGCTATGTACTTCGTTTCATTATCTTCAAACCAGACAAGGGCTTCTTACCATGGTCCACCATGCTTCATTATTTTATCTACCTTGTCCCAGCATATTCATTGATCTACTACTGTTGTAATCTATATGCACCAAAACGAAGTAAGGGGCATAAAACTGAATTTTTTAATATCGTCAAATCGAATATTGTAGGAACGATTTATTTTATCATGCTTTTATATTTCTTTAAAAGAGAAATTAATGTTTCCCGTTCCTTTATCAGTATTTTCTTTGGAATGAATGTTTTCACAATGTATCTATATAGAAGAATTCTTATGAGAATCTTACATTCCATTCGAAAACATGGTTTTAACTTAAAACATATACTAATCGTAGGTTACAGCCGTACTGCTGAAGGATATATTGATCGTATCCGTGCCAATCCACAATGGGGTTATCATGTACTTGGTATCCTAGACGATAATAAAAAAGAAGGAGATATGTATAAAAAGATAAAGATCTTAGGCGGTACAGATAAATTAGCTGAACTACTTGATAAGAATGATATCGATGAGATTGCTATTACATTAAGCATTAGTGAGTACTCCAAATTAGAACATCTGGTTGCTGCTTGCGAGAAATCTGGTGTTCATACCTTATTCATCCCTGATTATAATAATATTATTCCTACAAGACCATATATTGAAGACCTCAATGGACTACCAATCATCAATATTCGACGTGTTCCTTTGAGTAATACCTTTAATAAAACAATAAAACGATGCATAGACATATTTGGTGCTTTGGTTGCTTTGCTTATCTTCTCTATACCAATGCTACTTGTTTCCATCGCCATCAAAGCCACCTCTAAAGGTCCTTTGATTTACTCGCAAGTCCGTATTGGACTTCATAATAAAGAGTTTAAGATGTACAAGTTCCGTTCCATGGAGATACAGAATGAAACAACGGAAAAGAAAGCTTGGACAACTTTAAATGACCCTCGAGTTACCCCGATTGGGAAGCTGATACGTAAAACAAGCATCGATGAATTACCACAATTATTCAATGTTTTAAGAGGTGAAATGAGTTTGATCGGTCCTCGTCCAGAACGACCATACTTTGTTGACAAATTCAAAGAAGAGATTCCTAGATATATGATCAAACATCAAGTCCGTCCCGGTCTTACCGGTTGGGCACAGGTAAATGGATTCCGTGGAGACACCTCCATTCGTAAGAGAATTGACCATGATCTATATTATATCGAGAATTGGACACTTGGTCTTGATATAAAGATTCTTTTCTTAACGTTCTTTAAAGGCTTTGTAAACAAAAATGCATATTAATCTATAATGTGGTCGGGATGCACATGGAATTCCATGAAATGCATCTCGACCTTATAACTAGGAGGCATCTTATGCAGTATAATAATCAAAATAATTACGAAAATGAAAGACCAATGGTTCATAAAATAAAAAAGAAAAAGAAGAAAAAATTACGCCGATTAATAATCATTGAATTACTTGTCATCATAATACTAATCCCTGTTGCTTATATCTATTTCCAATTAGGTCGAATTCCAAGACAATCCTTAGACCTCGATAATATACAGGTAAATGATATCGACTTAGATGCACTGAAAGGATACCGCAATATTGCCGTATTCGGTGTTGATTCCCGTGCAAATGATCTAAAAAAGAATACAAGAAGTGATTCCATTATGATCGTAAGTATTAATAAGAAAACAAAGGACATTAAAGTATGTTCCATCTACCGTGATACCTATGTACACATTAAGGATCATGGTTACACAAAGATCAATCATGCTTATGCATATGGTGGTCCAGAATTAGCCATTAACACCATTAATGAGAACTTTGATCTAGATATCACCGATTTTGTTACCGTGAATTTTAGTGCTGTTACAAATGTTGTTGATCTATTAGGTGGAATCACACTAGATATTCAAAAAGACGAACTAAAGCATGTTAATAACTATACAAGAGACGTTGCAAGGATCAATGGTACCGATTATACATATCTAAAGAAAGCGGGGAAACAAACCGTTGACGGTACACAAGCAACTGCTTACTGTCGAGTTCGATATACAGCCGGTGGTGATTTTACAAGAGCCGAGAGACAACGTACTGTAATGACGCAGATCTTTAATAAAGCTAAGAAATCCAGTATACCAACTATGATTAAACTTGCAAATAAGATGATTCCACAAATCTATACCAGTTTATCCAATACAGAGATGTTAAGCCTTGGAAAAGATATCTTCTTCTATGATATGAAAGACCAAAATGGTTTCCCATTTGATAAAAAAACAAAGAAGATCAATGGTGTATCTTATGTTCTAGCCGATAGCTTATCATCAAATGTTAGTAAATTACATGAATTCTTATTCAAACAGGAAAACTATGAACCATCTAAAACAGTTCAAAATTATAGTGCAGAGATTGCCAATCGATAATATTCGCATATCATAGATTACATCAACAGCACGTATCTGCACATCAAAATACTATGGTAAGCTTTCTGTTTACTTAAAAGTAAAGAGCTACGAAAATCATAATATATAGGATTCTCGTAGCTCTTATACTATTCGTATATTCAATTATTTATCTTACTTTTATTTTTATTCTTTTATTAATATTTCTTTTATTGATATTCTTTTATCGATATTTGCTTTATCTCCATTTGAATACTTGGTTACTTTTTCTACTCTTTCTCCGTTACAAGACGAATTACCCTTTCTGTGGACCTTCCATCAAAATAATGATAGTAACGTTCTCTAAACCATTCAATGCGCTCACGGTCGTATTTGTCCTCATAGACATTCCATTGGATTGCTTCAATCACTTCTTCCATGTTCTTAACAACCATTCCTGGCACAAAGGATTCATATGGTTCATAGAATCCTCTTCCTTGTTGTTCAAAATGTTCCAAATCATAGGCAAAGAAGATCATCGGCTTATCTTGTAAGCAGTATTCATAAATAATAGAGGAATAATCCGTAATTAATGCATCTGCAACAAATAGCAATGTATTGATATCTGGAAATTCTGAAAGATTAAATACACGCCCTTTATATCGTTCTTGTTGCTCTTTTGTCCAACTATATTGTTTTGCTACAAATGGGTGTAATTTGATAATACAAACGCAATCTACTGGTAATCTGTTAATAAAAACATCTAGATCCAAAGCAACTTTGGGATTGCTTACTTCATCATCTCGAAACGTAGGCGCATATAATATAATCCGCTTCTCTTTAAGTTCAGGATACTGTTCATAAAAACCAGCCATATCCTGTTTTTTCTTTTCTTCATCAAACAAGCAGTCTGTCCGTGGTAATCCCGTTGCATAGACATGCTCTGGCTCGATTCCAAAGGCACCAGCATATTGGCTGCGTATTCCATCTGCATTCACAATCAGATGGGTTACCGTCTGATTTGCATGCTTTTCCAATCGTTTCAAATTTCCTTCATTGGCGTCTTGTCCGAATTTTTTTATGGTTCCTGTTCCATGCCAAAGTTGTACAACTTTTGTATACTTAGAAAAATGAAGATAAGCCATAGGTAGAAAGATATTATCTAAAAAAAGATATCCTGCTGTCGCCATATGATATGGTTTAATAAGGAAAAAGGTAAGACAACTTCTTATCCTTCCTCCACTCTTTACTTCGGCTGTTTCTTCTTTTTTGATATAATGGAATTCATATGCAGAACTCTGTTTCTTCATTTCTTGTACGATCATACCAACATTACTATCCATACTACTATCATGTGTCATAATGCAAAAAACTTTATCTTTGTTCACTCTTGTAAAGATCCGATATACGTAGAAGAAAAATGCAAATACCATATATCCCATCTTCTTCACTGTCTGTTTCATACTCTGTGTCTCCATTTCCTATGATTCATTTCCACAATGGTTACTATAGTGATTTCAACCAAGTTTCTCTTTAATGATGGCTACTACTTCTTCGGAAGCATGTCCATGATCTAAATGATTATATGTTTCACAGAACTTTTTGTATTTCTCTTCATACTGTTTCTTGTCATAATGTAGAATATCATCGATCAAATCTTCCGTTTTAAGGGAGATCGGTCCTGGTACCTCTGCAACAAAATCAAAATAAAAACCACGTAAGGTATCTTTGTATTTATCTAGGTCATACGCATAGAAAAACATTGGACGTTTTAGTATGCTGTAATCAAACATAACCGATGAATAGTCGGTTATAAGCAAATCCGATACCAAGTATAGATTGGTAATATCATAGGATTTATCATAATTATAGATAAATCCCTTGTATGCGGACCAATCAATCGCGTCTTCAATCAAATAATGATATTTTACGATACATACATAGTCCTCTTTTAATCGCTCCATAAACATATGGAAGGCAAGGCTTGGATTAAACTTATAACTTCCTTGACAATAGAATTCATCATCCCTCCAGGTTGGTGCATATAGAATCACTTTCTTGTCCAATGGAAGCCCCATTTCCTGCTTTAATCGTTCAATCGTTTCCTTTGTATTCCCTTTGATCAGATAGTCATTTCTTGGATAGCCGACTTCCACCATTGTTTTATAAAATGCAAAAGCACGGCGAAAGATTGCTGTGGAATAGGAGTTCTGGGAAAGAAGATAATCCCAGGTCTGGGCGTTGTCGTAAAAGTCTTTTTTGTACTCCTCTGTATCCTTTCCTTCTGCCATTGTAACTTCCTTCATATCCAATGCTAGTTTTTTCAACGGAGTACCATGCCAGGTTTGAATATAGGTAACGCCTTTTCGCTTCACTAAGAATTTGGGTTGTCTACAGTCAAATACCCATACTTTTGCAACAGCCATATAGTATAGATATTGCAGACGTCCATATTTTATGACCTTTGCCTGTCCAGGAATCTTTGTATTCTCTTTTTCAAAGAACCAGACGATCCGATACATTTGATCGTACCCTTGTTCCACCATATTCTCATAGATTGCTTTGGGATTCCCCGAATAATTTCGCCCAAGATTACTACCAAATACGATTACATCTTTCCGCAATGGCAGAACCACTGTTAGAATCCGATATAGTAAGATTACGCACTGCTTGACCAGGCTTCGTATTCTTCCTAATACATTCTTCATTGTATCTATCCTACCCTTTCTTTTACACGGGTTACCCCTTACGAATGATATTCTCTACAACACGCTGTGCAGCATGTCCATCCTCTATACTACAAAACCGCTCATAAAATCTATTATAACGCTCTTTATACTGTTCTTCAATCTCATCGATCTCTGCTATTGCTTTGATTAATTCCTCGTTCGTTTGTAACAAAGGTCCTGGTACCTCTGTTTCCATATCAATATAAAAGCCATGCAACTCTTCTCTGTATTTTTCCAGATCATACGTGAAGAACAAAATTGGCCTTCTTAAGTTTGCATAATCAAAGAAAACAGAGGAATAATCTGTTATGCATAGATCGGAAGCAAGATAAAGTTCACTCACATCCTGATACCGACTCCCATTATAGACAAATCCGTCCCCGCAGATAGAATCCACTTGATCAACAACAAAATAATGGGTTCGAAGTAAAAGTACATATTCATCGGAAAATGCTTCTTTCAATTTCTCGATATCCAACGCAAGGGAAAACTTATACTTTCCATTGGAGTAAAACTCGTCATCTCTCCAGGTAGGCGCGTACAAAATCACTTTCTTATCCAATGGAATTCCTAACTTTTGCTTTACTTTCTTCCCAATTTCAGTTCCATTTTTTGCATATAATACATCATTTCTTGGATAACCATATTCCAAGATTTTCTCTTGATCGAATAAAAATGCATGTTCAAATACCTCTGTAGAGAACCGATTATCCGATAACAGATAGTCCCATTTTCTTGAGACTTTATAAAAATCTTCCTTATGGGTACTACTAGCAGAATGTACATCTTCCATGTCAAAAACAAGTTTTTTCAGAGGCGTTCCATGCCAGGTTTCAATAAACACACTTCCTTTGCGTTTCGTATACCAGATTGGCTGTCTGCTATTAAAAACCAGAAATTTCGCTCGGGACAAATAATACAAATAGCGGTAAGTATTCGGCTGGATAACCGTTGGATTCCCTGGAATCACTACTTGTTTATCTCTCATTACCCATACATACTTATATGCATCTCCATATGTTTCAAGCAAATACTCATAGATGTACTTACAGTTATCTGAATAACTCTTCCCCCCGAAACTTTCAAATAAAATCAGATTTTTCTTAATTGAAAGTCTTCGGAATAAAAGTCGATCCAAGGCTCTCGCTCGCTGAATGGTATTCCCAAAGAGGCCTTTCTTTTTCTTTTTCATTATAAAACGGTTTGCTTTTTTTACTGCTTTCTTCCACTCTCTGTTCTGAATAGCCTCTAAAATTCCTCGCTCGGTTACCGTGAAATTAAGAAGTATGTGTTTATCCATGTCTTGTAAGAACATTGCTACCGCTTCTACCGTAGTCTCTGATAATACCGAATCCTTTTTTCCATGATAGTTTCCCATATACAATTGTAGATAAAAACGACAGGCATACTTATACAGCACTTCTAATACTTGCTTTTTACATTGCGCTACTTTCGTATCTCCCTCTGTCTCAGGTATTTGCAGGACAATCTGTTTTGCTCTTACTACTGCTGCTAGAAATTGTCCTCCCCGATCGTCTACCTTAATTTGCGAAAGGGAAGGCTGTAAAACAGGATCATTATGCTCGCGTTTCCCATAGGCAGGAACCGAACTCCATACCCATCTATCTTCTTTCGTACTAGCTGCTAGTAACTGCATCACAAAAGGAAGATCACTATACCACAGATTCTCCCCATCAAATTGAATCTTATGTTCCTTAATCCATTCTCGCTTAATCAGTAGATTTAATACACTGACTTCTTTTTCAAAGAGCATAGCTGCTGCATCATGAATCTCATATACGATATGTTGTCGCTTATTCGCCCGTTCTTTTTCTTGTTTCTTTGCATTTCTACTATCCGATTCTAGCAAATCTAATTCTTCCTGTTGGTATATCTTTTCCTGTTGTTCTGCATTTACCTGTTGATGCGTATTTTCTTGTTGCTCTGTATTTTCTAGTTGTTTTCCTTCTTTTAAATACGTAAATCGTTTGTATCTCGTCTGGATTTTCTCGCTATATACAACGGTTGCCTCTTCTTCTTCTGCAAGCCTGCTCATCTGCTCCAACCCTTCCGGTAAGAGATAATCATCGCTATCCAAGAAATACACATACTCCTTCGTTGCCTTTTCTAATCCAGCATTGCGAATTGCCCCAATACCTGCCTCTTCTGACCAAACAAAATCCATAATAGGTAACTGTTTTTGATAAGTCTGAAGTATACGGTCAAACCCATCCTCTTGCAATCCTTCTATTACTTTCTTAGGTAACGATGGATTATTCCAAATGAGATCTTCATACATTTTTCTTTGATCATGAATTAAAATTACTTCATAATCCTGTAGTTTTAAATCACAGATACTATCTAGACAATCCCGTAGATATTGCTCTCCTCTATGATAGGATATAATGATACTAACACCCACCGTAAAATCCTCCTATACATAAAATGAGGTGCCACACAAATCTCTTCCATTCTTGAAATATTTTGTGCGGCAACCCCATCTAGTCTTTTAATACATTGTATATGTCTTTAATGGTCTCGCAATAATATGTTGGTGGATACGCGGTTGTTTCCAGATCTTCATATTTTGCTTCTCCGGTAAACACCACAACTGTGTCCACCTCTGCATTGATTCCACAAGCGATATCTGTGTACAGACGATCTCCTATGACTACTGTTTCTTCCGGTCCATAACCGTTGGCATTACAAGCCATATCGACCATAAGACGATTAGGTTTCCCCAGATAAATTGGCTCTCTTTTCACTGCTTCTTTTAGCAGATTACAGATTGCACCACAATCTGGTACATATCCATAGGATACAGGACAAGCCAAATCCGGATTCGTTGCCAGATAATCAATTTGGGTTGTTTCTAATAACTCACATATGGTTTCAATTTTTCCATAGGTCAATTCATTATCAAATCCCACAATAGCTGCAACAATCTGTTGCTTATTGGATTCCACTACTTCTTCTGTAATATTTAATCCAAATTTTCGTAGTTCTTGAATAAATGATTTGGTTCCTAACACATACAATAGTTTCGTTCCATAGTGTTCTTTTAGATAATGGGCAGTGGCAAACGATGATGTTAAAAAACTTGTCTCATCCACCAGGATCCCCATTTTCTCAAATTTGATCATGTAATCTTCTATACTTTTGGTAGAATTATTCGTAATAAATACATACTTTCCACCTTGTGTTCGAACTTCTTCAAGAAAATCCATAGTCCCATCGATTGGTGTTGCATCAAATGAAATTGTCCCATCGATATCAAGAAGAAATAATTTTTTCTTTTTTATATCACTTGTGATTGCTTTCATTGGAATTCCTTATTTATTGTCTGGATGATTGGTTACGCCAAGATTCAGATCATGTTTGATTTTTGTTGTTGAGATTCCTTCTGTACGAGGAAGATATACAACTTCACAGTAATCTTTTAAGAAGTCAAATTGTCCTTCCCAGTCATGTCCCATTACAAAGAGGTCTACATTATTATCTTGAACATCTTTGATTTTTTGTTCCCAAGTATATTCAGGAAGTACTTCATCAACATATTTGATTGCTTCTAGGATTGTTTTTCTATCTTCATAAGAGTGATATGCAGTCTTATGCTTTAACTCATTGAATTCATCTGTAGACAATACAACGATCAGATAATCTCCCATAGCCTTCGCTCTTCTAAGCAAATTAATGTGTCCAACATGTAATAAATCATAAGTCCCGTAAGTAATAACTTTCTTCATTTCGAAAATCTCCTTTTCTTAATACACAACCTTCCCATACAAAACCGCATTTGACGCGTTACAAACGAAGATCGTATTATTTTTCTAATTTTTCTTCATATATCGCACTAACTTCATCAACTGCACCATTGGCTATGATGTGACCATGCTCAAGGATGATTGCACGATCGCAAAGTCGTTTTACCTGTTCAAGAGAATGGGATACAAACAATACCGTTACCCCTTTATCAAACATACTTTTGATTCTCTTTTCGCTTTTCTTACGGAACTTTGCATCACCAACGGATAATACTTCATCTAGGATCAGAATCTCTGGTTCAACGATGGTGGCAATGGAGAAACCTAATCTGGCACGCATACCAGAGGAATAATTTTTCACTGGAACATTAATAAAGTCGCCTAGTTCAGAGAATTCCAGAATCTCCTCATACTTTTGGTTAATGAACTCTTTGGAGTATCCCAACATCGCTCCATACAGGAAGATGTTTTCCTTTCCTGTATATTGTTTATCAAAACCCGCTCCTAGTTCAAGAAGGGGAACAATCTTACCTTTTGTCGTTACAGACCCTTCTGTTGCTTTTAATACCCCTGCGATTACTTTCAGCAAGGTACTTTTTCCAGCACCATTAAATCCTAAGATGCCCAGACGCTCTCCTCTTTTTAGTTCAAAGCTAACATCTCTTAATGCCCAGAATTCTTTATAGGTAATCTGTTTCTTTAATTTTTTTATTATATACTCTTTTAAGTCATCCACTTTTTCTGCGCTTAGATTGAATTGCATTCCAACGTGATCAACTTTTAATATGACATCATTCATGATTACACCCCTAACTATATATTCAAGATAAATTTATCCTGTTTCTTATAGAAGAACCAAACACCTATAATTAAGGATCCAAAGCTAAAGATCGTTGAATATATCAATGCTTGCATATCCATTCCACAACCATAGATAATTGCATTTCTAAAGTTTGTAATTACTGCATATAAAGGATTAATTTTAAATACCCATTCATATCCATTTTTTATTACACTGTCAGGTCCATAGAAGATTGCACTACAATACATAATCAGCATTAATGCAACAGACCACAAGTATTCAATATCACGGAAGAATACTGCCATCGCAGACAAGATCATACCAACACCAAGCGACATGATAAAAAGTAGCGTAATTGGAATTATTGCTTCCACAACATGCCATGTTAGTGGTACTCTTAATACGATTGCTACCAAAACTAATACAACAAGTGATAGAAGGAAAATTACAAAATTGGAAATTACATTTGATAATGGGTATATATACTTTGGTATATATACTTTTTTTATCATTCCACTATTGGTTCGAATTGCCTTCATTGCAGATTTTGTAGCATTCGCAAAGAAAGAATATAGTAATCTACCTGTCAGAATATAAACAGGGAAAAACTCATCTCCTTTATTCCGTAACTTCGAGAATACAACCGTCAATACGATCATCGTTAGTAATGGTTCAAGTAATGTCCAAAACAATCCCAAAATAGAACGGCGATATTTTAATTTAATATCCTTCTTAACTAACTCTGACAGTAAGAAGTTATACTTAAAAAAATTCTGAATACGTTTTTTCATAGTTGGCAAACATCCTTTAACTATTATTGTGGTTTTTAATCTCAAGTCTTTGCTACATTTCAAGTGATCTGTGAAAATTGGATATTCTTGTTATGAAGCCTCCGTTTTCCACAGTCTCACCTGTTATGATCTTAGGCTATCCACTAAGCTTGACTAAGCCAAATTCTTTGGATTAAAAACAGTTTCCGCAACATTTTCTGAAGCATGTCCATCGTCCAGGCTACAGAATTTCTCATAGAATACGTTGTAACGTTCGCTATATTCTTCTTTGATATGATCAATATCTTTGATTGCATTCAACACCTCATCAGAAGTGTACAGAAGAGGACCTGGAATTTCTTCAAGCATATCAATATAGAATCCGCGAAGTACATCACGATATTTTTCTAAATCATACGTAAAGAATAACATTGGTCTCTGTAGGTTTGCATAATCAAAGAATACAGAAGAATAATCCGTAATCAGTAAATCCGAAATCAGATAGATTTCAGCGATATCGTCATATTTACTTAAGTTAAATGCAAAATCTTCCACACCTGTTGTATCTAAGGAATCCGCGATATAGTAATGTGTTCTTAGCAATACCACATACTCCTCTCCTAATTCCTGTTTCATCTTACGTAAATCTAATTTTAACTCAAACTTATATTGACCACTTCCATAGAACTCATCATCTCTCCATGTTGGTGCATATAAGATTGTCTTCTTATCCAATGGAATTCCTAATTTTTTCTTTAATGCAATAGATTTTTCTTCTTTATCTGGCGCATAAAGAATATCGTTACGAGGATATCCAAATTCCAACATTTCCTTATCATACATAAAAGCACTACGGAATACTTTTGAAGAAAAATAGTTGGCTGATACAAGATAATCCCACTTTCTTGAATCCTTGTAGAATTGAATCTTATGTTGTGGAGATGCTCCACATACTTCATCTTGGTCAAAAACCAATCTCTTAAGTGGTGTACCATGCCATGTTTCTAAGAACACATTTCCTTCTCTTTTTCTAACCCAGCGAGGTTGGCGAACATTGAATACACAGTATTTACATCTTGCCAAATAATAGGCATAACGGATACTGAATCGCTTAACCTTTGTGTGTGGGTATGGAATCTCTGACTTCTTATTGTTAATAACCCAGATAAACTTATACTTTCCTGGATATGTCTTTGCCAGATATTCATAAATGTATTTCGGGCTATCGGAGTAACTCTTTCCAAAGAAACTCTCACAGATTACCCAATTGTCCATCATTGGTTTCTTTAAGAAACTATGAATATATAAGAACTTCGCTAATGCTCTACGATTCGTAAGAATTTTCCTTAACTTCTTCTTACCTAAGTTCACATTGACAAGACGTTGGGATTTTTTTAAGTTTCCTTTCATCAAGGCTTTTACCAAACGTTTTCGATACCCTTTTTGCATCTTAATGACTTCTGGATTCATGTTATTCACAATCGTTCCAAGTAATTCAAATCGCTCATTTCTCCATGCATCATTCACACTACGACGTAGTTTTGGTGCAAATGTTTTCACATAGTAATTGATAATCTTTCGATCCACACGATTTCTTAATGTACTGTCTTTTGGAATCAAAGAAATCGTATAGTAGTATGCTTCAATATATTCTTCAAATTTTCCTGGTTCACGAATCTGTGATAAGGCAGGAAGGTTAATGGAATCATTGTGCTTTCTCTTAATATATACGGCACGCATCTTCTTTTCATATAGCGTTGCATATTCTAATACCTGTACTAAAAAGGACAAATCCGAGTAAAACTTAAACTTTTCATTGAATCGTATGTTATGCTCTTCGATCACACTACGTTTCATAAGGATATTCAAAACTGATACATTTCGAATTCCTTTTCTTGTTGTAATCATTGTGCGATGTGCTCGTTCTCTTTTTCTACGGATCCGTCTTTCTTCTGCAGCAAGAAGTTCTTCTTCTGATAATTCCTCATCATTTTCATCTTCGGAAGATTCGTCTCCTTCTTCTCCATTCTCCTCTTCGATGGAGCTTTTGGATTCGCTCTCGTTTCCATTCTCCGCATTTAACTGTGCTTCTTCTAACGCAGTGTTTTCTTCATCACCTTCTGCGTTTTCTTCATCTTCATTCTGTATGCAGGTACTCATATATACACTGCGTTTGAACCAAGAAGTTTTTTTCTTTCCATAAACAATGTCAGCATCCGTATCGATCGTTGATTCTATTAAATATGCTAACGTATCTATATATAAATAATCATCACTATCTAAGAAATATACATATTCTCCCTGTGCCTTATCAAGTCCTAGATTTCTTGCAGCTGCAACACCGGTCTTCTCATCTAAATGATATACTGATAGATTTAAATCTTGTTGATATTCTGCAACCAATGGATTGATATCTTCCTCAATATGATCACATACTAGAATTGTCTCCAGATCATGATAATTTTGTTCTCTTAAACTAGTAAGGCAATCCTCTAAAAATGCTATTCCACGATGAAATGGAATAATTATACTTACCTTCATTTTTCTTTTTTTCCCTCCAAATTCATATCCCTATTTTTCGCCGGGGATATGGTTTCGTACTTTTGGCATATGCCATTTTTCAAACCATCCAAAAAATTATAGCATTTTTGTAGATTCAAGTCAATGCACGGGTATTTTACACCAATAACATTAACAAAAAAATAATCTATACACTATACACAACCCATTTCCTATTATTTTACATTTATAGAATCGAATTGTATATAATGTATAGACTCTACTATTCTAGTATTATCCTTTTTTACCTATTTTAATAAATATTTCTTCTAATCAGGTAACGAGAAAACAGATTCAGCCATTTTCTTAAGATTTCTTTAACTACTTAGTTTCAAGCAATATTTACGAATACAATAAAAAGAATGTCTGTACTCGTGAATATGTTTTACATTAGAATGTCACTTTGGATATATTGGATGCTTTAATCACTAATATTTCAAACGGTTAATCGCACTAAAGATTGCACGTATAGACGCTCTCGTTATGTTAGAACTTACACCAACACCAAATGTTGCTTGGTTTGTTTCCTGATCAAGCATGTGGATATAGGCAGCTGCCTGTGCATTGGAGCCTTCTCGTAATGCATGTTCCGAATAATCCAATACTTTAACCTTGATACCTAAAGAATCCTGCATAGCTCTCTGAACAGCATCGATTGGTCCATTTCCGAAGTCTTCAATGGATTTTTCTTCCCCATTATACGTATACTCTAATACAACTTTCGTATCAAAATCGTTTTCTCCATCTGAGATATCTTCCACTTTACAACGTTTAAAATGAAGTGGTTCTTTTTTATCCAAATAGTGCTGTTTGAATTCATCCATGATCTGATCTGGGGCAACTTCACCTTGCTTCTCCGAAATTTTCTGAATCACATCTGCAAATTCTTTGTGCATTCCTTTTGGCAATTTGAATCCAAAATACGTATCCATAACAAATGCTACGCCACCTTTTCCAGATTGGCTATTAATACGTACAATTGGTTCATATTCTCTTCCAATATCACTTGGATCAATTGGTAGATATGGCACTTGCCAGATTGTACTATTCCTCTCCTTCATTGCCTTTACGCCCTTATTAATAGCATCTTGATGCGAACCTGAGAAAGCAGTAAATACCAACTTGCCTGCATAAGGGTGTCTTGCATGGATTGGTAACTTACAACATCTTTCATATACTTCGATTATATCATTGATATGTTCTAATTCTAATTCAGGATTAATACCTTGGGAGAACATATTATATGCAATATTAACGATATCAACATTACCCGTTCTCTCTCCATTACCAAATAAGGTTCCCTCAACTCGATCTGCTCCGGCTAACAATGCAAGTTCTGCACATGCTACTCCGGTACCACGATCATTATGTGGGTGAACACTAAGGATTATATTCTCTCTATCTTTAAAATGGCGGCTCATCCATTCAATTTGATCTGCATACACATTTGGTGTATTCATCTCTACGGTAGAAGGCAAATTGAATATGATCTTATTATCTTTTGTTGGCTGCCATACATCTTGTACTGCTGTACAGATATCTAACGCGAAATCTAATTCTGTACCCGTGAAACTCTCTGGTGAATACTCTAAAATGATCTTTCCCGGAAAATCCTTTACATACTCTTTTACAAGTTTTGTTCCATCAATAGCAATTTGTTTGATCTCTTCTTTTGATTTTCCAAAAACAACATCTCGTTGTAAGGTAGACGTTGAATTGTAGATATGTACGATTGCTGTTTTAATCCCTTCCAACGCTTCAAATGTACGTTTAATCAAATGTTCTCTACACTGAACAAGTACTTGTACGGACACGTCATCTGGAATCAATTTTCGTTCCACCAATTGTCTTAAGAAGTCAAATTCAATCTGTGAAGCAGATGGAAAACCCACTTCAATCTCTTTAAAGCCCAAATTAACAAGCATTGTAAAAAACTCAATCTTCTCTTCTACGACCATAGGCTCAATTAATGCCTGATTTCCATCACGAAGATCGACACTACACCAGATTGGTGCTTTTTGAATTTCCTTATTTGGCCATTCTCTTTCTGGGTAATTCACTACAGGTACTCTTTGATATTTCTTATAATTCAACATAATAAAATCCTCCTAATTTAGAATCTATGATTTACCTTCACTAATTTGTTTCCAATAAACGTTCATAATTTTCTAAACCTTGGAGTCGATAAATCACGCTATAGCGTTTTACAATAAACAACTTTGCACTATCTACTCTAGCCCCATCCTTATCATTCCTTTTCTATGTATGTAATATGATTGATCTGAATGCTCCATACCACTTGACCATTCAGAAGTAACGAGCTATGACAAGGATCGATGTAATATGACCTCTTTGTCATAACGTTGTCTTACATTATAGCATTAGCACTTTACTTTATCAATATATATTTTCTATTCTACGTATTCATCACTGGTTTCATGCGTTTTCTTCGTGTGTTTATTCCCCCAAATGCAATACAACAAAAAGACAATCATACTACTTTATTATTTGAATTTCGATCTTATATCAAGAAATCTGATTGATCCTATCTCCTATAATAAATTTATGATTGTCTTTCTGTGAATCAACTTTCTTTCTGTTTAGTAACTGTTTTTCTAACAGTTTTTCAACTGTATTTTCAACAGTTTTCTCAGCTGTTTTTCCTATTTCTTTCCCATTTTTTATATGATTGCAATTCTACTATCTATGTGAATTGCTATGTTCATATGTTTCTTTTATTAACGAACTTATACTAACCTTCTACCCATTAATACACCCATTACAGATGCCATCATAAGTCCTCTTGTCCAGCCACTGGAATCTCCTAAGCAATGAAGTCCTTGAATATTGGTTGTGAATTCATCATCCATTTTAATTCGATTGCTATAGAATTTGATTTCTGGTGAATACAGCAATGTTTCATTACTTGCAAAGCCAGGTACTACAGTATCAACTGCTTTAATGAAATTAATTATGTTGACCATAGTACGATATGGCATTGCTGATGTAATATCACCTGCGATCGCATCTGGCATCGTTGGTTTAACATTAGATTGATTTAATTCATCCTGCCATGTTCTCTTACCTTCTAATATGTCACCAAATCGTTGTACTAAGATTTGGCCATTCCCTAACATGTTCACAAGTTCTCCAACCTTTTTTGCATATTCAATTGGTTGGTTAAATGGTTCACTAAAATTATGGGAACATAGAATCGCAAGATTCGTATTCTCTGATTTTAATTTTTTATAGGAATGTCCGTTAACAATTGCTAAATTGTTATCATAATTTTCCTGACTTACGAATCCTCCAGGATTTTGGCAGAACGTACGTACTTTATTCTTAAATGGAAGTGGATATCCGATTAATTTCGACTCATAGAGCACGTTATTCACATCTTCCATGATCTCATTACGAACTTCTACACGTACACCAATATCAACCGTTCCTGGTTGATGCGCTACATCATGACGTTCGCATACTTTTTCCAACCAATCAGCACCTTTTCTTCCTGTAGCAATAACAACATCATCTGCTTCTAATGTTTCTTCTTCCTCTTGCTTCTTGGCATTAGCAAGAATAACCCCTTTACATGTGCCATCTTCCACAATAATATCTTTGCACACCGTATCAAATCGAATCTCTACACCTTGTTCCAACAAATAATTTTCAATCTTAAGATAGATTTCTTGTGCTGCTTCTGTACCAAGATGTCTGATTGGACAATCTACTAATTTAAGTCCTGATTTTATTGCATTTTTTCTAATTTCTTTTACTTTATCGCCAACATTTAGTCCTTCAACCTTCGGATCTGCACCGAATTCCAGATAAATGCTATCTGCATATTTAATTGTTTCTTCTGCCTTATCAACTCCAATAAGAGATGGAAGATCTCCTCCTACTTCTGAGCTAAGTGAAAGTTTTCCATCAGAAAAAGCACCTGCACCTGAAAAGCCTGTAGTGATATGACAATATGGTTTACAATTTACACATTTCTTAGTTGTTGCTTTCGGACAACGTCTTTTACTAATGGAGCAACCCTTTTCAACAATAACAATCTTTTTTGAAGACTGCTTCTTAATCATCTCTAATGCAGTAAAGATTCCCGCTGGTCCTGCACCAATTATAATAACATCGTATTTCATCCTACGCACCTACCTTTTTTACTAATGAATATCGCTCGCCCTTTCGGACGAGCGATAAGTATATCTGATTTCTTTCAACTTGTCAAGTTTTCATATTCTTTTGTTAATTCGTTTTCGTTGTTTTATGATAAGTTCTTATGTTCCATCTCACATTCTTCATCAAAAACTTTATCTAACAAGGAAAGAATCGATTGAAGGGCTTCTTCTTCCTGCTCTCCATCACACTGGATTTCAATTATCATATTATACTTCACACAGGCACCAAGTACTCCCAATACACTTTTCGCATTCACTTGTTTTGTATCCGTCAACAGCATAATATGACAAGAATACTTTAATGCCTCCTGACATAGTAAGCTTGCTGGTCGAAGATGCAATCCATAAGAACTTCGAACTCGTATCTTTCCACTTACCATAGTGCCTCCTTATTGTTACTCCATTGTAACGTTATTCATTATTCTGTACCATCTGAGCCAGTATCTGGTTCTTCGGTCGGTTCTTCAGACGGTTCTTCCTCTTCTTGATCTTCCTGATCTTCCGGCAGATCCGGCAAGACTTCTCCACTATTTTCCTGATCTTCCTCGCCTGTATTCTCTTCTGCTTCTGCTACTGTTAATTCTATCGAAACCGTAGGTTTACTTACAATTTCAATTCCTTCTACTGATGAAAATTGAATCTCAATCGTATAACTTCCTTCTTTGTTTTTTCCTTTAAGATCAATATATGGTGCTAGGTCAGAAATTGTCAGATTCTTAAGATCATCTTCTGTTCCCATTATCTTCACAACCAAATTATCCATATTCATGGAATTTGAAAAATTAAACTTGAATTTGTTATTCAGATTCTTAAATTGAATCTCAGCCATGTCCAAGGTAAAATCTTTGATCTGTAGTTTCTCAATCATTACATTTACCATTACAGTTAAACTTTCTTCTGCCAAGATTACTCCGTCTGGAATATATTTTTCAAGATTAATCTCTGTCTCTATATCAGCATATTGCTCGCTTATATCCACAGGGATTACAATCTTAACTACTTTAGATAGAGAATCCATATCTCCTGCAATCGTTACTGTCTTCGGCTCATATTCTACACCCATATATCGATAACCATGAAGAGGCTCCCCTTCAATTTCTATTTCTACTGGAATCGACTTCGTATTCAGTAATGTACCTACAACTTTTACTTCTGTTGAGCTGAAGATCATCTTAGAAGAATTAATCTCTTTTCCTTCTGCATCATAAACTTTTGGTACACCACTCGTGGTAAAATTCTCCGTAGCATTGGAAACATCAATTTCTACTCGTACTTCGTCAATCTTACTGACTTGTGATTTCGCACCTGTTACCTGAATGATATTTGGTTTTGCCTTCAGGTCTCCAATACAATAGCCTTCTTCCACAGTCCCCTTCTTTACGACATTTACCTTAAACTGTTTCGTCTCTGTATCTTCCAATGAAACAATCAATGTATCCACGGATCCAAGCGTAATACTCGGGGTATCGGATTCTGTCAGATATTTTGTTAACTCTACCTTAATAGGTACAGCATTCCATCTTGATAATTTCGAGAGGTCCGCATAGGCACAGAAATCCGATGTCGATAGATTTTCAACTACGCTCCTCTTACCTTTTACTGTAATCGTTACCGCATCGCCCTCTAATACTTCATAACACATTCCCTGATCTGCAATGACATCTTCATTTCTCTTCTCTACAGATAAACGGAATGTTCGCGTTATAGCTGGATCATCGACGTTGACAATAAAAAACCAGATAAGTGCGGCAAGACCCAAAGATAAGATTTTCAGTCCTAAATTTTTAGTCCACTTTCTTTTCATTCTTCAGTCTTCCCCTCCATAGTTTTATTTTCTTTGTTTCAGGAGATTTTTTCTGGAATGATTGTAGTTTATTCTTTAGATAATCTCCATCTACATTACGGATCAATACACCACCAATAGCTATTGAAACCTTACCTGTTTCTTCTGAAACCGTTATTGTCAAACTATCTGATACTTCACTAATTCCTACACCAGCACGATGTCTTGTACCAAGATCTTTACTCAACTCCATGTTATCTGACAATGGGAGATAACAGGTTGCAGCAACAATTCGATTGCCTCGAATTAATACAGCACCATCATGCAAAGGTGTATTGTGTTCAAATATATTAATTAACAACTGACTACTTATTGCCGAGTCAATAATAATTCCTGTTCTTTCATATTCACTTAATAAAATATTCTGTTCGATTACCATCAATGCACCAGTCTTTGTTTTTGCTAACTCGAAAGTAGCACGAACAATTTCAGTTATGGTCTTATCAGAGAATCGTTCATTCTTTTCCTTTTGGTCATCGAAAGGGATAAAGGATGATACGATGTTCTTTCTACCTAACTGTTCCAAAGCCTTACGTAATTCCGGTTGAAATACAATAATGACAGCGATTATTCCGACATTAATTGTTTTCGATATGATCCAAAGGATAACATTAAAATTCATAATGGAGGCAATAAGACTGAATATACATAGTACGATTATACCTTTTACTAACATCCAGGCTCTTGTGTTCTTTATCCAGTTTACAATATGGTAGATTAAGAAAGCCAATATTAGTATTTCTAAAATATCGGTTAGCGTCAAATCTGGGAATGATAACCACACTAAATAATCATTTACAAAACTCTTAATTTTCTCCATTTGCATTCGCACCCTTACTTATAGTTTACATTACTTTATCTTTTCTTATCCTCATCAGGATAATCATCGAACTCATCAAACTTGTCTTCAAACTCATCATCATACAACTCATTCTTTACAGCTTCCTTGACATTCATTCGATTTGATGACACTTTTTTCTCATTAATCTTCGTCACATTTTTCTGTGGTACGGTAATCTTCATCTTTGGTACAGCTTTTACATAGTAATAATAGTCATCATCTTGAAATTGTACATATTCGACCGCTGTATAATCTAACGTCAATCGGAAGAATTGAACAACATAAACAATTATACCAGAGACTATGGAACCTACTACTAAAGCAAGAATCTTATCTTGAATATCTAAGCGCAAATCACCAATTAAAAATACAAAGATATTCACAACTACTCCTGTAACAATGGCAATATCAAAGGCATGATCCATTTTTCTTGTACGAATAAAGTATGTCAGTAAAAGAACGATAGCAAAAACAGCAATCGTTAGAATCATCTCTTTATTAGCTTTTAAACTGTCAATAACAAAGGTATAGAGCTGTAAAGTATCTTCAACAGTCATACTCACTGTAATCTGTGCAGCTTGTTTTATTATTACGATGAAAAAATATAGGAACACACCACAACTTACTGGTATGATTGCCATTGGTGTACCGATAATTCCTAATAGAATTGGTATCACATATGGAATCTTAAGTAGAAAACAAATTGGCATTAATATTAAAACGTATCCTTGTTTTGGGGTAAAACGGATAAACAAAAGATAGATAACTAAAAAAACGGCTATTACTAGAATAGACAAAATCTTTGATACAAAATAAAAATGTATAAATGATAACAATGCTGCAATAATGATCATAATTGGCGTTGGTAGAAATGCACAAAAAGCTGCTAACAAAAGTACAATTGGCAAACTATTAAACCGTAGATCATATCCATACGAATTATTTAAAACCATAAATACAAGCATTGAAATAAAGAATCGAACCACTGGTTTTGCATACACTTCTATCTTTTGGTATATGGTTATTAGTCTTTCTTTCAAAACGAGTAAACTCATCATATATTATACTCTCCCTATTTCAGTTCATTCTCTTCGTCTATATAATATTGGCGAAGCTGTTTTAAGTTCTTTCGATATTGAAACAACCTTTTTCTAGATGAATCAAATTTTAATGAATATCCTACAATTGAACTAAAGACATATATCGTCAATAGAATAATGTATATACCAAGCACTTTTGCACCAATTGCTTTATAATCAAGCTTTACCGCTTCCTGTATAAGATATTCTGATTTATAAAATGCTATTATAATCAACAGAATCAAATAAGACACTGTCACACTGACAACAGATTTTATTATCTGATACCGTAAATAATCCATCTTAAAATACTTGCTAAGTTTGATGTCTTCCCCTTCATCTTTTTCATAAATGGCCAATTTGGTCATTAAGGAAATTTTATTATTGTCAAGCATTGATTCACCTCCCAATAAATATACAAAAACATTATACCACAAAGGGTGTCTGATTTCGAGAACTATTTTCCCAAATATACGGGTCCCCTCCTATCATTCTTCCCATTCTGTACTTCCTTAATCCAATTCCTCTTTTCCCTTTATTTTAAAAGTAGTTCTCACTATTTCATACGCAAAAAACAGGTATTACAAAAGTATGTATATTTTCCAATCATACTTTTGCAATACCTGTATGCGAACGAATTAACTATTATACGTTTTCTTTGCTTACTTCTGTAATACTTTTCACTAAACCTGCAATTCCTTGAATCTCCGAAGGAATGATAATCTTGGTTGCCTTTCCATCTGCTGCTTTTGCAAATGCTTCTAAGCTCTTTAACTGTAATACTGCGTTGCCTGGTTGCGCCTCATTTAAGAAACGAATACCATCTGCATTTGCCTGTTGTACAGCAAGGATTGCTTGTGCTTGACCTTCTGCTTCACGGATTGTTGCTTCTTTCTTTGCTTCTGCACGTAAGATTGCTGCTTCTTTTTCTGCTTCTGCTTCAAGAATCGCTGATTCTTTCTTACCTTCTGCAACTAAGACTGTGGATTTCTTTTCACCCTCTGCACGAAGGATTGCTTCTCTTCGTTCACGTTCCGCTTTCATCTGTTTCTCCATTGCATCTTGAATTGCTGCTGGAGGAATAATATTCTTAAGTTCTACACGATTTACTTTAATACCCCAAGGGTCAGTTGCTGTATCCAAAGAAACTCTCATCTTTGTATTAATGATTTCTCTTGATGTAAGTGTTTGGTCAAGTTCCAAGTCACCGATGATATTTCTTAATGTAGTGGCTGTAAGATTTTCAATTGCCATGATTGGGTTCTCAACACCATATGCAAATAATTTAGGATCTGTAATCTGAAAGAATACAACTGTATCAATTCGCATGGTAACGTTATCTTTTGTAATAACGGGCTGTGGAGCGAAATCAACTACTTGTTCCTTCAGCACTACTCTTTTTGCTACACGATCAATAAATGGTACTTTAACATGTACACCAACATTCCATGTTCCTTGATAACCGCCCAAACGTTCTAATACATAAGCTTGTGCCTGTGGAACGATTTTAATACAAGATGCAAGAATAATTAAAATAATGATTACAAAACTAATACCAATAATTTGCCAAGTATCCATACTTTCTTTCCTCCATTTTCTTCTCTCTCATTTACTTCTCTCATTTTGTTACTTTGCTACAATCAACTTAACTCCCTTAATTGCAACAACCTTAACCATTGTACCTTCTTGAATAATCTCATCTTCCCGTTCAGCTCTTGCTGTCCATTCCTGGCCATTCACATTTGCAGAACCAGTCTGATTAAAATTATCAATTGTTGATGTAACCTTTGCCTTTTGCCCGATAATACTTTCATAGTTGGTTCTTGCACGATGATTATTGAAATATCGTATTGCGATTGGTCTTGTGAAACATAACAAAATAACAGAAACTACAACAAAGAGTAAAAACTGTATCAAATAGCTAGCTCCAAGAATGGATGCAAGGAATGCAATTAAAGCACCACCTGCGAACCAAATTGTTGTTAATCCCAAGGTCGTAATTTCAATGATCAACAATACCGCTACTGCAATCAGCCAGTAAAATGATTCCATACCTTCAATCCCCTTTCTACATTCTCTATGTGGATTATATTCCAACCTCCACCACATGTATTCAAGTTTGAAAAGATGATTTACACTTTTTCATTTATTCTTTCCGTACCTTGAATTGTTATACTTATTTTACTTCATAGTATTTGTAATTACAATACAAAAGGGCAAAGAAAAATGCGTCAAACAAGCCGTTTTCCGCATTTTTAATATTGCTTTCTATTTTTTCTAATCAGATTTTAATATTTGTCTTCTTCTTTTAAGAAGATCTCTTATTTCGCTTTTGGCGATATACTTCATACATCAGGATGGAAGCTGCTACTCCTGCATTAAGAGATTCCACTTTACCTTCCATCGGAATCTTGATCAAACGGTCCGCTTCCTTACTAACTTCTTCGGATATTCCATTCGCTTCATTACCAATAATAATACCCGTCTTCGATTCATATACTTCTTCATCGTAATAATTTGTAGCTGACAAATGAGAAGCATAGATCGTAATCCCTTGCTGCTTCATCTCTCGAAGTGCATCAACAAAGTGATCCACATAGACAAATGGCATCCGATATAAGGCACCCATCGTAGAACGTACAACCTTGGGATTAAAGATATCCACAGATTCTTTACTAATAACGATCCCCGTTATGCCTGCTCCTTCTGCAGTACGAATGATCGTTCCCATATTCCCAGGATCTCTTACATCTTCTAACAACAAAAGATTCGCATGTTCTGCAGTTATTAGTGATTCATAATCATAAGCAGGCTGTTTTACTATTGCCAAAACCCCTTGTGGTGTCGTGGTGTCAGCTACCTCACAAAAGATCTTGTCTGCTACTATTTCATAAGAAAAACCATCAAAATACGCAGTATTCTCCTGTATTCGTTCCTGATAGAAGGTTTCCGTAACATACGCCTTCACTAATTGCTCCTGGCTCGTTTCTTCAAACATTTTGATTCCTTCGATTACAAATTCTTTCTGGCTATTTCTAACCTTTGCTTTTTTCTGAAGGGCTATCAAATTTTTAATCTGGTTATTACTTGCACTTGTTATCATATGTTCTCCTTACTATTTTCCCTGCATACTCGCTAACTTATTCAAGGTTTCATTCTTTCCAATCATAACAAGAACATCATTTTTTGATACTGCGATATCTGCATCTGGATTGATATCAAGTACACCATTTTTCTTAATTCCAATAACATTCACTTTGTATTTGGCACGGAGGTTTAGTTCCCTTAGACTATGTCCATCCCATTCTTTTAATGCTTCTACTTCCATCATACTAAAGGTTGAAGATAACTCTACTGCATCAAAGAAGTTCCCCAAAAGTAGATTATTTGCAATTCGTATTCCCGTTTCTTTTTCTGGGAAAACAACCATATCTGCACCAACTTTTTTAAGGATCTTTGCATGTAAGTCATTCTGCGCTTTAGCCAAAACATATGGGATTCCCAGTTCTTTTGCCAAGATTGTAACCATGACACTTGCTTCCAAGTCTTCACCGATTGCTACAATTGCTCCATCAAAATTACTGATTCCCAATGTTTCCATTGTATCTACATCGGTAACATTTGCTTTTACTGCATATGTAACGATGTCCGCCATTTCTTGAATCTTATCTTCATTATCATCTACAACTAAAACTTCACAACCACTATCTGCTAATGTTGTTGCAACACTTTTCCCAAATCTCCCTAATCCAAATACAACAAATTCTTTATTTGCCATTCTATACCATACCTTTCTGTACGCCAATTCCAATACAGTTACTGATTGTTATCTGCATCAAATTCTTATTGACTAACCAACTGAAATATTTTCTTCTGGTAAATGTTTTCCATTTCCTTTTACTGATTTCAAATTAAATGCCAATGCCATAGACATAGGACCAATTCTTCCTAAGTACATGGTTATAACTATAATAACCTTCCCTACTGTTGTAAGTGTTGGTGTTATTCCTCTGGTTAATCCTACGGTTGCTAATGCAGATGTTGTCTCAAACATAACATCAAGGAAATTACCACCTTCAACGACGGATAACAAAATTGTCGATATAAATAACACACTTGCACTTACTAAAATAACTGCTAATGCCTTCTTAATGTAGAAATCTGCAATCTTTCTTCTATGCAACTCCACATCCTGTTTCCCTTTTACAATGGATATTGCTGCCAAAAAGATCATTGCAATGGTTACCGTCTTAACGCCACCTGCGGTTCCTGAAGGAGAACCACCAATAAACATTAATACAATTGAAATAAAAGCAGAATCACTCGTAAGATTCTCCTGTGGTATTGTAAAGAAACCTGCTGTTCGAGTCGTTACTGACTGAAACATAGAAGCCATAACCTTGCTTCCAAAACCTAGATTTCCTATAGTTCCTTTGTTATTATACTCCATAATAAATATTACAACTGTACCCGTTAGGATAAGGATTATGGTAGTTCCAACTGCAATCTTTGTATGTAATCGAAGACTACGCAAAAAAGTTTTCAGATGGAATTTTTCTTTAAAGGATTTCTTGAGTTTTTCTAGTACATCCCACCACACAGGGAAACCAATACCTCCTAAAATAATCAGTGCCATTGTCGTAAAGTTAACCAATGGATCCGATACATAATCTGCCAAACTAACCTCTCCAAGAATATCCATACCTGCATTACAAAAAGCGGATACCGCATTAAAGATTGCTCTTCCTAAGCCTGAAAAGAAACCATACTTTGGTATAAAGGAAAAACTATAGAGCAGTGCTCCAATTCCTTCCACTAAGAATGTTCCTTTCATAATCTTAATCGTCAAGCGTACTAATCCACGTAACGTATCTAGATTATATGCTTCTTGTATCAGTAAACGTTCCCTTAATGTAATTCTTTTTCTCATGATTAGTAAAATTGTTGTTGTAAAAGTTATGACTCCCAAACCACCAAATTGTATTAAGATCAAAATGACAATATGACCGAATGTTGTCCAGTGGGACAAGGTATTCACTGTTGTCAACCCCGTTACACAGATTGAGGTTGTTGCTGTAAACAGAGCATCTACTAGTTTTGTCGTCTCTCCTTCTCTTGTTGCAAATGGTAGCATAAGCAATGCCGTTCCAAGAATTATTGCTGCCAAGAAACCGAATACAATCATCTGGGTCGTCGAAAACTTTATTTTCTTTAACTTATCTTTCATAATTTCCTCCACATCAAAGTCAGAATCCTCAATGATTCCGTCCTTTGAATCATGTGTTACCGTTATCCTTCATCCTGTAACACTTAATAAATGATTTTACCACTCTTGTGTTGTTTTCTCAACCTTTACTTTACCATAGAAAATGCAAACTACTACTATAATATCTATAATAATAGTTTGCATTTTCTTCGATAATTATAACTCTCTCTATTTTATTTTGCAACAAGTCTACTAGTTTATCTTTTGTTAAGAATCCACTCTAGTAAGTTTGTTTGATAATCGTGTCGATCAAACCATATTCCTTCGCTTCCAAAGCAGTCATATAATAATCCCGTTCACAATCTCGTTCCAGCTGTTCCATGTCTTTTCCTGTATTCTCTGACAAGATGCGATTCATCTTATTCTTCGTATTCTGCATATGTCGAGAAACAATCTCAATATCCGTTGCTTTCGCAGGTGCATTCATTCCACCAGCTGGTTGATGAATCATGATTTCCGCATTAGGGAGAGCAAACCGTTTTCCTTTTGCTCCACCTGCCAGTAGAAACGCACCCATACTTGCTGCCATTCCTATGCAGATTGTTGACACATCACATTTAATATAATTCATTGTATCATATATCGCTAACCCGGATGGAATACTTCCTCCAGGACTATTGATATACAAGCTGATATCCTTCTTATAATCCACGGATTCCAAATACAATAATTGAGCAACAATGGAAGTTGCTAAGGTATCTGTCACTTCTTCTCCTAGAAATATAATGCGATCATTTAATAATCTTGAATAAATATCAAAACTACGTTCACTGTTTCCCGTTTGTTGTATTACATAAGGTACAAAACTCATGCTGCAATTCGCTCCAATCTCATCTGTAATGTATTCGGACGTTGTACGTGAATGGATCTCATTCGAGTTCTTTCCTTATTTGCTCTTACGTAACAATTACTTCTCACATATGCTGGCGTATAGAGAAATCGATTGCGAAATGCTTTGGTAAAGGACTGTTGTGACGTATACCCAACCAATTGAGCAATGTCCACGATTGGTGTTTTTGTCTGCATCAGAAGTTGTTGTGCTTCCTGTAAACGACGTTCCACAATATAAGTATGTATTGTCATTCCCGTGGTTTCTGCAAACATCCGGCTCAGATGGTACTTGGAATACCCAAATTTTTTTGCAAGATGATCCAAACTGATTTCTTCTGAAAAATGCATCTCGATGTACTTTTTTATCTTTTCTATACAATAATGATCCATCAGACGACCTCCTTTTGTACCAAGTATACACTGCTATTGCTGTCGCTGTCTTATCCTAAATTGCGGTTTTCTCATTTTAGATAGAATTGATGTTTGGTTTTCATTTGCTCTTTCCACTTGAAGCAATCATTCAAATGTAGGATTACATGTCTTGTTGGTGGCATCAGCAATAACCCCGCCATGTCCTTCTTTCCCCAAAAATCAAGAAGCCAGATCGATTCCTCCTGATTGGTAACACCACCTTCCAATCGTATCCGCTCCAACCCTTCTTTCGACACCTTACGCTTGCAATCTTCTTGGGATAGTTGCATAACATTTTCCCTTGTTTGTCTTCCAACTTCATTGCGGTATTCCCACAATTCTTTCTTATCCACTTGTTTGCTAAATGCAATGATTTCTTGATCACTCCAGGCATTTCCTGTATCACACACCGATACCCCCAACCTCTCGTTCCATTCCTTATCAAATACCTGTGACTTGTCCATCATAAGTATGTTCATCGTCAAATCTTCAATTCTGGCAATATGCCAGATCACCCAAGCAATTGTCTCATCCTTCTTTGTGGGCATGATTGCATACTGTTCGTCTGTTAACCCCTCTTTCAATGCGTCGATCTGATTGTCTGTTTTTCCTGACACAACGCCACTATGCAGTTCTCCATGAATGTTCAAGAACAGCTGTCTAGCTTCCTGAAATTGATCTGGTTTCCGTATGATTCCACTTAAATCTTTATGTATAGGACTCAATTCATTCCCAAAATATTTCATGATTTTCCCCCTTCGTGTCTTTCCTATTTAGAGCCATTGAATAAACGCCGTTTTATCCTTTCGATTATAGCCAGCTTGCTCATAAAACTTTAGGGTACTTTCTTGTTTCGAACCAGTTAAAAGCATCATCTTATAGCAATTTTCCTTCTGTGCAATCGTTTTTGCATAATTCAGACATTGCGTTGCATATCCTTTTTTTCTGTAATCTTGATCCGTTATTACATTTTCTACAAATGCATATGGACGCTGTTCATGTGTTAGATTTGGTATGATCACACAAACACAAGAAGAGATAATCTTTCCATCTTGTTCTGCCACAATTATATGATGGTTTGGATCCAATAGAATCTGTTTCCATAATTGGTCTTGTCTTTCTGACTTTTCCGGCATTGGATTGTCATGCAATTGCATATACAACTTCATTAGATTTTCCCAATCCTTCTCGCTAGCTTCACGTACACAAAAGTCATACCGCATCAGATATTCTTCCTCACGTTCTTCTATTACATGAAAACCAACCTTGCGATACATTCGGTACGCATAATTTTCTTTCTGTACTGATAAAGAAACACGTGGACAACCAACCTCCCTTAGTTGTTCTAACATCCGCTCCATCAATCTGGTTCCAATTCCATAGCCGCGATATTGCTTATAGATGGATATCGCAATCTCTGGTGTATGATCATCAACACTTCCATACCCATGTATATTACGTACCCAAACCGCTCCAACAACCTCTCCTTCTACTTCAGCACAGAGGCAATAATCTTGTTCGCCAGTTCCAAAATCTTTAATGTATACCTGTAGTTCTGGACGCTCAATGATTTCCTTTGGTGCCAAATTGTTTTCATCTGGTTGAAATATTGCTTCATACAAGAACTCACGCAGCAATGGATATTCCTGTTCTTCCATTTCCCTTATTCTATATTCCATACTTATTTTCTACTCTTTCCTTTATCTATTTTATGTATTCCTCTTTTCACTTACCCTATTGACCTACACATTGTATGTCGTATACAGTGATCCAAAACCTGTGTTTTACAAAAGTTTGCTATATCATATACCACTTGTCGCTCTTTTACAAGTACGAATTGATCTTATCCTGCAAAGGACAATAACTTAGGGTAGGGATTCCATCATATATTCTTGATCTGTTTATCACAATTGCAATTGATACTGATGAACTTTCTGTACCACTCCATTCTTCTCAAACTGAACTTCGTCTGGCATCAAAGTAAATCCAACTTTTTTCAGAATTCGTTCACTTGCTATATTGGCTATACATACATCTGCAATAAGGAGACAAGTACCATGTTTTTCATGCATTGTCCGTAATAACCACTCTACTGCTTTGCTTGCATATCCTTTTCCCCATACTGCTTGGTCAAATTGATAAAACACTCCATACTCTCCCTTTGTTTCATTCATGCAAGGGCAACCAACCACACCAACGATCTGGTTCTTCTCTTCATCCCACACAACAAATGTATCATACTCCTTCAATCGATGAATTCTTCTTCTTGTTTCATCCTCCGTACAGGGTTCTTTTATATTGGTATATCGAGTAACTTCTGTATTCGACCATATTCTTGCCAATGCATTGGTATGTATTTCATTTAGTGGTTCAAAAAACAAATGTATATTCTCTTTCACACGTACCTTATTATCCACTGTATCTGTATCTAATATGAGTTCTTGATTCGGATAACCAAATTCTTCGACAAATCTTCCTTCTACAAATCCAAATTTCTTATAGAAAGCCCGTGCAGCTATTCCTTTTTCGTCTCCCTCACGAAAAGTCGTAACCATAATTCTTTTATCACGATCCAGATTTTTTATTGCCTCTTCCATCAGCATAGTAGCAATTCCTTTTTTACGGTATTCCTGAGATACAGCCATACAACATATTCTATTATGCTTTTTTGAAAAAAGTAATACCCCCACTACCTTTCCTTTCTCTTTTATACAAATTGCTTCTCTTCTGCTTATAAAGCGAAGAACGGTTTTCTTATGTTCCTCCCTTTCTTCTTTCGTCTCTAACCCAGGAAAATTACCGCTTATCTGATCTACCAATTCCATCCATGATACGATATCATTGGTTTGTCCATACTCCAGTTTCATTCATTACCCCTCCTACAAAAAAAACCTTCCCTATACTTTGAACAGTCATGGGAAGGTTTTTTTCTCTTATCTAGTAACTCTTAGTTATCTTGCATATTAGCTAACTTCTTCGCTTGGTCTGCAGCGATACATGCATCAATGATTTCCTGGATATCTCCATTCATCACTTTATCTAACTTGTAAAGAGTTAGATTGATTCTGTGATCCGTTACACGGCCTTGAGGGAAGTTATAGGTTCTGATCTTTTCTGAACGATCCCCTGTACCAATCTGGCTTCTTCTTGCTTCTGCTTCTGCATCATGGGCCTTTTGGCACTCGATATCATATAATTTTGCACGTAATAATGCGAATGCTTTATCTTTATTCTGTAACTGTGATTTTTCGGTCTGGCTATATACTACAATTCCAGAAGGGTAGTGAGTTAAACGCACAGCGGAATCGGTTGTATTGACACACTGTCCACCATTACCAGAAGCACGCATAACATCAATACGAATATCTTTTTCATCAATCTGTACATCAACTTCTTCTGCTTCAGGCATAACCGCAACTGTTATCGTAGAAGTATGGATACGTCCACCTGACTCTGTTTCAGGAACACGTTGTACACGATGAACACCAGATTCGTATTTCATAACGGAGTAAGCGCCTTGTCCATTGATCATAAAACTTACGCTCTTCATTCCACCAATTCCAATTTCTTCACATTCCATCGTTTCTACTTTCCAGCGTTGTCCTTCTGCATAATGCACATACATACGATAAATCTCCGCCGCAAATAAGGCAGCTTCATCACCACCTGCACCTGCACGAATTTCTACGATAACGTTTTTATCATCGTTTGGATCCTTTGGAAGTAATAAAATCTTTAATTCTGTTTCGATTTTTTCCATACGTTCTTTGCATTCTGCTAATTCCTCTTTTGCAAGTTCACGCATTTCTTCATCACTTTCTTCATCAAGAATATGAAGACTATCTTCGATTCCTTGTTTTGTTTCCTTATACTCTTTGTATTTGTCTACAATTGGTGAAAGTTCCGCTTGATCTTTCATTAATTTACGAAATCTCGTCTGATCATTGGCAACAGTTGGTTCATTAAGTTCGTCCATGATCTCTTGTAAACGACTTACTAACTCTTCTAACTTATCAAACATCTGGTATTCCTCCATAACTAATAACAATTTGGTTCTAAACTTGCTAAATCCTCTATATACAATTCTTTTTGCCTATTACTACACGGTCAAGACCTGGTAAATCTTTAATAATCTGCACTTCAGAAAATCCTGCATCTTCAAGTAAGGCTTTTACCTCTTGCCCTTGGTCATGCCCTATTTCCAATAGTATATGTCCATCTTTATTAAGATAATTCCCTGCCTCTTTTGCTAATATACGATAAAAATGCAACCCATCTTCTGTTCCATCTAAAGCAAGCATCGGCTCATGCTCTTTTACCTCAGGCATAAGTCCTTCAATCACTTTCGTAGGAATATACGGAGGATTCGATACAATCATATCATATGTCCCTGTAACTTTTGCAAATAAATCGCTTTCTATAAATGTAACAGGTACCTCTACTGTTGATGCATTCTTTTTTGCTACTTCCAATGCTTTTTTTGATATATCCACTGCTGTCAAACTTTTCGTTTCACATAATTTGCCTAAACTCACTATGATACAACCTGATCCAGTACACATATCTAATATGTCAGCATTGTTTGCATATTTCATTGCTCGTTCAACTAGGACCTCTGTATCCTGTCTCGGGATCAATACATTCTCATCCACGTAGAAGGATATCCCCATAAATTCTTGTTGATGGGTTAGATATTGATAGGGAATATGTTCTGCACGAGCTTGAATCATAGCCTGGTACGTTTGGTATTGCTCTGATGGAATCTCCATATTGGGATTCATATAATAATCTGTTTTTGTAATTGAAAAACATTCCATTGCCAAATACCAAGCATCAATTTTTGCTTCCTCAATTCCCGCAGATTGTAGTTTTTTTTCTGCCTGTTTCAATATGGTAGCTAAAGAACTCATCTAATACCCTCTTTAATTCTTCTTATTCTGTTCGGAAGCAACCTGTGCTGGCGTTTCAAAGTAACGGTCTAAAGCACGAAGGATTTCATCGTCTTCCTCATCCTCTTCATTGTATGTTGTACTTGCCGTCTGTACAGAATTATGATTTTCATCAACATTTTCTTTTTCCAATGTAGCAGCTGTCTCTAAGTCAGAATTCACTTCTTCTTTCGTTCTCTTCTGATTTTTCCACTGATCTGCATTTTCTTCAAGATATTTTTTCCAATCAAAAACCGCTTCTACTGATTTAATTGCTACTTCAATCATATCATCATCTGGTTCTCTCGTCGTTAACCCTTGTAACCATAATCCTGGTTTACTTAGTATAGCAACAACCTTTGATTCACTTCTTCCTGCCAAACGAATAAACTCATAAGATACACCTGCGATTACTGGTACTAGAAGTACACGATATAACATTCGAAGCCAAATGGTATCTACACGAATGAAGATAAAAAAGATTACGCTAATCACCATAACAATGAGCATGAAGCTTGTTCCACAACGCTTGTGTTCTTTGGATTGCCAACGAACATTTTCCACCGTCAGGTCTAACCCATGTTCAATACAATTAATTGTCTTATGTTCTGCTCCATGGTACATAAATACGCGTCTTATATCTTTCATCTGCGAAATGATTACAATATAGGCAATGAAGATAACGATTCGGATAACACCTTCCACTAACGCAAGAAGCGCAGAAGATTCAATCACTTCAGATAATAAATTACCGATAAGAAATGGTAACAGCATAAAAATACCAACTGCTAATAAGATCGAGGCACAAATTGTCAATGCCATAAGTAAACCGTCTCCTGCTTTTTCCTCTTTCTCATTTGCTTTTTCTGCATGAACGGTTTTTTCTTTTTTATTATTTGTATTCTTTGTCTGTTTTCCATTCTTTCCATTCTTTGCATCCGTTTTTTCCTCTTCTTCTTCAAAAAAACTAGATGAGAATGTTAAAGTTTTCGTTCCGATCACCATGGACTCAATAAAATTAGCGACTCCACGAACAATCGGTAATCCTAATATTGGAAACCGTTTTGTAACGCTGACGTATTTATTTTTCTGAACAATTATCTCATTGTTTGGTATTCGAACAGCAACTGCATATTCGTCTTGATTCTTCATCATTACGCCTTCTAAAACAGCCTGTCCTCCTATTCCTGATGACTTCATTATCGTACCTTCCCTTCTTTTTTCATGATCCCTCTAATCAGCTCATGTAGCGTTGTAACCTCGATTACCCTATTCGATATATGGGTACCCTATATATGAATGTTGATCCAAATCAATATGTGACGTATGACCTTTTCTTCTCAGCAATTAATAAGATGATACTAGCGTCTTAAGGTCATATTTTCACGTTTTTATATCTTTACGTTTATATTCCTTTTACGTATATATTCCTTTTAACGCTGTAATCTTCGTATCTGGATAAATAATAGAAAAGACATAAACGCCCTAAACGATTTAGAACATACTTACAATACTATTTTTTTATTTAAAAATAGGTTGAGATTACATAACCTCAACCTGCTTTTAAAATAGAAAGATGATACATCTCTATCTAGTTTTCTTCTTTTATACCGTATCTACGGTTGAACTTATCAATTGCACCATGAGCTGCAATAGCTTTTTGTTGGCCAGTGTAGAATGAATGGCATTTTGAACAAATTTCAACGTGGATATCTTCTTTTGTAGATCCTACTGTAAATTCATTACCGCAGTTACATACAACCTTTGCTTGGTAATAGTTTGGATGGATTCCTTCTCTCATCTTTTTCACCTCTTCTTATCGTTAATTATATTGGATTGGATTTTGCCAATCGTATTAACATAAGACATAACCTAATGAACGGATATGCCGTAGTTTTATAAACAGCTTTTTCATTATATCATAGATTTTTGACAGATGCAATCACTTTTTGTTATTCCTTTTAGACCAGTTTTGTCTTCTTTATTGTTTCAATAAATTCAAAATTCGTCTTGGTCCGAAGAAATAAATCGATGATTTTTTCCAATGCTTCATCTGATTTCATTCCGTTCAATGCACGATGCATCAAATAGTTTGCTTCTGTTTCCTGCGTAGTCAATAACAAATCATCTCTTCTTGTACTGGATTTAGCTAGATCAATAGCAGGGAAGATTCTCTTCTCTGATAAACTTCGATCCAATACCAATTCCATATTACCAGTACCTTTAAACTCTTCAAATACAACATCATCCATACGAGAACCCGTTTCTACTAAAGCAGTAGCAAGAATTGTCAAGCTGCCTCCTTCTCTCATATTTCTCGCAGCTCCAAAGAATTTCTTTGGCATATGCAATGCTGCTGGATCAAGACCACCCGAAAGTGTTCGGCCACTTGCTTGTACGGTCAAATTATATGCTCTTGCCAATCTTGTAATGCTGTCCAATAAAACAACAACATCTTTCTTGTGCTCTACCAATCGTTTTGCACGTTCAATTACCATTTCCGATACACGCTTATGATTCTCTGGCAGCTCATCGAATGTTGAATAGATTACTTCGACATTCTTTCCCTCAATGGATTCTTTGATATCCGTAACTTCTTCTGGACGTTCATCAATTAGCAAGATAATTAATTGCATATCTGGATGGTTAATGGTTATGGATTTTGCAATCTGTTTTAATAATGTAGTTTTACCTGCTTTTGGAGGAGATACAATCATACCTCTTTGACCTTTACCAATTGGTGAAACAAGATCCACCATACGCATTGCGATTCCTGCTGCTGGTGTCTCTAGATGAATTCTCTCATTTGGGAAAATCGGTGTAAGTTCTTCAAATTTCTTTCTTTTTTGAGCTTCTGATGGGTGAAATCCATTTACTGATTTCACAAACAATAATGCACTAAACTTCTCATTCTGGTTACGGATTCTTGTATTTCCTACTACGATGTCTCCTGTTTTTAAGTTAAATCTTCGAATCTGTGCAGGAGAGACATACACATCATTCTCTCCTGGTAAAAAATTATCGCAGCGAATGAAGCCATATCCATCTGGTAATACTTCCAGTATTCCTTCTTTTGTTTCTCCACTATCTAATTGTTCCATATCTCCTGTGCTATTGTTCATTCGTTTTGAAATTTGTGGTTCGCTCTCTCTCACAAGCTCCCTGCTCTCTGGGTAGTCATTCAATTGGTTATTTCTTTGTTGCTCATTCATTTGTTCATTCTCATATTGCATATTTCTTCCTTGCTCGCCTTTTGAACGTTCATTTCCCAATTTCACATATTTGCTTTGATAACTTCTTACATGTTCATTTCCAGGCTTTCCAACTCTAACCTGTTCGCTCTTTCCTTGTTCCACCCTAACTTGATCATTATCTAGCGGTCCATTTTTTACCTGCTCACTCTTATGATCCTTGCGATCCATGTCTGTACTATGACTAATTGTTGACCGCTCTTGTTTTTTAGTGTTCTCTTGATCCATATGTGAGTTGTCCATCTCCCCTAGCATATCGATCAATTCTTTTTTTCGTAATGTTGATATATTCTTAAGACCTTTTTGTTTGGCTATCTCTTTTAATTCCGTTAATGACATAGCTGCATAATTATTCTCCATATGTATACTCCTTTACTTATATTTGTTCTCTGTACCATATCTTTGACTGTTTCCTTAATTCCTATACATTCGACACATATCTTCGAGTTGTTAATGGTTCATTTCGAAGAACAACCTTCCTTCCAAAAACAACACATATCTTTTTTCATTCGATTCATTATTTAATTAAAATATACACTTTTGCATCTGTTCAGTGTAAGTAGTTTTCAATACATATAAATATTGATCTTTGCTATGCACTACCATTATCCACGTATATGAACGTGTATCAATTCGATCTGAACATATACCATCATTCTATATAAAAATGTAACAGTAATTCTTCCTTATAATCAACAGATAAAAGTCTAGCAACGAATTGCCTTCTTTCACTTGTCAATTACGTGAATTCCTAATATTGTTTTATGCAAAGGGCAAAATAATCAAATGGAAAACTTTAAGAAAAGCTTCTTAGGCATATCAACATTATTCACATGTTACATTAAGATTTCTTTTGGGAAACACAAGATTGTCAGAACAATAGAATTTATTCTATTATACATCCATTTTTGTACAAAATAAAGCTATTTTTCTGTTAGGATACTTGTTCTAGCCTTTTTGCTCCCCCTTCGTCCTTGATTTCCCTTTTTGTAAGTGTTATTATTATGATAACAGAATTGAAAGGTCATGCTTAATAATGTATAAAATATCATGACCGCATAACCCAAAAGCATTGAAGTTAAGCCTTATCTGGGTTGATTTTGAGTGTTTTCCGCATTGTAATATTATTTACATATTGCATTCACAAGCAGTCGAATGATTGTTTATGGAATATAGAACAAGGAATGAAAGGACGATTTACTGCTATGACAACCAACGAAAAAGCACTTTTGTTACACGAAGAATGGAAGGGTAAGATTGAAACCGTTTCAAAATGTACGGTTAAGTCAAGAGAAGACCTTGCAGTTGCCTATACACCAGGCGTTGCAGAACCTTGTAAAGTAATCGCAAAAGACAAGGAAGAAGCGTATAAATATACAGTTAAATCCAATATGGTCGCTGTTGTATCAGACGGTAGTGCTGTTCTTGGATTGGGTAATATTGGTCCATATGCTGCTATGCCAGTTATGGAAGGAAAAGCTGTACTTTTCAAAGAATTCGGAAATGTCAATGCCTTTCCAATCTGTCTTGATACCCAAGATACGGAAGAAATCATCAAAACAGTAGTAAACATCGCTCCTGCTTTTGGTGGAATCAACTTGGAGGACATCAGTGCTCCTCGCTGTTTTGAAATCGAAGAGCGTTTGAAAAAATTACTCGATATTCCAGTCTTTCATGATGATCAACATGGTACCGCTATTGTTGTATTAGCTGGTATCATCAATGCTCTAAAAGTAACTGGAAAACAAAAAGAAACTTGTCAAGTAGTTGTAAATGGTGCTGGTTCTGCTGGTATTGCAATAACAAAACTTCTACTTACGTATGGATTCAAGAACATCATAATGTGCGATAAAGTTGGCATACTATGTAAAGGTGCGCAAGGCTTAAACTGGATGCAAGAACAGATGATGGATGTAACAAATCTTTCCCACCGAACAGGTTCTTTAGCGGATGCTTTAAAAGGTGCTGACATATTTGTTGGTGTATCTGCACCTAATATCGTTACTAAGGAAATGGTAGCTAGCATGAATACCGATTCAATCTTATTCGCTATGGCAAATCCTGTTCCTGAGATCATGCCTGACCTTGCAAAAGAAGCCGGCGCAAAAGTTGTTGGAACAGGTCGTTCCGATTTTCCAAACCAAGTAAATAACGTTGTTGCATTCCCTGGCATCTTCAAAGGTGCTTTAGAAGGACGTGCTACTCAAATTACAGAAGAAATGAAATTAGCTGCTGCTGAAGCGATTGCAGGCTTAGTTGATGAAAAAGATCTTAATGAAAATAACATTATGCCTGAAGCCTTCGATCCTAGAGTTGCTGAAGTCGTTAGTAATGCAGTAAAATCACATATAAAACGCTAATTTTTTCTTCTTAGTCTATATCGTTTTACTCCTATTTTTGACTTGTTATGTATTCACATTTCACGTCTGATTCTGTGATCTATATCTCAAACTTCATTTACTTTATGCAACATTGTTACTCCATTTCAATTTTGTATATAGCAACTGAGGTCTGAGGTAAGGAGGGAGCGATTTTACTTTATCCCCCAATTATAATCCATACCAATTTTAGTTAGATAGGAGCATTCTTTGAAAATGAAACAAATGTGGAATGATAAACGATACCATTCCTTTGATTATTACCTAAAGAACCAATTTGGTCGTAAACTGTATAAACTTTCTTTAGACGGTAATATGACGTGTCCAAACCGTGATGGCACTTTGGATACAAGGGGTTGTATCTTCTGCAGTGCAGGTGGCTCTGGAGATTTTGCTGCAGACGTTACCTTATCCATAACCAAACAGATTGAAGAGGCCAAAGAAAAGATTGCCCATAAAGTAATTCCTCAAATTGGCGTTTCACAATATATTGCTTATTTTCAAGCGTTCACAAACACATATGCTCCTGTTGATTATCTTAGACAAATCTTTATGGAAGCCATTCACCACCCAGATATCGCGGTTGTGTCCATTGCAACACGACCGGATTGTCTCGGTCCTGATGTTCTAGCATTATTGGCAGAACTTAACCAAATCAAACCCATCTGGATTGAACTTGGTCTTCAGACAATTCACGAAACATCTGCCAAACGAATTCGAAGAGGCTATCCGTTGTCTACCTATGATACAGCTGTAAAGAATCTTCGTGCTCTTCATATTGAGGTAATCGTACATTTGATTATCGGTCTTCCATATGAAACCAAAGAAGATATCCTAAAATCCGTTGATTATGTATCCGCAAGCGGTATTCAAGGAGTTAAACTACAACTGCTCCACGTTCTAAAAGATACCGATTTAGTGCATTATCTTGATACAATGCATGTATTAACGCTTGAAGAATATATATCGATTTTACTTTCCTGTATCGAACATCTTGATCCTGCTATTGTCATTCATCGCATAACTGGTGATGGCCCAAAAGATCTTCTTCTTGCTCCTCTATGGAGTGGTAACAAAAAACTTGTGCTTAATACAATTCAACACTCTATGAAATTACAGGATTCCTGGCAAGGAAAGAATTGTATGCACGCAACCGTAACAAAGGAGGTAGTTACATGCAATCAGAAGCTTTAACTTTATATAAATTAATCATTTTATATATTCTTGAAAAAGTTGATTTTCCTCTTTCCAATGCACAGGTTTCGAATTTTATCCTCGAGAAAGAGTATACGAATTACTTTACCATTCAACAGGCTATATCCGAATTAATTGATTCCGAGTTAATTCTATGTGAAACAATTCGTAATACAACGCTATACAAGTTGACAGAAGCCGGACAGGAGACATTAGAATATTTTAATTCCCAGATTTCTGATGCCATAAAGAAAGACATCGTTGATTATCTCAAGGAGAACAAATATACATTACGCGAAGAAGTATCGACTCTTTCTGATTATTATCAAAGTAAACCAGGTGAATATCTGGTACGCTGTCAAGTGAAAGAGAAGGATAGTTCGGTTATTGAACTTACTTTAACCGTTCCTTCCGAAGAAGAAGCTTCAACAATCTGCAATAATTGGCGCGGTAAAAGCCAAGAAATCTATTCTTTCATAATAAAATCATTAATAACACGGAAAACTACTGATGATTCAGAACACATAGATGATAAACTATGATAAACACACTTTGCGAGTTTATCAAGTTATCGCGGCAGTCGCCAAGGTCTCAAGTAAATTTGGACTTTGGCTCTTTGCTCGCGTAAATAAAAAAGTTGCAATCCAATATTTCTTACGTTTATTGGATTGCAACTTTTTCTCATTTGATATCAACTTACTTCCGCTTATACTAACATATCAACTTATTTCCGCTTGCATACATTTTAATTTATAAAACAAAATGTATTCCTATTATGATTCTCCTTCTCAATCAACCACCATTACATCAATTATTCTTCTTCCCTATATGCTTCATGGGATACACTTTCTTCCTTGATGGATTCTGTTTGTGGCTCATTCATTTCCCGTTCCTGCTCAACTTGTGATTGGGCGTATTCTTCATCAAAACCACCCCTCATTGTAAACTCAATCAACTCCATGATTTCATCTCTTCCTTGTTTTGTTACAGATGAAAATGGAATAATCGGGGTCCCATCTACTGTATTGAGTGCCTTACGAATGATCTTAATCTGCTTGTCTTTCTGGCTTCGATTGATCTTATCTAACTTGGTTGCGATAATAACCGGATTATATCCATTATGAACAATCCAGTCGTACATGTTCTTATCGTTAGCAGAAGGCTCATGTCGAATATCTAAGAGCAGGAAGATAATACGTAATTGTTCCGATGTACGAAGATATTTTTCAATGAGTTTTCCCCATTTTTCTTTCAATGCCATTGATACTTTCGCATAACCATAACCAGGTAAATCCACATAATATAATTCATTATTGATGTTATAAAAATTAATCGTTTGTGTTTTTCCTGGCTGAGAAGATGTTCTCGCATATGCCTTACGATTCATGAGTGCATTAATAAGTGATGATTTTCCCACATTCGACTTTCCTGCAAAGGCAATTTCAATCTTATCATTCTTTGGTAATACACTTGTTACACCACAAACGGTCTCTAAGTTCACACTTTTTACATGCATAATTACTCCTATCCGCACCGGTCTCCCTGCATGCTGAAACACTTTCTATCAACGGTAATATGAAAATTAGGACGACGGCTCCAATTTGAATCCGTCTCAAGTAGCGAATTAGTTAAATAAAATATAATCCGTTATCGCCTTACTTAACAAATGCGTATGATAACACATCATCCATGGTATCGACAAACTGAATTTCAATTCCCGTGGTGATTTCTTTTTCCAACTCTTCTATATCACTCTTATTTTTCTTAGGAACAAGAACTAATTTCACCTTTGCAGCCTTCGCAGCTAATATTTTTTCTTTCAATCCACCAATTGGAAGCACTCTTCCTCGTAACGTGATTTCTCCTGTCATAGCAAGATCTGCACGGACTTTCTTTTTTGTAATAGCAGATAACATTGCTGTTGCCATTGTAATCCCTGCTGATGGTCCATCTTTTGGAACCGCACCTTCTGGTATATGAATATGAATGTCGTTCTTCTCGTAAAATTCCTTCTTTATACCGTACTGCTCGCTAATAGAACGAATATAGCTGATTCCTGCTTTTGCAGATTCTTTCATAACATCACCAAGTTTACCTGTTAATTCAAAGTTACCTTTTCCAGGCATAACATTAACTTCAATCTGTAAGGTATCGCCGCCAACACTTGTCCAAGCAAGACCGCGTACAATTCCAATCTCGTCCTCTTTATTAATCTCATCAAATGAATATCTTACTTTTCCAAGATAATGTTCAAGATTTTTATCTGTTATCTTTACTGATTTTTTCTTGTCCTCTAATATCTCTCTTGCAACTTTTCTACAGATTTCACCAATCTTTCTTTCCAAGTTACGGACACCAGCTTCTTTCGTATATCCACTAATAATATGGCTGATTGCCTTATCGGATATGCTTAACTGCTTCACATTCAAACCATTTTTCTCAATTTGTTTCTTAATAAGATGTTCTTTCGCTATATGTTCCTTTTCATTTTGCGAATAGCTGTTTACTTCAATCAATTCCATACGATCCAGCAATGGTCTTGGAATTGTCTGAACAGAATTTGCTGTTGCTATGAAAAGTACTTCCGAAAGATCAATTGGTATCTCTACGTAATGATCCACAAAGCGTTTGTTCTGCTCGGAATCTAGTACTTCTAATAATGCAGAGAACGTATCCCCTTTATAGTCATTGCTTACTTTATCAATTTCATCAAGTAACATCAGAGGATTCTTAACACCAGCATTTTTTAGTCCCATCGCAATTCTACCTGGCATAGCACCTACATATGTTCTTCGATGTCCTCTGATTTCCGCTTCATCTCTTACACCGCCAAGACAGATTCGTACATATTCTTTGTCTAAAGCTCTTGCAACAGATTTCGCAATGGAAGTCTTTCCTGTACCTGGTGGACCAACAAGACAGATTATTGGACTGTCTCCTTTTTTTGTAAGGCTTCGAACAGCAAGGAATTCAATGATACGATCTTTCACCTTCTTCAAGCCATAATGATCCTCATCCAAAACCATCTTCGCATTCTTAATGTCTTTTTTATCCTTACTTACTTTATCCCAAGGTAACGCTAATAAACTTTCAATGTAACCACGTACTACTGAACTTTCAGATGAATTGTTTCCGATATTTTTATATCGTTCAATCTCTTTTTCAATTTGTTCTTTTACTTTTTTTGATGCTTTTAATTTTTTTGCGCGAGCCAGAAATTCTTCTGCTTCTGTGGAAGAATCCTTATCCCCAAGTTCTTCACGAATGATCTTGAGTTGTTCTCGCATAATATATTCTTTCTGATTTTTATCAACTTTTTCTTTTACTCTTGCTTGAAAATCTTTTCGAATTCTTAGAATCTCAATTTCATTCGTTAACGCTACACAGGTTTGTTCATAGCGTTCTGTTACATCACATACTTCTAACAAATCTTGCTTCACATCATAACTGAATGAGATATTAGTTGCAACCAAATTCAACAAATGAGGAAGATCTTCATCTAAGAGCATTGTTTTTACCAAATCCTTACTTAGACGCGGATTCTCCATTGCATATACTTCAAGCACACTCTTAATTCCTCGAAGATACGCAGTAAGTTCAATCTCCGATAGCTGTTCCATACCTGTATCTTCTTTTTCTTCCACATCACCGTAAAGATAAGATTGATCGGTATAGAATTCACAAACTTCGCCACGTTGTAACCCTTGTACCATAACCCTTATTACATCTCCAGGTAATTTGATCAATTGTTTGATTTCTGCGATAGTACCGATATGGTAGAGATCTTCAAATGTTGGCTCTTCCACATCTGGATCTTTTTGCATCAACAGAATAACCTGTTGATCTTTTTCCATCGCCGTTTCGACTGCCTTGATGGTAATCTTACGATTAATATCAAAATGTATTAATGTATCTGGTAAGATTGTCATTCCACGCAAAGCTACGATCGGCATTGTTCTACGTATATTCGTCATACTTTCTCCCATCTTTTAATATGAAAAGTCCACTAAAGTATTACCTTCAGCAGACTTTTATGAATGATCTATTATTTTGATTCCATTACCATCTAGGCAATTTCATTGCTATTTTTCTTTGGAAGTCGCTTTGTCGTCGTTTTTTTCGTAGCTCCTTCTTCCGAATAGATTAAAGTTGGTTCCTCTAATCCTTGTGCTGCAGCTTTTGTTATAATGCATTTTGCAATTTTACTATCAGAAGGAATCTTATACATAGAATCCATCATAATTGATTCCATAATTGCACGTAAGCCTCTGGCACCTGTTTTTCTTTCGAAAGAACGCTTTGCAATCTCACGTACTGCATCTTCTTCAAATTCCAATTCAACACCATCTAATTCAAACAATTTTCTATATTGTTTTACGATTGCATTCTTTGGTTCTGTTAAGATATGATAAAGCGCATCTTCATCTAGTAAATCAAGACCTACACTAACTGGTACACGACCAACAAATTCAGGGATTAAACCAAATTTAACAAAATCTTGTGGTAAGACTTGTTTGAATAGTTTACCAATGTTCTCTTTGTCAATCGCTGCAATCTCAGCATTAAATCCAATGGATTTATTACCAATTCTTGATTCAATGATCTTCTCCAAACCATCAAAAGCTCCACCACAGATAAATAAAATATTGGATGTATCAATCTGTATGAATTCTTGATGTGGATGTTTTCTACCACCTTGAGGAGGCACATTAGCAACCGTACCTTCTACGATTTTCAATAATGCCTGTTGTACACCTTCTCCAGATACATCTCTGGTAATAGAAGTATTCTCTGATTTTCTAGTTATTTTGTCTATTTCATCGATATATATAATACCGTATTCTGCTCGTTCAATATCATAATCTGCTGCTTGTATTATTTTTAAAAGTATATTCTCAACATCTTCACCAACATAACCTGCTTCTGTTAATGTTGTTGCGTCTGCAATTGCAAATGGTACATTAATCAGTTTTGCAAGTGTCTGTGCAAGATATGTCTTTCCTGAACCGGTTGGACCTACCATAATGATGTTACTCTTTTGAAGTTCCACATCAAGATCCTTTTCCGCTAGTACTCTTTTATAATGATTGTACACGGATACTGCTAATACCTTCTTTGCTTCATCCTGTCCAACTACATATTGATCTAGAAAGTCTTTGATCTCTTCTGGTTTTAATAGATTGATTCCATTCTCTTGAATCGTATCGTCAAATTCTTCTTCAATAATTTCTGAACAAATCTCAATACATTCATCACAAATATATACATTTGGTCCTGCAATTAGTTTTCGAACTTGATCTTGCGTCTTATTGCAAAAAGAACATCTCAATTGTTTTCTGTCATCTGCTCGATTAGCCATGCAATACACCTCCATTAAAGCAAGTATAGTTGCTGCCATACCCCCTTCAAAAGGTTGTTATGGCATACGATTGCATCTGCATGCATTCTACAACTATTTTGCTATATCATTCCTACTGTCTACTTGTAATTATACTATCAATTAGGCCGTATTCTTTAGCTTCTTCTGCAGTCATATAATTATCACGTTCTGTATCAACTTCAATCACTTCTACAGGTTTTCCTGTATTCTGAGCAAGAATTTCATTTAATTTCTTTTTCGTACGTAAGATATTCTCTGCAACAATTTTAATATCAGTTGCCTGACCTTTTGCACCGCCACTAGGTTGGTGGATCATTACTTCCGCATTTGGAAGTGCATATCTCTTACCTTTTGCTCCACCAGCCAGAAGAAAAGCTCCCATACTAGCTGCCATACCCATACAAATTGTAGATACATCGGACTTAATAAACTGCATCGTATCATATATAGCCATACCAGCAGTTACAGAACCACCTGGACTATTGATATATAAGCTTATATCTTTTCCTGGATCTTCGGCTTCTAAGAATAATAACTGTGAAACAATCAGACTAGCAGATACGTCTGTAACTTCTTCGCCTAAAAATATAATTCGCTCTTTCAAAAGACGAGAATAGATATCATAAGATCTTTCTCCTCTACTTGTCTGCTCAATGACATAAGGCACTAAACTCATAAGTAATCCTCCTTATCTTTATTACTCCTATATCGTGGAAATGCTGATTTCATATCAAAATCAGCATTTATTAGAATAGAATTTATTATTATTATGCTTCTACAGAAGCTTCTACTACGAAGTCAACAGCTTTTTGAACAGCCATATCCATCTTCATTTGTTCTTTTTCTGCATCACCAAGAAGTTCTTTTAATTTAGCAACTTCCATCTTGTACATTTCAGCCATCTTTTCGATTTCTTTATCTAAATCTTCTTCAGAAACTGTGATGTTTTCTGCTTTTACAATCGCTTCAAGTACTAATCTGCTTTGGATACGTTTTTCTGCTTGTGGTCTCATTTGTTCGAATAATTTTTCTTTTGTAAGACCTGTGAAGCTGAAATATTGTTCAACAGATAATCCTTGTTGTTGTAATCTTTGTGCAAAATCCTCTGCCATTTGTCTAACTTGTGTATCGATCATTGCATCAGGAATTTCCATTGTTGCATTCTCAATGATTGTTTCAATGATCTTATCTTCTTTTTCATTCTTTGCAGAAGCAACTTTCTTCTCTAATAAAGAAGCTTTGATATCTGCTTTGTATTCATCAAGAGAATCAAATTCAGAAACATCTTTTGCAAAATCATCATTTAACTCTGGTAATTCTTTAGCTTTGATCTCTTTGATTGCTACTTTGAACATTGCTGGTTTTCCAGCTAATTCAGTTGCATGGTATTCTGCTGGGAATGTTACATTAACTTCAACTTCATCTCCAACTTTCTTACCAACTAATTGGTCTTCGAATGTATCGATGAAAGAATGTGAACCAAGAGTTAATGGATAAGCTTCTCCTTTTCCACCTTCAAAAGGTTGACCATCTACAAAACCTTCGAAATCGATCGTAACAACATCTTTTAATTCAGCTGCACGGTCTTCTACAGTAATTGTTCTTGCATTTTGTTCTCTTACTTTATCTAATTCAGCAGTTAACTCTTCTTCTGTTACTTCTGTATTTGCTTTTTCAACTTTTATTGCTTTGTAATCGCCTAAAGTTACTTCTGGTTTAACAGCAACTTCAGCTGTGAAGATGAAAGACTTTCCTTTTTCGATTTGTACTACATCGATTTGTGGTTGAGATACGATATCTAAACCGCTTTCTTTAGCTGCTTCTTCATATGCAGTTGGAATGATTGCATTAGCTGCATCTTCATAGAATACTCCAACGCCATACATCTTTTCGATGATTGCTCTAGGAGCTTTACCTTTTCTGAATCCCTGAATAGTCATTTTTCCTCTATTCTTAAGGTATGCTTTTTGGATTGCAGCTTCGAATTCTTCTGCTGTAGCTTCAATAGTAAGCTTTACCATGTTTTTTTCCAACTTTTCAACTTGTAAACTCATTCTAAGATTTCCTCCTGTATTTAACACTTTCCTTATTAACTGTATTCACAGTTTCGTACATTGCAAGCAATTGATTTTGTGCATTGCTATGATAGACTTCGTCTATTTTTCTATATACAAAATCACTCTTGCAAATGAAGTGATTTTGTGCATTGCTATATTATATCATATATAATTGGTAATTACAAATTAATTTTCTTGACAAATCCTCAATCTATTAGCTTTTGGGTTCTTCTTTTCCTTATTCAGCTTTTACATATCCTTTGTCTTTTAGAATGTCAATTACTTCATAAACACATTTTCTACACTTTTCTTCTGTCTGTGCTTCTACCATAACACGTAGTACCTGTTCTGTTCCACTTTCTCTTACCAGAATTCTTCCTTCATTTCCCAGTTCCTGTGTAATCTTTTCAACTGCATTTTTCACATCTTCATCGTTCTTTGCTGTTGGTTTATCAAAAACTTTTACATTAACAAGCAATTGTGGATAGATCTTGACTTCGCTCGCTAGCTCTGATATCTTTTGTTTCTTCTCTAACATAACTTCCATTAATTTCAAAGAAGTTAACACACCATCTCCTGTGGTTGCATGTTTACTAAAAATGATATGTCCAGATTGCTCGCCACCAAGGGAATGTCCATTGGTAATCATATTTTCATTCACATATTTATCACCAACTGTTGTTTTTTCGTACGCAATCCCCTCTCGATCAAAGGCTTTATACAAACCAATGTTTGACATGATGGTTGTTACAACGGTATCGTTATTCAATTCCCCGCGTTCTTTCATATATGTTCCACATAGATATAAGATTAAATCGCCATCTATAATATTACCTTTATCATCTACTGCCAAGCAGCGATCTGCATCTCCATCATAAGCAAAACCAACGTCTAAGCCTTGCTCAACAACATATTTTTGTAAAACCTCTATATGTGTAGAACCACAATTTGTATTAATGTTGGTTCCGTCTGGTTCATTATTAATCACATATGTTTTGGCTCCTAATGCATCAAAGACACCCTTTGCTACGGTAGTAGCAGAACCATTCGCAAGGTCTAACCCTACTTTCGTTCCTTTGAACGAACGAGTTGGTAAAGACATTAGATAGCCTATATAACGATGTCGACCAACAGAATAGTCAATCGTACGGCCAATCTCTGCGCCTGTCGCTAAAGGTAATTCATCTGTTTCTTTGTCAATATACTCTTCGATCAATTGCTCTACTTCTGCTTCTAATTTATACCCATCTGCGTTAATTACTTTAATTCCATTATCATAATATGGGTTATGACTGGCAGATATCATGATACCACAGTCAAAATCTTCACTTCTAACTACATAAGCAACACTTGGTGTTGGCGTTACATGTAATAGATAAACATCAGCACCACTTGCTGTTAAACCTGACACCAATGCATATTCAAACATATAACTGGATCTTCTGGTATCCTTACCAATTACAATCTTCGCTTTGTGATCCTTACCAAAGTAGTAACCCAAATAACGTCCTACTTTATATGCATGTACAACTGTAAGATCAACATTCGCCTCGCCACGAAATCCATCCGTACCAAAATATTTCCCCATTTCAATCTCCAATCCCGCATGTCAAAAATGCGCATAACGAACCTGTATACCGAAACAGTTTCGCTATCTTTCTCTATTTATTATCTATTTTATTCTATGATGAGAGCATCAAAAATATATGATACTCTTACGATATCTTGTTTTATTGTATTCTAACATATCTGATTTCTATGTCAAGATTTTGTGTTGTATAAAAAAATGGTATACAACCTAACTTATTCTTTCTTAATGTCTTATGTATTCTATCTGTTATGTTTGAGGTTACCCCTGGTGGCAATCATTGAAAGTGTAAATTTCCACAAAAAAACATCACCAAATACGTACGATTGAGGCAATTGATCATTTCTTCTCTCATAGCACTAAGTAAAGCCGATACATTGCTGTAGGTGCTTTCTCAACACAATCATAAATACATGGCGATGTTTCTTTTTTTTATGAAGCTACACGAATAATACGATCAAGCTCCACTAATTGTTACTTGAGACTGGTTGTCTCGATCAATTATTGACCTGAAGAACCACCTGACATTGATTCTTCTTGTTTCTTGATCATCTGACGTACCATTTCTCCACCAACAGAACCATTTTGAGCACTTGTTAAGTCTCCATTATAACCTGCTTTTAAAGGTACTCCAAGTTCTGATGCTACTTCCATTTTGAATCTGTTCATAGCTTCTCTTGCTTGTGGAACTTCCATTCTGTTAGAACCGCTGTTATTGTTTGCCATAATAATGCACCTCCGTGGTTAAGATAGGACTGACTTCTTGTGAAATCGTCCGTTGGTAAGTTACAGACGTTTGATGTCTGTACTAATATTGTGACCCAGATTGCACAAATTATTATGGTAAGTTATGGACTTATTAATAATACAAAGAGGAAAAAAATCTAGTTTCATACGCAATGAAAAAGCATGATTTCCTGCCTCAAAACAGACTTTTGGGTTGGTACTATCATCTTAATATGATACGAACCAACCCTTGTCTTAGTGATTTTTCTGAGGATATTCTGCACTTGAATACACCTATTTTTCATACACTATGCGATAAGCGGCTACTAACAAACGCTTATCCAGGCCCGTTCTCAAAAACATCCTTTTCAAAACGTTGCATTTCACTGCTCATCTTACTACTAGTATTACGCGAAAATCCTCATTCTATTCTAGTCAAGCTTATTTTTCAAGATATTTATCTAAGCCTTTTGCTGTTTCAATCAATTGCTCTAATAACTCTCTTGCATTGGATGAATCTTCTTTACTAACTTCGCTTACTTCTTCTCCTTGTTGTGCACTGGCAAATACTTCTTCACTTGCCGCTGATAATTGGCTAATATTATCTACAATAACTTGATTTGATGTAGATAATTCTTCTAATTTTGTATCAACATTGGAGATGTCCTTCGATAACATCTTCATGTTTTCATTTACTTTTTCAAAACTCGTTGACGTATCTGTAATAAGAGTGCCTTGTTCATTGGATACTTCAATATTCTCTTTTACCGTTATCAATGCATTGGTTGCTTCGTTATTTAATTCTTCAATAATCTTTGATATGTTCTCTGTTGCTTCTCTTGTCTGCTCAGCTAATTGTCTAATCTGATCAGCTACTACTGCAAAACCTCTACCAGCTTCTCCAGCTCTTGCACTCTCAATTGATGCATTCAAAGCCAACAGATTGGTTTGACTAGAAATAGAGAAGATCATACTTGTAATATCTTTTACTTGTTGCGTCTTCGTATGAAGTTCATCCATGGATTTTGCTACTACTTCATTGGTCTTTGCTACTTTATTTGCATGTTCCTGTAATTGTGTCATTTTATAAAGGTTTTCAGAAACCACTTCCCCAGATTCATTGGCTACTTGCACCATCTTTTTTGATAATTCAACAGTCTCCGTAATAGATTCCTGAATGGTATTCGTCATTACTGTCTGTTCCTGAATGCTATCCGCTGTTACTTGTGTACTTGAACTGATTTCTTTTACCGCACTTCCAACTACACCGATTGAATCGGATAATTTTACAACTAATTGATCGGATTCGATGGCACCAACCTTTACCGCTTCCGCAATATGCAAAACTTCATCTAACATCACTTTTTGCGCTTGTTGTTCATCTTGAATTGCATGAAGTGCATCATGATTAAACAAATGTCCAATTGCAGTACATCTTACAAGCATAACAACCGTTACGATGTACAGATAGCTCTGTGCAATCAACGCTATATCCTCTGCTGGAATTGCAAACCGAACCACGTTAATGACTACAGGAATTATAGAAATGATTGCATAGACTGCCATGATTCGTTCACGAAAATACAAGATCAACACAAGGAAAATTATAATTGTGGCATATAACAAATAATAACTATTTTCAGATATTAATAAAATTGAGTATATTGCCAAAAAGCATATCGTAGATATATGCTTGATTTTCTCATACATTGGCATCTTAATCAACATAAAAATATCAATTCCTATATTGATTACAATCAATGCATACACAGCAACAATAATAGGGTTATCCGCAATCTTTCCTTTGTACTGTATGATTGTCATAACGATGATTGTTATATACAGTATTATCGTCGAAATAACTATGCATTGGTTTAAGACCTTCTCTCGTTCTTCTTTGTCCTTAAATTTCCTTTCTCTTTTCGTAAAAATCTGTTGTGTACGATTAATTTCGTTCATATCCTTCTCCCATCTACACATAAAACATAAAGAAAAGCAACCCCTTAAAAATCTTTTCCTGTTTACGTGATAATCTATCTTTTTGCATGTATCAATCTATCATATTCCCCTTAAACATTTCATACATTATGTTAATCCACTTTCATTCGAATAAAGAGGGTATCTCATGGATGTATTCTTTCAATTCATCAAGCACTGTAATCAATTCATTTGGGGACTTCCAATGATTCTACTATTACTTGGAACACATCTGTTTTTTACGATTCGTTTACGATTTGTTCAAAAATACACGTTTCGAGGGATCCGCTTTTCCTTACAATCGGATTCCAGTAAAGACGGTGATGTCAGCAGTTTTGCCTCTTTAGCGACAATTCTCGCCGCCACCTTAGGTACAGGTAACATAATCGGTGTATCAACAGCTGTAGCTTTAGGGGGGCCTGGTGCCATATTTTGGTGTTGGATTACCGGAATATTTGGTATGGCAACATCTTATGCAGAATGCTACCTTAGTATAAAATATAGAAAAAAAACACCAACTGGCAAATATGTTGGTGGTCCAATGTATGTTCTAGAGCAAGGGCTTCATTCGAAAACACTTGCTGTTATCTTCAGTTTGTGTACGTTAGCCGCTTCTTTTGGTGTCGGTTGTACCACACAAGCCAATTCTATAACCACCACAACATCTGCAACCTGGAATCTATCCCCCATCACGATAGGTTTCCTTTCTGCTTTACTATGCGGCTTTGTCATCATCGGTGGCGTCAAAAAGATCGCCACCGTATGCACACGACTTGTCCCTGCTATGGGTGCATTTTATGTATTGAGTTGTTTTCTCATCCTATTTCTCAATCGGCACTATCTAATACAAGCAATTCAACTCATTCTCTCCTCTGCTTTTTCAAGCAAAGCAGCGACTGGTGGATTCATTGGAAGTACAATTCTTCTTGCTGCACGACATGGTGTCGCCAAAGGTTTATTCACAAATGAAGCTGGTTTAGGATCTGCTGCAATTGCTGCTGCAAGTGCTCGCACCAATGATCCAAGACGACAGGCTCTCATTTCTATGACTGCAACATTTTGGGATACTGTTGTTATGTGTGCCATTACCGGGCTGGTGATCATCAGTAATATTCTTCATCACCCAGAGTCAATTACACAAGTAAATAATGCTGAGTTAACAACAGCTGCCTTTGCTATTATCCCCTATGGTAAGATTTTACTTAGCTTCTCCCTAATTGCATTTGCAATGGCTACCTTAATCGGTTGGTCTTTCTTTGGTGAAAGTGCAGCATATTATCTCTTTGGCGAAAAAGGAATCAAATTCTACAAAATATGCTATATCGTAATGGTATTTATAGGTGCAGTCATGTCCTTGGATCTTGTTTGGGAACTATCTGATCTTGTTAATGCTTTTATGGCATTCCCGAACCTTATCACATTGTTACTGCTCTATAAAATAGTACCTAGATACCCAAATGAATAATATCCTTATATAAGAATCTTATTGCTTAGACTGATATACAACTGATTTTGCAATACTATCAGCTAATTCTTTTCCTTCTAATTGTTCTACTAAAGCCAATGAAAATGCAACAGAGGATGACATTGATCTACCTGTTACGATGGTACCATCAACAACTGCTTCCTCATCTACAATCGTAGCACCTTTTAACTTATCTTCATATCCCGGATAACAAGTTGCTTTCTTACCATTTAGTAATCCCATATTGCCTAATATACTAGGAGCGGCACATATTGCAGACACATATTTACCATTGTCATAAAATTTTTGTATTAATTTTTGTAATGGTTTGCTTTCTGCAAGACGTGTTGTTCCTGGCATTCCACCTGGTAAAACTAACATATCGATTGCTTCATAATTTACATCATCAAAAAAACGTTCTGTTACAACAGCAATTTTATGTGCTCCATATACTTCCTTAATTCCCTTCATAGAGACCAAAGTAACATCAATCTTAGCACGACGTAGAATATCTACCGTGGTTAATGCTTCAATTTCTTCAAATCCATCTGCAAAAAAAACAGCTACTTTTTTCATAATTAATCCTCCATAATATTCCTGATAAATATTGTCAAGCGTATTATTTATTACCCTTCTATAATAACACAATTTTTTTTATAAGGGAATAAATTCTCAATAAGAAATATTGTTTATTTGCACTATTTTTATAATTACTTTCTTCCTTTTTCCAAGATTAAAATTTTCATTAATAATTTTGTTTGTTTCTTACTTTTATTTCTTTCAAAACCTTCTTCATTTTTTCCCAAATCCCCACAAATGACTTAACAAATCAAAGTTAAAATCTGCAATACTTAACAATAGAAGTTTTTACTCGAAAGTCAGGAAAATAGCTCCATTTTACGTTTTTTTTTCTAGATTTCTATAATTCATTAATGTATAATGTTTTGGTTAATGTTTTGATTTGAGTATTTTTATTTTTCTATTTAGATGCTCAAATGAATTTAGAAAGTCGTAGTTTATGTTTGTGATAATTACATCATTTACTATATTGCACAATACAACATTTCGTTGTATTGATACGTAAAAGGAGGAACAATTATGGCTGTCAAGTATGTATTTGTAACTGGTGGTGTTGTATCAGGTCTTGGAAAAGGTATCACAGCGGCTTCTTTAGGTCGATTACTAAAAGCTCGCGGATATAAAGTTACCATGCAAAAGTTTGACCCCTACATCAATATCGATCCAGGTACCATGAATCCCATCCAACATGGGGAAGTTTTTGTTACAGATGATGGTGCTGAAACGGATCTCGACCTTGGTCATTATGAGCGGTTTATTGATGAGAGTTTGACAAAGCAATCCAATGTAACAACAGGTAAAATCTATTGGTCTGTTCTTTCTAAGGAAAGAAGAGGTGATTTTGGTGGAGGTACCGTACAAGTTATTCCCCATATCACGAATGAAATTAAAAGTAGATTTTATCGTAACGATGGTTGCGATGAAACACAGATAGCGATCATTGAAGTAGGTGGCACAGTAGGTGACATTGAAAGTCAGCCATTCTTAGAATCAATTCGTCAATTCCAACATGATATTGGTCGTGAAAATGCTATTCTTATTCATGTTACTCTCATTCCATACCTAAGAGCTTCTGGCGAAATGAAAACAAAACCAACCCAAGCAAGCGTTAAAGAATTACAAGGTATGGGAATTCAACCTGATATTATTGTCTGTCGTACGGAAGTTGCTCTAGAACCTGGTATCAAAGATAAGATTGCATTGTTTTGTAATGTCCCAAGCAAACATGTTATGCAGAATCTGGACGTGGATACACTTTACGAAGCTCCTCTTGCAATGGAAGAAGAACATCTTGCGAATATCGCCTGTGAATGTCTGAATCTTCCTTGTCCAGAACCAGATTTAGCAGAATGGGAATCCATGGTGCACGCATTAAAGAATCCAACAAAAGATGTTACCATTGCTTTAGTTGGTAAATATACCGCTTTACATGACGCATATATCAGTGTTGTTGAAGCATTAAAACATGGTGCTGTTCCCCATCACGCTTCCGTCACAATCAAATGGATCAATTCAGAAGATATCACACCTACTAATGTAGTGGAACATCTACATGACGTATCTGGTATAATTGTACCTGGAGGTTTCGGTAACCGTGGTATTGATGGTATGATCTACGCGATTCAATATGCTAGAGAGAATAAAATTCCTTATCTCGGATTATGTCTTGGTATGCAATTAGCAATTGTGGAATTCTCCCGCCATGTGATCGGATTCGCTGATGCACACAGTGCTGAATTAGATCCAAGTACCAACCACCCAGTAATTCACCTTATGCCAGAACAAGATGGCATTGAGGATCTAGGAGGAACTTTACGTTTAGGGTCTTATCCATGTGTATTAAAAGCGAATACCAAAGCACATGAACTCTACGGAACAACAGAAATTTGTGAGAGACATCGTCATCGTTATGAAGTAAATAACTACTACCGTAATGATTTTATGAAACATGGTCTCGTATTATCTGGTCTTTCTCCAGATGGCCGTATTGTAGAAATGATTGAATTAGACAACCATCCATGGTTTGTTGCAACACAAGCGCATCCAGAATTCAAGTCAAGACCAAATCGTCCACATCCATTATTCAAAGGATTTATTGGTGCGGCGCTAGCCAAACAGGATCAATCATTATAAAGATTAGGGTGTCACAAGCCCTTATTAAAACTTTCTTTCGTTAATTTGCACAAACACTAGCTAATCTCATGTAATACAGGACATAGTTTGATGAGCAACTGTATGAAGTCGTTGGTACTTTGGCTCTGTAGTTTAGAGCCTTATGTACCACTACGAACTTCAGCGGGGCGAGAGCGTGTTGCGATTGAACTATGTCCTGTATTACATGTTAAACAAACTCAAATTGTGCAAATTGACTGACCTCAAAATAAATAAGGGCTTTTGACACCCAAACCCTATAAAAAAACAATTTTCAAAAAAATGTCAAGATCTTCTTACTTCTTTCTTGACATTTTTCCATTGAAAATTGTTTTTTCTTACTATAATATGTATTAACCCATAAAACTTACTAAATACTTATTCCCCTCTACCACAATTCATTCCACAAATGCTTGTCTATATTCAGCAATCACATGTTCTTTCGGATTTAAACTTGCATAGATAGCGATCATTTCTTCTTCATTATAATAATCCCTTACATAGAAGTTAAGATTAATATACGAATATTGTTGATAAATCGGATGGGTCGAAAATTGTTTCATAACCTCTATCCCTACATCAAATATCATTTTTTGAAATTCATGAAATTCTTTGCGAACGGTTATTCCATCGTTTTCAAAGAACTCATAACTTCTCAATTCCATTTCTCGTTGTAGCATCTTACTTAACTCTTCAAATTCTTGATTTGCACCACTAAAGATTTCCCATTCATCTTCATTGTATTTAAAATAGCAGTAATCCTCTTCTCCTTCATCAGAAAACAAGTTGAGATATTTCGTCGTATTAGCAGCTATTCCTATACTAGTGAGATCTGAAGCACACTCTAATGTAAATGCATAAACCCCTTTGTTCTTCTGTATTACTTCTACAAATGCTTTTTCAACTGCATTAACTAGTTTTATCTGAAATAGATCTATCTCCATTCTTCTCTCCCCCAAGATTATATCCTTATGAACGTAAATCGATCACATGAAGATCAAAGGGCTGTAATTCAAACGGCTCTTGGTCAACAATATTTATCTTTTGTATATGTGATGTATTGTTGAATAGAAGCATGTATCGGTGATTCAAATCCTCTCGTATGCTTCGTTCAACGCCATCTGGTAAATCTTCCATTCTCTCCACAGTTGTATCCCGGAATACTTCCATCATAAAATCATAATAAAAATCTCGTTCCAATATAGTACCTATGTAATATATTGTCCCTTTTCCGTATGTGTTTTGTGTTATTGCAGCCTTTCCCTTGTAAAAGTCTTCCCCGTAAACCCCAAGGACTTGCGCCGTATCTTCTTGTAAAATATCGGCCCATTGACTGCACGTATAACAGTTTCCATTCCTCATCTGTACAATATTCTTACTATCTCCCAAGGCATCATATTCCTCCACATATGCACCTACTAATGGCGCAAATGGACCTGGTAGATTTTCCATAACACATGCATTGGTTTCATCTTTTACTCCTGTTCGATTCGTTAAGATGAGTTTTCCACCATTTTCCACAAAAAGAGTTAAGTTATCCACTACTTTTTGTGAAGCAATGTAGATCGTTGGTGCAATTATAACTTCATAACCAGATAAATCTTCCGTCATATTAATTATATCAATTCCTGCACCCGTCCGCATCACACCATTATGGAATAACTTTAATTGACTATAATAGTGAAATCCTTGTGCCTGTTGCTGGAATTTGAATGCATTATCCTGTTCATGAGAAAATAATAATGCAACTTTATTCTTAATAACAGTTCCCTCTAAAAATCCTAATTGATCATGAACAGTTTCACAAAGAGAACGAAATTCTTGGTATCGCCTTCCTTGTACATTATTATGATCTAGGATTCCATGCCAAAACATCTCCGCACCTTTCATTGCACTACGCCACCGAAAATGTAGTATAAGGTCAGCACCTCTAGCAATTGCTTGTAATGCATACCCCTTTACCATATTCGGTTTCGGTGTTCTACAAATAGGCATCCAGCATCCAGGTGCCCCACTGAGCTCCTCCATAATACAAAAGTTCTTACGCTTAATTCCTCTCGTTAGATCCAGATGAAATGCATGACTATAGATTTCTTCTTTTCCATCAGGAATTACTGTAACTGGATAATTATCATACGAAGCATAGGAAAGATCTTGAAACGTGTTATAGAAATCCGGTGTCATATTCCCTAGATACATATTCGTTGTAATAGAGGAGGTTTTGTCAAATTCACGAATACATGCTGTCTGTAAACGAACAAATTGTTCCATGGACTCAGATGCAAATCGATAATGGTCCATTAAAAATCCTGGATTTAACCAATGTTGTTGTTTTCCCATTGGGGGCTTTACTTGCGACCAGTCACTATATTCACCGCTCCACATTGCTGTCCCATAGGTTTTATTCATTTGTTCCAATGAACCATATTTCAATTTAAGCCATGTTCGAAATTTTTCTGTACATGCTTCACAGGTACAATGATAGGCTTCCAATTCATTATCTATCTGCCAGCTTACAACTGCTTTCGATTTTCCATAATGCTCTGCCATCTTACTTACAATCTGTTTCGTTTTCTTGATCATTGATGGACTATTATAACAACGATGTCCCCGTATACCGATTGTTACTTTATTGCCATATTCATCACACATCACAGCATCTGGATACTTCTCATAAAGCCATAACGGTGGACAATTGGTTGGAGTTCCTAGGATCACCTCGATCCCCTTCTCTTCCAAAAGTGCAATTACCTCATCAAGCCATCCAAAATCATACACTCCTTCGGTTGGTTCAAGTCTACTCCAAGCAAACTCTGCAAGTCGGACAACTTTAACGCCAACTTCAGCCATTTGGGTAATGTCGTTCTTCCATAACACTTTGTCCCACTGTTCTGGATAGTAATTCACCCCAATTTTCATATAGAATGGTCTCCTTTATATTATTCCTTTTGTCTTTTTCCAATTCTCAGACTTATGTATTTTGTTCTCCAACATACTTTAATTCCATATTCGTACACATTCCTGTCATATCCATACGCATATGAGGATATTCCATTGTATCTTCTGGTGAAAAAGACACCCAATATTGCGGAACCTGATGATGAAATCCGCATACAGGGCACTCATATAAGTAGTTTTCCATACCATATCCTCCTATTATATTATCCCCTTCTAATCTTCTTCAAATCTAGACTAATTTTAGCATATCTATTCACAAAATCCCATAATTATTCGCCTTCAAAGTATAGGAAAATTGTTCTATTTACAAGTAGTATATTGGGTAATCGTACCAATTCATATCTTTCATACAAAATAGATGAAATCCATCTAAAGATTATTCTCTCTGATATTCCAATATATCTCCAGGTTGGCAATCCATTACATCACAGATTGCCTCTAAAGTCATAAATCGTATCGCACGAATCTTTATAATAACGCAAAAATCCTGGTCGTTACCGACCAGGATTCCGTCTATTGATGTATGTAATAATTTACTTAAAGCAAATAAGTTATCAACTGTTGGAAGACTCTCTCCCCGTTGCCACTTATAGATTGCTTGTGGTTGCTCAAATCCAAAGTATTCTTGCATCTGCCTTACTGTTATTCCTTGCTTCTTTCTTAACGTTGCAATATTCGCTCCAGTTGCTTTCAAATTCACAGTTGGAAATCTCATTCTATCACCTTGCTCCTTAAAAAGTACTTTGGTTACTTGTTTCGTAGACCATAGTATAATGCAATAATTCCTTTTAGTCAACCAGTATTTAGCAAAAGTTATAACCTTACTTCCCCTTTGCTCCTAACAAGTTTTTGTAGCGTTTTCGATCAAATTATTAACCATGTTCCCCTGCAATGAACAGTAACATTGAGAAATAAGAAAATAAGCATTAACGAAAACCGCACTGCGCTCCTATAACAGCTGCACCAAGACAAACCCCTAATATAGCGCTACTGGTAAATGAAAAGGAACTTCTATTCAAGCTCAATAGAAAATGTTGTTGTCTGGTTACATTTATCCAATGCAAGCTGAATGTTCATAATCTCTTTGCTAAATTCCTTGTAATCCTCTAGAACCTTCTTGTTATCGTAATTGGTGTATTCGTATTCAACAAATGACTTTCCTCTTGATAACATAGGATTCACTCTTTCCTTCGGTAATCTTCGTCTCATACTATCTAGTTTGTTCTTTCGTATGTTCAACTGCGCCATCTTTACAAGCGCTTCATCAATGGTAATCTGAATCTCTTCAAGCACTGTTGTTGCATTAAATACATTCACTGCATGACGAATTTTACGAATTTTCTCATCAATCTTGGCAATTGCTTCACTCACTTGTTCATAATCATAATCTGGTTTTTCTACTTCTTCACCGTCTGCAAGAACATACACACTTGCCGTATCCTCTAATGACAGATAATAGCTTTTTTCATCTTCCAAAGACCGTATCCATTTGTTCGCTGCTGCTGAAGTCAATTCTTTCATCTGTTCTTCCTCCATTCACAATCCAATCGACTATACGAATATAATCATTCCTATATATCTTCCGGTTTCACTCAGTTAGACAACCACGCTACTTTTCTCTCATCTCTTACTGAACTAAACTATACCATATTTGCTGAATGGAATCATTGAACTTGTAGTTTACATTTTCCTTTTGCTATTTCAATAGCAGAAGCATCGGATTATCCTTCTATAATATCATTTTCCACTAGTAAACTCGTTTTCTGTATCACGCTGTTCTTTTCCTCTTTTCCATTGTTTGAGCCCCCAATCTTTGGTATGAATTGGATTCCTAACCCGATCACTAAGATAATACTTAAAACCACTAGACCAACCTTAATAAATTGCGCAATTTTTTCTTTTTCCTTCTCAATATCCACAGGTAACTCCTAAAACGTTCTTCGTAATAATATATTGTAATTCTCTTGTTTCATACCTTCTTCTTCAGAATCTTGCTACAATTTAAAACAATCGTTGCCCATATTCCTATGGGCAAGATTATAGCTTCAAGTCATGCACGAACAACCAATGCATGCATCAGCAATCATACTAAAGGATATCAATATGCTCTCCAGCCAACGCTTTGTTCATACTCCGTACTGCACAGAATTTACCACACATGGAACAGGTATCATCATATTCCGGTTTTCTTTCTTCCCGAATCCTCTTGGCCGTTTCTGAATCAATGGCACATTCCCATTGTGCTTCCCAGTCTAATGCTCTACGTGCATCTGCCATACGATCATCTATCACTCGTGCTCCTCGTACTCCTTTTGCTAGATCAGCAGCATGTGCTGCTATTTTCGAAGCAATTATTCCCTGTTTTACATCTTCTAGATTTGGAAGTGCTAGATGTTCTGCTGGTGTTACATAACATAAGAATGCTGCACCTGCTGCCGCTGCTATGGAACCACCAATCGCCGCTGTAATATGATCATAACCAGGAGCTATGTCCGTAACCAATGGTCCTAGTACATAAAATGGTGCGCCACAACAGATTGTTTGTTGAATTTTCATATTGGCGGCAATTTGATCCATTGGCATATGTCCTGGTCCTTCCACCATGACTTGGACATCTTTCTCCCAAGCTCGTTTGGTAAGCTCACCCAATCGAACCAGTTCTTCGATCTGGCATACATCGGATGCATCTGCTAAGCAACCAGGACGACACGCATCGCCAAGGGAAATCGTAACATCATATTCTCGACAGATTTCCAGAATTTCATCAAAATATTCATAGAACGGATTCTCATTCCCTGTCATACACATCCAAGCAAATACCAATGACCCACCTCGCGAAACGATATTCATCTTACGATTGTTCTTACGAATCTGTTCGATGGTCTTTCTTGTAATCCCACAATGCAAGGTTACAAAATCCACACCATCCTGGGCATGCAATCGCACCACATCAATAAAATCTTGGGCAGTTAAGGCATCCAAGTCTCTTTGATAATGAATGACACTATCATAGATTGGAACCGTTCCAATCATCGCAGGACATTCCGCAATTAGCTTACGTCGAAATGGAATGGTATCCCCATGAGAGGACAAGTCCATAATAGCTTCTGCTCCCATATGAACTGCCTGCATTACTTTTTCCATCTCCACATTATAATCCTTACAATCTCTTGAAACACCAAGATTTACATTAATCTTTGTCCTTAGCATGGAGCCTACACCTTGTGGTTCGATACAAGTATGATTCTTATTGGCACAGATTACAACTTTCCCTTCTGCTACAAGAGGAAGTAGTTCTTCTACAGACATTTGCTCTTTCTCTGCTACTTTTCTCAATTCCTTTGTTATAATCTTCTTCCTTGCCGCCTCCATTTGTGTTGCATATTCTCTTGTTTTCTTCTCCATATTCCTTGTACTCCTTTCTATATAATAAATAGGTAACACAAGATATTTCCTCCTATCTTGTGGGTCTCTTGTTTGTTATAAAGTCATGGCTCTTCGTTATTCCGATATTTTCCACATATGATTAAGAGGTCCTCTACCCTTCCCAAGATCAAGATTTGCTTCGATTGCACCAGCTATGTATCCTTTCCCAAGTTCTACTGCTTGTAACACCGACATACCCATAGCAAGATTTGAAGCAATTGCACTGGATAAGGTACATCCTGTTCCGTGAGTATTAGGATTAGCAATACGTTTTCCTCGAAGCCAATGAGCCCCATCAGTCATGTATAGTAAATCATCTGCCTCTTCCTCAAAGTGACCTCCTTTGCACAATACCGCAACTCCATATTGTTCATGAAGTTGCTTTGCAGCATTTTCCATATCCACTGTGGTATGGATTCCTATACCCGTAAGTTTCTCTATTTCTGGAATATTCGGTGTAATTAAATCCGCAATGTGAAAGAATCTCTCTTTCATAACACAGATTGCTTCCTCCTGTACCAGAGCAGAGCCGCTTGTTGCTACCATTACTGGATCAATGACAACATTCTTTGCATGATAGTATGTCAATCGATCTGCTATCGTACGGATGATTGCAGAAGAAGAGACCATTCCTACTTTCACTGCATCCGGAACAATATCTGCAAATACTGCATCCAATTGCTTTTCTAAGAATGGAATTGGTACTTCCATGATTCCTGTAACTCCCATTGTATTCTGTGCCGTTAATGCAGTGATCACACTCATACCATAGACCCCATGAACCGTCATTGTCTTCAGATCTGCCTGGATTCCAGCCCCACCACTACAATCACTTCCTGCAATCGTTAATGCTTTTACCATGTCCTACCTCCATGTTATGTTTTTCCTATTCTCGTCCGCAAACATCTATTTCTCCCAGATTTTCATACTCACTTTCTTGTTCTACTAATTTTTTCGTTGCTTTCACCAGCCTTTTCGTTGCTTCTTCAATATCGGCTGCAGCAAAAATTGCACTAACCACTGCTATTCCTGCGATACCACTCTTCTTTAATCGTCCAAGATTCTCCAACTTAATACCGCCAATTGCTACTACTGGGATATCTACTGTATTACAAATCTGTTGTAAGGTTGCATATGGAACATCAACGGCATCTTCTTTCGTTCCTGTAGGGAATACTGCTCCCACGCCAAGATAATCTGCTCCTTCGCTCTGTGCTTGTAGTGCCTGTTCTACTGTCTGAACAGAGACGCCAAGGATCTTATCTGGTCCAATGATTGTTCTTGCCTGCTTCACACACATATCGTCTTGTCCAACATGAACCCCATCAGCATCCACTTGTTTTGCAAGCTCCACATTATCATTAATGACAAATGGTACTTTATATTGCTTACATAAGTCTTTTATCTCAATTGCTTCTTCTAGAAAATCCTTCTCTGCCAGATCCTTTTCCCGTAATTGCAAGATTGTCGTTCCACCCTTCAGTGTCTTTTTAACTTGATCATATAAGCGTTCCTTTCCAAGCCAACTACGGTCTGTTACTGCATACACCAACATTGCTTCTTTCATTCCCCTCAGCTGTTTTCGTCTCTCATCGAACATCGTATTTGGCTCCTTCCTCCAGTTCTTTCCCTGTCATGTCTTGAATTGCGTCTATAATCCGATTCCGATAAGTGGCATTACCTTCTCCTTCCTGAAGGCGTCTATATGCAATTTCTCCTGCCAATCCCATTGAACATACAGCGGCTGCTGTTGCCTTCAACGGCTCTTCCGGATTTGCTACCACATACGCAGTAATTAACCCCGATAACTGGCATCCTGTTCCTGTTATCCTTCCCATTTCTTTTCTTCCATTCCGAATTACATAACAAGTTGTTACATCTGCTACCAAGTCAATTGCTCCTGATATTGCCACAATACTTCCTGTCTTTTTGGCAAATTGCTTTGCGAATGCAACTGCTTCTGCTAGATTTTCCTCTGTTACTGCATCAGCCAAATCTGCATCAACGCCCTTGGTATTACCAGCTCCATGTACTAAGGTCTTAATCTCTGAGATATTACCACGAATGACATCAAATTGAATCTCCTCTAGCAACTGTAATGCCGTCTCTGTTCGAAGTTTACTTGCTCCTGCACCTACCGGATCCAATACGACTTTGTGTCCCATTGCGTTTGCTTTCTTTCCTGCCAAGAACATAGATGGTATGGTTTGCTGATTAAGTGTTCCAATATTAATGTTCAGTCCTCCACAGATGGACGTGATCTCTTCTACTTCATTGCGATCGTCCGACATAATTGGACTTCCTCCACACGCTAATTCCACATTTGCAACGTCATTAACGGTTACATAATTGGTTATGTTATGTACTAAAGGTGCCTTTTTCCTTACATTTTCTAATAATTGTTGCATGTTCAATATCTCTCCTTTCTTATGCAACCTGATTAAGAAAACCCATTATTTCACGGCACAATACCTTCGCATCATATACTCTCGAGATAATAATAGCTTCAAAGTACACTTTGTTCTCCGTTTCGTTTACGGTCAGCTTCCGCTGACATCTACCTTATGTGCAAGTGCACATCCCTCGAAGAATTTATATAATAGGATCGTTGGGAGATCTTCCTATTAAATAAAAAAGCGACACCAAAAAAAGGCATCGCAAATAAATCATACTTCTGCATATGTCCCTACGTTGGCATTATCCAAATCAGGTCTGTGGGTCAAAGCGATACAGCTTAATCTCAGCCCACTTTACGTGAGCCCCCCATTGTATTTTATTAGTCTGTTTAAGAAACAGCACTAAAGTTATTATAGCACTGTTTCCTAATATTACAATCTCAATCTTTGCTCATGAATTATCATGTTATTGTTTTCCTTTAAAAGCTCTCTTGGCCAAGTATACTGCATCTTCACCAAGTTGTTCTTCAATACGAAGTAAGCGATTATATTTGGCTACACGGTCACTTCTTGATGGTGCACCTGTCTTAATCTGCCCTGCATTGGTTGCTACAGCAATATCAGCAAGCGTAACATCTTCTGTCTCTCCAGAACGGTGTGAAACCACGGCAGTCCAACGATTGCATTTTGCGGCTTCTATGGCTTCTAAAGTTTCTGTAAGTGTTCCAATTTGGTTAAATTTGATCAATACAGAGTTCGATACATCCTTTTCCATACCCGTTTGAATTCTCTTCGTATTGGTAACAAATAAATCGTCTCCAACTAGTTGGATCTTGTCTCCCAATGCTTTGGTCAGTTTCTCCCAACCTTCCCAGTCTTCCTCCGCAAGTCCATCTTCTAATGAACGTACAGGATAACGATGGCAGATATCTTCCCAATATGCAACCATTTCATCTACGGTCTTATATTCTCCTGACTTCCAGAAGAGGTATTCTCCTTTTCTTCCAGTTTTCGCTGCTTCCTCATACATCTCTGTTGCCGCTGCATCCATGGCAATATAGAAATCGTCTCCTGGTTTGTACCCTGCTTGTTCGATTGCTTTCACAATATAGTCAAGTGCCTGATCATCCGATGAGAATTTGGGTGCAAATCCACCTTCATCTCCAACTGCTGTTACATAGCCATCTGCTTTTAATAATTTCTTAAGTGTATGGAATACAACCGTACTCCATTCCAATGCTTCATGAAAAGAAGTTGCACCAACTGGCATAATCATGAATTCCTGGATGTTCAAACTGGAATCTGCATGTTTTCCTCCATTGATAATGTTCATCATGGGAACAGGTAACACCTTGGCATTCACCCCTCCAATGTATTGGTATAATGGAAGGTTTACAGACTCTGCAGCCGCTTTTGCAACAGCCAGCGAAACACCTAATATGGCATTTGCACCAAATTTTGCTTTGTTTGGCGTCCCATCCGCATTCACCATAATTCGATCAATTTCACATTGATTCAGTGCATTCTTACCGATTATCAATTTAGCAATGGGACCATTTACATTTTCCACTGCTTTTAGCACACCATTTCCCATGTAGTGTTTTGCATCACCGTCTCGTAATTCAACCGCTTCAAATGCGCCAGTTGAAGCTCCTGATGGTACACTTGCTCTACCAATGCTTCCATCTTCCAAAACAACTTCAACCTCTACGGTAGGGTTACCTCTAGAATCCAGAATCTCTCTTGCCTTAACAATCTCAATTTTTCTTTTCATATAAACTCCTTTCTACGCCTTCTTCTACTGTTTTTAAGCGGATTTTCCTTAACAGTCTTCAAAATTGCTTTATGGATACTATTCTCAATTATATTATATTTTATTCACTACAGTTTTATATTGCATTTCTAAACAAAACAAGGTAATATAATGGTAGACAAAATGAATTTATTTATCATTTTAATAGTATAATTATTCATCTATATTTATTTTTTATTGCAAAAACATATATGCTTATTGGTCTTATGGAGATTATGTTTTTCTCCTTAACAGAATATTTATTACACTTATCCTATTCTACAGAAAAGAGGTAATTCTATGAAACTTTGGGGCGGACGTTTTACAAAAGAAACCAACCAACTCGTACATAACTTTAACGCTTCCATTTCCTTTGATCAAAAATTCTACAAACAGGATATCGCAGGAAGTATTGCTCATGTTACTATGTTAGCCAAACAAGGAATTCTAACCAATGACGAGAAAAAAAGCATTGTTAATGGACTAGAAGGGATTCTAACTGATTTAGACAATGGCACCTTACAGATTGATGGTACTCACGAAGATATTCATAGCTTTGTAGAAGCCAATCTAATTGAGCGTGTGGGGGATGCCGGTAAGAAACTTCACACAGGAAGAAGCCGAAATGATCAGGTAGCGTTAGACATGAAACTGTATACAAGAGATGAGATTTTAGAAATCAAGACACTTGTTAAATCACTTCTTTCGGAACTTAATACGATTATGAAAGATCATACGGAAACCTTTATGCCAGGTTTTACTCATCTTCAAAAGGCACAGCCAATCACCCTTGCTCATCACATGGGTGCATATTTTGAAATGTTCAAGAGAGACTATTCCCGATTAACCGATATCTATACCCGTATGAATTATTCACCAATTGGCTCTGGTGCTTTAGCAGGTACTACCTATCCACTGGATCGTGCTTACACAGCAGAATTATTAAACTTTGCTGGGCCTACTATGAACAGTATGGATTCCGTTGCTGACCGTGATTATCTTATTGAATTACTTAGTGCTCTTTCCACGATCATGATGCATCTCAGCCGTTTCTGCGAAGAAATCATCATCTGGAATTCGAACGAATATCAGTTTGTAGAGATTGATGATGCATACAGTACAGGCAGCAGTATCATGCCTCAAAAGAAAAATCCAGATATCGCAGAACTGGTTCGTGGTAAGACAGGACGTGTCTATGGTGCACTCGTTTCCTTATTAACCACCATGAAAGGACTTCCTCTTGCATACAACAAAGATATGCAGGAAGATAAAGAATTGACATTTGATGCAATCGACACCGTAAAAGGTTGTATTTCTCTTTTCACAGGAATGATTTCTACCATGAAGTTTAATAAATCTGTTATGGAAGCCAGTGCAAAGAATGGCTTCACCAATGCAACTGACGCAGCTGATTATCTTGTAAACCATGGTGTTCCATTTCGTGATGCACATGGAATTGTTGGCCAGCTGGTTCTCTATTGTATTAATAAGAATATCTCCCTTGACGATATGTCTATTGAAGAATTCAAAGCAATCAGCCCTGTTTTCGAAGAGGATGTGTATGAAGCCATCAGCTTAGAAACTTGTGTAAATAAGCGTAATACCATTGGTGCTCCTGGTAAAGAAATGATGAAACAGGTTATAGCACAGAATGATGCTTATCTCGCAACACTGAATTAATTAGGCTTCATTCTCTTATTGGATTTCAAGTGCGCATCTCCTCGGAGGATGTTCCTATTATGATTCGGGTGTCAAAAGCCCTTCGTAAAACTTTCTTTCTTTATTTGCACAAACATTTGCTAATCTCATGTAATACAGGACTTCGTTTGATGAGCAACTGTATGAAGTCGTTGACACCCGAACCCTATTATAGAAAATACGCCTAGTCTCTTGTATAAATTGATTCTCAATCAATCATACAGGAAACTAGGCGTATTTCCTTTACTTAAATCTCAAACTTCGTACAGGAACGTTTTGAATGAATAGGTTGCTCTTGTTATTCTATTCATTCTTATTCAATCACTCGATAGTAATATAAAGTCATTGTTTCTTTTTGTTTTGTATATTTATCTGTATACGTTATACGAATATAGGTTGGTGCAACCATAGAGGTATCCATATAGTTAGAATAGTAATTGTTATATTCACTATCGTACTCATATCCATAATAATATGGTCTTGTACCATAAGTGATTTTGGCACCATTCTTAAATGTTTTATATGTAAGCTCATTCTTTGTTGTACCACTGCTGTCTTTCGTCGGTTTCGAATATACACCATACTCTAACTTTGTAATTTTATTTCCCGACTCTAATGTAACCTTAACTTTCCCACTCTTCGTCGTTAAAACATTGGAGTTCTTCTCTTTTCCTCCAACGGAAATGCTTTTTAGTACACTTCCATAAGCATAAACTTTTACTTTTTTGGTGGAAACCTTCTTCTTATCGGCATCTACTATATCAAATGAAACGGTGTATGTTCCTTTCTTTTTAACATAAATACCGATCCCAATTTCATTCTTAACCTCTGCATCTTCCCCTTCTTGATAACGCACATTCGTTGAAGTAATCTTTGCAACAGCATTCTTACTATTTGTCTTAATATTAGTAATGGTTTGTGTCGTATCTGCAAGACTGATTTTGATTACATCATCATCATAGTTACCACTATACATTCTTACTTTTGTCGGAATGTTGTCTTTTGTTGTTTCAGTTGCTTTTATTGTTGTTGGGAAGAATGCAAGTATTAATGCGCATACAAGCAAATAACAAATGGTTCGATTGAACTTTTTCATAAATATCACCATGCCCTTTCAAAAATTCGGCGTACTGCTATTGGATAAACACTTAGTTACAAAATCAAGTATCATCTTATGTTAAGTATATGTGTTGCATAGCAAATGCTATACTTCATTAGATTTTAAAATATCCAACTTCATTGTTTAAGGATTGTGCAACGTCCTGCATCTTCTTCGCAGATTCTGCAACTACATTAATGGTTGCGGTGAGTTCTTCCATTGATGCAGTTGTCTCTTCTGTAGAAGCTGCATTTTCCTGGGATAACGCCGATAAGTTTTGAATAATATCAATAACTTGTTCTCTTGAAGAATTACATTCTTCAGCCTGTCCATTAATTTTTTCAATGTTTGCTGCCGTTTCCTTCACCCCGTCATTTGCTTTTTCAATCTTCTTTAATGTATCTGCAAGACGTACTTCTTGTTCATGAATGTTACCACTTACTTCTTCCATAATCGTAATAGATGCTGCTGAATCCTGGGATAAGGTTGCAATAACTTCTTCGATACGTTTAGCTGAACTGTTGGATTCTTCTGCTAACTTCTGAATCTGCATCGCAACAACGCTAAAGCCTTTTCCTGCTTCTCCTGCTCTTGCTGCTTCGATGGATGCATTGATCGATAACAGATTTGTCTCGTCTGCAATATTCGTAATCAGATTAACCGCTTCACCAATCATTTGTACGGAAGCATCGGTCTTTCGTATATTGGTAGCAATCTTGCTGATTGCTTTCGTTGTCTTATCGTTTACTTCCGTAAGTTGTTGCATATTCTGTGTTGCTTCTGTTTGCGCTCCTTGCATCTCTGAAGAAATACGTTGTAATGCGTTCAAATCATTCGCTATATCCGAGATGAGTTCTCCCATGTTGGCTGTACTCTGGGTTGCTGTCTCAACATCCGTTGCCTGTGTTATTGCTCCTTTTGAGATTTCTTCAATTGCCAAACTGATATCTTCAGCGGTCTTTCCAGAATGGCTTGTTAATTGTTCTAGGTTATTTCCATCCGCAATCAACATTTTAACCGTAGAATTCAATGATTTGATTACCCGATTGAAACGAGTTGTCAAACTTTCCACAGCAAGCAGGATGCTTCCAATTTCGTCTCCTCTATTTTTAATTCTATCATTAAATGTCAAATTCAAATTGCCCTGTTCTAATTCTGATAATGCATTTTCTGTCTCTGTTAAATCTTTTGCAACTCGTTTTACAAAATAGAAGATAATCAGCATACAGATTATAAACATTACAATCGAACAACCAGCCATACTATATATTTGTGCATTTACTTCTTTATGTACTTCCGTTACTACTTTACCAACAAATAACATACCAACTACTTGACCATCTGCATTTTTCAAAGGAAGGTAGTATGCAAAGTAATCTTCTCCATTGATCACAAGTTCATAATCACTATACGCTTCTCCCTTGTCTAAAACCTGACTTGCTACCTTTGCTGATGATTTCGTTCCGATTATTCGTTCTCCGGTATCCTTATTCACTAACGTGGTAATCATTCTTGTATCTCCATAGAAAAAAGTCACGTCTTTTCCCGCAGCTTTACCAAACTGATCAAGCAAAGCAATTTTATCTAACATATTTACTTCGCCTTTCATCAATTGTCCAGCATCATTCAACGAGTAATCACCAGGAGCAATCTCTTCATAAGCTGTTTCAATACTTTTCGCAACACTTTGTAAATCTTCCATTGCTTGTTTCTTTATTCCTTTAACGATTAGATTCCCACCATATACTGTTAATACTGTCCCCAAAAGGAATGCTTGAATAAAACATACGATAAAGACTTTTCTAGCAAAACTCTTTTTGTGTATCTTCTTTTTTTTATTCTCCGCCATATTCATCCACCTTTCTTAAACCAAGGGTATTTCCTCCTTCGTTTATTAAGATATTTTATAACTATAATTTTAATCTACATACTATAATAGTGCAAGTTATAAATTAACTTTTTTGGAATAATTCGTATTTACTGATACTATTTCATCTTTATTCATTAAAATTTTTAACATTTTTTATAACAATTGTATATACATTAATACCATTTTTGTTTTTATTTTCGTTAAATTGATATTTTACGCTATCATTATGTAAATATAAAAAAGCCACTCCTATAGCAAAAAAACAACCAACCTTATTATCTACTAAAATCATTGTAGTAATAAAGATTGGTTGTTCTTAATCAAGAAAATAGGGATCTAATTTTTATTTCGTTTTATACTTCAAACAATAAATCACCATATGTTGGTACTGGCCATGCTTCTTTGTCAATGATTAATTCCAATGCATCGATTGGTGTACGTAAGTCTGACATAGCAGGGAACACAACATCTTTGAAATACGTTGCTTGTTCTTTTCCTTCTTCTTTCGTAGCTGCCTGTGCATCCACTTCCTGTAGATGTAATACAGCTGCTTTTGCCTCAGCAAGTAATTTGGAACTCTCCGTAAGTAATGCAGTCTGAACACTTACATCAGCAGAAGGAACCGCTGCTTTTACACTATTAATCGAATCAGCTAAAGTTGCAACTGCTTTAATTACAGCTGGAATATATTTCTTATTCGCCATCTCGATCATTGTCTTTGCTTCAATGTTAATTGCTTTTGAATACGCTTCATAGTTGATTTCTGCACGAGAGGCTAATTCAACTTTAGAAAATACCTTGAATTTCTCAAACATCTTAACCGATTTTTCTGATGTAAGAGCAGGAATTGCATCAACCATTGTCTTCACATTTGGAAGGCCTCTGCGTTCTGCTTCTGCAATCCATTCATCAGCATAACCATTGCCATTAAAGATGACTCTTTGATGATCTGTTAATGTCTTCTTAATCAAATCATGTACTGCAAGCTCAAAATTATCTGCTTTTTCAAGTGTATCTGCCATATCGGATAACACATCTGCAACAATCGTATTCAATACCGTATTGGCACCAGCTATTGACATAGAGGAAGCAACCATACGAAATTCAAATTTGTTACCCGTGAAAGCAAATGGTGAAGTACGGTTACGATCGGTAGCATCCTTCTTAAGCTCTGGAAGTGTGTGTACACCGATATTTAATTTTCCACCTTGCTTTGAAGATTTTGCTTCGCCAGTTTCAATTAATTGGCTGATTACATCTTCTAACTGTTCACCAAGGAAGATTGAGATGATTGCTGGTGGTGCCTCATTTGCTCCTAATCTGTGATCATTTCCTGGGTTTGATGCCGATAAACGAAGTAATGCTGCATTCTCATCTACCGCTTTAATGATTGCTGATAAGAATAATAAAAATTGAATGTTTTCATGAGGTGTTTTTCCTGGCTCTAGAAGGTTCTTTCCTGTATTCGTTACGATTGACCAGTTATTGTGTTTACCAGAACCATTTACACCTGCGAAAGGTTTTTCATGGAGTAAACATTCTAATCCACGACGTTTCGCAACTTTCTTCATTGTTTCCATTACTAATTGGTTATGGTCCGTAGCGATATTCGCTGTTCCATAGATTGGAGCCATCTCATGCTGTGCAGGTGCAACTTCATTATGTTGTGTCTTTGAAAGAATGCCAAGTTTCCATAACTCAACATTTAATTCCTTCATATATCCTGCAATTCTCTCTTTAATGCTACCGAAATAATGATCGTCAAGTTCCTGTCCTTTTGGTGGCATTGCTCCGAATAATGTACGTCCAGTGAAAATTAAATCTTCTCTTTGTAAGTATTTTTCACGATCTACAATAAAGTATTCTTGTTCTGGTCCAACAGAACAATCAACTCTTGTTACTTCCTCATGTCCGAAAAGTTTAAGAACACGAACAGCCTGTGTACTAATTGCTTCCATAGAACGTAGAAGTGGAGTTTTCTTATCAAGTGCTTCTCCTGTGTATGAACAAAATGCAGTTGGAATACATAAGGTAACGCCTGCTGCATCTTCTCTTAAGAATGCTGGTGATGTACAATCCCATGCTGTATATCCTCTTGCTTCAAATGTTGCACGCAAACCACCAGATGGGAAAGAAGATGCATCTGGTTCTCCCTTGATCAGTTCTTTTCCAGAAAACTCAAGAATTGCCTGCCCACTATTCGATGCTGGGCTAATGAAGGAATCATGTTTCTCCGCTGTAATACCTGTCATTGGTTGGAACCAATGGGTATAATGAGTTGCTCCTCTTTCCAGTGCCCACTCCTTCATCGCATGCGCTACAACATTCGCTATTTCAAGATCAAGTTCTGCACCCTCTTCAATTGTTTTCTTAAGTGTTTCGTAAACCTTCTTTGGTAAACGTTCTGCCATAACAGCATCATTAAAAACATCAACTGCAAATACTTCTGAAATCACATTTTTAGCCATAACTTTTATCCACCCTTTCATTAATAATTATGATTATTCTACTTTTATATACATAAAGGAACGCAAAAAAGGTGTTCTCAAATACACTTGAGAACACCTTTGTTCTACGAATCTAATAATCCGCCTAAAAATAAAATACCACATTATCTACCAAAATGGAACCCCTAAAATAATTTTTTTTGATGCAAGGGTCAAAAGTCATAAGCAAGTAGCGCTTTTGCGCGTATTGCGAATGTTTCAGAACAATACTACAGATACTATCCATATCCGATAGAAAGGTGGTTAAATTAAATGATACAAGATCAAAATAATAATACGATCCCACAAACTTCTTCTTTGGCTATGAATGCGCTCGACGATATCCCACAACCTAATGCTAATGCCCAAGAGATTGTCGCTCTTGTTAAACACAGCGGGAAAGTTACCGGATATCAATTATCCAATGGCACAACCCTCAGCAAGGAAGATGGAGTTGCACTTGCCAAAACAGGTGGTATCAAAGGTGTAGGTATATCCCATCGTAATGGTCAGGAATATCTTAAATCACTCCCTGACCAAACAGATAACAACAACTTAAGTCGCTTACCAACTGTATCGGATTCAAGTTTTCAAGGGTAACTTCTATACTTCAAATAAAAGATCACCATACGTTGGTACTGGCCAATATTCTTTATCTATTATGCATTCCAATGCATCAATTGGATTACGTACTTCTTCCATAGCATGTACCGCATAATCTTTGAAGTAGATTGCTCTTTCTTTTCCCTCTGCTTTTGTAGCTGCTGTTGCAACAATTTCTTCAAGTGCAACAGTGGCTGCTTTTGCTTTTGCAAGTAAGGAAGAACTTTTAATTAATAAATCCGTCTGAACGGATACATCAAGATCTGGAACTGCTGTTTTTATACTATTAATAGAATCTGCAAGAACCTTATTCGCTTTGATGACTGCAGGAATATACTTTTTATTCACCATCTCGATCATTGTCTTAGCTTCAATGTTTAGCGTCTTTGCATAAGTTTCATAATATACTTCTGCACGAGAATGCAATTCTACGGAAGATAATACCCCAAATTTTTCAAAGATACGAATTGTATTTGGGTCGATCAAAGAAGGAATTGCATCTACCATTGTTGGTGTATTCGGTAACCCTCTTCTCTGTGCTTCTGCTTTCCACTCTTTTGAATATCCATTTCCATTGAAGATGATTCTTTGATGTTCGGTCAACAGTTTCTTGATTAAGTCATGGACAGCAATATCAAAGTTCTCTGCTTTTTCCAATTCATCTGCAATATCACACAATGCATCCGCTACAATCGTATTCAATACAATATTCGCATCTGCTACTGACATAGAGGAAGCAACCATACGGAACTCGAATTTATTTCCTGTAAATGCAAATGGTGACGTACGATTACGATCGGTTGCATCTTTTTTCAATTGAGGTAATGTATGTACCCCAATATTCAATTTTCCACCTTGCTTACTTGATTTTGCTTCTCCTGTTTCGATTAATTGGCTAATTACATCCTCCAATTGTTCTCCTAAGAAGATAGAAATAACAGCAGGAGGTGCTTCATTCGCTCCTAAACGATGATCGTTTCCTGGATTTGATGCTGACATACGAAGAAGTACGGCATTCTCATCCACTGCTTTAATGATTGCTGATAAGAAGAGTAAGAATTGAATATTCTCATGTGGCGTCTTACCTGGCTCTAACAGATTTTTACCTGTGTTGGTTACCAATGACCAATTATCATGTTTTGCAGAACCACTTACTCCTGCAAATGGTTTTTCATGTAATAAACATTCCAAGCCACGTCGTTTTGCAACTTTTCGCATCGTTTCCATAACCAATTGGTTATGATCTGTGGCAATATTGGCAGTACCATAGATTGGCGCCATCTCATGTTGTGCAGGTGCTACTTCATTATGCTGTGTCTTCGAAAGAATGCCCAGTTTCCAAAGTTCCACATTAAGTTCTTTCATATATGCAGCGATACGCTCTTTAATACTACCAAAGTAGTGATCATCCATCTCCTGTCCTTTTGGTGGCATTGCCCCAAATAACGTACGACCAGTGAAGATAATATCTTCTCTTTGCAGATATTTTTCTCGATCAATCAAGAAATATTCCTGTTCTGGACCAACAGAACATTCTACCTTTCTTACCTCATCATGACCAAACAGTTTCGCTATACGTACTGCTTGTGTACTGATAGCTTCCATCGAACGAAGCAATGGTGTCTTCTTATCCAAAGCTTCCCCTGTATAGGAACAGAAAGCAGTTGGAATACAAAGCGTAACACCTGCTGCGTCTTCTCGTAAGAAGGCCGGTGAAGTACAATCCCATGCTGTATATCCTCTTGCCTCGAATGTTGCACGCAATCCCCCTGATGGGAAGGAAGATGCATCTGGTTCTCCTTTAATCAACTCTTTACCTGAGAATTCTAATATTGCTTGCCCACTATTCGAAGCTGGACTAATGAAGGAATCATGTTTTTCAGCTGTTATACCGGTCATTGGCTGGAACCAGTGTGTATAATGTGTTGCACCTTTTTCTAATGCCCATTCTTTCATTGCGTGTGCTACGACATTCGCAATCTCCAGATCGAGTTCCTCTCCATCTTCAATCGTCTTCTTCAACGTAGCATAGACTTTCTTTGGTAATCGTTCCGCCATTACAGCATCATTAAATACATCAATTGCAAAAACTTCTGATATCACATTTTTCAACGCCATTTTCCTGTCTTCCTTCCTTTTTTGTCATAGGATATGTAGCATGGTATCCCGTTTGTTAAACATTGTTGTAAAAAACACGAAGTGCATAGTAATCCGTATATCGCAAGGGTTAAAAAATACGTTTCATACTTATATAAAAAGGCGCTATTTTTCTAAACCTCTAAAACATGAGAAGTATAATTTATACTCTTGCATCAACATTATATAAGCAAACTCCTTATATCATAACTCATAACTGAATAAAAGGTATTCTTTGCATAATAAATATCATTAGCTTTACTTATATAAAAAGAGTGTCCTCAAAAACAATTTGAGAACACCCTTATTACGGATACTCAAATCCGTTACTAATAAAATACCATGATTCTCATAAAAAGAAAAGACTCTGTTTTTCTTTTTGTTACTTTTCCTAATTGTATTCGGTGGAATTCGACCTTTATTATCGCTTTTTACTTAATATTCTTCATCTTTTATATGGTAAACTTACATTTTTATTGAATGTTCCATAATCAATATTTTTCAGGGTGTTTATATGTAAAAGATTTTATAAAATTTATGCTAAACTTATCCGGTATAAAAAATGTGGAATACTTGGATCTGGTGTAAAATAGCTCTAATGTCAGTCTTAGTGCAGGTGCATCGCACTTCGCACCAAGAGACTTGACATAGAGCCAAAAAGGAAGGTGATTACATCTATCACCTTCCTTTTTAAGTTCCCAACTGACATTGGAATACACTTATTTTGTTAATAGATCACGATTAGTGATATTCACATCCAATTGATCAAACGGAATGGATACATCAGCTGCATCAAAAGCATCTTTGATCTTCTCTAACAGATCCCACTTAAGTACCCAATAGTTTTCTGTCATAACCCAAACGCGAATACCAATATTAATTGCACTTGGATCAAAACTATTCACGAATACACTTGTTTCATGTTCCTTTAGTACTAATTCATGTTCTCCAGCTACTCGCTCTAAAATCTCTTTGACTTTCTTTATATTCTCTGAATAGTCAATGGATACCGATAAGTCCAATCGACGAACTGGTTCATGGGTAACATTAATAATCGTTGAATTGGATAAGCTACCATTCGGGATAACAACTAATCGGTTATCGTTTGTTAACAAACGGGTATAGATAATATCCAACCCGGTAACCGTTCCTTCTCGATCTGGCGTGATGATATAATCTCCCACACGAAATGGTTTCATAATCAAGATCAGTACGCCACCTGCAAAGTTCGATAAGCTTCCCTGTAAAGCCAATCCAATGGACAATGTTGCAGTTCCTAATACTGCCACTAATGATGATGCATCCCAGCCCATGGTATTGATTAGCATAACGACTAGAATACCATATAGGATTGCTTTTATTAATGCAATGAGGAATGATGCAACGCTGGCTTCCATACTGCTTCTTTTAAAGGTACGATCAAAGATATGAAGGATTCCCTTAATAATCTTCTTTCCGATAAACCATATAATCAATACAATGATTAATTTAATACCAAAGTTAATAATTTTGTCTTGTGCGTTACTAAGATATTGCGCCATCCTAGAAACTTCTTTTGTTCCGTCCTCTACCGCTGCCTTAACCGTATTGGTTGCATTGGTTGATAGAAATACTGAATTAAAACTCATCTACTTTCCATGCCTTTCATTAGTCTGGTAACTTATGCAGAGAACGAATCGTCTTGTTAAAGATTTGTCTTTCACAGAACGCTTCTAATGTTCCTTATTTCTCTGCTTGTTGTTGTAATTTTTGTTTACGTGGTCTTCCCCTTTTTTTCCGTGTTACTTTCTCCATACTCTCCTGTGTTACAGCGATTTCCTCCTGTATAACAGACTTCTTACCAAAGTCTTTCCCTGTTGGGGTTGTTATTTCAGGTTGTGTTTCAGGTTCCAACGCTACTTCTTGTTTGATTACTTTTTTAACAAGCTTAGTAACTTTGTCCTTTTGTTCCTTTACCTTTGCTGAGATATTTGCTTTTGTCTCTTCTGCGTCTGATCTTTTTTTATTCTCATTTTCTTTCGTAACTTCTGTCATCTGTTCAAGATTGTTTGCCTTTTTAACATCCTTGATCTGATCAGCCGCTTTGACTGCTTTATCTTTATTCATCTGATCAGCTTTGACCGTTTCATCTTCTTGCATCTGATCAGCCATTTTAACTACTTTATCTTCTTGCATCTGATCATCTGCTTTTATCTTCTGTGGATCAACCACTTTCTTGGCGCTTTTTCTAGTAATTACTTTCTTCACTTCCGTAAGAGGTGACTCCGTTGTTTCTTGTTTCTTTTCTATCTTTGTCTTACTCGTTATTTTCGTTTGCTTAGAAGACTTTGCTGTTTTAACAGTCTCCGTTGTTTTTGCTGTGTCAACTGTATCTGCAGTCTTCGATGCTTTTCCTGTCTTAATTGACTTTGTTGCTTTCGTCGTTTTTGTGGATTTGGCTGTTTTGGTTTCCTTAGAAGCCTTTGTTTCTGCTTTTCCTGTTTTCGTTTTTGCAGAAGCTTTCTCTTTCTTCTCTGTTTTTGCTAATGCAATTGGTGTACAAGTGAATACACTGATTCCTAGTGGTGGTACCGTAATGGTTATGGAATTCTCTCTTCCATCACATTCATCCGGCTTTGAATATTTTAATCGAGGGTTGACATATCCCTTTCCACCAAATTGTTCTTTATCACTACTAAAGGTTTCTTTATATTTTCCATCGAATGGTACACCAATTTTAAAATTCTCATAAACAACTGGTGTAAAGTTACAGATGACAAGTAAGGTTTCCTCTTCTTTCTCTGTTTTACGTAAGAAGCTAACAATACTCTTATCTGCATCCATACTATTGATCCATTCAAAACCATCGCTACTAAAGTCTAATTGATACAACGCTGGATAATCTTTATACAGACGATTTAACGCTTTCACATAGTCTTTCATTTCTCTATGGGCATCGTACTCTAATAGATTCCATTGAATACTTGATTTTTCATTCCACTCATCAAATTGAGCGATATCTTGTCCCATAAATAACAGTTTTTTACCTGGATGAGCCATCATATATCCATATGCGACGCGAAGATTCGCAAACTTTTGCTCATAACTTCCTGGCATCTTGTTAATCATGGAACCTTTTCCATGAACCACTTCATCATGGGATAATACTAATACAAAATTCTCACTATAGGCATAGATCATGCTAAATGTCAGTTCTCCATGTCGCCCTTTACGGAATAATGGATCACATTTCATATAGTTGGTAAAATCATTCATCCAACCCATATTCCATTTTAAATCAAAGCCTAAACCGCCGTCTTCTACCTCACCAGTGACTTTTTCCCAAGCAGTAGATTCTTCAGCAATCAATAAGACGCCTTTGCATTCTTTCTTGAATATGGTTGATAAATCCTGCAAAAATTTTACTGCTTCTAGGTTTTCATTACCACCATAGATGTTAGCTACCCAACCACCGTCTTCTTTGCCATAATCCAGATAAAGCATTGAAGCTACCGCATCCATACGAATTCCATCGATATGATACATCTTTGCCCAGAATAATGCATTGGCAATCAGAAAGTTTGAGACTTCTGGTCTTCCATAGTTGTAGATTAATGTTCCCCAATGTGGGTGACTTCCCTGTCTTGGGTCCAGGTGCTCATACAGGCATGTCCCATCAAAATTAGCAAGTCCGAAGGCATCTCTTGGAAAATGGGCAGGAACCCAGTCTAGAATGACACCTATGTTATGCTTGTGCATATAATCAATAAAATACATAAAATCTTCTGGTGATCCATACCGCGCAGTCGCAGCATAATATCCAGTCACTTGATATCCCCAAGATTCATCAAATGGGTGTTCCATAATCGGCATCAATTCAATATGCGTATATCCCATTTCTTTTACATAAGTTGCCAGCATTGTTGCTAGTTCTCGATAATTATAGAATGCAGAGTCTTGATCTTCTACGTCTGGTCTCTTAAAAGATCCTAAATGCACTTCATAGATTGACATCGGTTCTTCTTTATAATTCTTCTTTTCCCGTTTTTTAAGATACTCTTCATCTTTCCACTGATACGTAGAGAGATCATCGATAATCGACGCTGTAGCAGGACGTAATTCTGCCCGATATCCATACGGGTCTGCTTTTAGCATAACACATTCACTATTTACCTTAATCTCATACTTATAGAGTTGTCCCTTTTGGAGACCAGGAATAAACAACTCAAAGACACCTGAATCTCCTAATCGTCTCATAGGATGACGTCTTCCATCCCATAAATTAAAATCACCAACAACACTAACACGCATTGCATTAGGTGCCCATACAGCAAATAAAGTACCTGGGACACCACCTACTTCCATTGGGTGTGCACCCAATCTATTATATATATCATAATGAACTCCACTTGTAAACAGTTTTAAGTCCATTCCATCAATTACTGGATCAAATTGATATGGATCAACGATTGTTTGTACATCACCGTTGTCATAGGTAACAATATACGTATATTCAGGAATCTTTTTCATCTTAACAAGTACTGCAAAGAACCCTGCTTCATCTGCTACTTCCATTGTATACTCTTTTCCAGACTTATTCATATGTAACACAACGTTAACAGCTGTAGGAATAAATGTATTGAACAAAATTCCCTCGTTTGTTACATGTGGTCCTAGAATGGTATGAGGATTATCATGCTCGGAATAAACAATTGCTTCGATTTCTGCCCAGTCACATAAATTGTATAATGTATCGTTCATATAATGTCCTCCCTCTGTTTCACATATTATGATTGAAGCGACAAAAAGTATTTCTACTTTCTACTGTTATTGCGATCCCCATATTCATACACCTGCGTGTAAACACATATTGTAAGATCCTTTGTCCCTAATATCATATTATTACTATTGTATCACTTTTTCCATTATAATACAATTATATTTAGTAATAAAAACTATCTTATTATCATATAAATAACTTCTTACTCAAAAAAGATGTAAATCTTGCAATTCTTGACATATTGTATGACAAGATAACAAAATTTACATCTTTCTTTCGATATAATTATTCTATTTATCAGTATTTTAATTATTTATCGACAATTCAATGGTAAACGATACAAAAACGCTTGTTAAATTCTTTGATTACCATACAATAACATTATGACTATTCCATATACCAAGCATCAAGCGTATCTGTACTTTCAGGAGTATAACGTTTTAATATCTTCTCCATTAATAATGAAACAAGTAAACATGCTACACCTGGTAAGAAAAATGTTGTTATTGGTATTACGTACATAACAACACCTGCAACGAGGATAATGATTGCCATGATGATTGTTGATAATAGATGACGAATCGCCATGATCAATGAATTCTTAAAGACATTCTTCACTGTTAATGTAAATCTTGATAGATTAGGGAATGCATAGATTGCTGTTACATATGCAACAATTGACATTGCCATATAAATACCAAATAAAATTGCTGCCATATTTCCTTTCATTTGTCGAACAACATAAAAGTTAATTGACATCAGAACACCTAATACAGTAAAAATTATTCCAACAATGGCTCCTTGCTTAAAGTTTTGTTTGAATGAGTGGAAAAACTCTTTTGAGATATATCCACGCTCTCTACGGATTGCTTTCACAACACAATAATACAACGCCGTTGTGGCTGGTCCAATGGTAATGACAGGAATGCAACAAAGCACCCATAAGATACTCACAAAAACCACATCAAAGATTTTTCCCATTCCACCGAAAAATCCGCCTTCTAAACTAAAGAAACTACCCATACTTAAACAATCTCCATTCTTTTATATTTCTTCCTATAATGATTAGAGCGTCAAAAGGTATCTTGCCGCTCTTGATACGACGTATTGCTACGCACGATCCGACATTGTCGACCATAAATGATTTTTTCTAATATAATTCTATCATAAATCCTAATATAATCAAATGAAAAAAGTATTAACTTCCTTACTAGAATCGGCTTAATTCTCTTATAACTGGTGAATGAAGATCCCGCTACGTAATTTTGGCTCAAACCAAGTTGATTTTGGAGGCATTAATCGATTGGCATCTGCAACAGCAAACAATTCTTGAATGGAAGTAGGATACATTGCAAATGCGACTTTCATATCTGTATTCACACGACGTTCTAACTCTCCTAAACCACGGATTCCTCCAATGAATTCAATACGTTTATCCATTCTTGGATCCTCAATTCCTAAGACCGGTGCAAGAAGGTAGTCTTGTAGAATGGATACATCTAAACCATCTACGGGATCCGTAATTGCTTGTATATCCTCTTTCGCTTCTAACTTGTACCACTGTTTATCCAAATACATACCGACGGTTCCCTTCCGATCTGGTCTGTATTCTTTTTCCCCAAGTAATGTAACTGAAAAATGTTGCTCAATTGCAGCGAGGAATTCTTCCTTGGAATGTCCATTGAGGTCTTTTACCGCACGATTGTAATCCATGATCATAAGTTGTTCATCTGGAAATAGCACGGATAAGAAATAGTTGAATTCTTCTTCTCCTGTATAATGAGGATTTTCTTTTCTTCTCTTTAGTCCTACCTTAACAGCAGATGCACAACGATGATGTCCATCTGCTATATAGATCTGTTCCATGTTTTCAAAGCATTCCTTAATGGTTGTATTGTCTTTCGCTTTCATTACCTTCCATACGTTATGTGTAATCCCATCTTCCGATGTGAAACCATATAATTTATCTTCTTGTTTCACACGGTCAACAACTTGATTCAAAGCAGCTACTGCACGATATGCTAAGAATATAGGCCCTGTCTGAGCATTACAGATATCCACATGATTGATTCGATCAATTTCTTTATCTTCTCTGGTATTCTCATGTTTCTTAATCACCTGATTCATATAATCATCAATGGAAGCACATGCAACAATTCCTGTTTGCGCTCTTCCATTCATAATCAATTCGTATAGATAGTAGCATTCCTCAGAGTCCGTAACGAATGTTCCATTTGCGATCATTGCCTGTAGAGTTTCTTTCGCTCTTGCATATACTTTCGCATCATATGTATCAACCGTCTCGTCAAATTGGGTTTCTGCCCGGTCAATTTTTAAGAATGATAATGGTTCCTTCTCTACTTCTACTTTTGCCTCCTCACGATTGTATACATCATAAGGTAATGCAGCTACTTTTGATACGACTGTTTCGTTTGGTCTAATGCAACGAAAAGGTTTGATTTTTGCCATTGTTTTTCTCCTATTCTCTTGTTCTCCCTATAACAAAAGCACCGTCAAATATTCTAAAGAACAGAATTATTTGCCGGTGTGTCTTTTGCTCAGTATATGAATAACTGTCTTGTTGCCCAATGATCTTCATCGAACTACTTAACAACTCTTACCTTTAATACACCATCGATTGCTGATAATTTTTCAACTAATGCCTGTGCAGAAGATGCTCCAATATCTAATACGGTATAAGCGTAATCACCACGGCTCTTGTTAACCATGTTATCGATATTAATATTCTCAGCAGCGAATACAGTTGTAAACTGGCTTAACATATTTGGAATATTTCTGTGGTTGATCGTGATACGACCTTCACTAGAACATACACCAGCATCACATGCAGGATAGTTTACAGAATTTTTGATATTACCATTGTTCATATAGTCCATGATTTCTTTTACTGCCATAACTGCACAATTGTCTTCTGATTCTGCAGTAGAAGCACCCAAATGAGGAAATGCAATAACGCCCTCCATATTTGCTGTCTTCGCATTAGGGAAATCCGTAACGTATTTGGCAACTTTACCAGAAGCTAAAGCTACTTCCATATCTTCATCATTTACAAGAAGGTCTCTTGCAAAGTTCAAGATTACAACACCGTCTTTCATCATGGCAATTGTATCTTTGTTAATCATCTTCTTCGTATCATCCACTAAAGGAGTATGTACCGTTATATAATCACATTCTTTGAATATTTCATCTCTTGTTTTTACGTATTTGATATCTCTTGATAAGTTCCATGCATGTTCTACAGAAAGATATGGATCACAACCATATACTTCCATACCGAGACGTTTTGCAGCATTGGCTACAAGAACACCAATTGCTCCTAATCCGATTACACCTAATTTTTTACCTTGGATTTCCTTCCCTGCAAATTTTGACTTTGCTTTTTCCATGGTTTTATTAATGTTTTCATCTGCTTTATTATCATTAACCCATTTCATTCCGCCAACTAAATCACGGGAAGCAAGCATTAATCCTGCAACAACTAATTCTTTAACACCATTTGCATTGGCACCTGGTGTATTAAATACAACGATACCTTTCTCTGCACATTTATCAAGTGGTATATTATTCACTCCTGCACCAGCACGAGCTATTGCACATAATTGTTTTCCCATTTCTAAATCATGCATTGCAGCACTACGTACTAAAACCGCATCTGCTTCATCAAAAGAATCTGTTTTCACAAAATCCTCAGTAAAAAGATCAAGTCCTACTCCAGCAATTGGATTCAGGCAATTATATTTTACCATTCTAATATCCTCCCATTCTTAACTTTTGCTATTAACGTATAAAGACGAATGATAACATTTCATTTACTTTATATCTATAATAATAGCGCTACAAATCTTGATTATGATAGACAATTGCGAAATCCAATTTTTCAACTGAATTTCGCAATCACCAAGTATCTTCTTTGATCCGTTATAAATTAACCTTTTGCCCTTTGTATCCTATTATTGATTTTCTTCTTCGAATTTCTTCATGAATGCAACTAACTTCTCAACGCCTTCAAGTGGCATTGCATTGTAGATACTTGCTCTCATACCGCCAACTGTTCTGTGACCTTTCAAGTTTTCAAAACCTGCAGCTTTTGCTTCTTTTACAAACTTTGCATCAAGATCAGCATCACCTGTTACGAATGGTACATTCATAAGAGAACGATCCTCTTTCACTACCGTACCTTTGAATAATTTACTTTGGTCTAAGTAATCATATAATACTTTGGCTTTCTTTTCGTTACGTTCTTTCATAACTTCAAGTCCACCCATCTTCTTTAACCATTTGAAAACTTTACCACAAATGTAGATGCCATATGCTGGTGGAGTATTATATAAAGAATTGTTGTCTGCATGAATCTTATATTTTAACATAGTAGGAGTACCTTCTAATGTATCCTCTGTGATCAAATCTTCACGAATAATAACGATTACAACACCTGCTGGTCCAATGTTCTTTTGAACGCCACCATAGATTACACCATATTTGCTTACATCTACTGGTTCAGATAAGAAGCAAGAAGAAACATCGGCTACTAACGTTTTCCCCTTTGTATTTGGTAGTGTTTTAAATTTTGTACCATAAATGGTGTTATTCTCACATATGTACACGTAATCTGCATCTTCATCAATATCAAGATCCGAACAATCTGGAATATAGGAGAAAGTTTTGTCCTCGGATGATGCAATTGCTCTTGCTTTACCATAGATCTGAGCTTCTTTGAAAGCTTTCTTAGCCCATTGACCCGTGATAATATAATCAGCTACTTTATTCTTCATAAGGTTCATTGGGATCATGGCAAATTGCTGAGATGCGCCACCTTGTAAGAATAAGACTTTATAATTATCAGGTATATTCATCAAGTCTCTTAAATCTTTTTCTGCAGTTTCAATGATTTCCTGGTAAGCTTTGGATCGATGACTCATCTCCATAACCGACATTCCAGTGCCATTGTAATCTAACATTTCTGCTGCTGCTTCTTTTAATACTTCTTCAGGTAAAACAGCTGGACCTGCTGAAAAATTATAAACTCTACCCACTTGTACTTCCTCCTTTTATGCTTGACTACTTTATTGTGTTACATTATAAAACTAAAAAAATATGAAGTCAATCCTTATTCGCTATTTTTTGCAATTGTGCCTCGGATTTCCAATTGTTAGCATTTTAACATGTGCTTTGAAAAAATGCAACAAAAGGAAAGATCCAATGCAATCAATCACGTTTCTTTTATCAAGATATTCTAGTCCATGCTACTTTATTCTTTTATCTCCATATTCTAGCTTTCTTAAACATTACATTTACCAACTACTTTTTAAGGTCTTCTTCTGAGAATACCTCATCAATTGCTGCACCTGGTGCAACCATTGGCCATACTTTATCATCACTTTGAATCTGGCAATCAATAACAACTGGTATATTTAATGCAATTGCTTCTTTTAAAACAGGCTCCACTTCTTCTTTCTTTGTGATTCGATATGCTTTTGCTCCCATCGCTTCTGCTAATTTTACAAAATCAACCGCATCATTGAGTACCGTATAGGAATACCGTTCTCCATAGAACAACGTCTGCCATTGACGTACCATTCCAAGTACATGGTTGTTAAATATAATCTCAATAATTGGTATGTTATAGCGAGTTGCTGTTGCTACTTCATTCATGTTCATTCGGAAGCAACCATCTCCCGCCATATTCACTACGACTTTCTCTGGGTGAGCAACTTTGGCACCAATACAAGCTCCTAAGCCATAACCCATTGTTCCAAGGCCACCTGAAGTAAGGAAGGTTCTTGGTTTTTTATATTTGAAATATTGTGCTGCCCACATTTGATGCTGTCCAACTTCCGTTGTAATGATTGCATCACCATTGGTAATCTCATATAATTTTTCAATTATGTATGGTCCTGTTAACACATCTTTTTGATAGGTTAATGGATATTGTTGTTTCATATCCAACACATGTTCCATCCATTCTTTATGGTTATGTTGTGTTAATTTCTTATTTATACGCTCTAAGACCATCTTAATGTCACCAACAACACAATGATCGGTAATGACATTCTTATTGATCTCTGCTGGGTCTACATCGATTTGTAATACCTTTGCATTTGGAGCAAATTTGGCAATATTACCGGTCACACGATCACTAAATCTAGCACCAACTGTAATGAGCAGATCACACTGTGTTACCGCAAGGTTTGATGTCTTCGTACCATGCATTCCCAACATACCAGTATATTGCTCATGTTCTCCACTGTAAGCACCTTTTCCCATTAATGTGTCGCATACTGGAGCATCTATAAGATCAACGAATTGTTCTAACTCTTCACTTGCTTCAGAAATAACGGCACCACCACCAACGAATACCATTGGTTTGCTTGCATGATTGATCATCTCAACCGCTGTTACCAAATCTTCTTCTTTGATCGTATCAGCTACTCGTTCAATCTTTTCTGGTACTACTTTTGTATATTCCGTCTTTGCAGCCGTTACATCTTTCGTAATATCCAATAATACAGGACCTGGGCGACCTGTGTTAGCGATTTTAAATGCGCGGCGAAGTGTATCTGCAAGTTTTGTAACATCTTTTACGATAAAATTATGTTTTGTAATCGGCATTGTAATACCAGCAATGTCTACCTCTTGGAAACTATCCTTACCAAGTAAAGGAACTGTAACGTTACCTGTTATTGCTACCATTGGTACCGAATCCATATATGCCGTTGCAATACCTGTAACCAAATTCGTTGCACCTGGGCCACTTGTCGCAAGACACACACCAACTTTTCCTGTTGCTCTCGCATACCCATCTGCCGCATGGGAAGCCCCCTGTTCATGGGAGGTAAGAATATGTCTTATCTCTTTCTTGTGTTTGTATAATTCATCATATATATTCAGAACAGCACCACCTGGATATCCAAAGATCGTATCCACTCCCTGTTCTTTTAAACATTCTACTAAGATTTCTGAACCTGTTAACTGCATACTACACCTCTTTCACCATTACTGTCTGTACTCTTTATTGCTGTGGAATCTCTAAGATTGCTCCACGATTTCCTGATGTAACCATAGAAGCATAACGAGCAAGATATCCTGTTGTTACTTTTGGTTGTCTTGGTTTCCAATTTGCACGTCTTCTCGCTAATTCTTCCTCGGATACATCCATATCCAACGTATTCGCATTGATATCAATCTTAATAATGTCCCCTTCTTCTACTAATGCAATTGGTCCTCCTACTGCTGCTTCTGGAGATACATGACCAATGGAAGCACCTCTTGATGCACCACTAAAACGACCATCTGTAATTAAGGCTACACTAGAACCAAGTCCCATACCTGCAATAGCTGATGTAGGATTTAACATCTCTCTCATACCTGGTCCACCTTTTGGTCCTTCATATCGGATTACCACAACGTCTCCTGCAACAATTTTTCCTTCTTTGATTGCCGCAATTGCATCTTCTTCACAATCAAATACTCTAGCAGGTCCTTCGTGTTTTAACATTTCAGGTGCAACAGCAGAACGTTTTACAACTCCTGAATCGGGTGCTAAGTTTCCTTTTAATACGGCAATACCGCCTGTAGTACTATATGGATTATCAATGGTACGAATTACTTCTGGATTGCGATTTACACAACCAGCAATGTTCTCTCCAACTGTTTTGCCCGTTGCAGTTATACAGTCTGTATGTAATAGATTCTTCTTATTTAACTCATTCATAACGGCATATACACCGCCAGCTTCATTCAGATCTTCCATATAAGTTGGACCAGCTGGTGCAAGATGACATAAGTTTGGTGTCTTTGCACTTATATGATTTGCAATATCTACATTCAACTCTACCCCAGCTTCATGTGCAATAGCAGGTAAATGTAACATACTGTTTGTACTACAGCCAAGAGCCATATCCACAGTCAATGCATTCATGAATGCTTCTTCTGTCATAATATCACGAGGACGAATATTCTTTTCATATAATTCCATAATCTTCATACCAGCATGTTTTGCTAATTTAATTCTTTCGGAATATACCGCTGGAATTGTACCATTTCCACGAAGTCCCATACCTAGTACTTCTGTTAAGCAGTTCATACTGTTGGCTGTATACATACCCGAACAAGAACCACAAGTTGGACATACTTTATTCTCGAATTCTTCTACATCTTCTGCTGTCATCTTTCCTGCTGCATAAGATCCTACTGCTTCAAACATGCTAGATAGACTTCTCTTTTGACCATGAACATGACCAGCGAGCATTGGTCCACCACTTACAAAGATTGTTGGGATATTCAATCTTGCAGCAGCCATTAATAGTCCAGGTACATTCTTATCACAGTTTGGTACCATTACAAGGGCATCGAAACCATGTGCCATTGCCATTGCTTCTGTTGAATCGCAGATCAAATCTCTTGTTACAAGAGAATACTTCATACCTATATGTCCCATGGCAATACCATCGCAAACGGCTATCGCAGGGAATACCACTGGTGTTCCACCTGCCATGGCTACACCGATCTTAACTGCTTCCACAATTTTATCTAAGTTCATATGGCCTGGTACAATTTCATTATGTGAACTAACAATACCAACCAAAGGTCTCTCTAGTTCTTCTTTTGTCATACCAAGTGCATTAAATAACGAACGGTGTGGTGCTTGTTGCATACCAGTCTTAACGGAATCACTTCTCATACTACTACCTCCTAGATCTCACAAATCGATTGTATTCTTTTCTATTCTAACATATTATGATGTACGGGTCAAAAGTAGCATTTGCCCTTTTATTGATGCACGAATAAGGCAAATTATTTCACAATATGACTACAGATCAAATCTCCCATCTCAATCGTACCAACTTTCTTTTTACCTTCTGACATAATATCAATGGTACGATATCCTTCTTTTAAGACAGCTTTTACTGCTTCTTCGATGGCATCTGCTTCTTTCTCTAAATCAAAAGAGTAACGTAACATCATGGCTGCTGATAAGATAGTCGCAATTGGATTGGCTTTATTCTGTCCAGCTATATCAGGTGCGGAACCATGGCTTGGCTCGTATAATCCTAATTTTGTATCGCCTAAACTTGCTGATGCTAGCATTCCAATTGAACCTGTAACCATACTTGCTTCATCGGATAAGATATCACCAAACATATTCTCTGTTAAAATCACATCAAATTGTTTTGGATCCTTCACTAATTGCATTGCACAGTTATCTACTAGCATATCGCTTAATTCCACATCTGGATAATCAGCTGCTACTTCTTTCACAACTTTTCTCCATAATCTTGAAGAATCAAGAACATTGGCTTTGTCTACGCTACATACTTTCTTATTTCTCTTTCTTGCAATATCAAATCCCCATTTGGCGATTCTTCGAATTTCATTTTCATTATAGGTAAGAGTATCCATTGCTGTGGTTACACCATTTTCTTCGTATGTTTTCCGATCTCCAAAGTATAATCCACCTGTCAACTCTCTCATTACAACAAAATCAAATCCACCATCTGTAATCTCTTCTTTAAGCGGACAAGCTCCCTTTAATTCATCAAAAAGAACTGCAGGTCGAATATTGGCAAATAGATTTAACCCTTTACGAATTTGCAATAATCCAGCTTCTGGTCTTTTGTTTGGAGGAAGTTGATACCAATTTGACTGACCTACATTACCACCTACTGCACCAAGTAACACAGAATCACTTGCTTTTGCTGTAGCTAATGCTTCTTCCGTTAATGGAACTCCTGTTGCATCAATGGAACAACCACCCATCAATACTTCTGTGTAGTGAAATGTATGTCCGTATGTACTACCAATCTTGTCTAAGACTTTCTTTGCCTCTGTTACGATTTCCGGTCCGATTCCATCTCCAGGTATAACTGCTATATTATAATTCATTCTACCTACTTCCTTTCTGTTTTCCTATATTCCATGGTACGTTCTAACTGCTTCGTATCACACATTCCTTTAGATTATACATATTATAACTTTACGTTATAATACTTTCTTTTTTTATTCCATATTCATATATTAGCTTATTATATAAAAAAAAGCAATGTATTTTCTAAAATTAATATAGGCATTGTTACAAAATGTTATATCTTGTGGGATAGATTACAACTATTGGCTTTATAAGCAAGGAATCGTCTCCAATCAACTGCATAATCCTATGGTATATACCGTCAAAAGAATGGTACAACTATATCAACGTATATTCTTGCATGTTGGTTTGGGACAAAAAAAACAATTTTCATGAACAAGTGTCAAGATGTGGCGTTTCTTGACACATGATTCTTCGAAAATTGTTTTTTATCTCAACTCAATATGGTTTGTTCTGTACTTCGGTAAATACATGCATTCTACTCTTAATTTTTCGATCATTATACTAACAAATAGATGCAGAATTTATTGTAATTGATACTTTTAGCTTCACTTGACCAATATCAAGAATGTCTTGATCTGCTAACACTGCATCTTCATCCACAGATACGCCGTTCAGATATGTTCCGTTTAATGATCCTAAGTCTGTTACATATAGTTTTCCCCCTGACTCATAGATTCTACAATGTAACTTGGATACACTTGGATCATAGTCAATCACAATCATCTTATTCGTATCTTTCGCTAATGTTCTACCTATATACAGCTCGCTATTCACGGTTTTCCCAAAAACACGATTGTTATTTACATCATTTAATTTAAAAATTAATACTTCTCTATTTTTACTCTCAGCAAAGGTTGATTTTCTATTTCCTATATATTGTGGCTTAATTGCAATCGTTTCATTATAATCTTCTTCCAAGTCCATGAAATCCATTGCAACCTTTGTTTCATAATTAGGCATAAGATCTTTTCCTGTTTGTACGGTTACTTCAGGACGTATACCTTTTCGCTTCTTCATCTCTCCCTGATGTTTTCTACGATGTCTAATGAAACCTATTGTGATTAATCCTCCCAAAATAATCACAACGAAAACAACTCCTCCAATAACAAATATTTTGTTTTTTTGGAGCCATGATGAACCATTCTTCTTATCACTTTCAGCTATATTCGGTTCGCTATACTCTGTACTCTTCGTATTTGTTGTTATCTTCAATTTATCTAGTAAAACCTTTGAAGAAATCTTTTTCGCAGCCTTCCCTTCCTGCTGAATCAGTAAGGAGACCTCACGGTTTGTTCCATCTCGTAATTCATCTGGAACTTTTGCTTTAATCAAGGAATACTCATAAAATTGATTCATCTTTGCAATAATTTTGGAGGGTTTCGTCTTTTCTTTTAATGTAAAGCTCTCTCCTCCTGTAATTACAGAAAAGTCATATAAATTCTTTAACTTTTCTTCATTATCGTCATGTAAGCATCCAACTGTATAGATTGGAAATTCTGCCTCTTGAAGACTCTCAAGAAGATAATTTGCTGCCAAACTACCATTCTCATCAACGTAATCATCAGAAAATATTATGAGTCGATAGAAACAATTCTCTGCCTCCATTGATTGTTTTATCCCGGCTATCACTTCAGGCATGATTGTTGTTATATAGGTAGCTTGTTTTGCATATTTAATCTTCTCATAGGAAGAATATAATTCGAATTTATCTTCCGTCATTGCTTGGAGAACTTCAAGATCTTTACCAATTGCATCAATTTCCATCTGTTCATTATCTGCTAAATTGCTAATTAGACCTTTTATAATACTCTTGATCGTTTTTTTATCTGAAGAAGTTACCGATTTCGACACATCGATCAATACAATCGTCCGCAACTTCACATCTGATTTTGTTATGGCAGCAATTTCACCGATTGCGCAATCACTACCATCTAATTGGCATTTAACCTGTTCACTCTTTAAATCTTTTATGTTTGATAACACATATAGATAACCATTGTTACTATTTGCATGAAATATCTGATCCATGGTTGCTACTCGAACAACGACTGCAGGTAATAATGCACATATTAGAAGGCATACTATATAGACCATCTTAACTTTCTTTTTCATCTCATTCCCCCTGTATTCCTTCCATATACCTTATCTATATGCATATCCAATTATTACTTTTCCGTGTTGTTTCTTTGTTGTGCAATTTGGAGATTTCTAAGTTCCGCTTCATAAATCCTCTTTGCGACATTATAAATTGTAGTAGCTACATCATGTATGTTATCAGCAGACATTTTCATTGCTTCTTGCAGGTCAACGCATTTGTTTAAATATTGTTTTGAACTATCTCCCTCCCAATTGCTTGATAACAGCCGCATCGTTTCATCAAACTGTTTTGTAGAAAGGGTTGATAATTGATTTGCAATCTCATGGATCTGTTCTGACTGCTTACATGCCTTTGCAAAATCCATCGCAATACTTGCTTCACTCATGTTCTCACTCTCCTAGCTAATCAAATCTGTAGGAAGATTTTCTGCTACTTCTGCTACTTCTTTTTCTACTTTTTCATAAACACCAGCCATTTTTGTTAGATCAACAACATGTTCTGAAAATCGATTAAAGATCTCCGTAACTTCCGTTTCATAGCTTTTATATACTTTACGATGTGCTTCGGATGCATCACCAATCCAATAGGATTTCGATTTTGAAACCACATTCATCATATTCGTAAATGCTGTTTGCATATTACTTATCTTTTCCTTAACAACAGCAGCTTTTTCAACTAACACCTCAGGAGATACTTTGATTATTGCTGTACTTGTTGAAGAACTTCCTGTATCACTCATACTTGCCTCCTACTCAAACTATCTACAATGTTACAAAATCCCTTTTTATATCTTAATAGCCTGAATTAAATCATTGACAGAGTTTTCGCAACTGATATATTCTTCACTTGCATATTCCATGCAGCCTATAAATTCTGCTATTACTTTGCATAGATCAACCAGAGTTTCATGATCTTTATTAAACTGTTTTGAGAACTCCGATTTTGCTGTACCTTCCCACATCGTATCTAATTCCTTAATGGAATCCAACATTGCCTTCATGTCGGACGTGATCTTCGTTAATTCCGTTGTCATCGTTTCACGATCTTTGTCCAAAAGTCTGGTACTAATTTGTATTGTATTTGCAGCCATTCTAGCCTCCCACACTACCTGTTTTCTATCTCTTGAAAGAATGAATCAATATTATCAATATTACGAAAACCGGTCTTAAGTTTCTGATAGGATACTTCTCCCTGTTCATATTGTTCTTCTATTTTACGTTCGCAATGCTCATAATACTTCTTTACTTCTGCCAATGTATCTGCTAGCTGAACAAAGCTTCTCTTTTCTTCATCCAATTGTTGCCCAAGGATTCGCATCTGTTCGATTATTTCTTCCATACCAGAAAGTGAATGAAGAACGGATTGACATTGCTCCATACGATCTTGAAATTTTGATAGTTGTATGGCATTGTCCCTAATTTCCTGAATACGTTCTGGGAATTTTGATAAATTTACAGAAAACATATTTCCTCCTTCACTTTCTATTTGTATTGAATTGGCGCATTTGCCCTTGATATGTATGAAATTTAGTTAATGATATTAGATGCCAATGAACTAATCTCATCTTGACTATCTTTCTCTGCTTTTGTATATACACTTGCCATTTCTTTTAAGTCAGCAGCATGTTCTTGAATCATCTTATTGATCTTCTGGATATCTGCGTCTAAGTCTTTGAATTTTGTACGATAAGCTTCTGCAGCATCACCTGTCCAGATTGCGCTAAGTCCTACTGCTAGGTTCGTCATCTCTGTGGTTAAACTGCTTACATTTTTACCCTTCGTACTAAATGTATCTGCTGTTGATGATAATTGTTCTGGTGTTACCTTAATTATACCTTCCATTTTAACATTCTCCTTTACAAAAATATACTTTTATTTTGCTATTTTAATATTTTCTTTTACTTGCTGTGTCTGTATTCGTATTTTCTGCGGTTTGATATTTTGTTGCGATGGTAACTAACGCTTCGCAATATTTTTCAATCGCATTATGGAATTTAACCATCTGTCCCTTGTCATTCATAAAAGCTGTATGGAATGCATTGTTTGCTGAACCTTCCCACATAGATTTTAGTGCAGTTTCTGTTGTTTCCAAATCTGTTACCTCTGTTTTAAATCTTGCGTTTAATTGTTGTAAATCCAAAGCCTTTTTACCCAATTCTTTGGCAGTTACCTGAAATGCTGACATAATAATCTCTCCTTTTTTTTATTTATTTGTTACAGGTTAATATATTTAAATATTCCCTTCATTTGGTATATTACCACATTTTAAAAAAAAATGTTAAAATCCTGACAGATGACATCAAATCCTGACAGATGACATCTTTTTGTTTATTATTTCCATTTTTCAGACTGTAATATTGATCATTTCATATATTTTCTGTTCCGATTTAAGGCAATTCTGTTGGATTGAATTAAGTTCCATATTCATCTGTGTGCAGGCGCTTTTTTCTCGCTCCACTTCATTTGCAAGCTTCGTCAATTGTGACAAGGATACCAGATTTCCCAGATCTAATTGCGTTGCTACTTCCTCAAGTTTTTGTTTTAGAATTATTAATTGTTTTCTATGCTTCTCCATTTGTTCCTTTACTTCTTGTAATTTGTCTGGAGCAACAAGGAGGTTATCCTTTAATAGGCTAGAGGTAGGTAATAATCGTTCAATGTCATCTCCATTTCCATCAAGAACAGCGATATCCATAACAGGCATCAAAATTCCCGCACGAACAATAACAGAGAGAATCCTGTTAAAATTACTGTTTGAAAATTCAAAGCCAAATATCATTTCGATGTAAGCCATAATTAATTCCTTCACAATTTCTGGTAACATATATACATACGATCCACCCATGATCAGCATCTTATCAAAATAGGATAGGTTCATAACAAATATAGCCACAGATACGAATTTATTCACACATGACAGACCGAATGCTGTAAGAACATGTTTTCGTACTTTTGCAAATTTCGGATTAAGCTGTTGATATTGAATGGTATAGGCTAATAAGCTTGCAATACTATTTTCATACTTATCTTTTAACAAGGTATTAATCATCACATTGATATCCACATGATTGCTTCCCTTTTCTATCAAATCTCCTAGTAGTCTCAATGTTTTCTGTTTTTGATCCGTCGGCAACGTCTTAAGATAACTGGTAAGAAATGTCCCCAGTACCTTCCTTTTTGGATCATGTACCACTCTTTCTAAGAAAAACGTACCATCTTCCTCTTGTAACAATACGTGAATCGGTAAAAGGGTTTTCACATAAGTAATTTGCCCAATGTCATGTAAGAATAGATTTCGATAATAATCTTGGTCAAATATAGTTTGGATTTTTTCATATTTAGAAGCAATCGCTTCCTTGTACCGTATCATAAATGCATTAGAAAAACCTTGTCCGTTAAATACAACACAACGATCAACGGTATTATCCATTACGGTTATATATACAGCTTTATTACCCCCTGATGAAAAACCCGTTACCGTAATCTTATGAATTCCATACCGATCCAATTCTAATGACTGATACCATGCGAAAGCAATCTCTTGTTGGGGTGTTGATACCCCATCCTCTGTATCTGTTTTTCCTCCCTCAACAAAATTATCTTTCCAAGACTTATCTGCTAATTCTCGAAATACAACAATTCCTTCATCCGAATCAGGGTGTTTAAAAACAGCACATACTGCACCACCGTTTGGAATTTTAGTAGAAGTTCCCCTATTAGTACTTACTAGCTTCATTTCCATTAGATTATCATCTGTACGAATTCCTTCTATTACCTTTTTCCAGTCTGCTCCTGTCATACCATTGCCATAATCATTCCTATAATGAATGCTAGAAATATGTATTTTATGAATGATGTCTTTAATCGTACTATTTACACAATTTTCAGAAATCATTGTAAATGGTTCTATATCATTCATGAACATAAAATTATTTAATAAAAATAATTGTTTGGTTGTCAATTCACCTGATTTCATCGTTCCATCTCCTCATTAAATTGTGTAAAACTTTCTTTTATCATAATTGTATCAATACCTCTCTCCCATATTGATTGATCAATGAATTTTCTATAATCTTCCTCTTCCTGAGGCAATGAACTTAAGATATATATATCGTATGTACCATATATTTTCTTCTCATTAATCCTTTTCTTTACTTTACCTATTAATCTCTCAGGCTTATTCTCTTTTCTTCCATCAATATAAATTGTGGTATTATGGGTTACTTCAAAATGGTCATCGATTATTCTCCTTATATCAAACGATTCATTTAATTCTTCCCCTCTCATACTTGTCATACACGCATCTACGGCAACACACTGTTTGCATACTTTTTTTATCTCATTCAAGAATTCCTTTTCATATTGCTTCTGTAGTAACATTCCATAATAATTATCGATTCCCGTATAGACCTTCTCCGAACCCGTATCTTTATCAACTTCTTTTCTATCAATCCGCATATCATAATAACGGTTCTCTTCCTCATCTATAAATGTAAAACTTGTATAACTCTGTTCATGATTCTTGTGTTGACCATCAACAATTCGAAAGGTATGATTTGGATACTTTCTATTTAGGTAGTCCCTGGCATAATTATATTGATTCAGAATCTCAATCTGCCAATCTACCAGTTCTCCTTTCCGAATTTTCTCTTCATTTACACACAATTTTATCAATAACTCTCTTTGCTCATCCGTCATTTCTACCATCCCTCCATTGGCTCGTTATGATAGGAAAAGCCTAGTATGTATTCCATTTGCTACACACTAGACTTTCATGATCCTTTCAAAGAACTAAACCACCTTTGAATATATCCTTTGTTCTGATTTCGTATAATTGGTTCGTATATTTCTGAGCGCATTTTTCATCTGGAGACATTTCTTACTTTCATTATTAATACTCATTGCCAACGCTACAAGTTGAACTTTCGGAAGGAATTTACCAACATCCAATTGCTTTGTCACTTCTTCTAATTGTCGTTGTAATTCCTCTAATTGTTTTCTATGTCCCTCCATCTGATTTTCTGCTTCTTGAAGTTTGCTCGGTTCTACCATGAACTTTTTCTTGGAAAAGAATTCATAGAATGGACTAACCAATGCCTTTAAATCTTCTCCACTGGTATTAAGTTCAACATTCCCCATATCATTGCTGGTTTTCCCGATTACCGACAACAACTTTTCAAGGTCGCTTTCTGATATCTCATACCCAAGTTTGTCTTTTACCAAATCTCTAAGCTTATCTTCTATAAAACCTGGTAAATGGTTTGCTACAATACCTGCCACACCAGCGGCTAAGTCAAAATACTTCCAATTCGTTACTTCCACAACGGTATCTACAACATCATTTAATTTGGATAATCCCGATGCATCAAGTACATTCTTTAATGCATTGATTAATTCCGGATTCGCTTGTTCATACTTGATGGTGTAAGCAAGCAAACTGGCTACATAATCCACATTGTCATCCTTTAAAAGGATATCCATGATTTTATTAATATCTGCACCATTGAATCCTTCTTCCACCAACTTTCCGATCATAGACAATGTCTTTTGTTTATCTTCATCGGATAACGTTCGCAAATAGCTATTCAAGAACTTATCGACTTCTTGCATGTTAGGGTCTTGTGTCCCTACTTCCATAGAATATGTTCCGTCTTCTTTAAAATTAAAAAATGTATTGGGACAATGATTTTCCGCAAAACCTCCTTTGCCATAATCATATCCCTTATAATATGTAGTCGTACCAATGTCATTCAATAGAATATTAACAAAATCCCCTTCCACACAACAATTTTGAATCTTACTTTGGTTATGTTGAATCTCTGGAGCGTATCTACGTAAAAAATCATCAGAAAATCCCTGTCCGTCAAATGACACACAACGATCTACCGTATTATCTTTAACGGTTACATATTTTGCTTTGTTACCTCCTTTGGAGTGCCCCGTGATCGTTACATAATAATCCTCTAGCTTTAAGGATCGATACCATTCCAAGGCATTTTCTTGGTAAGGTGTAGATACACCATCTGTTGTATCTGTTTTCCCACCTCCAATAAAGTTATCCTCCCATTCTCGACCAGCCGTTCCTCGGAAAACAACTGCTGCTTCCTTGGTATCCGTATCAACAAAAACTGCACTGACTCCTCCTCCACCATTTGGGGCGGAATCCTCATTGATTGCAATGATTTTCATATTCATCAACTGTTCATCTGATTTAATTGCTGCAACTAATTCTTTCCAATCCGCTCCTGTCATAAAAGAACCATAATCTTTATTATCATCTAAATCATAACCTTCAATTTTGTTAACTATAGTTTTTACTGATACATTGTTATACTCTGTAATTGATTTGAATGGTTTCTCATTCATATACATCAAATTATTCAGTAGTAGTAATTGTTCATTAGTTAACTTTTCTGCCATACTTACTTCTCTCCTTCCTTATTATCTTGTATAAATTCCAAATCAGCCTGAATCACATTTTCATTTTTAAGATATAGTTGTCCGAGAAAATCCATGTAACCATCTTCACTCTCTTCTTCATCCAATACATCGTTTAAAGCTATAATATGATATTCTCCATATATTCCGTTCTCTATAATAAACTGCTTCACTTCGTCTACCATTGCTTGACAATCTTCTATCCCACGTCCATCAAGAAAAATTGTCGTTACATTTTCAATGTTAATCTTCCCCTCCACCATATCTTTCACATCAATGGTTTCATCATCCTCTTCTCCTGAGATTGTACCCACATTGGAGTTCACAGCGAGACAGGTATCACATACTTGTTGTATGGTTTTCATCAATTCTTGTTCATACTTTTCCTTTAGCAGTGCTCCATAATAATCATCTTTTGCTGTATATACATTTCCCTCTTCTTTTTCTTCAATATCAATCCGCATGTTGTATAATTCATCACGATTTTCATCATAAAACAGAAAACTCGTATAGGATTGGGTATAGTTTTTCTGTAGTCCATCTACAATTGTAAAAGTATGACTTGGATACTTTCTCCCTAGATATTCTTTGGCATAATCAAATTGATGTAAGATTTCAATTTGCCAGTCTGTTAGTTCCCCTTTGCTGATTGCTTCATCATCAAGGCAAAGTGTCATTAATAAGTTTTTCTGTTCCTCTGTCATTGTTACGATTTCCTCCACTTCCTCATTTTTTGAACTCTTTTCACAACCACATAGACTGATTGCAACGATCAAGATCATTAGTACGCCTAAGGTGTTTTGTTTTCTCTTCATTGCTATTCCTTTCTACCATTTGTTACTTTTTATTGGATGTAACCGTCAAAACAAATTAATATTTTCCTTGCTTCGTATCATAACACATTTGTTAAATGATTTGTTGAAATCCTGACAGATGACATCAAATCCTGACAGATGACATCCTTTTGGCTAAATTTCACTCCTCTAATACCAAAAAAGACTAGAAAGGAGTGCAAAGAGTCGATACATCGTATCCTACTCTCTGCATTTCTTTCTAGTCTTTTCTATTCTGTCTGGTATTTCAATTCTTCCTGTCATTTCTATTGTGTTAATCACGCAATATGGTTTCTTAACGTAAACTTCGCACTATAAAATTATATCTAGCGAGCTACTTTACTCGAATACTGTAAGTGTGAAGTTTACGTTCTTATGATAACGCTTTTATGTATCTCTTATTCTCAGACCAACATCAACCGATTTCCTGTTATGATTCCATACTGTTCTAACGTTTCCTGCTTTTGTAATACTTCTTGTCGTTCAATGCATACCAGCATGAGTTCCCCTACTTCTCCAAACAATGTGCACTGTTCTTTCTGGCAGATCATCTCTGTTAATTCCTCTATAATCGTTCCCACTAAGGCAGTCTCATTCAGATTAAAATTATATTTTTTATTTAAGGACGGTACGTATAAGTCCACCTGAAGCATCTTCTTCTCCTCCTGCCATTTCTTGAATCAATTTCACAAGTACCTGTGTATCATATGGTATCCTTGCCATCTGCTCTCCCATCCCCTGTTCTATAAAACATTGAGAATTTTGTAAACAAAAATGCACTTCTCTGATTAACGTTTCCTTCACGAGATCCCACCACTTTACTGTTGTTAATATTCGTTTTTCCGTTCTTCTGTTGTAATCCACATCTCGTTCATCATACGTTAAGTATCCTTCTTCTAGGATTCGTCCCAAAAACTCTTTCTTTTCCACCTGATACATTCGAATTGCATCTTCTCTTGTATCTGTGGACTCCGTTATAAGAATTCGGTCATCATCAGAAAGATAGCAGCATTTCCCTGCATATACCCCTTTGTCGGTTTCAATGGTTATGGCTTCTTTGGCACTTTTAATTTGAGCAAAATAAGAAGTAAATGGTTGTTTCACTTGAAATGTATCCTGTTCTAAAGTGACCAACCCTTTCTTCATTAATTGATGCAATATTTGAATAAACGTTTCTTTTCCCATGGTTTCATGCTGACTTTCTAGAAAGCTAAATACTCTATGAATTCCACAGCGATTTGCTAATATTGCGAATTCATTCATTGACAGGATGTATTTTTGTTGAATAATTTCTACTTTCATGCCAATCTCTCCTTTATTGCTCTCTGGTAACTTCTTGATGTGGGGATTTGGCTCCCATCATCTAACATAATGACATGTTGCTTTCTATTGATTTTCTCCATTCGATCTACGTTGATGATAAAACCACGATGGCATCGAACAAAGTTCTCCGGTAAGGCATCCTCTAAACTATTCATTGTTCCATAAAAACCGTATTCCTCTTCGCCAGTTACAACAAAGATTTTCTTCAATCTCGACTCAAAGTATAGAATGGAGGCATAAGCAACTTGAAAATTTTCTCCACTAATATCCATTGTGAAGCATGTATCTTCCTCTTCTGTCAACATTTCCTTTAACGCATAACGAAACATTTCCTGTAATGCCTGGTGAAGTTGTTGTTCCTCATACGGTCGTAATAATAAGGAAGCAGCCATAATACTTGGTCTTAGATATGTCATGGGTGAAATCGTATCATCAGCAATAATCAAAAGGACCATGTCTGGGAACTTCTTACGCATGAATTCCGCCAGTTCGATTGCATTCTCCCTTGTCAGATCAAGGCAGCTAAAATCCACCTTTTCTTTGTCTTGGAGAATTTCTCTGGCTTGCTCCATCTCTTCGCAGCAATCAATATTCCAATCTTGTGGATGATAACAAGTGATTGTATTCCTTACCACCTTTTCAATTACGCTCCCCTCTTCCTTATAACCACATATAAGCATATTGATCACTTGATCTTACCCCCTAGCTAACGGTAACACGACCTTACTTGCCACACTCTCGTCTTCCTCACTTGGCGTAAGCGCTATACCAGGTTTCATCGTTTTGCTCTGTTCCATATATGGAATATTACTGAAATTAAACGTTCGTTGGCCAGCAACATTTCCACCAAGATGTAGCCCCTTCTTGTAATTTGCAAAGATCGTATATGCTCGATACCCACTTAATGCCGCTGCTTCTTCTGGGTTTACACACCCAAATATGTATATATTATGTAGACTGCCTTTATCCAGTATATTTTCCATAAATCCACTCATATTCCCCACTCCCTTTTCAGGCGTATAGATACTCTTCATATATGCTTCCATATCTGCGATGATTATGAATATTGGTTCCGTTTTGCTCATCTTCTGGTAGATTGCTTCATCTTCAAGTCCATCTTCTGTATATTGGTGCTTTGCTTTATTTCTTTCCACGAAAATTGTGGTCATATTCTTCCAGTAATCAAAGATTTCCTGGTCCGTAGTCACATATGTTGCACCAATCTCATCGGATATTTTTCTTAATTGCAGGTTGCTGTCATCTACAATACAGATCTTTCCCTTCCTTGCATATGCGGCATATAGAATTAGCTTAAGAACATTTGTCTTTCCTGTTCGTGGACGTCCAGATATTAAATAACAATAAGTCTGCTGTAATGGAATACTATAGCAAGATGCATCTTCCATATTGTAACCAATTGGCAGTTTATCCTTTTCTCGAATTGCCTGTTGGTATTCCTCCAATTCAAGAAGGTTGCTAAGTAATGGACGCTCTGGAATTTCTGGTACCTTTCTGGCTGTCTTACCTTTCCAAGCCTGATTCCAAGTATTACATTGCTCTTTAATCCGTTCTGCTCTTTGATAATCATCTTCTGCCTTCATTGCTAATGCAGTCTGGAATTCTAAGATATTTCCATTCATGCTAACAAGTCCACGGCCTTTTACATCTGCTTCTGGAAGGACATTAAAATGCATTGTTCGCATAGCATCCCCATACTTAAACTTATCTCCCATCTCCAGACATAATACCGTACGAATATTATCCCCAATCCGACTCTGTATCTCGCTACTTCCAAAACCAGCTGAGGTAATCACTAGATAGATGCCATACCCCGCACCATCTCTAGATATTTGAATTAATATATCCTCAAATTCATTGTCTGTTTTCTCCCGAAAATTGGCATAATTATCAATCGCGATCACAATAGATGGAATGGTTCGTCCATGTACTTGTACATACTGGCTGTAATTTCCTCCCTGTAGCAGATTTTTTCGTTCTGCTAACATTCGGCCAATCATACAGAAGAACTTACGGATCTTGTCCTCATCATTCTCAAACATCACACCGCCTACATGTGCTGCTTCCTCGAATGCAGCAAGCATATGGCTACTAAAGTCAAGAATATACACATTCACATGCTCCGGTGTATAACGATTCATCAAGGAATAGAGTAAGGTTTGAAGAAATGTACTTTTTCCACTAACGACCGTACCACAGATTGCTGTATGCCCATTTTCTGCAAAATTAACACACACCGGATTTTGAGCCTGATTTTCCGGATCATCACATAATCCAATGTAAGCTTCTAATGTCCACTTTTTATCTGTCGTTTTCCATTCCATATCTGCAAAACTGGTATCCTTATAGCCAAACAACTCTTCCAGATATAGATATTCTGGAAGTACTGGCAACCACAATTGCAGGTTATGGGTATATCCATGATCAGCAGCAATGGAACGTAAATATTCCACAACAGCATCCAATTGCGTCTTTTCTTTCAACTCTGGTAATTTTTGACCTCGCAAGGAAGCGGTTTGAATCAGAATCTTCATCTGTTCTGGGCGAAGCTCCTCTAATGTTTGAACTGGACAACAAGCAAGCATCTGTAAAAATTCTTCTAAACGCTGTCGATTGTATGGATTATCTGGATAATCTATCTTTGCCTCTTCTAGCCGCTTAAAGGACTCTCGAAGTAGATGGTTTTGTTTCTCAACATTTTGAATACAATCCGATAGGGTACTTGTAGTTTCCTTAAGTGCTGTACACAAAATCTTTGTTAATAACATAAGCCACTTAATTCTCGCATCTTCTTTACGCTTGATCTTTGTTTTACTTCCCACAATAGCCGTCTTTCCATTTAGTGTGAGCATTGTTGCGATCTCTGTATGGACTTGTGCTGCGTCTTCATCATAAACCGCTCCACTCCAACCAGATTGAAATAATTCATATATCTCATCATTTCCAACCTGTAGATAGCAACGTCCCGCCTGTGTAATGTAGGCAGCATCTGGTTTATGCAGCATATCATTACTATCCTGTCGATCCTGAACCCGCAGACATAGGCGGAATTTTGTGTTCGCCCATATGTTATCATCGACCATACCACTTGGTTTTTGTGTTGCTAGAATCAGATGTACCCCAAGGCTTCGTCCTACCTGTGCTACACTGATCAACTCTCTCATAAAATCAGGTTCTTCTCTCTTTAATTCCGCAAACTCATCAATAATAATAAAGAGATGAGGAACAGGAATCTTCGCTTCTTTATTCTTAAGGAGTCTTGTATATAGATTAATGTTATTCACACCATGTTCGTTAAAGATCCTTTGCCTTCTTTTATTCTCACTCTTAATGGATACCATTGCTCGATGCACCTGGTTGCCTGATAGATTGGATATCTGTCCAATCATATGTGGCAGATCAGAGAACAGATTTGCCATTCCACCACCTTTAAAATCAATAACAAAAAAGCCAATGTCATCTGGGCTAAAGTTAATGGCTAAGGAAAGCATATAGGTTTGAAGCGTTTCACTTTTACCAGATCCAGTTGTACCTGCGATCAGCCCATGTGGGCCATGGTATTTTTCATGAATATCCAGATAGCAATCTGCTCCACCTTGCTTTTTCCCGATTAATGCTTTCATACTATCATAGGTTCGATTTTTCTTCCAACGTTCTATAACATTTAACTCGTCTAACCTTGATATTCCATACATCTCAAAAAACTCTAAAGAAGATGGAATATCGGAACTACTCTCCAATTCACTTACCTTGATATTCGCAAGTCTTCTAGCCAATGTATCGACCTCTTCGCAGCTTACCTGATCAAGTTTAATTCCTTCTTCTTCTCCACTCCGCTCCAATGCGTTATAGAATACGGCTTCTTCCTCCTCAACACAAAGAATATCTTCACAAGCATTGGGCAATTGTTCATTGCGTTCTGATAATAATATGGTAGTGATTCCGTATTCTTCTCTTGGATCAAGAAGATATTTAGCTATTGGCTCTCCCACCAGCATTCGTACATCTCCAACGAAGATCACATAATGTGGTTTTACTACTTTCTTGGAATAGAATGAAGAACTACTATATTCTAAACGTATTCGTAATATATTGGCTAATTCATAGAAAACATCACTTGCCTCTAATTGATCTGACGCTACATAACGAGTTTTATAGTCTGCTGACCAAACATGTGGAAGCCATTGCGCAAATTCCCACATCTTCTCATCTTCCGTCTTTCGATCGTACAAGAATACCATCTTCACATCTGTATAGCAGTTATTAGCAGCAATCTGACTTGCCATAATATGCATTGCCTTCATACAACCAAGCCGATTTTCTCCACCAACTACTCCTAGCAAACGATGTTTCATCAAATTAACTCCCACCGGTACATGATACAACGTTTTATAATTTTCACGGATCGTTTCTGGTTTTTCCATTAACTTATCTTCAATAAGCTGGAATCTGGCCTTTGGAACCTGAATTGGTGCTTGAAATGGTATACTTCCGATTCCCAATCGTACAAACAAAAAATCATCATGGGTGTAATTCCGATTCCATAATGCTGCCTCTTTCTCTCCATAAGCAACACACTGACATGTATCAGGATAGGCATCCAGTAAAACTTTCGTGTTATGTTCGTATTTATCCCGGATAAAATCGATCATCTTAAGAAGATAATTTCCATATGCATTGAATCGTAATTCTTCCTCTTCCTTCTGTTCCTTTTTGGCATATCTTAGATTCAGTAATGCCCAGATTACACCAATGATTGCAGAACCAGCAGCGGTCACCAATCCCGTATACATAAAAACAGAGGATCTCCCTCCATTACTCCTCATTGCCAACATGGACATCATACAGCCAAGCATCATTGGTATTGCCATGGTAAAGGAAGGACCAATCGTATAAAGTAGTGGTCGATCCTTTGTATGTTTGGCTGCTGGAGGTCCTTCGATTTCAATAGGATCACTGTATATCTTTAAAACCGTTCGTGGAGAACGGTTGAAATACGGATTCTTCTTATTATTTTTAGCGACCAAAACGGTACTGTCTTGCTGAACATATTCGGACAAACTCTTTGGCTCTATAACTATATTTCCATCAATACTGGAGATTGCAAGCATCTCTCCTAGGTATACCATATGAAGACCGAATATATCGATACAATCTGCATAATTTAATTGCTGCTTTTCCTTTACTCGAAGGGAATTAACAAAGATTCCATTTGCGCTAAAATCCTCAATAAATACCTCTCCATCTCTTCGTATAATTCTTGCATGATTTCTGGACACATAGTTCTTTGACTCATAACAGATCATATTGTCTGGACTTTTTCCAATTGTTATTTCCCTCTTATGGGAAATATCTAATTTTTGATAGACATGAAATACCGCTTGCGTCTCAACAACTATGATATTAATACTGATCTGTCCTGCAACGATTACTTCTAAGATATCTCCATTTTTCAATACCTTATCAAAATACACTTCATCCCCTTTACGAATCGTGTAATCCTTGCTTTGAACAAAACTCCACTGTCTATCTCCTACTTCTAGACCGATTTCCAAATTATCTTCCAGAGAAAACAGGGTTTTATTCAATGTTAAGGAGTCATCCGCATTGGTAATCGACGGCAACACATGTTTAAAAAACACCCCTTCTGCATATAGCATTAATACTACGCTCATGAATCCGTACTTCTCCTCTCTGTACATTCTTTCGTGACCAGACGGAAAACACTAGTTTACACTCTCTATAGATATCTCTTATTAATAAAAAATAATTCTATTCGAAAAGTCACCTCGCCAATTTGAAGCAGATCTTTGTTCTTCAATTCGATGGCTTCCTCATTTCCTAGTACACAGTAATTTCCTTTTCTCTTAATGATTGTTCCATTGGAAGACCCCATATCCTTAATCCAAACCGTCTGTTGATTCTTAAAAATCGTGCAATGTATTCCCGATACCATCGGATCTTTCAAGCAAACATCAGAAGTTTTAGGGTTTCTCCCAAAAGTAATAATTTTTTCTAAACTAAAGATGTAATTCACTTTTTTCTTTGCCTGTATAGTCACTAACTGAAGCATCTGCCTATCTTCTAGGTGATATCGTTTATCCTGTACTTGATCTTCCTGCTTTTCATCTAATACTGGATTGACAAGTGCATTGCATAACGCCTCCTCCTTTATGATGTCAAATGCTGCCTGGTTTCGTTTTTGGATCTGTTTTCTTCTACGATGTCTTAGCATACATAATAGGAAACTTATGCATGCTATTCCAATCCCAATTACGATCTTACTAATCATTTTCTTTTCCTCACACAATCTATCTTTTCTTCTTTATTGAGTGATTTCACAATCTGGTAGTGTTTTTACTACCTCCTCCTTAGAAAGCTTTAGTATCATTACCGTTATATTATCTCGTGAACCACGCCGTCCTGCTTCCTCCACAAGTCTTCTTGCAATTACATCTGCTTCCCTGTTACGATATGTATTCAGTAAATGTTCGATATCTTCTTCTTTCATTGTTTCCATCAAACCATCACTGCAAAGCATTAGGAGCATTGGTTCAAATGGAATGCTTCCATAATGCGGTTCAATGAGGAATTCCGATTTTGAAATTCCAAGAAATTGGGTCAATCGATTTTTCCCAAAGTTCGTGTTCTGCTGTTGCTTATCGTCCTCCATTGTCTCTTGCATCTTAAATTGCTTGTGTTTTGCCGTTTCCATAAGCATCATAGCTTGGTTATGATCTTCAGATAGTTGTTTGATTCGATCGTCTTTTAATAGAAAGATCTTACTGTCCCCTATATTCGCATAGATAATCTGTTCTCTCTCACAATACACCAATGCTAATGTACTACCTGTTTTTTTTCCTACTTTTTCAAGTTCTACAACTCTCTCATTCGCTTCCTTGATTAACCGATCAATCTCATAAAAAGAAAGACCCTCTTTATGATGAAGCAACTGCTTTTCATTCTTTACAAGATACTGTACGACAACTTGAGAGGCTTCCTTTCCATAACCAGTTCCACCCATTCCATCACATATTGCACATATAGCGGGTAGTACAATATCTTCCGAAGTTTCCATCTGTATCTCTTCCTTGTATCCATAATGGTGATTCATAATATAATTATCTTCATTTTTTTCACGAAAGGAGCCTTTCACAGTAAAGACAGCACCTTGAATCTTATGGTTCATGGGGATAATATCTCCTTTCTAGTAATACAACGCAAAATATTCCATTTTTTCCTATAGTATAGTTTCATTATACTCATTTTTCATTTACATTCAACTATTCACCAAGCCTCTGGGACTAATGACTTACCCTCGCCATCTTGTCGTAGTAATGCGAACAAGAAAAACCCCCTCATCACATTCATCATGAATTGTGATGAGGGGGTTCCCATATTGTTCATACTTTACAAATCTGCTTACGCTTCCTTCAAGAAGGCAACATAACCTTTCTTTGCTTCGTATACATCGGCTTTACTTGTTACTTCCCATGGTGCATGCATATTTAATACAGCAACACCACTATCAATTACTTCCATACCATAAAGAGCTAAGATATACGCGATGGTTCCACCGCCACCCATATCTACTTTACCAAGTTCTGCTGTTTGGAATGCAACATTATGTGCTTCCATCATAGCACGGATTCCCGCAAAATACTCTGCATTGGCATCATTTGTACCTGATTTACCTCTTGCTCCTGTATATTTATTGAATACAATACCTTTTCCAAAGTAAGCAGAATTCTTTTTATCAAATGCAGATGCGAAAGATGGATCATATGCAGCGCTAACATCTGATGATAACATCTTAGAATTTGCTAAACATCTTCTTAATTTCAGTTCAGAAAATCCTCCCATACGATCAATCAATTCTGCTAATGTATTCTCAAAGAATTTGGATTGCATACCAGTTGCACCAACACTACCAATTTCTTCTTTATCAACAAGTAAACAACAACTTGTTTTCTTCATATCTTCCACTTCTAACATGGCAACCAAAGAAGTATAGGCACACACACGGTCATCTTGTCCATAAGCCATAATCATACTTGCATCCATACCAGCTTCTCTGGCTTTTCCTGCAGGTACCACTTCTAATTCCGCTGATAAGAAATCATCTTCTTCAAAACCGTATTTGTCTTTTAACAATTTTGCTACATTTGCTTTTACGGCATCTTTTTCCGTATCTTTCAGAGGAATGGAGCCAAATACAAGATCAAGAGCTTCCCCTTCAATCACTTTTGCTGCCTTTTTCTCCAATTGTTCAGCAGATAGATGAATTAATAAGTCAGAGATAAATAGTACTGGATCACTTTCCTCTTCTCCGATCACAACATTGATCACTTCTCCATCTTTCTTAACAACCACACCATGAATTGCTAATGGAAGCGTTACCCATTGATATTTTTTGATTCCACCATAATAATGTGTATCCAAATATGCAAAACCAGTCTCTTCATATAATGGATTCTGTTTGATATCCAAACGAGGAGAATCAATGTGTGCTCCTAGAATGGATAAACCATTTTCAATTGGTTCACTTCCGATGTTAAACAATGCGATTGCTTTTTTCATGCAAGTAGCATATACTTTATCACCTTTTTTTAATGTTTTGTTGCTTGCGATCACTTCTTGAAGATCAACATAACCATGTTCTTTTGCAAGAGCAATGGTCTTTTCTACACATTCTCTTTCTGTCTTTCCTTCATCAAGGAACTCACGGTACCCTTTGTTTAATTTTTCAAGATCTTGTAGATCTGATTCTGTATACTTCGTCCAAACTACTTCTTTCATCTGTATAACCTCCACTATATGTATGTCTATTTCTGTATAAATGCTCCGTTTATTCTATCCAATATATGAATATACAGTCAATTTATGCATGTCACATATGTTTTATTTTATTGCATAATCGATCAATCGTCAATGGTATAAAAAAACTTCGCAACAAGTTATCTTGTACGAAGTTTTTTATCTATTATTTTTGATTAATATAGTTAATCAAGCCTTCTGCCTTGATAATCTTTTGCATAAATGCAGGAAATGCCTGTCCCTTGTACTGTGTTCCTTTCGTCTTGTCATAGATCATACCATTGTCAAAATCAATTTCCACTTCATCCCCAGCTTCAATTTCTTTCGCTGCTTCTGGACATTCGATGATTGGTAAACCTATATTAATGGCATTTCGATAAAAGATTCTTGCAAATGTTTCTGCAATAACACAGCTGATTCCAGATGCTTTGATGGCGATTGGTGCATGTTCTCTTGATGAACCACAGCCAAAATTCTTATTCGCTACCATGATATCTCCTGGTTTCACACGATTTACGAAATCAGCATCAATATCCTCCATACATTTTTTTGCTAATTCTGCAGGATCCGATGAATTCAAATATCTTGCAGGAATGATTACATCTGTATCTACATTATCACCGTATTTGTGTACTGTTCCACATGCTTTCATGTTTGCTCCTCTCTGCGACTACTCATCGCTGTTCAATTCCAATTATAGACCTAGTTCTTCCGGTCCAGAGATTTTACCAGTTACTGCACTTGCCGCAGCTACTGCTGGGCTTGCAAGATATACTTCTGAATCCACATGACCCATACGTCCTACAAAGTTACGATTGGTTGTTGCAACCGCTCTTTCCCCTGCTGCAAGAATACCCATATGTCCACCAAGACATGGTCCACAGGTAGGAGTCGATACAACACCGCCTGCTTTGATAAAGGTTGCCAGTAAACCTTCCTCCATTGCTTGTAGATAAACTGCCTGTGTAGCTGGGAATACAATCAAACGCATACCCTTTGCAACTTTACGTCCTTCCAATACTTTCGCTGCAATTCTTAAATCTTCAATACGTCCATTAGTACAAGAGCCGATTACTACTTGATCGATCACTACTTCGCCAACTTCATCGATTGTCTTCGTATTCTCTGGAAGATGAGGGAATGCAACCGTAGATTTTAATGTAGAAAGGTCAATCGTATAAACTTCTTCATATTCTGCATCTGCATCTGCCTCATATGTGGCAAATGTTTTTGTAGAATGCTCCTTCATATAAGCAATTGTCTGTTCATCTACAGGGAAGATTCCATTCTTAGCACCTGCTTCAATTGCCATGTTTGCCATTGAGAAGCGATCATCCATCGTAAGATTTGCAATACCGTCTCCTACAAACTCCATGGATTTGTATAATGCACCATCCACACCAATCATTCCAATGATATGCAAGATGATATCTTTACCACTTACCCATTTACTTGGTTTTCCTGTTAATACGAATTTGATTGCGCTTGGTACTTTAAACCATGCCTTTCCGGTTGCCATACCAGCTGCCATATCCGTACTTCCTACACCTGTTGAAAATGCGCCAAGTGCTCCATATGTACAAGTATGAGAATCTGCTCCAATTACTACATCTCCTGCTACAACCAAACCTTTTTCTGGTAACAGGGCATGTTCAATTCCCATTTCTCCAATTTCAAAATAATTGGTAATGTCATTTTCCTTTGCAAAATTACGAACACATTTACAATGTTCTGCTGACTTAATATCTTTGTTTGGTGTGAAGTGATCCGGTACAAGTGCAATTTTATCTTTATCAAAAACAGTTTTTGTATTCATTTTATCCATTTCATGAATTGCTACTGGTGCTGTTACGTCATTTCCTAATACTAAATCAAGATCTGCTTCAATCAGTTGTCCTGCAGATACATGATCAAGACCAGCATGAGCAGCTAATATCTTCTGCGTCATTGTCATTCCCATAATTGATTCCTCCTATTGTTCTACGAAAAATGTTATGCATGCGTGGCAAAAGGTATTATGCCTAGAAAAATATGACCTTTCCTCTTGTATTCTGTTATAACTTATCGTAGATTCTTTCTTCGTCGTATTATAAGAGTAAAATTCTTTTTCCCTTACATCATAGTATCATTCTAGCATACTAATTTCCATAAATGAAATACATATTACTCATATTTACTATGTTGAAAAGTTATGTTTGCTATACACATGTAATTTCTGAAATTCTATTGAAATATACTTGCATTTGTACCTGTTATTGGTATAAGATATTATGATATAAGGGACAGAATACCTTTTGTCTCTATATGAATTAGCTTTTATCGTTTATATCATACTAAGATACAAGGGACAGAATACCTTTTGACGTTTATATCAATAGGATACAAGGGTGATAACCCTATGCTATACATAGATTCAGCAAGTTTCTTGCTAAACCGGAGGTCATTATGGAACAGAACTTATCTCTTTATAAAATATTTAATTGCGTTGCAAAAGCAGGAAACATCTCCCGCGCTGCAAAAGAGCTCTATATTAGCCAACCAGCCATTAGCAAGGCAATCAGCAAACTTGAGCAAAACTTAGAAGTTACCTTATTTACTCGTAACTCTCGTGGCGTTCATTTGACCAATGAAGGAAAAATGCTCTATGAGCATACCAAATCTGCTTTTGAAACATTACAACTTGGCGAAGATATGATCAAAAAGATCAATGAATTAGGAATCGGACATATTCGTATTGGTGTCAGTACGACTCTTTGTAAATATGTTTTAATTCCTTATTTAAAAGATTTTATCGCCAAATACCCACATATCAAGGTAACCATTGATTGTCAATCAACCTTCCAGACCATGGAATTACTAGAGAACCGCAAAATCGATATTGGTCTGATTGCCAAACCAGAGCAATTAAGAAATATTTCATTCTTCCCAATTGCGGAAATTGAAGATGGCTTTGTTGCAACGAAAACTTACATGGAAAATCTAAAGCTTCGTGAAGCGGGCGATCATTTTGATGTTTTTAAATCTGCAAACTTAATGCTTCTTGATGAAGAGAATATTACTCGTATGTATATTGATAACTATTTCCGTACCTATCATGTTGAAACGAACAAGATTTTAGAAATCAACAACATGGACTTGTTAATTGAATTTGCTAAGATTGGACTTGGTGTAGGATGTGTTATTAAAGATTTTGTTCAGGACGAACTAAAGTCTGGTACATTAATTGAGGTACCATTCGTTGTGCCAATAACCAAACGTCAAGTTGGTTTTGCTTATGCCTCCAACATAGAGCCTTCGGAATCTTTACAAAAGTTCATTGATTTCTACCAAGAAAAAGACTCATAAATGACAGTATTTCCTTATTTATGTATTAGAACCAATCTTTTTTTCAGACTTAAGAATATCATAAGATTTTCATAAGAATAATTCATCAAATCTTACTCATATCTTAAAAACAAATTACGCAAACTATGTTTTAATAGAAGTGTAAGTTTATTTGTTATAAGATTAAGCTTATAATTTTTACCGAGAGAAGTTTGACTTATTGATTTAAGAAATGAGGGTTAATATGAACATCTATGATTCAAAAAAAGAAGAATTTCATAAAATTCGTTTGTTACTGTTTAAAGCAGTAGGTGAAGTGTTATTAATAATCTGTATCCTTGTAGGCGCAGGTTATGGTCTAGGAAAACTATTTGGCTAATGCCAACCTAACAATATGGATAAAAAATCTCAAGCCTTTTCATCATCGTTTTCGTGAAACGATTACAATGAATATGGCTTGAGATTTTATTTTTCTTCCCAAATCTTATATTTGTCAAATGCAGATGGTAAAGCAAATGTTTCCTTAATCTCTTTTCGTGCAACCAATTGATTGGTATCTTCACTAAAAATATTACCTTGGCTACCAGAGTTATCCACCTTTTGTGTGATAAGCGCATTAAGTTGTCCACAAAAATGAAGCATTTGTTCACGTTTCGCGAATAGAATGTGGAAACCTGTCATATGCCACTCCACATGACTAAATATATGTTTGGCTTCTCCAAGTGACTGTACCGTAACCTCTGCTTCTGGGATTTCTTGCTGAATCTGTTCTTGTACTTTATCTATCGTACTTTTCCCTTGCATGTTGGGAAGTTCCCATAATCCGGCCAATAACCCTTTGCTCCCTCTCTTGTGCAAAAGAATTTTATTCTCAAATTCTATTACATATATGGTCTTCTCTTCGATTCTTCGCTCTTTCTTTTTTGCTTTTACTGGTATCTGCATCTGCAGATCTTGTTTGAAAGCCAAGCACAGATGCATAACAGGACAGACCTGACAATTTGGTTTTCCATTGGGCACACAAATGGTTGCTCCTAGATCCATTAATGACTGGTTAAAAGCACCTGCGTGTCCTTTTGGTGTAATTGCTGTAAAGATTCCTTCTAACTCCTTCTTCACCTTTGCTTTTGCTATATCATCAAAACTTCCCGCTAACCGTTTCGCTATGCGGAGTACATTCCCATCTACTGCAGCTACAGGTATTCCATACGCAATGGAAGCAATGGCACCAGCTGTATAAGTTCCAATCCCAGGCAATTTTAATAACTCCTCATATGAGCAAGGTAATTCTCCCTCATACTCTTCCATTATAACTCTCGCTGCTTTCTGTAGATTTCTTACTCTGGAATAATATCCTAAACCTTCCCACAGTTTAAGTAGAACGTCTTCCTCTGCATTGGCTAAATCACGAATCGTTGGTAACGCTGTAAGAAAGCGATCATAATAACCACGTACAGCTTCTACACGGGTTTGTTGCAACATGATCTCGGATATCCACACATGATAAGGGGTAGGTTCAAGCCTCCATGGTAAGATTCGTGCATTGGCTTCGTACCAATCCACAAGATAAGGAACGATTTCTTTATAATCATAGGGTGTGTTATTCATGACCCCTGCCTTTCTATCTACTTATATATGAATCTGTTCCCAGCAAAGGACTAATTTTTCTAGTGAAAATGCTGCATTTGCTGGACTTGTTGACGGAAGCTTTATTATATCATGATTTGTTATGGGATAGCAATATTTTTTATAAAGTTCATATGACTTATTCCCATTTGCATAGATTTGTTGAATGGGTGCAGCCTCTAATATTCTCGTTATGTCATTGGGAATTACATTTCTAATACTACTATCACTAGAACCAACAATCTCACAGCTTTGTATCACATCCCATACAGCAATACCATGCTTTAAAAGAAATGCCTTTTTTTGTTCAATGGAAACAGGTACTTCCTCCTTCATCACGGCTGCAATCACTTTCCAAAAGCGATTTTGTGGATGATGATAGAAGAATTGACCTTCTCTTGACTTTACAGAAGGAAATGAACCTAATACAAGGACTTTCGAATATTCATTAAAAATTGGTGCTATTGGGTGAATGATCCGATTGCTAATTTTCTTTTCTTCTTTTATTTCATTTTGTTCCATTTCTTCTTGTTCCATCTCTTTCCCCTTTCTTCTAGCAATGTAATTTTAGGTTCTTATCGTTTAATGAGCAATTGTATATAGTCGTTGGTTTTTCCTTTCAAACTAATCCAGTTATTCATTATTTAACGTCGAAAAGCAACCTCCTACCTTCGTAGAAGATTGCTTTTAGTTTATGCATTCTAATTAATATTATAAGTTCACCATCAAAGACTATACGTTGATTTCAGCTGTCATTCCTAACATATCTTTGTTTGCATCAAGAATTGGCTGAATCACTTCACGAACAAATTCTTCTGTCTGCATAGGTGCGCAACCAACATATTTGCTTGGATCCATTGTTTTCTTTAATTCTTCTAGCGTCATATTGAATGCTGGATCTGCTGCGATCAATTCAAGCAGGTTATTGTCCAAACCATTTTCTTTTACATTCTTTCCAGCTTCCATTGATAACTGACGAATTCTCTCATGCAATTCTTGACGGTCTCCACCAGCCTTTACTGCATCCATCATGATATTCTCTGTTGCCATGAAAGGAAGTTCTGACATAAGTCGTTTTTCAATAACTTTTGGATAAACAACAAGTCCATCTACCACATTAAGATATAGATCTAAGATTCCATCAACCGCTAAGAAACCTTCTGGTATACTTACTCTCTTATTTGCAGAATCATCTAATGTTCTCTCAAACCATTGTGTTGATGAAGTCATGGCAGGATTCATGGCATCTGCCATTACGTAGTTTGCTAAAGAGGCAATACGTTCACTACGCATTGGATTTCTCTTATAAGCCATTGCACTAGATCCAATCTGGTTCTTTTCAAATGGTTCTTCAATTTCTTTTAAATGTTGTAATAAGCGAATATCATTGGAGAATTTATGTGCACTTGCAGCAATTCCCGCTAACACATTCAGTACTCTTGTATCCACTTTACGAGAATAGGTCTGTCCAGATACTGGATAACATTCCTTATATCCCATCTTCTGCGCAATCATACGATCTACTGCTTTCACTTTCTCGTAATCTCCATCGAATAATTCGAGGAAACTTGCCTGTGTTCCTGTTGTACCTTTTGAACCTAATAATTTCATGGAATCAATCAGGTACTCTAAATCATCAAGGTCTAATTTCAATTCCTGTAACCATAATGTTGCACGTTTTCCAACCGTTGTTGGTTGAGCTGGTTGAAAATGTGTAAATGCAAGTGTTGGAAGATCTTTATATTTCATAGCAAACTTTGATAATTCAGCGATAACGTTAATTAACTTTTTACGTACTAAACGAAGAGCTTCTGTCATAACGATCAAGTCTGTATTATCGCCTACATAACAAGAAGTTGCGCCAAGGTGAATAATTCCTTTTGCCTTTGGACATTGTACACCATAAGCATACACATGTGACATTACATCATGTCTGACCAAAGCTTCTCTTTCCTTTGCAACATCATAATTGATATCCTCTTGATGTGCTTTTAGTTCTTCGATCTGTTCCTCTGTAATATTTAAACCTAATTCTTTTTCTGTCTCAGCAAGAGCAATCCATAATTTTCTCCAAGTACGGAATTTCATATCTGGCGAGAATATATATTGCATCTCCTTGCTTGCATATCGTTCAGACATAGGGCTTACATATCTATCATTACTCATGTGTTTCTCCATTCTATTCATATACTATGAACTGCCTAAGCAGTATCACTCTTCCTATTAAAATATACGTGTTATATATTATACCTTTTGGGTAAAAATTTATTTAAATTATTTATCGAAATCGCCTCGAATATCTTCTTTTGGTGGTTCTACTGGATATTGGCCTGTAAAGCAAGCACTACAATACCCCATATCACTACCTAGCATTTCTCCAAGACGCTCTACATCCAGATATCCTAATGAGTTTGCACCTAACATTTCACAGATTTGCTCCACTGTATTGTTATGCGCAATCAATTGGTCATCTGAAGGAATATCGGTTCCGAAATAACAAGGGTATAAAAACGGTGGTGAACTGATTCGTACATGTACTTCGGTAGCACCAGCATTTTTTAACATACGAACAATTCGTTCACTGGTTGTCCCTCGTACAATGGAATCATCGATCATTACTACACGCTTTCCTTTTACTACCTCTTTTAATACGTTCAATTTAATCTTAACACTAGACTCTCTTACACTTTGTTTCGGTTTAATGAACGTTCTTCCCACATAGCTATTCTTTACAAATGCCATTCCATATGGAATACCCGATTCCATGGAAAATCCAAGTGCCGCAGCATTTCCTGAGTCTGGAACCCCCACAACGATGTCGGCCTCCACTGGGTGCGCCTGGGCTAAGATCTTACCAGCCATAATTCTTGAGTTGTAGACACTTACTCCATCAATACTACTGTCTGGTCTAGCAAAATAGATATATTCGAATATGCATCTGGCTGTCTCCTGTTGACACATACTTGTATCTGATACAATTCCATCTTTCGTAATGGTTACAATCTCACCTGGCATAACATCTCGCACAAATTCCGCACTAACTGCATCCAGTGCACAAGTTTCAGAAGCTAATATATAGCTATTGTCTCTTTTTCCAATACAGAGAGGACGGAAACCGAATGGATCTCTTGCTCCGATTAGTTTTCTTGGACTCATAATAATTAAGGAATATGCACCTTTAATCTTCTGCATGGCATTCTTAACTGCCGATTCTACATTGGATACATTCAATCGTTCTCTTGCAATATGATAAGCAATAACTTCCGAATCAATTGTTGTTTGGAAGATTGCGCCTGTATACTCCAGTTCATGACGAAGTTCCAAAGCATTAATCAGATTACCATTATGAGCCAGTGCCAAGGTACCTTTCACATAGTTAAGAACCAATGGCTGTGTATTCTCTCTTGTACTTGCTCCCGCTGTAGAATAACGAACATGTCCAACTCCAATATCACCTTTTAGTCCTTCTAAGCTCTCTGGAGTAAATACTTCATTAACTAATCCCATGTCTTTTACAGACAGTACTTTTCCTTTGGGACCATTGGTATCTGATACGGCTATACCACAACTTTCCTGTCCACGATGTTGCAGTGCAAACAATCCATAATAGATGGAAGAAGCTACATCGTTTCCATCTAAATCATAGATTCCGAACACACCACATTCTTCATGTAACTCATCCGATCTCATACTACTTAATTTGTTATCACTCATTCAGTCTTTCCCCTATACTAGATGCCTAATCTTTGAAATACTTCCTGATATGCATCTTCAACATTGCCTAAATCTCTACGGAATCTATCTTTATCTAATTTATCATGTGTTTTGCTATCCCAAAGTCTACATGTATCAGGTGAGATTTCATCTGCAAGAATGATTTCACCATTGCATCTTCCAAACTCAACTTTGAAATCAATTAATTCGATTTCACAAGAAGCAAAGTATTCACATAATACGCTATTAATCTTGAAAACTAATTCTGTAATTTTATCAATCTCTTCTCTTGTAGCAGCTCCAATGGCAATTGCATAGTAATCATTGATCATTGGATCACCAAGGTCATCATTTTTGTAACTGAATTCTAATGTAGGAGCTAACAGTTTGGTTCCTTCTTCAATACCAAGTTTTTTTGAGAAGCTACCAGCAGCTACATTTCTAACAATTACTTCTAGTGGCACGATCTCCACTTTCTTAACAGCAGTTTCGCGTTCGCTAAGTTCCTCAACAAAATGTGTTGGTACACCTGCTTTTTCAAGAATCTTAAACAAATGATTACTCATTTTGTTATTGATAACGCCTTTCCCAACGATTGTTCCCTTTTTCAAACCATTGAATGCAGTTGCGTCATCCTTGTAATCTACGATATATACGCCTTCTACATCTGTTGTGTAAACCTTTTTAGCCTTGCCTTCATAAAGCATTTCTAATTTTTTCATCGTTTGCCACCTATCCTTTGATTCCCTATTTTGAGATTGCTATGTTACAAGGAGACAGCGCTGATTTGCCCCCGCCTCAAGTCGCGTATTTGGACAAATCACATCGTTATCGTCCTAGTATATTCGCTACTTTTAATTATAAACGAGCCCCAAAGATAAGCAATACTTTTTTATATTTTTGTCAATTTATACGAAAAGAGGAGCGGTAACAAATCAGTTTTGTATACATTGATTATGCCGTAAATACAGTAATAAGGAGCACTTTTTAATCATTTCAGTACTCCTTATAATCCTTCGATTTATTGCTTTCTATAAGAAAGATCATAAGCTCTTTTTAACAGGCAATTGTCGATTGTTAAAATGCAAATAAACAAATTAAAGATAGATTAATTTATTATGATCAATTTTATAGCAGAAATTAAGGGTGACACACATTTTTGTGCGACACCCCGCAAAATAGGAACACATAGCCCCATTAGGGCTGTTTGGAATATTTTCTAAATAGTAGTAAACTTATATACGGTTACATAATCATACTGTTGATCAGCTTTTGTAACGGAAGATGGGAATTCTGGGATATTACATGAATTTGGGTAGAATTGCGTCTCAAAACATACGCCATCTCTTGAATGATACTCTACACCGTCTTTTCCTTTTTCTCCATTTAAGAAGTTTGCTGTATAGAATTGCATTCCTGGAAGATCCGTATACACTTCCATCTTACGTCCACTTGCTTCATCCGTTAATTCAGCTACTAGCTCTACATCATTACTTTCATGTTTTAGAACAAAATTATGATCATAGCCACCTGCTTGTTTTAATGGTTTATATTCTGCTTGAATGTCTCTTCCGATTTCTTTAGCAGTTCTAAAATCCATAGGAGTTCCTTCTACATCTGCAAATTCACCTGTTGGAATCAAGGCATCATCTGTTGGAGTGAATTGGTCGGCATTGATCCATACTTTATGGTTAAGGATTGAGCCTGCAGCATGTCCTGACAAATTGAAGTAAGAATGGTTTGTAAAGTTCACTACCGTATCTTTATCCGGAACAGCAAGATACTCCATTACTAATTCATTCTCATCCGTAAGGGTATAGGTTACTGTTATGTCAAGATTTCCTGGAAAGCCCTGTTCCATATCAGGACTTAAACGGGAGAATTCAATTGAAGCAGATTCTTCATCTTCGTAATACTCTGTTTCATAAAGGAACTTGTTAAAGCTCTTTCTTCCTGAATGAAGATTATTGTTGCCATCATTTTTTTCTAATTCATATGTTTTTCCATTCAAAATGAACGATGCATTGCCAATTCGATTTGCATGTCTTCCAATAAATGAACCAAAGCCTGGTGCATTCTTTGTGTACTGTTCCAATTTGTCATAACCGAGAACAACATCCTCTAATTTTCCATTAGCATCTGGTACTAATAATTTTACAAGTACAGCACCATAATCGCTGAAAACTGCAGTCATACCTGATTTATTTTTTAAGGTATATAAGCTTGCTTGTTCCCCTTCCATTGTTTTACCAAAAGCTGATTTTTTAATACTCATACTCTATCTCCTTTATATTTCCATGATACTTAATAGGAATCACTTGTTGTAGTCCCATCAAGTCAACAAACGTACTTTCATTATACATTATTTTTATAAAAACGAAAATATTTCCTTAGTAAAACTGGAATTATTTTTTATTTGCTCTATTATGATATTCTATATTCTTTTTCGCTTGGATTCGATCGATGATTACTTTCACCACTTTATACATTTCACTTAAAAATATAACCTTCTTTTCACTCCAATTTTGTTTTCCCGTTGGATCACCGATTACTAACATAACATTTTCTTCCATATTCTGATCAAACAACATGAAAACAACTGATCGGAACATTCTTATTCGCAGCTGTTTTTGTATATATGGAGGAATCTCTCCCTCGTTATACACAACAATCTTTTTATCCAAAAATACTCGTAGAAGTTCACTGCATTTGAGCAAATCCAAACTCTCGCTTTTTGGGGAAAGATTACTAATCCCTCTCCCTTCATTTGTCCATTCGAAATTTTTTACGTAATGATCCATTTGTCTTATCTGACGAAACAATAGAATTTCTCCTATATATATATACTGTGACGCATTTTGTATTAATTGTCCAATTGTTTCATATAAATTATCACTTGTCAGCGCTAATTCCAATTGTTCATTCAAGAACTTCTTTTTGCGCCTCATATCCTCAATTTCTAATTCTTGTCGTTCCGTTTTATCCTTCAACCGTAACAATTCTATATTCTTTACAACACCTTTACTGACTTGATTTACCATAGCGATCATACATTGAATGACTGGTGCATCTTCGTCTAATTCCTTCTCTGTAAATAGATGCAATAACCCTACACATTTTTCATCCACTATAAATGGAAATGCATAGATATATAATTGATGTTCTTCATCATACTGCATAACATAGGAATTCTCATACTCTTTTGTTTTTTTAAACAATTCTCGAAAATAGTCTCTTCCCCTACGTTCCTCATAGAATTCTCTACATCTCTTTGTAATCGTCTCCTGCCAGACTGCATCGCATACCAATCGTCCCATATAGTCTGTAACCGCACAACTTAATTTCATTCCAGTTGCATAATTCTTGATAATCGTCTCTAGTTCTTCAACATCAAAGAGATCCGAAAATCGCACATAGCGTACCGGGATTTTTCCCTGCTTTACCCGATCGACTTTTGCTTTTATTATGCCAATACTTTCTCTTAATTCTTTTTGTAAAGACTTAATATCCGATATATCTGTTAAGATAAAGTCTACATATTGATCCGATACACGCCAATTATCACTGTCAATGAATACTGTCTGTGCTTTTACCCATACATTGCTTCCATCTGCTTTTCGAACACGGAATTCAAACTCAACTTTACTTGTATTTTTTCTTTTTACCTGGATGAATTTATTTAATAAGAGATTCTTATCTTCTGCAGCGATCAAATCTCGGAAACATACTTCGCGTATATAGAATTGTTTCTTGTTATATCCCCATTTTTCCACATTCGACGTAACAAATTCCACAGACCAATTTTCATCTACACGGATACGCATAAAAACACTTTCATTTAAAGCAAGTAATTTCGTAAGTCTCCATTTTTCTTTCTTAAGCCACTCATTTTCCTTCTCAAACTCTTCTTGGGTAAGCATGAGATTATAGACCCCTAGCAAACCAATCACTGTTCCATTCTTGTTAATAATTGGTATACGACTCATATTAATGAATTTAGTTGAGTTATTCCGATATTGAATTAGCTGCATGACATTCCAAATGGATTCTTTCTCCTTGATAACTCGCATTTCATTCTCAAATAATAATTCTTCTACTTCTTGATCATAGGTTGAGGTGATATCCTCAAATTCCAAATTACTTTCTTTAAAATCTTCCCTACAAAAATGATTTGCTCCCCTTAATTTCAACCGCTTATCCTTCCAAAATAAACGTGGTACGTGGGATGAAAATTTGTCTCCAAAACTCTGTTTATCTGTATAGTCAAACACAATTATAGAGATGTGTTTTTTATCCAGTTCAAAGGAATTTATTTCAAAGTCAATTCTTATATTCCTATTTTCTATTGTAATTGGCATATCCATTAGGATATCCGTCTGTTCTCCATATACTTGTTCAATAACAAATGGTCGCAACTTATTTTCTGGCATATATCGAAGGATTTTCCCACTCGGTGAAAGTATTTCCCTTCCCCTTTTATTGATTGCTATTATTCTTCTTGTCTCAAATACAAATATTACAGTTGGAAAATCGATCACATCAACAAATTGCTGGTATCGTATTTTCTCACTTGCTTTCATCGTAATCACCATGCCCTTCCAAAAGTCAAGTAACTTTGTGCAAGGCACAAAATAGCATGTGAAAGATTGTTCTTTCACGTAAGCCTCTCTACTTTCTTTTCTTTTTAAAGGTACAATATCCACAAGCTTTATTTGTTGCTATACATGTTCTACATGGATTACTTACAAACTCATCCCATCTCTTTTTATGATCTCCAACCTTGCAAGCAATTCCACATATCGTGTTCTCCGGAGTAAACTGACAAGATGCATGTAAAGTAACACCAATCTGATTTCCCTTTAATAACATATAGATTGATTCGTTTTCTTCTATTGGCATACCAAAATAGCCTGGTCCTAAAATTTGATCCTTATAACCCTTTACTAACTCATCCCGATATGCCTGTAATGCACTATACATCCACATAGATTGATAGTATTGCTCCATAACACTTATGCTCGCTTCTTTTTGTACCTCGTAATATGTTTCATAATACATTCTTCCCTTATGTTCAATCTCTTTATCCTGTATTACAAAATTATCTTCTTCACAAATAGTTATAAGAAATACCATTATTGATATTATATCATGAAATATCTCATCTTCAATGAAATCTATTGAAATTTTATATTCTCCTAGTTGAAGTTTTCCTTGTTCGATCCGAAATTCGTCCACCTTATATTCTCTTGATGCACTACGGATCCAATTCTTCTTTACAACTTCTCTTCTTACTTCATCGGCTTGTTTTTTTTCTTCTAGCCCTAGGAATGCATTACCGGGTAATTGATAAAAATATTCATTTAGTTGAAACAGATTCATCCGTTTTTCCTTATATTGGATCAATTCATCCTCCCCTATACAATCAATTTTCTACAGATAACAGCCATCTTCAGCTGACACCTACCTGATGTGCGAGTGCACATCCCAATATATCTCAAAAAAACTACCTCTTAACCATTACTAGTCAAGAGGTAGCACCTTACAATTCTATGAAATTGTATTCATAATCAATACGTTAAAACAATATAGCTATTTCTGTATAAAAATTCAAAAATTTATATATTAGAAAAAGGTACACTGATTAAGCAGTTTGATTAAAGTTTTGTAACGTTTGTAGCTTGTGGTCCTTTAGCTCCATTAACGATATCGAATTCTACTTCTTGGCCTTCTTCAAGAGATTTGAATCCTTCCATGTTAAGTCCAGTGTAGTGTACGAATACATCGTTACCTTGTTCATCACTGATGAAACCGAAACCTTTTTGATTGTTGAACCATTTAACTGTACCTTTCATCTTCAATTCCTCCAAAACAAATAATAATCTACGTTGCTCTTGCAACTAGCCATATGATAACATTTTTTCTAAAGATTGTCAAACATTTTTCATTCAATATCTATTTTAGGAAATAATACTCATAAAAGTAGAAAATATGTCGTGAATTGTGCGACATTAATCGATTAAATTTCCAATACACGTACTTAATTTCTCTATTCCCATTTCTCAAAGCAACAAACCGTTGCCGTCTTATTATGGCACATTTTGTTGCTTTATGATATTTTTACCAGTTAACTTGCTATAATAAGTATGTTATTCTCATAACAATAGGAGGAGAATATGCTACCAAATAATCTACCGCTTTCAAAAAAATTGAGAGATTTACGTATTTCACATGGGTATACACAGAAATATATTGGTGACTATCTTAACATTACCCGCCAAGGGTATGCTCATTATGAAAAGGGTGGCAGAACGCCTGATAATCAAACGTTAATTAAACTTGCTTCTCTCTATAATCTAAGTATTGATGAATTGATTAATTCCAAATTAATTCCAAGTACTATTCATGAAGAATCTGCCTATTCTACATATAATCGTCAGAACGCGCAATCTCTAAGTTCGTTTGAAGCAAAATTAATACAGTATATCAGGCAATTACCATCGAATACACAGCAGGATATCTTAGAGTATGTTAAGTTTCGACTCTATAAAAACCCAAAGCAATAGGTCTCCTATTGCTTTGGGTTTTTTAACTCCATGATCAAACAGTCACACCAAAGTAGATCACAAGTATTAATTGTAAAATCAATATTGCAGGCATTCCATAGACAAACGACTTATGCTTTGTTTTGTGACGAAATTTTTGCATTCCAAGAATCGTTCCAATACTTCCACCTAGTAGAGCAACCAAAAACAACGTTTTCTCTGGTATTCTCCAAGCTCCTCTTTTTGCTTTGCTTTTATCAATTCCCATGATTGCAAATCCAACACAATTACAGAGCAATACATATATTCCTATAATTACTATGTAATTGTTTTCAATAAATTTCATTTCGAAACATACTCCTTTCTTGTATTCAATAATATAAATGTACGAAGTACACTTTGTTCTCCGCGCCGAGCACAGTCAGCTTCAGCTGATATCTACCTTATGTGCGAATACGCATCCCCGGAGGGTTTCTATAATAGGAAAGTCGGAGGACTTTCCTATTATAGAACAAAGGACCCCTACACAAAATATCCCTGTGTTGAGATCCTTCCTTCTCTTTATCTATTCTTGTGAATCCGCTGTTTCCGTCTCTTCCGTCTCTGAAACTTCAATTCCTAATTCCACTAACTGTTTTTCTTCTACGATATTTGGTGCATCTGTCATTAGACAAGAAGCATCTTTTACTTTAGGGAATGCGATTACATCACGGATGCTGTCTTCTTTTGCCATTAACATAACAAGACGATCTAATCCGTAAGCCAATCCAGCGTGAGGTGGTACTCCATATTTGAACGCATTTAATAAGAATCCGAAACGGTCGTACGCATCTTCTTTTGTGAAGCCTAATACTTCAAACATCTTCTCTTGAATATGGTTCTGGAAGATTCTAACACTACCACCACCGATTTCTGTACCATTTAATACGATATCATATGCTTTTGCTCGAACTTTGCCTGGATCCGTATCAAGCATATCAAGATCTTCTTCCATAGGCATTGTAAATGGGTGATGTTTTGCTACATATCTGCCCTGTTCTTTGGAGTACTCAAGAAGTGGGAACTCTGTTACCCATAAGAAGTTGTATTCGTTCTTATCAAGTAACCCAAGGTTCTTTCCAATTTCAAGTCGTAAGTTACCAAGAACATCAAATACGATATCGTCTTCATCTGCTGCAAATAATAATAAATCACCTGGTTTACCTTGCATCGCATCAACTAAATCTTTTAATTGTTCTTCTGTCATGAATTTAGCAAAACTTGATTTGTATGTTCCATCTTCATTAATTGAAAGATAAGCAAGACCTTTTGCACCAAATCCTTTTGCAAATTCAACCAATGCATCAATCTTCTTACGTGGCATTGCACCTTGCCCTTCTGCATTGATACCTCTTACTGAACCACCATTTTCTAATGCACCAGTAAATACACCAAATCCACAACCTTTTACAACATCGGAAACATTCTTTAGTTCCATACCAAAACGAAGATCTGGTTTATCAGAACCAAAACGGTCCATTGCTTCCGCATATGTCATACGACGAATTGGTAATTGTACATCTACACCAATGGTTTCTTTGAATAATTTCTGTAACAAACGCTCATTAACAGCAATTACGTCATCCACATCTACGAAAGATAATTCCATATCGATCTGTGTAAATTCTGGTTGACGATCTGCACGAAGATCTTCATCACGGAAACATTTTACGATTTGGAAGTAACGGTCATATCCAGAGCACATAAGTAACTGTTTAAATAACTGTGGAGATTGTGGCAATGCATAGAAGTTACCTGGATGAACACGGCTTGGTACCAAATAATCTCTCGCACCCTCTGGTGTACTCTTTGTAAGCATTGGCGTTTCAATTTCAAGAAATCCTTCGTCAGCAAGGAATTGTCTTGTTAAAGTAGCCACTTTACTTCTCATGATGAGGTTTCTTTGAAGATCTGGTCTTCTAAGATCTAAGTAACGATATTTTAAACGTAAGTCTTCTTTGGTATTGCTTTCCTCTTCAATTGGGAAAGGCGGTGTTTCCGCTTCTGATAAGATACGTAACTCTGTTGCACGAATCTCGATTTCTCCTGTAGCCATGTTCTCATTCACTGCTCCAGAACGAGCTTCCACTTTACCAACAACTGCGATAACGAATTCGCTTCTTAACTTTCCTGCTTTTTCAAAACCAGTTGTTCCAATATCATTCTCATCAAATACTATCTGAAGTAAACCAGAACGGTCTCTTAAATCTACAAATATTAAACTTCCAAGATTTCTTCTTTTTTGTACCCAACCCATTACGGTTACAATTTCACCAATATTGGCTTTGGATAATTCTGTACATCTGTGGGATCTATGAAGCCCACTCATTGATTCTGCCATGTTGTCATCCTCCATATTCATCTATGTTTCTATAAATGTTCTCTATAACGCAGTCTGTGTGTTCACATCTTCGCTTTGTATTCTTTCTTATTCGTTACATTGAAAATACGATGCAATTTTATCTAATTCTACTTCCACCTGTTCATGATTGTCCATGTTCTTGATGGTTGCCTTACCACAAGCAATTTCGTCTGCACCTATGATCACTGTATTCTTTGCACCAATCTTATTTGCGTACTTCATCTGTGCTTTAACGCTTCGATCCATATAGTCTGTTTCCACAACGACTCCAGCACTTCTAAGATTTTGAACAATACGATACGCTGCTGCTTTTGCCTCTTTACCAAGAATACCGATATATAATTCAGGTACCGTTTCTGGTTCTAATTCCACGCCTTCTTTTTCTAAGAAGTAGATGATTCGTTCAATTCCCATTCCAAAACCAACACTTGGAATATTCTGTTTTTCATCTATTTCATGAACAAGATTATCATATCTTCCGCCACCACATAAGGTGAAACCTTCTTCATTAACGAATTCAAACACTGTCTTTGTATAGTAATCTAATCCACGTACAATACCTGTATCGATTTCGTATGGAATATTCAATTCTGTTAATAGACTTTGTAATTCTTCAAAATGTTCTTTGCATTCCTCATCAAGATAATCAATTGTTCTTGGTGCATTCTTCACAATTTCTTTACAACTTGGAACTTTACAGTCAATGACACGAAGTGGATTCTTTGTCATTCTCTCTAAACAAGTTGGACATAACTGGTCTTTGTGTTGCTCTAGATATGCTAATAATGCATCATTGTATGTTTTACGGCAATTTGCACAACCAATACTGTTGATATGAAGCTTTGCATTCTTCAATCCAATCTCACGAATAAATGTTGTAATCAAGGTGATTAATTCTACTTCCGCTAATGGGCTCTTTGAACCAACGAATTCTACACCAAATTGATGATGTTGACGTAATCGTCCACTTTGTGGCTGTTCATAACGAAATGCTGGTGTTACATAAAATAACTTGGTTGGACCACTTTCTGCATAAAGATTATTCTCCAGGTACGCACGAATTGCTCCTGCTGTTCCTTCTGGTTTTAAGGTAATGCTTCTATTTCCTTTATCCTCGAAGGTATACATTTCTTTTTGTACAACATCTGTTGTTTCACCCACACCTCTTTGGAACAAAACGGTATGTTCAAACACGGGAGTGATAATCTCCTTGATGTTATATGTCTTACATAACTTTCTTGCCAATCCTTCTATGATCGTTCTCTTATGCATGTTGCTGCCATACCAGTCTTGTGTTCCCTTTGGTCTTTGTGTAATCATGGGACTCCTCCTTTTATCTATACTTTGTATGTAAGATACATACTATGATGTAAGGGTAAATGCATTTCCCTTATGCTATACGTATTGCTACGTGTTTTTTGCTCTTGATACCTTGCTACGTACAACGTTTTTGTTATACTATACAATTAACTTTAATTCTTCATGTTCCTTATTCTTCTCAATAATCTCTTTTACTTTCTCAAAGTCTTTGGAATGAACCAATTCTAAGAAAGCAAGGAACACTTCCATATCAAAGTTCTTTACTTCATCTATCATTAATTCCACTGCTGTCTCAATTTCAAATGCTTCCCTGTACGGGCGATCAGAAACAAGTGCTGCGAAGACATCACAGGTGCGAAGAATTCTAGCTCCTTTTGGGATGTCATATCCCTTTAGATTATCAGGATATCCGGAACCATCAAAATTCTCATGGTGGTGATAAATCGCCTCCAACATTCTTGGAGAAAAATCATACTCCATAAGTATATCATAACTGAACTTAGAATGCATCCGTACGTATTTCATCTCTTCTACCTGTAGAACATCTTTTTTTCGTCCATACAGATATTTACTCAATCGTAATTTACCTATATCATGTAGTACACCAGCAAGTCCAATCTCATAACAGAAATCTTCATCCATTCCTAACTTCTCTGCTATCAGTCTTGCCAAATTACTAACAATAATACCATGTCTTAATCCTTCCACTAGATCTTCATTCGCTATGTGTGCCATATCCTCACTACATTGAAGATCCTCTAACGTAAGAAAATCATCCATCTTTCGCACCTCTTTCTCCCCTCACGCAAATCTGCACCTACCGCAACTCGTCTGCATTATCAGAAAGTACTTTTTCTTTTCTTGCAATCATCTCATCCACTCTTGCAATATAATCCGTTACGCTTTTTACATTCTCTGCACGTTCAATTCGATACCCATCTGGAAAAACGAATTTGGAAGATGCCCCAGCACCAAGTGCTAGAATCGTTTGCTTTTCTTCCATAATCAGAATATTATAGATTCCTTCTTTTCCATCTTTTGCGTATCCAATGTTCTCAAGGTTTTCTGCCATATTTTTTTGTCTGTACAGATAATATGGATGATACTGTGCTTTCTTTGTATAGTCAAAACATAACTGTAACATACCAACTACATCTTTCGCCACTAGTCCCTGATACTTCTCTTTGTATATATTCAGATTTGCAGCTCGTTTAATCGCTAAAGTGTGTACGGTTAAGCTATCTGGTGAAAGTTGATCAATCTGGCGTAATGTTTCCGCTACATCATCAGGACATTCTCCTGGAATACCAATGATGATATCCATATTAATATTCTCATGTCCTTCTTCTCTCGCCATAACAAATGTATCTCGAATCTGTTCCACCGTGTGTTTTCTTCCAATCAGATCCAAGGTCTCTTGCTTCATCGTTTGTGGATTAATCGATATCCGACTTACTCCATATTTCTTCAAAATTCGAAGTTTCTCTCTTGTGATACTGTCCGGACGTCCCGCTTCAACTGTAAATTCTCGGACATACGTAAAATCGAATTCTTCCTTAATTCTTTTCAGTAAACGTTCCAATTGTTGCTCATTAAGCGTTGTTGGTGTACCACCACCAAGATAAACGGTCGTCAATCGTTTGCTTGGACAAGCGTTCTTTGCATAAGCAATTTCTTTGCACAACGCATCAAGATAATCGTCTACCAAATGTGCAAACTTTTGCACAGAATAAGACGCAAAGGAACAGTACAGGCAAGTGCTTGGACAAAATGGAATACCAATGTAGATGCTATACCCATTCTTATAATCAATCTCTTCTAATATGGCGTGTTCCCTTGTAACAATGTCCATACACAGATCCGTCTTTTCTTTGCTACATAGGTACTGCTCATACATGAATTGTTCAATCTGCCTAAGGTTTTCTCCATTTTCCAACTTCTCCATTGCCAGTTTCGTTGGTCGAATTCCTGTCAACGTTCCCCACTGTAGGGTTCTTCCTGTCACTTCCATCAGCACATGATAGAGTAGTCGTTTCAAGACATTTTTCTTCACTTTTCTTTCTTCTATCGGTACCATATCTGTTTTCGTTAAGATAGGTATTCCATCCTTAATGAATGAAATACCTATCTGTCTCTGCTCATACGATACTTCTAGTACCTGTGTGGCGATCTCTTGTGTTTCAAAAGTCACCTCTTCCTTCGGAAAGAATGCCTTCGTCAATGATTGGATATCATATTCAAAATCTATGTTTACTAATTTGATTTGTATCATAATAACTTCTTTCACTCATTCACCCATGCCTTCTACAAGGGTGTTCTTTCCCACATAATACATCAAGTAACAATCTTAATCATACAGTCTGTTCTTATGGTTTGCTCTTATGATTTGATCTTACTGTATTCCTATGATTTATTCTACAATTTATTACAAAGGATTGTCCTTACAACAATCCTTCCATATATGGATTATTCTTTCGCTCATAGCTCATGGTAGTTGTCTCTCCATGTCCTGGTAATACAACTGCTTCATCTGCTACCGATTCTAATTGATGACAAACGGAATGAATGATCTGACGCATGTTGCTTGTTGGAAGATCCGTACGTCCTACTGTCTCACGGAATAATGTATCTCCTGTAACTAGGATCTGCTCGTCCATAAAATAATAGCACATTCCACCCTTTGTATGTCCAGGTGTTGCTATTGCTTTGACCGTAAAGCCACCTAGTGTCAGAAGCTCTCCATCCTGCAGATAATGATTGGCATCACAGGTATAGGAAGCTCCATTAAAATCAACTGAAAGATTATATTCATCATTTATTAGGACTTCCCGTTCCTCAGCATTCGCATATACAGGAATCCCATACTCTTCCACTAGATCTTTTACTGCTAAGATGTGATCAAAATGTCCATGTGTCAACAAAATTGCAACTGGTTTACACTGTAATGACTGAATCTTATTCTCAATTTTTTCTTTTTCTCCACCTGGATCAACGATGATGCATTCTTTCGTTTCTTGGTTCACTAATGTATAGCAATTTGTCCGTACCGGACCAACTATACAGGTGATAACCTCCATTTTACCTGCTTTCATTTAATTGCTTACCCTGCTTTCTTCTTTTCCATAATACGTGTATTCCTATACACGATAACATATTCATTCGGTGATTAACCGGTTGTTCTCTCAATATCTAACACACTTTCAATATTTCGAATCTTACCAACAATAATCCGTAGCTGTTCAACACCATGAATCTCAAATGCTATATTGATGGTTGCCGTTCCCTGCTTACTGGTTCGTACGGTCATTGATGTCACATCGATCTTATTCTCGGTAAATACTTTTGATACATCAAGTAAAACACCGTTACGGTTATTCGCAAAAATCTTGATTTCTGCTGTATAAAGTTCCGATGGTCCTTTATCAGCAGAAGCTGCCCATTCCGCATCGATCAGACGAGCCCTGTCCTCTTCCGGTAGATTAATCACGTTGATACAATCTGTTCGATGAATGGAAACGCCTCGCCCTCTTGTAACAAATCCAACAATTTCATCTCCTGGTACAGGAGAACAACATTTTGAAAATCGTACAGCAACATCATGGATTCCTTCCACCACAATACCACTTCTCGATTTTGCTACAGTTGCTGGTTTATTATCTTTCACTTCTGATATCGTTTCTAAAACTTTTTCATCTGTGATTTCTTTCTTTTGTTTCTTTTTATATTCATCAATGAGTTTATTAACGATTTGCCCTTCTTTTAGACCGCCATGTCCAATCGCTGCATACACACTGTCCCAGTCACGGAACCCGTATTTTCTCATTGCCTTTTCTGTAAATTCTGTCTTCAGCAAATCACTTAATACAATGTTTTTCGTCTTACAATAGCTAGACATCATATCTTTTCCACGACTAATATTGTCTTCTTTTAATTCCGTCTTAAACCATTGATTAATTTTATTCTTCGCCTGTGTACTTTTTACAACACTCAACCAATCTCGACTTGGACCACGGGAATTTTGTGAAGTAATGATCTCGATACGGTCTCCATTTTGAATCTTATATTCAATCGGTACCAATTTTCCATTCACTCTAGCACCTACCATCTTATTCCCTACCGCACTATGAATACTATAGGCAAAGTCAATTGGTGTAGAGCCATTTGGTAAATTCTTCACATCTCCAGTTGGGGTAAAACAATACACACTCTCTGAAAATAAATCCAGATCACTTTTCAGCAAGCTTAAGAATTCCTTATTATCCGACATCTCTCGCTGCCATTCTAGAATCTGACGAAGCCAGGTTAATTTTGCCTCTTCATTATCCCTTGTATTCTTTCCATCTTGATTCTCTTTGTATTTCCAATGGGCAGCAATACCATACTCTGCTGTACGGTGCATCTCATACGTACGAATCTGCACTTCAAACGGTCTGCCTTCTGGACCAATTAAGGTCGTATGCAAAGACTGATACATATTGGCTTTTGGCATTGCTATATAATCTTTGAATCTTCCAGGAATCGGCTTATACATCTCGTGAATCACACCAAGTGCAGCATAGCAGTCCTTTACCGTCTCAACAATGATTCGAACTGCAAACAAGTCATAAATCTGTTCTAACGTCTTATTCTGATTCACCATCTTCTTATAGATGCTAAAGAAATGCTTTACACGTCCATCAATCTTAGCATCAATATTGGCTGTCTTAATATGATTCTTAACTTCCGATACGATATCCCGAATAAAAGATTCTCTTTCACTCTTTTTAGAAGCAATCTTTTCAATCAATCCTTGATAAACTTCCGGTTCTAGGTATTTTAAAGATAAGTCATCTAGTTCTACCTTAATCTTAGATATACCAAGACGCTGTGCAATAGGTGCGTAGATATCCATGGTTTCTCTGGCTTTTTCTTTTTGCTTTTCTGGCTTCATATACTGCAATGTACGCATATTATGAAGTCGATCCGCCAATTTGATCAAAATTACACGAATATCTTTTGCCATAGCAAGAAACATCTTCCGTAGATTTTCTGCTTGAATCTCCACTTTATCCTTCGAATAGTTCAACTGTGTCAGTTTCGTAACACCATCTACTAACAGGGCAACTTCATCACTGAATTGTTCTGAAATCTGTTCTGTTGTCAAAACGGTATCTTCCACAACATCATGCAAAATTCCCGATACAATGGTTTCTTTATCCAATTCTAATTCTGCTAATATGATTGCTACACATAAGGGATGGATAATATAGGGCTCACCTGATTTTCTTTTTTGATCCTTGTGTGCATTATAAGCTAAGTTATAAGCCTTTTCAATCATGGAGATATCCGCAGAAGGGTGATATCCATGTATTGTTTGAATTAATTTGTCATACAATACCTCAGGCGACGTAAAATCAGCAGGAGCTGTAATATCAGAGAAATCATCATTTACAACAGTATTATTGGTATTCTCTTGTCCTTGTTTCCTATCCATGAAATCACCACCTATCCTCGCATCTATCTTTCACTATTGTTTTATGTTAAATAATTATAAAGAAAAGAGTACAAAAAATCAATAAAATAATAGAATTATGTCACAAGTCCTGTTTGTGTTTGCTTAGCCCCATTCCTAGAAACACTGCGTGTTTGCTCCGAACAGTATACTTCTTTGTAAAAAAAACAATTCCTACCAGTTATTTCTTATGATAAGCCTTTATAGCTCATCTTATTCCAACAACTGTTAGAAATTGTTTCTAAAAAATTATTTTCCTTCGTACTTAATCACTGATACAACATCATAACCAGCTAATTTCTTTCTTCCTTCTAAACCTTCTAATTCCATTAAGAAAGCAATACGTACGACTTCTCCACCTAATTGCTCAACTAATTTCACAATCGCTTCAATCGTACCACCAGTTGCAATCAAGTCATCGATAATAACAACTTTTTGTCCTGGTTTGATAGCATCTTTGTGTAGCTCAATTGTAGCAGAACCGTATTCCAGATCGTATTCCATCTCTACCGTTTCACGAGGTAATTTTCCTTTCTTTCTTACAGGAACAAATGCTTTGTTCAAGTTATAAGCAACAGGAACACCAAAGATAAATCCTCTTGACTCTGGTCCAATCACTACATCGAAGTCAACACCTTTTAATTCTTCCATAATTGAATCAATGGCTAACTTAAGACCGTCTGGATCTTGCAATACACTTGTTACATCTCTAAAAATAATACCCTCTTCTGGGAAGTCCTTTATGCTTACTACATAATCCTCTAATTTTTTCATGTATGTCCTCCGTTTTTTACATAACACGTTCTTTTTCAACAATATATTATTATAGCACTGCCGTTCCCTATTGGCAACCCAAAACATTTACCCCAATAGACCGCTTTCCTATTTTTCATCCTATTGTATTCCCTGAATAATGATTTGTGGTGTCTTCATTCCATTGTATTCGTTAATATTTGGATAATAGACTACCGATAAACGTATAGAATTTGGCACGCCCCGATACATCTTATTTACTTCATTATTGCCATATTTCTCACTGAGATATTCATTAAAATGATCAATTTGATTAAAGTACAGGGCATCCATACATTTTCCGTATTGGTTTTCTACTTTTAATTTCAATGTATTGCGATTCTTTCCAAGAATATCTGCCTTCTTCACTACCAAATTTCTTTCCGCAAATACAGGTTTTTCATTTCCCTTACCAAAAGGTTCTAATAACTCCAATTCTTCCACTAGATCTTCTTTCACATAACCAAGTGGCAGCAATACATCAATAGAAACTTTATTAATCAGATCTTCTTCTGTTAATTGCGTCGTTTCATTTAAAGCTTGCCGTAATGGTTCGATGTTCTCCTCTTTAAGAGATAGCCCTGCTGCCATAGGATGACCACCAAACTTATCTAAGTATTGTTTGCATGTAGTTAGTTCTTCAAACATGTTATATTGTTCAATGGATCTAGCAGAACCCTTTACCCCTTCTAAGGCTTTCGTCAACACAATTGCCGGTTTATGATAACGTTCTCTTATACGTCCCGCAATTATTCCTGCAAGACTTTCATGACATTCTGGTAGATAAACCACCAAAACCTTATCCTTTATTAAGGAAGTTGTTTCAATCTGCTCGATCGCTTCTTCAACACCTCTGGCTGTCATATCTTTTCGCTTATCATTCAGTTCTTTGATTGCTACGGCCTTTCTCCTTGCTTCTTCCCGATTTTTCTCTAACAGTAATTCCAATCCAATCTTCGCTGTTTCCAACCGTCCAGATGCATTGAGACATGGACCAATGATAAATCCAAGGTGATATGCTGATAATCGAAATGTATTGATTTGGTGAAGTTCCATTAATGCTTCCAACCCTTGGTTTTCTGTATTCTTTAATAACTCTAGCCCATACTTAACAATCGCACGGTTTTCATCCACCAAATCCATTACATCACACACTGTGGCAATTGCTGCATAAGCTAACAATCTCTTGGTTTCCACTTTTTCAATACCAAATCGTTCATATAGTACTTCAATCAATTTATATGCAACAACTGCTCCGCAGATGTTGGGGAATGGATAGGAACATGCTTGTTGTTTGGGATTCACCACCGCATCTGCATGAGGTAACACTTCTTCTCTTCCATTCTCCGTCTCAACAAATGGAATATCATGATGATCCGTTACGATCACCGTCATATTCTCTTCCTTTGCATACCGTACCTGTTCTACTGCTGCAATTCCATTATCACAGGTGATGATCGTATCAACCTGGTCTTCTTTCGCTGCTTTTATAATATTAATATTGATCCCGTACCCATCTTTCATACGTTCCGGAATCTCATAGTCTACATTAGCTCCCACTCGCTGCAAGGCAGTATAGAGTAGGTATGTCGATACAACACCATCCACATCATAATCACCAACGATCCGTATTCTGGCATTCTGGTTAATCTTCTCTTCTAACAGTTCACATGCGAAATCCACATCTTTGAGTAGATGTGGATCATGCATGCAGTCTGTATTCGAATGAATGAAATCCTGTATCTCTTTTTGGGAAGTAAGTCCACGGTTTACAAGTAACCGTGCCAAAACCTCGCTAATATGATTATCCTGAGCAATCTTCGTAAAATCTTCCTTTTTATTTTTTAGAAACCATTTTTCCAATTTACTTATCTCCATCTATGTTTCGTATCAATGTTTCCTCTAATATGTTTCCTCTATTTATAAATCTCTTATAGCCAATAGCCACCTTATTTTCTCATATAGGTGTGTATTAATTCCATTATATTTCAACCAAATATATATGAATTACTCAAACTTGACACTTCAAAATTCACCTCAGAGTAGGTGGTTGCTATATTCTTGGTAATTAAGTTGTGTACTTTGCAGCTTTCATACAAAAAATCGAAATTTAAATGCAAAGTTCGCCTTAATTAAATATAAAATCCTGCAAAGCATTTACATTTGTTTGTAAATCTGGTATCAACACAGCCATATTGTTAATTCGTCTCTGCGTATAAGAGTCATCTATTGGAATTCGGAATTGATGGATCTCTGTGGTACCTAACATAAGAACAGATTCCATATAAGACATAATCTGATCATTGGTCAAATCCGTAGATATACTTGGTATAATCTCATTTGCCAGATCAATCAGTTCTGTAAGTGACATGGATTTTGCCTCCGTAAAGATCGCTTGTAAAACCTTTCGTTGTCGTCCCGTTCTTCCAAAGTCCCCCTGCCCATCCTGTCGAATTCTTGTATACGCCAATGCCTGTGTTCCATTCATCACATTCATTCCCGGCTTTAATTTTAACACAGAACCTTTCTTATAGGCAGTCGTTAGATATTGGTATTCTTCATCCGTTAGCGTGATTTTAACACCACCTATGGTATTGATTACCTTCTTAAATGCAGAGAAATCTACTACTGCATATCCATCTAATCGAATTCCAAAATTAGTTGCAATCGTTTCATACATCAAGCTTACTCCTCCAAAGGAATATGCCGCATTAAAACGATTTTCTCCATATCCTGGTATTGTCAGATACATATCACGCATCAATGATGTTAATTTTAATTTTTTATGTTTTAAGTCTAATGTTGCAATCATCGCAGAATCCGACCGACCTGTCTGTGTCCAGGAAGCTCTCTTATCACTTCCCACTAGTAGTATATTGATGATTCGATCATCTTCCACCAGATTCACATCTTCTAAATCCACAGATGCAAGTGTTACGCCGTCTTCTCGATTTAATCCATCTAACATTCCATATACTTTAATCTTCGCTTCTGCAAGCAGAAAACCTGCTGTTGCTGATAAAAGAAGCAAGAAGATCATGATATATTTATAGAACAATCTCTTTCTTTGTTTCTTAGTCATGTAACGATCCCCCTGATATTCTAAAGCCCTGCTTATTCAAAAAACTAGATTATAAGGAATAAACCAAGATTCCTTGGTAATCCTGATTTCAGATATCCATAACGACATATGGCATAACGACGATAGAACCAGTTGTTTTTATTTAGCTCCACAAATCGTTTAACACACTCTCTTTGCTTCTCCGTCATCTGATCATGATAAATTAGGAGTAATTCTGATGCCTGCTCCCTTATAGATGCAATTGCTTCTTTTTGTTGCTGCAGGTTTGCAAGACGTTTTTTAATATAGGAAGCGTATTCTTGATTACCAACTACATTCCCTGTATGTTGGCGATATAGCATCGTTGGTTCTTCCAAATATCCAATTTTACCAAAGGTCGCAGCTACTAGAGCAATCCACCAATCATGCATTCTCGCATGCTCTGGAATCACTTCAATCTTTTTGCACAAAGCCCGATTCATCATCATTGTACAACCATTTAGCTTATTTTCCATCAGCAAATGAGGCAAGTCCAGTTTTTCCGTATTCAGATGATTGGATCGATGAAATGATAAATGGAGCAGCGAAAGATTCTCATCCACCACTGCTGCATCGGTAAATACAGCTAAAGGGGTATCCTTCCCATAGCTTTCCTCCATCTTCTTCATCTTCTCCAGTGTAAGTTGGATTTTATCTCGGTTCCAGTGATCATCCTGATCACTGAACATTACATACTCTTCTGTACTTTGTCTTAAACCTTCTAGAAAGTTTTTAGCACAACCTTTGTTGCTCTCATTTCTAATATAATGAAAACGTTCCCCATATTTTTCAAATAAGGTTGCGCTAATATGTTCCATTCCTTCGATATTTCCCTTTTCTTTTGTATCATCATAAACCGTTACTTTAATATCGGTATACGTGTTTTTCATAATAGAGTCAACCTGTTCACCGATATACTTCTCGCCATTATAGGCTGCCATAATGATTTCTATCATTCCCGTACCTAACCCTTTCTCTTTGCTATTCCATATCCTTGTGGGATATCCCCTAATTCACTTGCTTGTCCCAATATGATTTATTCATACTAAACCGTTTTCTAGTCTTTTTGGATAATTTTTCATATCGCAGCCCTGCTTTGTAACCAAGGAACTTAAATCCACTTTGTAGAACCAGATCAGGGATCAGGTATGCTTTTTTCTTCTTAATCAGATGTTTCATCGTTTTCTTTACTAGGGCAATTCCCTCTGATTCTGACTTAATATTCTCAAATATTTCTCGATATTGTCTTTGAGAAACCCCAAGGTCAAAGTTCCGAGTGAACTGCTGTCGATACGTATATTTGTGTGAATGGATCACACAAGCATTAGAAGCATATTCAATTTGATAGCCGCTTTGAATCACCTTCGATGCAAAGATCATATCTTCATTAAAAATTGTCTGTGTAACAAATCCACCTAACTTTTCATAAACTTCTCTCTTATACGCAGCACACACATTGGAACAGAAATACGTTTTGATTCCTAGCCGTTCCAAATCTTCTTTTCCTTTTCTTACATTTACATCTGGATAATTAAAGGTACGTGTATATCGTTCAATTTCACCCGCCTGGTCATTCGCAAGCTGTCTGGCATACGTAACCGCCACCCGTTCTTCTTTCAAAGGTTTTACCAGGTTCTCAATCAGTCTTTCGTCAAGTGGCATTGCATCCTGGGTTAAGAACATAAGTATATCGGCTTTCGACAAACTTGCCGCATAGTTTCTTGTTCCACCATGATCAAACTCTGTCCTTGTTATATGACGAACTTCTACCAAATCAAGACCTCTACATACCTCTTCATAGCGCGCTTTATTAAAATACTGCTCTTCTGTATTCATAATGAAAATTTTATTCAGATTGATCTGGTCTTGTTCTTTCGCTTCCTTGGCTATACGTACAGTCTGATGCAGTAACTTATCCAATAATACATAAAATTGCTCATTTGGATGATACGTTGGTATAATAATATCAACCGACAATTTTAATTTGTCCATCTTTATTCCTCTCTTTACCTAACAAATAGGATTCCATAGCTCTCGTAATACGAAATTATTGATTTCCTTCCTAATGGAATTACTTTCACATATTTAATAGGTCATGTTATCTTTATACTATTTTTACCCTTGTATCATAGTATCACACAACGAATTAGCTGACAATAATAATTATAGGAATTGAATGCATTTACTATTAAAAACTCCTTTGCTATAATGAGATAGGAAGTGTTACTTCCGATACATACAAGTGCATTGTTTAACTTGTCTATGCATCTTGATGAAAGGGTACTAATTTAAAGAAAGGATTAAGTCAGACACGTAACTTTCACCCTTTGTGTCTGCGGTTCCTAATGATTCCGTTCATTATGAACCTTGGTATATGCTATGAATACAGAATGGTCACTTGATGTCCTTTACAAAGGATATGATGATCCTGCTTATCAACAGGATCTTAAGAATTTTGATACGTTAGCAGTAGAATTTCATGACTTAGCAGAAAGCCTTGGAAATGCTTCTAACAAAGAAACTGTAAAACAATACATTGCTATCATGGAAAGATTTAATCTTCTCCTAATAAAGCTCTACAATTATACAAGTCTTCGGGAATCAACGAATACGACAGATAGTGAAACCTCCTCTTACTTAAACCAGTTACAAGTTAAGATGAGTGCTACTTCCAAAGATTCTGCCAAATTAGATAAATACATCGCAACACTACCAGACCTTGATGAAATTGTTGCTTCCGATGATTCCTTAAAAGAATATACCTTCTTATTCCATCGTTTAAAAGAACGTGCTACTCATATGTTAAGTGATGATGTAGAGGAAGTAATTGCAAAACTAAATCTCTCCGCAGGTTCTGCTTGGAGTTCCATGCAACAGTATCTTACTTCTACAGTAGAAGTAGACTACAAAGGTGAAAAAACAACCTTATCTGCAATCCGTAACTTAGCTTACAGCAAAGATAAAGCCGTAAGAAAAGAAGCTTACGAAGCAGAAATCGCCTGCTATGACAAGATCAAAGATGCGGTTAGTTTTTCCTTGAACAACATCAAATCACAAGTAAATACCATAAGCGAGCTTCGTGGCTATGAATCTCCTCTTGCATTGACTCTTGATCAAGCTTGTATGAAAAAGGAAACCTTATCTGCCATGTTGACAGCAATGAAAGAATACATGCCAAAATTCCATGAATATCTTAAGAGAAAAGCAACTGTTCTTGGATATGCAAACGGACTTCCTTGGTATGAATTGTTTGCTCCACTTGGTGAAAGCCATGAGGAGTACACTCCTGAATCTGCAAAAGCTTATTTGATCAAACACTTCCGTAACTTTGCAGATGATTTGGCGGATATGGTAGAAGAAGCCTTTGATAATAGTTGGATTGATTTCTTCCCTCGTAAAGGAAAAGTTGGTGGCGCTTTCTGTGCCGGCCTTCCTTATGTAAAGCAAAGCCGTGTCTTAACGAACTTTGATGGTTCATTTAGTGATGTCGTTACGCTTGCCCATGAACTTGGTCATGCTTACCACAATTTACAAATTCAAGATCACCATGTATTAAACTACATGGATTACTCCATGCCAGTTGCAGAAACTGCATCCACTTTCAATGAAAATGTTATTATGAATGCAGCCATTAACGAAGCTACTGGTACAGATAAACTTATCCTAATTGAAAGTCAGTTACAAGATACAACACAGATTATCTGTGATATCTATTCCCGTTTCTTATTCGAAAGTGCTGTTTTCGAAAAACGGAAGAGCGAATTCTTATTCAGTGCGGATCTTGAAAAGATCATGATCGATGCACAAAAACAAGCATTTGGCGATTCCCTAGAAGAAGCAACCCTTCATCCATATATGTGGGTCAACAAGAGCCATTACTACTCAGAAGAAGTTAGTTTCTACAACTTCCCATATGCTTTCGGTGGTCTTTTTGCTCGTGGTCTTTATGCAATGTACCAAAAAGAAGGCAGCGCATTCGTACCCAAATATCGTGCTTTATTAAAAGCGACTACGGTTAGTTCCGTAGAAGATGTTGCAAAGATGGCTGGTATTGATCTTACAAAACCGGACTTCTGGAGACAAAGCTTACAAAGCTATTCGGATGAGATTGATCAATTCTTGGAATTGACGAAGTAATTTGGGGTAACAAGGTCTCAAGTAAACTTGGACTTTGGCTCGTTGCTCGCGTAAATAATAAAGGGTGATAACGGATTGTTTGTTTTTCCGCTATCACCCTTATTTATCAATAATTTATCTCTACATGAATCATTGATCTATTCTATTCTTTTCTTTCTCTGCTTTCACATTCTCTTTATATATGTCATAAATTCATACGCAGATGTATTCCTTATCTGAACAATTTCTTTCTTATATTTCAATGATATGATAAAGCAAGGAACAAAAGCTCGATCATGAAATTGCCAATAACCGTTTCACCACGCGAACCGCATCCTGTGCATCTGTCGAATAGCCATCTGCATGAATCTCATCTGCATAACTTTGGGTAATTACGGCACCGCCAATGATGACCTTTGCACGAAGTCCAGCTTTCTTGTTTGCCTGTACCACCTTCTTCATCTCTAACATGGTTGTGGTCATTAATGCGGATAACGCAATGATATCTGCGTCCTTCTCTTTTGCCGTCTCAATGATCTTCTCACATGGTACATCTTTTCCAAGATCAATCACTTCAAATCCATAGTTTTTCAACATTAAGGCAACCAGGTTTTTACCAATATCATGGATATCCCCTTGCACCGTTGCTATAACGATTGTACCAAGTTTCTGACTGGATTTTTCACTCTGTAACAATGGTTCTAGATAGTCAATTGCCATCTTCATCGTTTCTGCACTACCAATCAACTGTGGAAGGAAGTAGATCTGTTTGTCAAATAATCTTCCCACTTCATTAATCGCTGGAATCAGCATCTGGTCAACGATACTCGCTGGTTTTTCTCCCTGTGTTACCATTTCTTTAACGTGATCGATAATTCCTTTTCGATTCCCCTTGATTACGTCCGTATAGATAATAGAAGTAGGTGCATCTGCTTGCTTATCTTTGTTACCAGTATTCGTATCGGTTCCATTTATGAGACCACTTGAAACACTATTCATCATAGGAGATGATACGCTGCTTGTGCTACCGTTTGCTATCTGATCCTTAGTCTGGTCTGTTTGTGCTGTCTGCGAACCTCCCACTTTATTCGCACCTGCTTGTGCCGTACTAGTTATGGTCATTGGTCGTGATGTAACACGGGTAATGTATCGTAGATCAGCCTCTTCCTTATTACATAGTAAGTCTGTAGCAAAGGCAGTATTAACTAGTAGATCTTGTGATGGGTTCGCAATTGCCATCGTCAAACCTTCATGAATGGCTAATGCTAGGAATGTACTGTTTACAAACTGTCTCTCTGGAAGTCCAAAGGAAATATTGGATAATCCAACGATCGTTGCTAACTGTAATTCCTTCTTACAGTAACGAATGGTTTCTAGTGTTTCTATGGCTGCTCTCTTATTGGCTCCAATGGTGTTCACCAAACCATCGACAATAATATCTTCCTTCGTTAATCCCTGTGCATATGCTGCATCTGTAATGGTGTGAATAATAGATTTCTTCTCTTCGATATCTTTCGGTAAACCTTTGTCAGATAATGGAAGTAGAATGAACATTGCACCATATTTCTTCGCAAGTGGAATCAACTTCTCGAATTTCTCCTTTTCCAAAGAGATGGAGTTAATCAATGCACGTCCTGGATAGATTCGAAGTGCAGCTTCAATAACCGATACATGGCTAGAGTCAATACAAAGCGGCAGACTACTCACTTGAGAAAGTTCATACACCACTTCTATCATTCTCTCTTTTTCATCAATTCCGTTCATTCCCATATTCACATCAAGAATAGAGGCACCATTTTCCTCCTGCTCTTGCGCCATTTCCGTTACCAAATCTAGTTTTCCTGCACGTAATTCTTCCTGTAACTTTTTCTTTCCTGTTGGATTGATTCGTTCTCCTACGATTAAGAATTTACCGTCTAGATCAATCTCTACCGTTTTCCGTTCCGTTGATAAAGCCCGAACTTTTGGATTCCAAGTTAAATCAGGTGTTATCTCTTCCACTTGCAACGCAAGTTCTCGAATATGATCTGGTGTTGTTCCACAACAACCACCCACGATCATGGCACCATCTTTTACTAAACCAGCAACTTGTAAACCAAATTCTTCTGCCCCAAGATTGAATACCGTTTCTCCTTCTACTAAAACAGGAAGCCCCGCATTTGGTTTTGCTATGATTGGCACACTTGTATAGTTCCTCATGGTCATGACCACATCACGCATCTGGTCAGGACCAGTGGAGCAATTCACACCAATGGCTGCGGCACCCAAATTTTGGAGAACGGTCACGGCAGTTCTTGCATCCGTTCCATACATGGTATGACCATCTTCATTAAATGTCATCGTTACCATTACAGGGAGGTCACAAGTTTCCTTGGCAGCTAATAAGGCAGCACGACATTCCTGTAAGCTCATCATGGTTTCAACCACAATCAGGTCAACGCCTGCTTTCACAAGGCATCGAATCTGCTCTTTATAAACGTCCACCAATTCTTCAAACAACAAAGTACCAATCGGATACAATTGTTGCCCTGTCATGGTTAAATCACCCGCTACGTAAACACTTTTTTCCTGTAACGAAGGATTTTCTTGCTTTGCCTGTTTTATTGCCTGCTTGGATAAGGCAACTAGAGCTGTATTCATCTGAACCAGATTTTCTTCTAATCCATATTCCTCCAACTTAATACGGTTTGCTGTAAATGTTGGACTATAGAGGATATCTGTTCCTGCCAGAACATACTCCTTCTGTAATCCCACCAATGCCTCTGGATTTTTTAAGATCCAGTCTTCTGGACAAACACCTGTTGGCATACCTGCTTTTTGCAGATTGCTTCCTGTTGCTCCATCTAATAGAACGATTTTGGAGCGGCATAACGATAGAAATTCCTCTTGATTCATACTGTTCCTCCCTGTTTTATCAACCGAAGATCGTTTCTTTGATCTCCATTGCTTTTGGTGTTGCTGCCAATCCCCCTAGGGCAGTTTCTTTTAATTCACATGGTAATTGTTTTCCTACTCGATACATGGCTTCCACTACTTGATCTGCTGGAACAAGACACTCCATACCCGCAAGTGCCATATCGGCACAGATGATCGCATTAACTGCTTGGGAAGCATTTCTCTGAGCACATGGCACTTGAACCAACCCTGCAATTGGATCACATACCAACCCCATTACGTTGATTAATACCAAAGAAAATGCATCCAGTGCCATCTTCGCGTCACCGCCAACCATTTCCACCGCTGCTGCGGCTGCCATAGCTGCTGCCACGCCACATTCCGCCTGACAACCACCTTCCGCACCTGCTACTGTTGCATTCTTCACAACGATTGCACCCACTCCAGAAGCCGTTAATAGGCCTTGTAAAACTTCTTGTTCTGAGAGATTCCATTCTTCCTTCACGCTGATCAATACAGCAGGAAGGATTCCACAGGAACCTGCGGTTGGTGCCGCACAGATCTTACCCATGGCTACATTAACCTCACTAGAGGATAAGGCTAATGCCATCACATGATTTAATAGCTTACCACTTAACGTCTTTTTTGACTTTCCATATTGATCTTGCTGAAAAGCTAGTCCATTGATCAAACTACCTTTCACATGAAGCTTCGTATCAACTGCCTTATGAGCAGAAGCTTCCATTACTTTATATCGTCTTCTCAGATTTTCGAATACATCTTCATCCTTCATCTGCGATAATTTCTTTTCATTTTCCAAAATTACTTTCCACAAAGGAACTTGGTTTTTTGTTGCTAGTTCCAACAATTCTTGTAAATTATGATACATATGCGCTCCTATCTATAAATCTGGTGTTACATTAATCAGTTGTACATGTAAGATATTCTCTAATTCTTCAATTGATTCTTTCACATGAAGCGGAATCACATCATCGGTCTCGATGATACAAAAGGCTTCTTCTCCTCTGGCGTTCCTACTTAACCGCATGGTTGCGATATTGATTCGATTATTTGCTAGAATCGCAGATACTTCACTGACAATTCCTTTCTTATCATAATGATTGATAATAATGGTACTATACTGTGCTGTGAATTCGGTATGGAATCCATTGATGCTAGTAATCAAAATCTGTCCTCCGCCAATGGAAGAACCAATTACCTCGTACTCCCTGTCATCTAGTAGTACAAATGTCATCTTAACTGTATTCTCATGTACATTTTCCAATTGAATAGGATAGAATTCATACGAAAGTCCCTGTTGCTTTGCCAGTTCAAAGGACTCTGCCAAAGCTTCATCATCTTCATATAAACCAAGAGCCCCTGCAACTAAAGCACGGTCCGTTCCATGCCCTTTGTAGGTCATTGCAAAGGAACCATGCAAACCAAATCGAACTTTTTTAAATGGTTCATCTACAATATTCCTTGCGATTCGCGCTAATTTTGCTGCTCCTGCTGTATGTGAACTAGATGGTCCGATCATAATAGGACCTACAACTTCAAAAATACTTACATCCATTCTATTCTACCTTGTCTTTCTTTTCCATTGTGATATTGGTATTAAGAATAGCTTTTCCAAACTGTTCAACGCTATTCTAAATGTTTTGTGCCACTCGGATATTCACCCTACCCGGGTTACTTTCGAATGTTTTACGGGTCACATAACGACCCTAATATCATCATATCACACACAAGATAGAAACGCACTTGCCTCCTTTACTACATCAAAGAGTTTGTAAAAATGGTTCTATTTTTTCAAATAGGGATACGCGGTTAAATGGAAGCATGAAGTAATATCCGTCTGCGTAAGGACTTAATTTTTGAATCAGTTCCTTCCCCAGTTGTGCACCCACATTTTCCGCTTCTTCTTTCGTCATCTCTGGTGTATAGCGTTCCACAATCTCCTCTGGAACATGAATACCAGAAAATTCATTTTTAATAAAATTCGCATTGCGGTAGCTGACAAAAGGCATAACCCCACAAAGAATCTTCGTATCCACATGTTCTTTAATATATTCTAGATTATTCATTGCAGCCTCATCATAGACTGGCTGTGTAAGGAAATACTGTGCCCCTACCGCAATCTTTCGCTCCATTCGTTCTACAATCTTTTCTACTCGCCCTAATCCAGGATTTAACGCCCCACCATATACGATTGGATCTTCTTTAAAATGTTCCTCGTTCATCTGTTTGATAAACTGCATCAAATGAATGGAATTATAGTCAAATACGCTAGTTGTTGACAGACGCTGCTCACTTGGAACCGGGTCCCCTGTTACCACAAGAAGATTACGAATCCCATTCAAATATGCCCCTAATAAGGTGGATCGCATTGAAATCATATTCTTGTCTCTGCAACAAACATGTGGCATAACTGGAATTCCATATTGGGAAGTAATCTTCAAACTCATTAATACCGAATCTACCCGACTTCTTCCCATTGGGGAGTCCGCTATGGTAACAATATCTGCTGATGTTTTCTTAATTGCTTCCACACATTCCATCAACTTTTCATCTTGGTGATCATATGGCGGATCAAGCTCCACTGCAATCATTTTTTTCCCAGACTGTAATCGATCCAAGAAGGTTTTCTGTGATTGGATTCGCTGGTTTCGTTGTTGCTGGTAATCTGGTTTGCTTGTTTGTATTTTGCTTGGTTCTATTTGGTTTGATGGAACTTTGCTTGTTTGTATTTTACTTTGTTCTGCTTGATTTAATAGACCTTTACTTGGTGTTACTTTACTTTGTTCTATTTGATTTGATAGGCCTCTGCTTGGTGTTACTTTGCCTTGTTCTATTTGATTTGATCGGCCTTTGCTTGGTGTTACTTTCCTTTGTTCTATTTGATTTAATGGAACTTTGCTTGGAGATCCTTGATTCAAAGTTTCTTCATTTCCCGGCTTATGCAACTCAGCAAATGCCCGAATATAGGCTGGTGTCGTCCCACAACAGCCTCCTATGAGAGAGACTCCCATCTCTCGCATTTCCTCTAACTTCTCTGCAAAATACTTAATGTTCGTACCAAATACCATTCGGCTATACATCTGCTCTGGATACCCCGCATTCGGTAATGCGGCTATTTTCTTATTTGGTGGAAAGGTTATATTCTGTAAAAACTGAACCATATGTCCAGAACCAATACCACAATTAAACCCACAGATATCGATTTCCTCAATCTGTTCAACCTCTCTTAACAGTTTTTCACCAGAAATTCCCGCCATCGTATAACCATTCTTATTAATACAGAAATTCGTTATAATACATACCTCTGGTTTTCTTTTCTTAACATAGGAAACCACTTCACGAAGAACCTCGATTTCACTAAATGTCTCAAATAAAAAGATCTCCGCCCCTTCTTTAAGAAAGGTTTCACAGATTCGAATATATTCCTCCTGTACCTCTTCCTTGGTGGTCTCACCATGGGTAGGTATTGGTCCGAGATCTGCTGCTATGTAAACAGCTCGTTCCTGCTGCTGTTCATATTCTTCTACTGCTCTTTTTGCCAAACGATAACCTTCTCGTATCAACTGCTTTTGTTTTTCTTCATCAATCTCCATTACAACGGTATTCGCTGCAAATGTATTGGTACGGATCAACGTTGCTCCTGCCTCAAGATATTCCTTATGAATGGCAACAATACTATTGGGATCCTCCATATTTGCCCATTCTGCAATTGTATTGGTCTCCTGTTTCTTTCTTGCATAATAAGTTCCCATTGCCCCATCTACAATTATTGGTTCTTTCTCTATTTGCTCTAGGAATGGATTCATCCTTTCATTCCTCCTTGTCTTATCTTCGTATTATATTGTGTTATTGTAAGGAATTAGAGCGTTAAAGTCAAGAAATCACAGGTGTTTTGGTTTATAGGAAATTCAGATATCTAGATATACTTATTTCTGATATGAGGAGTTGAATCATCGTTTATAGCATAACCTCTTCCTTTGTTACATCCTCAATCCAATGCTATGCATTGCTTTTCGAACATCTCCATTTCTTCGATTGGGTAACTCCGATGAACGCAACAGGATAAAGCCCATATAAAATGACCTATGAATACTTTGCTTTCATAGGTCACAGGATGGTTTTTCATAAATAGTTATTTCTTATAGTTATTTCTTATAGTTATTTCTTTTTAAAAAATAGGCAAATTCCAACTAGTACACTTCCCACCATTACAAATAAATCCGCTATGTTGAACACAACGTCTTTCAACCAATGAAAGGAAAAGTAGTCGACAACATATCCTCTTCGTATCCGGTCATATACGTTACTTGAGGCACCTCCAATCAATAACGCTAATGCGAATTTCAGTACCTTATTATCTTTTTTTGGTATAAGCATTCCAAATAAAAATAATAGACTACCAAGTAATAGTCCAGAGATAAAGATGACGATCTGTGTATTCTTTTCCAGAAAATTCAACATCGCTCCCTTGTTATGGTATCTCGTTACAATGATCTTACCGTCAAGGATTTCTTCCTCTTCATTCATCTTCTTGGTCTTTTCAATCTTATTTTTTATAACCAATTCTGTTGTAAATATTGCAATTGCAATAATAAGGTAGATCATAGTCCTTAACTCCTTTCTATCATTCCTTCATCAGGAACTTTCCAAGCTGCCGCCAATTCTTTGTATGCGATTCTCTGTTCTTCATTTCCCATTGCTTGATAGCAATCAGCTAATCGATGGAGTGGATAATCACCTGCATAATGAATATTCAGCTGACACTCCGTTTCATATGCTGCATTATAATACCAGATCAACGCTTCCTCAAACTCTTCTTTCCTATAATAGTATTCTCCTAATTCATAGCATACTTCCGAACTGGCTTTCGAAGCAATATTCTTCAAAGTTACTTTCATCAGTAAGGATAGATCCTCTTGTAAACGAGCGTATTTGGTAAGAACACATTGAATATATCCAATTTCTTCTGCTGTTCTTGAAGTATCCTTTTGCAATTCTAAAAAATATTGCCCTGCTTCTAAAAAGTCTTCCTCATTTCCTGCAATGAATAATTCCTTCGCGAACATATGGACCAACTTGCTAGATAATCGATCTCCCTTTTCCAATACGTGATAAAAATTATGAAAATCACGTTTGGCATGAGAGGTAACCGGTTTATGCATTATTTCTATATCGCTATCGTAAATCACTGGCTCAATATTTACTGTTTCATGAATGGGATCCTGCCAGGTAAATTCTCGTAATCGTTTATACAGTTTTGGTCTGTATTCCTTATCATAGTTGTAAGTAGTTCCATACTGCAACTGATTTGTATAATACATCTGAACGATTTCAATTTCAGGTAGCATCGCTTCTTTTAAATATAAGAATTTTTGTTGATTTTCTTCATCTATCTCTTCATCGGCATCTGCCACATAGATATAGTCCATAGTTGCTTTCGAGAATGAAAAATTCCTTGCAGCAGCAAAATCATTAATCCAAGGAAAATCATAGATCTTTGTGGTATATCTCTTCGCTATGTCTTTCGTCCGGTCTGTTGAACCTGTATCCACTATCACAATTTCATCCACCAACTTCTGAATGCTGTCAAGACAACGTGCTAGAATTGCTTCCTCATTCTTGACGATCATACATGCTGTAATTGTAATCATTGGTTTCCTCCGATCTAAACTCTAGTATAAATTTTTATTTTGCCATATTTTTAATAACATTTCTAAAATTAATGTTTCATAATCTTATAAACTTGTGCTTCTACGTATTACTCACACATTTTGTACACTAATATTATACCATTTTCATTAGATGAAAGGAAGTAACAAAAAGAGGCTGCTAAATGATGTGACCTCAAAAATTCCTTTACATGCTCTGCACTGGTATCAACAGTTTTTTCTTCTATTTCTTGAGATTTAATATATATCTTAGGCTTATCCAAAGTTTTCTTCCGACCTTTCTTATGAGGTCTCAAAGCATCAGGACCAGCAATCCGAAAGCGATTAACCCAACCGGTAATCAGATTTGGATTTGCTATACCTTCTTTAAGTGCTAATTCTTGATATGAGACCTCACTTGATAGATATAACTCTACCACATGAAGCTTCTGATTAAAAGAGTATTTATCTTTCTGTCGAGAACGCTTCAATCCATCATCACCATAGTTTTGATAAGAAACTATCCACCGTTGGAGTTGAGAATGAGTTGAATAACCATACTTTTTGACAAGCGCATTCGTACCACCCTCACCATAAAGATATGCCATAACAAATTTTTTCTTTTGTTCAAAACTGTATTTTGCCATAAAAATACCGACCTCCCAATCGTTAGATTTTGATATGTACCCAGAATCCTGGACACATATTTATAAACTAGGCGGAGATCATGGATGCTTTCCTGTATTCTACAGGAGGCATCCATTTTGTTTTTGCCTGAATTCTTTTGTTATTATAGTAATCTATATATTCTTCAATAGCTTTTGAGAATTCTTCAAAAGAAGAATAGTCTTTTTCGTAACCATAATACATCTCATTTTTTAATCTTCCAAAGAATGTCTCCATTATACAATTATCGTAGCAGTTACCCTTTCTAGACATAGATTGTATAATGCCATGTTCTTTTAAGCGCTCTTGATAGTAAGTGTGCTGATATTGCCAGCCTTGATCTGTGCTATCATGAATTCGGTATAATACAGACTATGCCGAAAAAAATACTATACCGAAGTTTTATGTGTAACAGCGTACAGGCGTAATACTATACCAATTTTTCCGTATAGTATTTCAATGATAAATTAGCTTCCAATTTAAGATGATATTTTGAGCTAGCATTAATGTTGGTTATACTTCATATGGTTGTGGAGCAATTTTACTATAAAAAGTGAATCTTTACGCTTAATTAAATAAAAAAACTATTAGGTTGTAATAAAACGTTTTAATAAATTCAGTACTTTATTGGAACAGATATAAATACTATGCTGAAGAATTATTGAATAAACAGTATCTATCAGACTTTATAAATAACTTCGGTATAGTTTATTCTTCGGCATAGTCTGAATGAAACAGTAATCCTGTAACATTAGGAAACTTCATAAAAGCAGAATCTAACATTCGCTTTACTTGTTCCATATTGGGACTTAAAGCAAGATCATAGGATACTATTTCATTTGTTGCCATATCATGTATTGGTGATAGATAGCACTTTCCCCATGAAAAGTTAAATTGTGATACATCAGTAGTCCATTTCTCTAATGGTTTCGAAGCTTCAAAGTGTCTATCTATGATGTTGTTCGCAATCCGACCAACCTCTCCCTTATAGGAATGATACTTTTCTTTAGGACGTTTGCCAAGTAGACCAGCTTCGTGCATGAATCGTTGAACTCGCTTATGATTTACTTCGTAACCTCTGTTGCATAGTTCTCTGTATACTCGTCTGACTTCGTATCTGCGCTTATTCTCTTCAAAAATATTTTTGATTTCTTTCAATAGTTCTTCATTTCTTAAAGCAACAGCATCATCTTTACTAATTTCAAAATAGTAGGTTGATTTAGCAATACCCACCGATTTAAGTAGATGCTTTAATTGATATCCCTTTTCTCTGAGGTCTTTGATGATAGCTGCTTTTTCGCCTTGAGTAGCGCAGCCTCTCTTTCGTGTCTCAAGGCGATTAATTTTTTTATTGCTTCATTTTCAGTTTTTAAATATTCTGTTTCAGCTCTTAATCTAATTAATTCTTCTCTCTCTGATAGAGTTAACTCAGTGGGCTTAAATTCTTTTTTCATAGGTATATCCTTTTTACTACGTCGACCTTTCTTAAGGTTTAATCCTTCATACCCATTTATTTTATATATTTGAACCCATTTTGACAATAGTCCTGAATCAATACCAGCACTAATAGCAACACTTTTTTGAGATTCTCCTGCCAACACACGCGCAACCAATTCGTATCTGTATTCCGCAGTACGTTCCTTACAAATCGTAGGATGTCTAAGTGATTCAAGACCATAGATATCTGCAATTTTTGACCACTGTACAATCCTTTTCCTAAAGCTTTTTTGCCCGATACCATCTGGTGTATTAATCCACTGACCAGAACGATACATTTCTACTGCATTTAATTTAAAAGCATAATCATATTTCATGTAAAAACCCCCTTTACTGGTGTTGTCCAGTAAAGGGGGTACATATCATTTTGGTCTAACTTTTGGGGGTCGGTACAAAAACAGCCCCTTTTTGTTACTTTACAACGGAATATTTCCATGCTTCTTTCGAACATTAATTAATTCGCTTTTACCACGTAACATGATCAGATCCGAGAATAATCGTTCTCTTGTTTGTGTTGGTTCAATCACTTCATCTACATAGCCATATTGCGCCGCAATTTCTCCATTCATACAAGAATCACGGTACTCTGCCGCCTTTTCATTAATAAACTGACCAACTTGTCCTTTTGGTAGACTCTTCATTTCTTTGCTATGAATGATCTCTACTGCTCCTTCTGCACCCATAACAGCAATTTCAGCTGATGGCCATGCATACACATAATCTGCATGGAGATGTTTGCTACACATCGCGATATACGCTCCACCATAGGCTTTTCTTAAGACAACTGTTAGTTTAATGGTACTTGCTTCCGAATATGCATAGAGTAATTTTGCCCCATGTCTTATAATTCCCTTCATCTCCTGATTTACACCTGGCATAAATCCTGGAACATCCACCAAGGTAATGATCGGAATATTATACGAATCACAGAAACGGATAAACCGTGCTGCTTTGTCACTGGCGTCACAATCAAGCACACCCGCAACATAATTTGGCTGATTTCCTACCACTCCCACTGTTATGTTACTTAATTTTGCAAAGCCTACAACAATATTTTGTGCAAACTCTGACTGCACTTCTATAAAACTATCTTTATCAAACATTTCCTCAATAACCTGGCGCATATCATAGCTTTGGCTCATTCGTTCTGGTAAGATTGATTCTAAGCCTTTTTGACTCTTGCTACTATAGTTTTCTTGACGAAATGTATGTCGATCTCCGTAATACTGTGGTATCATTTCAATCAATTTTCTTACACCTTCATAACAGCTTTCTTCTGATTGATATCGAAAATGTGCCACTCCACTTGTGGTAGAATGTACTTTTGCACTTCCTAGTTCATCTGCAGTAACCGTTTCATTGGTAACACTCTTGATTACCTTTGGCCCCGTTACGAACATATTACTGACATCATCAATGGTAAAGATAAAATCCGTAATACCAGGAGAATATACAGCTCCTCCTGCACATGGTCCCGCAATAATAGAAATCTGAGGGATGTATCCAGATGCTAATGTATTCATGTAGAAGATATCGCCATAACCAGCAAGAGAATTCACACCTTCTTGAATTCTTGCACCGCCGGAATCATTAATACCAATGATCGGACATTTGCTCTTAATTGCCATCTCGATCACATGAGCAATTTTCTTTCCATGTTCATTCCCTAGTGTACCACCCATTACTGTAAAATCCTGAGAATATATGTACACTCTCTGACCTTTGATCGTGCCATAACCCGTAATTACACCGTCATAAGGCAGTGTATTCTCCATTAATCCAAGCGCTGTTGTATGATTGGTTACTTTGGAACCAATCTCACGGAATGTATCTTTATCCAAGAGCAATGCAATTCGTTCAATGGCATGAAGTTTTCCTTTATCATGTTGCTTTTGTAATTTATATCGATCAGCATATTCTGATTCTTTTTCTTTTAAAAATGGAATATTCTCTGTGATTTTATTCTTTAGTTCTGTTATTCCTGATGGAAACATCGATAATTTTTGTTCTTCCAAGTAATGGACACCTCACTTATCTTACTATACTTACTTCATTCTGTGCTATAAAAATCCCTTCTTAACTATTGCCAAAGAAGGCTATGTTCAAACACATAATTACTTGTAAGATAGATTATAACGGATGTGAGAGGGAAATTCAATAGATTTATTTTGATATTCAAAGTATTTTACATATGTATCATTTATCACTCAGCTAAAACTTAAATATTTTCTATATATACCTGTTATATATTCCCTAATAAAATGCTCTATGTATTACAATCTGCTCTATATTCTAATATTCTTTTATAATCCTCTACGAAATCCACTTCAGCCCAAAAATCTCCAACAATATCCTTAACATATATTTCTCTTTCTTGCACAAAAGAATAGATTACATCTTCCCACCACATATTGTGGCTACCCTCTTTAATTAACTTTTCTAATCTATTTTTAAAATCCTCTAAAAAACTTTTCTTCATCTTTGCAATTCCAACATATTCTCCACTAATGTCGTTTCCACAAAGATTTTTCCCATATTTCAGTAGTTTTCCATCTAGAAATTTGAACTTATAATCAGCCTCCTCCTTACGGCTACTATCCGCAATCATAACAGGATTTTCACTTTCTTCCAGTAATAGATCAATTATACGAGTTTCTAAAAAAACGTCTGCATTCATCATAATAATATCATCATCAATAAAATCTCTAGCAAACCATGCAGATGCAATACTATTCGTTACATCATAAAAATAATTATAATAAAATTTGACTTTGTATTTATTTAATAAATCCTCTAAAACCTGTGCCTTGTAACCCAGAACGAGAGCTATATCATAAATACCCCTTTTATGTAATTCTTGTATTGTATATTCAATTAATGTAATATCCCCTATGTTAACCGTACATTTGGGTTTCCCCTCTATATAGCGACTTATTCTTGTCCCTTTACCTGCAGCCATTATAAGTACTTTCACAATATCCCCCTATTCTGCAAATCAATAAATGCATGTATTAATCTATCATTATCCCCTATAGTTATATTACCAATATGACCAATTCGAAGCATCTTTTCTTTCACTGTTCCTCCACAAGGATTAACTACTATTCCATATTCCTTTTTTAGCAATTCGAATATGCGGGATGCATTTTCTGTATTGTTCAATTTAATTGGAGTCATTGCGTTGGATAAACTTTCTGATGGTATAGAAAACGGTAATTCACTAATTTTTTTTCTAAAATCTACAGCCAATTCTCGAGTTGACTCGATGACATGATCAATTCCAATACTACATATTTGTTTAAGACGATCATCTAGCTGAAGAGTTATACCTACTGCAGTAGTAAATGGAGTTTGTCCACGTTCCATATTGCGAAAATATTCTTTTAAATCAAGATAATAATGTGATGTTGTTTGACACATAATTTTTTTATAGGTTTGGTTATTCACAATAACTGCTGCCATACCAGGATGGAGAGCCAATGCTTTTTGTGAACTTATTATTGTCGCATCAATATTCCATTCATCCATTTTGTATTCATCCGCTAAAAAACTACTTATTGCATCAACTACAAATACTGCTCCAATTTCGTGACAAAAATTTCCCAAACTCTTGCCATCATATAGTACACCTGTTGATGTTTCATGAATATTGACCAATACACCTGTTATTCCTCGATCCTTATAGCGCTCTAATTGTTCACTAGTAGGTACTTTTCCTTGTTCAAGTTCCAATACCTCAATGTTATACTCATATTTTCTACATATATCAACAAATCTTCTGCCAAAACCACCACCAACAATAATAAGTAATTTATCATTATTATTGAATATATTGCAAACTGCTGCTTCCATTGCCGCAGTACCCGATGCTGTTAATAAGGCAACTTTAGAATCTTGTGATGTAAACATACATTTTTTTAGATTTTCAACAATTCTATTATTAATTTTTGAAAATTCATTTGTCCGAAAATAAGGAATCTGTTGTGCAGAAATCTTTTTCGTATTTTCGTACATTTGGACTGGTCCAACAGTAAACAATAGTTCTTCCATCCTTTATCCTCCCCATAAACTACATTTTCTTGTTATTTTCCTTATTCATATATTAGATTACCTGCTATATGAGTGAAAATAATTTCTAAATTCTTATTTTTTTTATCTTCATCATCTAGTCTGTTATGGTTATAATCAAGTAATTCTACTGAAAATCCAGCTTGTAAATGGAATCTTCCATCTTCACCCACAGACGCGGCGGATTTAAAATTGCATATATAATCTTTCCAGTATATACTAGCATAATAAGGGTCTTTGGGATGAATGGATTCACTAATCACATATTCTCTTTCGTTTTCACCACCAAATTCTACTGGCAATTTACCATCTATGTATTCACCCTTCATTTGAATATCTAATAATTTACACATAATAGTACTATAGTCCGCTGTCGATATTAACTCCTTACATATCTTTTGATTAATACCCTTTCCTCTAAACATGAATGCCACTTTCGTTCTTTCAGGAGACAGGAAGAATTCATCTGGTTTTACCAAATATCCTTGCCCATGATCAGCAAATAATGAGACAACAAACTCTTCATCTGTATAGTGATCTTCTAAATATTTATAAATCAAATATAAATATTCATCAATTACCTTCGCTTGTTGAATATAAGCGGTTCTCTTATTTTTGCTGTAAGGTTGTTTTGCAGATGTTGTACCATGTTCTATCACCCGATCTGCTATGGATAATTTTGCTTCTACGGAAGCTTGTAATTCAACTTCATCAGCAATATCATGTAAGTCTCCTATTCCTATCCACATATAATGATTTGTCTCATTCATCAATTTCATATGATCGAGGGCAGCACTAACTACTTCGTCTGTTCTCATACCTTTCCATTGGTGCTGATAAATAATACGGTCCATACCTCGTAAATACCCATAGTTTGACGTTGATCTCCAATCTCCATCAATTTTGGCAGTTTGATAACCAGCTTCAGATAAATATTCCGATAACAAAGTAACATCGAATGGTAATGCCGCATGTAATTGATTATGCATGATCATATGGTGTGTTGTATCTAACCCTGTAACATATGTTGCTAATGAAGGATATGTCCATTCAGATGCACTATACGCATTATTACATATTGTCCCTTTGCTAAAAAATCGATATGTATTTGGCATCAAATTCTCAAATCCCTCTTCATTAATGACAACCTGCGAAAGACCATCAATGAATAATGATAAAACAATTTTTTTCTTATTCTCGTCATATGTAGTTGGAATTGGTTTCCCTATTATGATTGGCGCTTCTGAATATATTTTTGTATTTGGTTTTACACGATAATAAGAAAAATGATTTGGATTCTTAATATTTAAGATAAATTCCTGCTTATCTTCTTGGAATTTCAATTTATTATTCGTTTGAGAAAGAATCGGAATAATTCTCTCACAGCCATCATTCACCTGCATCTTATCACCACTAGCAATAATCGGGCGAATTTCTCCTTTTTCCTCAATCATATTATCTGATTTTCGGAAATAATTCGTCATTCTATCATAATATCCTACATACGCTTCCTTACCATCATAGTCTTTAAATATTTTACCAATGTTTGTTTCATAACTCTGAAATGGATTCGACATAATACCAAAACCATTTTTACTATTCTCTTTTACCTCTTTAATTTCTTGAATAAACCGATTGATCTCTTTTTTATTTTTTTTGGTTTTTGATATATCTATATACCTATTGGTTAATTCTCCAAGTTTTGCTTCTATATTCAAATCTAGTACTTCACGGTTATTTTCATTTCTTGCTAAAAACAATACTTTCGTATAATATTCACAAGCATGATAAATATCACTCTTTATTTCATATACAACAGCAAGATTATAATTTGCCTCTGTATTAAATGGATTTCTTCTAACACCAATTCGTGCCCAATTTAGTGCTTCTTCCATATCTCCTATTTGCAGAAAATACGTAACTTTAATTGATACTAACTCAAGATCATCTGGTGCTTCTTTCTCATACTCCAGAATAAAATCCTCAATCCCCTCTAAATCCTGCTGCTGCAGCTTTTCGTTTATTGTAGTTTTTAATTGTGACATTCATTTCCTCCCATCTCACGTAAGAAGCAGGATAATTCAAAGAATTATCCTGCTTCTATAATATAGTATTGATTAAATTTTCCATTATACTATGCATTCATCCTTGAATTAACATTCTATATTATTATCGGCAATTATTGCAATAAAATTAATAGATTCATATTAATCCTACAAGTAGTAGAAAAACATCTTTGTCAATGTTCAAAGCCGTCAGCCTGTTACTTCTTTTTCCGTCCCTATAGCATCTCAGAAGACTTTCTCTGTAACTAACATGTTACTATCTACAAAGATCATTAATATTATCTATAACAAATTCTTGCTCTTTATCTGTTAATCCATAAAAAATTGGTATACTAATACAATGTTCATAATAATTCTCTGCATTGTTACATATAATATCTTTATATCCATTATCTCTATAATACGGAAATTTGTATATTGGAATGTAATGAACATTAACTCCAATGCCTATACTACGTAATTTATCAAATACTTGTCGTCTGTCATAGTTAAGAACTTGAATAGTATAAAGATGATAACTATTATTGCATTCCTTTAGTTGATATGGTATTTTTATATTCTTATTATCGGCGAATGCATTATCATATCTTTTCGCAACCTCTCTTCTCCTTAACAAAAATTTATCAAGTTTTTTCATTTGAGATATACCAAGTGAACATTGAATATCTGTAATTCTATAATTATATCCCAAATCTAATTGTTCATAATACCAAGGTCCCTCATTATGCGAAAGTAGTGTAGCATCACGAGTTATTCCATGTGATCTAAACAAAATTAATCTATTATATAACTCCTTATTATTTGTAACAACCATACCACCTTCACCCGTTGTAATATGTTTAACTGGATGAAAACTAAACGTTGTCATATCTGATAAGCTTCCAATCTTTTTACCTTTATAGTCAGCTCCAAGTGCATGTGCTCCATCTTCAATAACAACTAAATTATGATTTCTAGCTATCTTATGGATCATATCCATATCACATGGTTGTCCTGTGAAGTGTACAGCAATAATTGCTTTTGTACGTTTAGTAATTTTTCTTTCAATATCTTCAGGATCAATATTATAGGTATCTGCATCTATATCTGCAAATACAGGTTTTGCACCACAGTAAAGTGCACAATTGGCTGAAGCAGCAAAAGTAATTGGAGTTGTAATTACCTCATCACCTTTTCCAATTCCAGCCGCATAACAAGCTGCGTGTAATGCTGCTGTACCATTCGATACTGCTACGGCATATTTAGCACCAACATAAGATGCTACGACTTTCTCAAACTCAGCTACCTTAGGCCCCGTTGTTAAGAAATCTGATTTAAGGGTTTCTACAACAGCTTGTATATCTTCATTATCTATTGATTGATGTCCGTATGGAATGTACATGTGGGATCAACTTCTTTCTTAATTTTTCACATTTTTTAGCCATTTTTTACTCTATAAATATCTTTTACTTCATAGTTTAATAAATTAAATATATCTATACTAAACAACATGTGCTATACTATTCTATCTTTTTTTAACTTAATTACACTAATCTATTATTTTTCTAATACATTGAAAAGCTTCAACATATGATTTTCCAACTATTAACCCACGATACTTAGCTAAAAGTTCAATCCCATCTTCAGATCTTGGATGTGGATATTGACATAACTCTGTTTTATAACACTGCATCGCTTTCTTTTTATGTTCTATATACTTACTTATGTCAATAAATACATTAGGTTCAAAACTTTGTTTTAATCCAAAATTCCATTCAGATGAAGATAGTGTTTCAAATGTATATATTTCTTTTACACAACAATCTTTCATTGGCCTAGTTGCAGTTATTACAGCATGATACGTATATTGATGATCAATATTCAAATCACCAAAATGGTGTGTATATATAATATTAGGACGAAATTCATTAATTTTCGCTTCGACAAGCTTAACTACATCAATTAATTCTACCTGATCAAAACGATTATCAGGTAAATTAGCAAAGTCAACTTTACTATATCCAACATATTTTGCAGCTTCTAATGTATCTGCATGTAACTTATCGATAATGTCCTTATCAACTGTATCTCGATTATTGAATCTAGATGTTTGTCCCTCCCCCAGTATTAAACACTGTACTATATCTCCTTTTTCAACATATCTTGCAACAGTAGCACCAACACCAAGAACTTCATCATCAGGATGAGCAACAACAACTAAAATCTTATTCATTAAACCCCTCCTTAATCATTATTAACTAATAATTTTAAACATGTTATACAATTACATAGTATTATCAATTTCTTTAGAAAACTCAAAATAATCATTATATTCTATACAACTATAACCTAAATTCCGAAATCTCATTATTGAATGAATATTACTCTTCTTTACGTTAGCAACTAATATTGTTCTATCATATATCTCTCGAACCTTATTCTCTATTAATTTTATGATTACTGTTCCATATCCTTTTTTTCTATAATTCTTTTGAATACTATAATCAATATATGCAATATTGTCTTTATATTCTAACCGTATCTGACCAACTGGAGTATCATTATCCATTAATATATACATGAAACAATTATTATCTTGGTATCTATCATGAAACCATCTTATATGATTTTCATATTTAATCATCTCTATATTAAATGAATTTTTTCTTACCTCTGTTTCATTCACCCATTGAAACAACAAATCCATATCTGTGAGAATAACATCTCTTAAATATTTCATAATACTCCTATCTAAATAGAAATCACTTAAGTAAGTGTTTGAATAATATATGGATCAATAAAGTAATATAATATTCTTATATCCTATTCATTACCATTTTTATTATCATTTCTGCTACTCTATCTGTTCCTAATCCATCGATCAATTTTAAACCATTGTTACTCATTTTTTTTCTTAACAAAAAAGAGTTGACCACATTGTTCACTATTTTACTCAAGCGATTGTCTATATCACTATAATTGCCTATATTAATAGTTACTTCTTTCTTATTCATGTATTCTGCAACCATGATTTGATCCGGTGAAAGTATAAAACTTATTGAAGGTGTACCTGTTGCTGCTAATTCATATAATGTACTACCTGAGGAAGTAATAAATAAATCAGATTTCAGCATTTCTTCCTTCATATTTGAATTGTATATTAATTTAAAATATGGTAAGTTTCCAATACTATTTTTTATTGAGAAAACATTGTTGAATGCTTTACCAATTATTATTCTAACATTTATCTTACTATCAAATTTAACCTTTTTTAATACCTCGATTACTTTACAAGTCATACCTAATGGATCACTACCACCAGTAGTTATTGTAATAGTTTTAACATTTTCATTAACTATTCTATTATTACAGTTCCGAAAACACTCTCGCATTAAGGTATACTTGCAACCCAAAAGATTAATTGATTCATTATCATAACTTAAGTCAGTAGCATAACAATTCCCATTAACAATCATGTTCACATTATACTTTTCTTTACATAGATCATCAATGTAAATAATATTTTTAACAGACTTCCGTAATCTAGTAAAATAGTTATTAGTTACACCATAATTGTCTACAATTAAGCAATCAATACTCAGTTTTTTTAATACATGCATAAGCTCATTTAGTTCATTTTCTATACTTTCGTAAACATAATCATCAACATTATTGATATTGTACTCTGTTGATAATTTGATTATCTTATATTTTACTCCTACATTCATATCATTTCTGATTATAAAAAAAATCTTACACTCCTTATTCTTGCTTAATGCATCTGCTAATGCATTGCAACGAACAAAATGACCATATCCAATATTTTCACCAACATCAAAACGAAAAGCTATATTCATAACAACATGCTCCCCTCAAACTCCAGTAGTATTCTTATTAATTATAGTGGTTGTATAAACTTTGATTATAAGCTATTACAAAGCTCACTAAAATTACTATTTAATATATTCTGTTGAATGCTACTATTAATATCATACTTATAACAAAAATCTTTAAATATATTCAAACTTTGTTCTATTGTAACATTAGGATAATCGGAGCCATAAAATATACGTTTTCCTGACATCTTTTTTATAACAAATGCATAATCTTGAATTACTGTTGAGCCCCACCAGTAATATAGTGAAAAAGAAATATCCATAAACAAATTAGGGTATTCTTCCATTAGTAATAATGTATCAAGTACTTTCGTCATTCCACCATGCGCAACTATTAATGGTGAAATAATTCCGTTGCCTAATAAATATTCTGCTAGATGTATTCCATTTGTTTTATATATATTTTTCGAACCATATGCCGCGCAAATAACTAAACACATATTATATTCTTGTATTTTTTTTGCATACTCTAATATTTTAGGGAAATCCTTATAATCTATATTTTGTTCATACGGTAATATCTTAACAAATCTAATATTATGATTTTTCAGTTTTTCTAATTCTAAACTACATATTTTTTCAAGTGGATTAAGCATTACACTGGGTATGATATTAGTTGGCCATGTTATATTACATAATTGTTTGACAGATAAACATGGATCTATAATATGAAGTAAAATTTTCTCAATTGAATTATCATTCATTATTTTTTCTATATTATTAAGATCAAGTTTTGAATCATTTGTGAAGTCATAGTGAAAATGTGCATCAATCATAGTAAACCTACTTCCCTAAGAATATCATAAACTCTTTTTGTGGTATTGGCTTGTAATTATGGACTAACTGTAGATTATCAGTTAATTCGAAAGCCATATCCATAATTGTATTTGGTGAATGATAATAAACTAAATCTTCTTTGGGATAAGTTTTTGTTAATTTAGTACTTAAAAAGTCTAAAATAAGCGTTTCATTTGCTAAACTAAATGATTTTTTCATAAATTCTTTAGTATAGTCTAAATTATTAATATTATGCAATTTAAAATTGAGTGTTCCTAATGATAAAACTATATCTGCATTACTTATAGAATCAGTATCTAACAACACATTTTTTTGATAAAATTCACATTCAGGAAATTTGTTTTTACAATATTCAATGAAATCTGGTATAATATCAATTCCTATATACTTACAGTTAATGTCATGGTCTTTTAAATACACATAAAAATCCGCAAACCCACATCCAATATCCAATATCCTTTTATTGGTAAAATCTATATTTTTGATCAATGTATCAAACCGTTCGATTTGATCTTCTTTCTTTCCCCAACCTAAAGCTTGTGGTACAACCCCTAAGCGCTTGTATCTCTCCGAATAACGTTGTATTGCATCCTCTTGAATTTTCCTATACTCATCTATATTCGTCATTTTATCTCTCCATATCTATATATTATTAATTGAAAAAGTATCATTCTCTAGTTGTTGTAAAACTTTATTTAAATACTCTAAATCAGAATTTCTCTCTCCAGCAACTTCATCAATTACCAAGCCCAATTTAATAGGAAATCTCTTATCTAAAAAGCTCTTCATTCCATACTCGAGTTCTTCTGTCCACGTATTACAATTTCTACAATCATAACCTATGTTCTTAAGATACTCAAAATCTGCATTAGCAACTGCTTTTCTAAACTCTCTAGCTTTTTCAGATAATAAGATTTCTTCTAACGTATTATCGTTAATATTTCCTATTACAAACTTGCTAGACCAATCCAATGAACAAGGATTTACAGTACCATCTGCATTAACTTTCACAGAAGTCCATGGATTAACACAAATATCATATTCCTCATTAATCTTTTTATCTTCTAATTTACCATATTCCTTACTATCTGATTGTAAACTTAATAATTCACCTTCATAGTAGTTATCAATCGGCATTTGATTCCAGAATTTTTTTGATACTTCTCTATACTCTTTGCCTTCTTCAACTAGAACTGTACCTACTGTAATAAAAACTGGTTTCTTATTTTCTCTTACATATTTTATGAATTTCAGTACTTGTCTAATTGTTCTATCAAAATTCGCACCTTTTAAAACCTTTTCATAAGTCTCTTTATGTAAAGATTGGAACGATATTTGAACACGAGACACACCACTATTAGCTAACTTTACAATATTTTTATCAGTTAGAGCTGTACCATTGGTAATTATGGAAACAAACATCTCTTTTCTAGATGCGTATTCTATCATATCATAAATCTGAGGATTTAAAAGTGGCTCTCCATTACCATTAAGGGATATATAACTACCTTTTTTCAACTTATCGATTGTCTTGCAAAATGATTCCAGACTTACACTTTTTAATTCTCTACTCATATTTTCTCTTGCACAAAATATACAACTAAGATTACATCTATTCGTTGATTCTACATAAATATTTAATAACCCTTTTGGCTCTAATAAATCTCCCTCTATGATCTCTCCTCTTTCTTTCTTTTCAATAATACTTTTCATTTGTGCATAATTTTCAGCGTAAGTATTTATTATATCCTTTGCTCTATATTTATCAAACATTCTTTACCTCCATAAAATATATTAATTGAACTCACTTTACTTAAGCTACTTCAAAAATATATCGTTATTATTTTCTATTAATTGATCTCTTTAATTTAAAAAACATGTACATATTCCGTATCTAATGCCTTTATACGATGTTCTATATCTGCAGCATCAACAAGTAGTTTTTCAAATTTGTCACCCTCAAGTATTACTACTCCCTCCCTTGATCTTGCATCATCTGTACTACCCATCTCTTTATTCTTCGTAGCATTAATATGCATAGCTAATATATTAGAATTAGAAATCTGTTCTGGTAGTTCTTTACCCAAAGGAGAGAAAAAATACATAATTGCTTTTTTCTTGAGTTCCAAAGACTTGATCAATACTTTTTCCCCAAGAGACATTCTTATCAATGATTCCGTAAAATTATATCCTGTGATAGATTTCAATATTACGTTGGAAATAAATACACCTCCACCTCGATTAGCTGCTTCTACAAAATATATATTATCTGTATTTTCTTCAATTAAGAACTCAAAATGAGTAAAACCAAAATTTATTCCATATGCTTTTACTATATTCTCAGAATAATTTTTAACTAAACCAATCTGTGATTGACTTAATTTCCCTGGATAATAAAGGATTTTTGCAACATTTTTATTATCCTTATAAGTATCCTTACTTGAAACAGTTATAAAATTGAATTGTTTGCTATCAAAAAAACCTTCTACAGTAATCGTATCTCCTTCAATATATTTTTCAATAATGCACATTCTTGAATGAGAGTTAACAACCGCAGTTAGCCATGCATTTTTAATACTCTCCTTATTGCTTACCTTTATTACTCCTATACTTCCTCTGTTATCCAATGGCTTTATTATTACAGGATAGCCAATCTTTTCAGCCTCACTTACAGCCTGTTCATAATTCCAACATAAAGAAAACTCTGGTTGCTTTATTGAAGTTAATCCCTTATCAACTAAAATCTTTCTTTGTAAATATTTATTATTAGTAATGGTCAATGTTTCTAATTGAGGTCCAGGTAAATTATGTTTTGTAGTCAAATAAGCAACAGCATACATTGAATAATCACATTCATCAGATGTTATGGCATCTGGCAACTCGCAATTATATATTTTTTCAAGTTCTTCGATGTTCCTACTATCTACTTTATATACTACATCTGCATTCAATTGATTTACACTCCACTGAGTTGTTGCTATAACATAATAGCCCATTTTCTTTGCATTATCAATTAATGGAATCTGTTCCCAACCTGCTCCAATTATCATAATTTTTTTCAACAATACCACTCCTCTCACTTGTAACTATAAGAAATCTTTAATCTTCAAAGGATGATTGCTTTCAATTTCGGCCTGTACTTGTTTTCCAACTATCTCATTTAAATTCCAAGCTGATATCATACTGTTATCCCCTCTGTAATAATCGATATCTTCTTTTGTTATTATCTTACCTTTTTCTACTTTGTTTCTTGAATATAGTCTCATTTCAAATGTATCTCTATTTTCTAACTCAAACTCTGTTAAGTTATTTCTAATTCCATTACCTAATGCTTTTTCAATATCTCTAATACATGATACCATAGACTTAAATTCATTCGGTTCAATTGCAAAAAAATGATCGGGCCCTATATTCTTTCGCGATAAGGTAATATGCTTTTCTATTACCTTGGCACCTCTTGCCACTGCAGCTAAAGTGATATGGTATCCTAAAGTATGATCAGAAAAACCAACAACTGTTCCAAACATTGCTTTTAATGTATCTATGAAATTTAAATTAACTTCATCCACTGGAGTTGGATAACTCGCAATACAATGTAATAATATTAACTGTTCTCTATTTCTAATAAGTTTAACTGCTCTCTCTATATCTTTATATAAACAATATCCAGTAGACATGATGATCGGTACATTCATATCATTTACCTTTTCTATTAATTGTGGAAAACCATACGTCTGTGGTGAAGCTATTTTGACTATAGGTACTTGTTGAGCATTTAATAAATCAATAGCATCTAAATATGTAGGTGCACTCAAACAAGTAATACCAATTTTCTTAGCATAATCAAATATTTTATCATACCAATCTTCTTCTAATTGTATTTTTTTTAGTAAATCAATCTGCTCAGGTGAGATTCTAGAATATTGATATAACTTTTCTCCTTTAATTGACTGAAACTTAACAGCATCTGCACCACACTCTTTAGCTATTTCCATCATTTCATATGCCAAATTAATATCTTGATTATGGTTTGAACCTATTTCTGCTATAATATATGTTCTTTCACCACCAATAGTATTATTATCTAATTTAATCATATTTCTCTCCTGTTAAAATTACTAAAAAATAATCCCATACGCACTGCCATTAAAATTCTTATTTTAATCCTCTAATATTTTTCACAAGTTGGTCAACAGATAACCATTCTTTATTATTTCCAGAGTTATACTCAAAACCACTATCAACCTTTTTACCGCCTTCTATAATATACTCTTTATTCCACCAATTAAAATGTGGATAGATAATATAGTGTTTTTCGTACTCATACGTTGTTAATGAATCTTCTTTAGTAACCATAACTTCATGTAGCTTCTCACCCTCTCGTATTCCGACCTCAATCATTGAACACTCTGGCAACATAGCCTTCGCTAAATCTGTTATTTTAAAAGATGGTATTTTAGAAATAAAGGTTTCTCCGCCCTTGGCTTCTTGCAATGCCTTAATTACTAACTGAACTCCTTGCTCAAGATTAATCCAAAATCTTGTCATCCTAAAATCTGTAATAGGTAATTCCTTTTTCCCACTGTTAATGATTTCTTGAAAAAATGGTATAACAGATCCCCTACTTCCTGCAACATTTCCATATCGTACAACAGAAAAATTCAGTTCTCTATCTCCAACATACGAATTAGCAGCAATAAAAAGCTTGTCTGATACTAATTTGGTACCACCATATAAATTTATTGGATTTACTGATTTATCTGTTGATAAGGCAACTACTCTCTTTACAGTTGGAGAATCTAATACTGCATCAATAACATTCATTGCTCCATTTATATTAGTTTTAACTGCCTCTATTGGATTGTACTCACAAGCAGGAACCTGCTTCATTGCAGCCGCATGTATTACATAATCAACACCATTCAATGCTCTAGCTAAACGAGCTTTATCTCTAACATCACCAATAAAAAAACGTAATATTTTTTCGTATTTCTTTAGTCTATTAGCCATAATAAATTGTTTATATTCATCTCTTGAATATATTATTATTTTTTTGGGTTTATAGTTTTTCAAGACATAATCTGTAAAGTAATTTCCAAAAGAACCTGTGCCACCTGTTATTAAAATCGTTTTATTATTTAACATATTTTCCCTCTTTCATTTTTATTTTCTATACTTCTAATTATTTTTAAGATACTTTTTTAAACATACGGTATCAAATGTTGACATTTTTCTTCGGTCGATGCAATCATACCATATATCCTCTTGCTCTTCAATCTTTCTTAATTTTTCCAATAACTCCTCGGTTATATTTTCCTTACCTATTATAACGACTCCACTATCATCACAAACAGCGATAGCACCATCATATATATTTTTTCCCTTTTGTATTATCTCGTTATACTTTTCTTTATTAACATTTTTATTGAAACAACCAATAGGGGATACACCATTGCACCATATTGAATAATTTTCTTTAATTAGGGTATGTGCATCACGCAATTTACCATTAGTAATAATTGCTGCTGCTCTCTTGTATAAAAGAACATATTTAGAAACCAAATCTCCTATAATAGCTCTACCATTTACATCAATGGCATCAATCATAAAAATTTCTCCATCTTCTAACTTCTCTGCTTCTTCATGAACAGTCCAATTCGATTCTTCAATAGCATATGAATACCTAATTCTTCCAACCTCAAAATGCCTTTGATTCAACGCTACTGAATCATGGAATAGTCCTGATTTTCCCAGACAGTCAGCCACTTCTGTTGTTGATACATGGTTTCTTCTAATAAAATCAATAATTTGTTTCTCAACCTGCTCCATATTCTACACCCTTTCTGCCATTTATTTAATAAGGCTTTACAACTACTTTCTACTCCATAAACTTGGAAAAATTATAGCTTTTTCTACATTATTAAATGAATTAGAAATTTCAGTTATAAACTCATCATTTAAAGATCCTCGATTAAAATAATTAATATTTTGTAATAATTGCTCTTTTGTATCAACCCCAAACACTAAATAATCTATATTAGAATTGCTTTGTACATATTGTAACGCACCATCAACAACACTAAGATCGTATTTATCAAGTATTCCTCTAAATCTATTTATCAATTCTTTTGCACTAGATAAATTATCTGGTATTTTCTCAATATCCATAGTAATTAGTCCTTGTAAAAAAGCGCTTCTGGTAAATATTGTAACTCCTTTATTTTTGGCGTATTGCATAAATTGAGTTTTTTCACCTCTTTGATCCAATATACTATATGGTAATTGAATATAATCAACCACTCCAGAGTCCACTGCTGAAAATCCATCTTCTATTTCATATATAGAAACTCCTATATTCTTTGTTAGTCCTTTATCCTTACTTTTCTGTAAAGCTTCTAGTACATAATCATTATGAACATAAGATGGTGTGTGTAATAAGTATCCATCTAAAATGTCTATGTTTAATCTTGATAAAGATTGTTCTAACTCATGAGTAATTATATCAAGTGGTTTCTTATTACTGTTCTCTTCTAATATATTAGGCTTAAGTTTTGATATTATTTCTAATTTGTTCTTTAGTTGTCTTTTTTTAATAAATTCTCCCAAAATATTTTCTGCTGTTCCATAGGCAAATGCAGTATCAATCTTCTTAATATTATGTTCAACTGCAATATCCAACATTTCAAAACTATTCTCGATACTTGGCTGTCCTAATGTATTATTAATTCCGTATTTCATGCCAAATTGTACTGTACCCAAACACAAATCTACCATAAGTACTCCTCCTAGTTATACATTTTTATCTTAAATTCCAACCACCATCAATTTGTAACAGCTGTCCAGTAAAATATTTATTTTTATCATCTAAGCAAAATTCCAATGCCTTATTGAATTCATCAATCTCAGCCATTCTACCTAAAGGCGTTCTACTACAATATTCCTTATGAAAATAATCGGTCTGTCTATCCTTGTCTCTAATTCCTCCTATTAGCAAAGAATTCACATTAATTCCTTTAGAAGCATATTGTACTGCCATATACTGTGTAATATAATTCATTGCTGCTTTTGATGAAGCATATATCAATGAAGTCGGAACCATGTTACGATCATAAACTCTGTTATCTGGAACAACTGCACTATACATTGAAGATATATTTACGATTGCCCCTTCTTTAGTTATTATATCATCAGCCATACTTGCTATTAAGAAAGCAGTTCCAAATACATTCACATTATAATGTTGTTGCCATATATTAATATCCATTTCAAATGCATTTTCAATTTTATCACGACACACCGCGCAATCTACTAGAGCATATATTCCCTCATTATATTTACTTTTTATATTTGAAATAAACTCCTCAATTTTATCTTGTTGATCAAGGCAGAGAATCTCAGGCTTACAGTTTGACATATGTCTTTTATCTAAAGTTAATAGAAAATCATCTATGTTCTCTTTACTCCTCGAAGTTGGAATAACAAAAGCACCTTTAGATAATAAAAAATCAGTAAACACTTTTCCAAGACCAGAGCACCCCGCCGTAACTACTATCTTTTTTTGCTCCAGTGACATATTTACATACCTCTCTTCTTTAATAACATCTCACACATATCAAGGTCAAATTGATTTCTTATATGTATTGAGCGTTCTTCTGGCATAGTAGTTCGTACTATATTGTCTCCAAAGAAATGTCTCCATCTGATCACACTATCTGTTACACCAACCTTAATTGCTCCGTTTGGTCGATAGACAGGACTTAACTCCGTTCTATCCTTTAACATCTTTTTACCAAAATACATCTCTGACATTCCAGAATTTAAATCTTCAAGTGCCCAGTGAAAATAATGTGGATCAATTTCTGTAGTACTTAAAACGAATTCACAGTATTTATTGCTTTCAAATACTTTATATGCATTCACTATATCGTCAGCCATCTTTAAAGGTGATGTTGGTTGAAATAACCACATTAATTTATAATCTCTTTTTAGATAATCATAGCAATACAATAATGGTTCAGCTGAACTAACTAAATCTCCAGCCATTTCTTTACTTTCCATAAAAGGAATTTCCGCACCATAGCTTCTTGCAATATCCGCATATTCTTCACTATCAGTTATTACAAATACATCATCAAAGATTTCGGATTCCTTACAAGCCTCTATTGTATATGCTAGCACTGGTTTTCCACATAAATCTAGTATATTTTTATCTTTTAAACCCTTTGATCCAGATCTTGCGGGTATAACACATAATGATTTTTTCATACGTTATCTCTCCTCTTAATCAAATATTCTGCATACATAAAATCTTCAATAGTATCTATATCAACTGAGTGCAACTTATCTAAGATTAATGCTTTTGAGTTTTTATACCAGTCGAATTTATTCATAATAATTTTTTGATAACGCGCTATTCGAATTGCTCCTGTTATTTGGTAATATTGTGGTAGCTCTTGTCTATTCTTTTTTTTAATTTCTTCATCAATAAAGTTATCCATTGACAAATTCTCATCTAATGTATTACACCAAAGAGGAATAGTATCTGCTTCGGTTACTGAATTTATTGCATCAATAGAAGGATTTTCTTCTAACTCTTCAAAACCTTTATCTATATCTTCAGAAGTAATTAATGGAGATGTAGGTTGTATAAATGCTAAATAGTCAAATTCAATGTTTTTATTCTTATAATAATTCATCATATTTATTATAACATCCGTAATTACTGAGCTATCAGTAGCTAACTCTTTTTGTCTTAGATATGGTGTTTCAGCACCATATTCCTTACCAATTTCAGCGTATCGTTCTGAATCTGTGTTTAAAAAAATAATATCTTTACTACTATTAAAATTATTTGTATTTCTTATAGCTGATATTACATATGATAATAATGGCTTATTATTTATTAATTTTATATTCTTGTCCTTAATTCCCTTTGAACCAGACCTTGCAGGTATAAAATATAATGTTCTCAAAATTCATCACCCTAATCTTTAAATTATATATATTTGAAATTTCTTTTAATATTTTGAAGTACATAAGATTGATTTTCTGCAACTGTATTAACTATACAGTCAGTGACTTCTAACTCTTTAAGTTCTGAAAAGTGTGACTCAGTCCATTCTGTTAAACACTCAGAGAAATCAGTATTTATTCCAAGATAGTCATGTAATGCAATAGCTAAATACAAGTCTTCTGAAACCTCCTCATCTGTACGATCACTTTTTATTTCAGATAATATTGTATTAAAATACTCTTCTTTACTATCAGTATATTTTATTCCTTTAATACCTCTATAATATACTTCTGTAGCAAGCACAACTTTTTTATTCATAATAGCAGCTTCTAAACCTACCGTAGAAGTGTATGGTAAAACAATTTTGCAATTCTTTATTTGTTTATAAGTATTTATTTTATCTTCTGCTTTGATAAATATTATTCTAGGATTATTTTCAAATTTTGTTTCTAAAATTTCTTTTATATTTATAAAATTATACATTTTATCTAATTGCGCTTTACGTGGATGTTCTCTGACCATTATCGTTTCATTGGTATTTGATAAAATAAACTGTAACGTTTCTATTAACCAATTTTCCATTGATTTAAATACTGAACAAACTGAACATGCTGATGAATCCCATTCAATGTTCATAGGCATTAAGATATCTATCTTTTCATTAAAATTATCATCTTTTGTACTTTGATAAAACATACTTCCAGCTTCCATTGTAGAATTTTGGGATTGTTCAATTCTTTTTTTACCATATTTGCACAACTCATTATATAACTTTTTATCTATCATTTTTTCTTTATTAGTCAATATATCATACATTTCTGGTAACTGTCCAAATATTCCTTTTTTACAAAAGAATATCTTACCATTTTTTCTTCCATTAGAGTCATAGCTTGACATACGAATATTTTTTTCTTCTGAAACAATTGAATATAACCCCATATTATTATATATTCCAGTATAAATATTTATTGTGTCAAATTTATATTTTTCAAAAAAACTTTTTACATATTTCATGTTTTCAATTAAGATTTTTTTGAAAGCTAAAGCGACTTCATCAACGCCTTTTTCTCTTATTTTAAATGATTTTACAGAAAGCAACCACTGTGCTGATGTATTAGCAATAGATTCTATCTTAATTTTTTCTTCTTCATTAATGTCTTTAACTTTTCCTGCATCACTTATATATAGTACTGGAATTTTAACAATACTAAATAAGTAATCTAATACCTCTTTAGTTATAGAATTATACATTTTTGAAGCACCTTCATATAATGTATAATCTTCAGTTCCAACTAAGTCATCTATTATTAAAGTTGCTTTATAACCCTTTGATAATAAAATCAACATTATTGTTATCGAGTAGTAACAATACGATGTCGGAAAAGCAGGGACAATAACTATGCCTATTTCTTGATTTTTATCAACTCTTTTTGTTCTTTCAATTATGCTATTTTTTATCTCTTCTTTATTTTTTTCTAAAAATGATAAATACTTCTTTGAAGAATCGAAGTGTAATGATAACCAAAAATCTAATTCAAATAATTGACAAATATCAATTATTTCTAATTGTATAGACATCTTATTGATTTGATTAATAATTGAATCACGATATGGTGATGCAATTAACACTACTGTATTTTGAGTATCAACTTCTTGCAATGTTAGTGGAGATTGAATATTTTTCCCTCGAATTGTTTGTCCCCATTTGTTTTTATCATTATCAACATAGAACAAAACATCATTTGAAAAATCCCATATTTCAAAGATCTTTTCTATTCTAGTTCCAGCACCAAATATTACTATCTTCCTTTTGTTTATTTTCTCTTTTAATTTTATCGCTTCAATACTTAAATAATCTTCAATTGTTTTCATCTAATACCTGCATGATGTATTTGTAATAAATACCTCAATACTCTCCTTCCTATATTGTAAAAGCCCAAAGTATTGATTTTTTTGACTTTTCTTTATCTAGTTACCTCTATACCAAGAACTAATAGTGATATAGTCATCGTATAATAGTTAGAGTATCCTCTTTGTTTGCTTTATAATAAAAGGCTATCAATCTCTGTTTACTATGATGGTGAACCTTCCTTGCCTACGGGAATCGTGTTCCAACTCCTTCTTCCCACCTGTTCATACACTGAATGCTAGCTAAGCTTACTAACAGAGTCATGCCCTGATAAACTTGGAAAAGAAGGTTCTATCACTATGCCAATACTATAATTAATTTTTCTAAATTCTTGTCCCCATAAAGACAGATTATTATCAGTGTAAAATAATATTTGATCTAAAAATCCACAGTTGTAATAACTTTCTAAACGCGTTCATGTTCCAACTATGATAATACTTTATTAGCATATTTACTAATAAACTAATTTACTACTGTATTTATATAACCTTTTAGTTTATTCTAATTACTACTCCTAAATTTCATTTAATATTATTTTTATTATTGCTTCCATATCACCTATATCATATCTTTGATCAATTGGTAGTGGTAACAGATACTTTGATAACTTTCTTTCAAACCTATTGCCGATTTCTTTTTCTAGAATATATTTCCACCATTGAGCCACATAAATCTTCTTACTAATCAGTTTATGTCGTATGTCCTTTTCTAAAAGTAAAGGATATACCATCGGTACTTTATCCTCTATATTACCTATATTTAAACAATTAATATTGTCTAATCTATTCATAAGAAACATAAAATTTTTTATTCTTTTTTTCTTTATCTCCTCATAATCTATAGCTTTAAGAACTTTCTGCGAAAACTTTGACATAGTACATATATTACTTTTGGTTATTTGTTCTTCATTTTGTAAGCTTATCGAATATGCACTATTTGTTCCCTCATTTATTGCCTTAAAAAGGTATTCCCCATATATTGGACAATATTCAGGTAAACTTTTTTCGATCAAATTATTGCAGATTAAATAAGCACCATCACATACTCCGAAAAATTTTCTACAAGAATATATATTGTAAGCCCCCTCAATTGGTTTTTCGAAAAAAGCTTGTGTATTATCAAATATTACATTCTTATATTTTCTTAAAAATTTTTCAGAAGATTCTCTAATACCATAATAATTAGCAATAAGGATTATAGCATTTGAGGGAATTTCGTTAATTAAAGGTTCAAAATTTTCATCAATATTATAATATCGTATCTCTATATTATATTTTTGTATTGAATCTCTTACAGACTCACACATATAAATCGGTAAATAAATGCAATTATAGTCATAATTAATAAGCACATATAAAATAGCACTTCTAGCACAGTTAAATCTCTTTACATTTTTACCAATATAATACTCACTGTTATTCATTAATTCAATTGGAAGATAGCCCCCATACTCATTGACCATTTTTTTCCCCCTTTACAATCAATGCACTACCATAAAAATCTGCAACAGGTATTATACTAACATTATTAACGCTACACCATTCGTCTACAGCCTTCCTTGTTCCTTCATAAAAAGGTGCATAGTAATCACTTATTAATATATATCCTCCTTTTTCCATTCTTGGGTAAAATATTTCCAATGCACTTTTAACCGGATTAAACAGATTAAGATCGATACTTACAAAAGAGAATGTCTCAAGGTCTAAGTCAAATGTTTCTGGAAAGTAGCCTTTTTTAAAGATTACATTGTCCTTATATGCGAGTCGTCCTAAAACAAAATCCATACTTGTATCCTTAAATTTATTACTTTCACCTCTTTTATTATCCATTGTTATATCTTCATCAATGTCTTTTTTAGAAAAGCCTTCAAATGTATCAAATAAAAATAACTTACGGCTTTTAAATATTTGATTGATTACAACTGTAAAATCTCCTCTAAAAACCCCCAACTCTACTATTGAACCTTTTATATTTTTATCATTTATTACTTGTGATAATAATCTTACCGTTTGTTCTCTCACAAAATCTTTATAAAAACTATCCAACATACAGTTACCATTCCACATTGTTGCTGGATAAATATTGGGCACAAGCATAGTATCCTTAAGCCAATCAAATATTTTATCTCTATTGTAGGTTTTATTTAAATATGATTTAATATTTTTAGCTATATTAAGATAAGTTTCTGAATCGTCATATATAAAACTAACAACTTTTTTTAAATCAACATTTTGATCCTGTAGAACTCGTATGATATTCTTCACATATCCACTTGCAATTACAATATAATCATATCTATATTGACATATATGTTCTGGACTAATTACATCATATGCTCTAAACTCATTTATTGTATTGTCCGAATTAATAAAAGCTAATATATTTACTTTGGAATAATCAATATTATCTAATAGCTTATTCGCAACACTTCCTGTACCAAATATTAAAATACTATCCATTAGTTAAGTCCTTTCCAATAACTAAATTTACTACTCACTTCACAACCAATACTTTCTTTAAAACTACAGAGTCCATAATTAGGTTCTCCATCCTCAGTGGAAGGCCCTATGTCTAAAACTTTAATTCCTTTTTGTAAATAATATTTATAAAGATTGTATGCAAGATAATTCATAGGCTTATATTCCGTATATCCCGCAATATCACCCCAGTAGATTACTTGATATATATCTTTTGTAATTTTAAATATTATAGCAGATGCTATAGACTGACCATCAAGCTGTAATATAAAAAAATCATGTATCATATATCGTATTGTTTCTTCTACTTGTTCCCAAGTCATTCTTAACGGAAACCCTCTATTTTTTCGATTTGTAGCTATTATTTCATATGCTTCTTTTTTTTTGGTAATAGCATCACAATAAATAAGTTTGAAGTTAAACTTATTAGCAATTTTTAAATTCTTCTTTGCATTTCTCTGCATATTTGTTTCTAAAATCGTAACATTTCTTAAGTAGAACTGATAATTCAAATCACATGTAAATATTTTATAATTTTTTCTTAATAGACAATTTTGTACTTTACTTATAAAAGTTTCATCATAAAAACTCGGCGGTGTCCTAAAATATATTTGATTAATTTCTTTTTCAATGCAATAATTTTCTAAAAGATCTATTGACTCCTCAATATCTTCTATTTTTACGTTTGTATCCATTTTTTCTAACATAGAAAATGGTGCAGAATATGGCATCTTCAAACAGTTATCTTTTACTCCTGCAATAATACCAAGTTTATTTTTCTTTGATTTAAAAATCAAATATTCTAAATAATCAACTTTTTCTTTATTAATTTCATGAAACCAAGATGCATTGTATACATAATAATTTGAGTCAATTAATTTGTCATATTCTTCTCTACTAATGCTCTTCAACTCCATATAATCACCTTATTTATCTTTATTCTGTTGTAACATATTTAAAAATTCATCATAGTTTCTAATATAATCATCTTCAATGTAATATTCTGAAGCTAATACTAATAATACAGCATCATCAGAAAAATCATACATCTCTCGCCACATATTATTAGGTACATATAGTCCTTCATATGGTTTCTCTAAATATACAATTTTCTTTTCTGTTCCATTATCTAATTTCACTTTACAAGAACCATGAATACATATAAGTATCTGTTCTAAATTTTTATGTGCATGATACCCTCTAGTAACTCCTTTAGCTGTATCATACATATAATAAACTCTTTTTATTTCAAATGGAATATCTTTGAATTCTTCTAACGCTACTAAACTTCCTCTTTCATCTCCATGTTGTTGAAATTGGTATTTTACTATCTGCATTATTATTTCCCCCTCTCATAACTATTTATCGTATCACAGATATACTGTAAATCATTATCACTCATGCCAACCCATATTGGTAATGATATTTCTTGCTTAGCTAATTTCTCTGCATATAAAAAATCTCCTTCTTTATAACCTAGATCATCATATGCTTTTTGCAAATGTAAAGGTACTGGATAATGTCTCTGTACCATTATTTCTTTATTTAATAAATATCTTTCTAGTCCTTTTTCATCTTCACAATATACTGGAAATATATGCCATACATTATCTTTATCAGTGAACTGTGGAGTACGAATAAGAGGATTATTAATATTCTTACAAAAATATTCTGCAATACCTCTTCTTTCTTTATTCCATTTGTCTAAGTATTTTAGCTTAACACGTAATACAGCTGCTTGTAATTCATCTAATCTAGAATTAAAACCTTTATAAATATGATGGTATTTTTTTGTAGCTCCATAATTTCGGAGACACTTAACTCTCTCATAAATTTCTTTATCATTTGTTGTTATTGCTCCACCATCACCTAATGCTCCTAGATTTTTCCCTGGATAAAAACTAAATTCTGCTGCTCGACCCAAAGCCCCAGCTTTCTTATCAGTAACCAAATCTACTGCTCCATGTGCTTGTGCAGCATCCTCTATTACTAGTAAATTATTATTTGATGCAATCTGGTTTATTCTATTCATATCAGTAATTCTTCCGTATAAATGAACAGGAATAATTGCTTTTGTCCTTTTTGTGATAGCCTTTTCTATTTTATCTATATCAATTAATGCATTATCATCAACATCAACGAATACCGGTTTAGCTCCTACATAACTTACAGCTAAAGCTGTAGCAATGAATGTATTTACTGGTAATATAACCTCATCACCTTGTCCAATATCTAATGCTGCTAATATAAGATGCAATGCATCTAACCCATTTCCTATACCAATACAATACTCTGTTCCACAAAAATCAGCATACTCTTCTTCAAATTTAGCCAATTCATTGCCCAATATATACCATTCATTATTAGTAACTCTATCCATAGCATCTGAAATCTCTTTTTTAATAACGCTATGTAATACTTGTAGATTCAAATATGGAATCATGTATGCTACTTCCTTTCCATACAAAATAGTTCTTTAATAGAAATCTTATCATTAATAAACACTTTGAATATTTTCATATCAAAAAATCGCAAATTATAGGCTCGTGCATCATCTATATACATTCTATATAAATTAGTAATACATTCTTTCTGTATACTTGGGCTAACATATTTAAGGTACTTTTTGACTACTTTTCTTTCTTCCATGAACATATACTTTATTTTTTTACTCCCCATTGAAGAGTTATAATTCGTAATGGAAGATTCACCTCTTCTGTAAAAAACCACTTTACAATCAATGAATGCAAAACTGATATTATGATGCGATAATTTTAACCACATATCAAGATCTTCAAAGCCTATTTTTTCATTATAATAACCATATTTTATAAATAACTCTCTTTTTATCATTGCACTAGGAGCATTAATGAAATTTTTGTGTAATAACTTTTCAAATACTCTCTGTCCTGAAATTATATTAATAGTTGCCTCTTCAAACTTGTGTAAAGACATATCTTGAGGTAATTTAAATTTATCATTTATACATATTGGTTTTCCACATACTACCCCTATATCTGAGTTTTTTTCAAATGCCAAAACAAGATTTTCGATACAATCGGGAAACATTAAATCATCACCTGAAAAATCTTTAACAAAGTCTCCTTTTGCATATTTTGTCATGATATTAACATTTTTGCATATGTTTCCTGTATTCATTTTACTTTGTAAAATTGTTATTTTTTCAAATCTATTCCGTTTATTTTTTAAAGTTTTAAATATTAGCTCCATAGTTCTATCTGTAGAGTAATCATCATATATAATTAATTCTAGTCTAGGATACGTTTGATTAATTATACTATTTAAACAATCTACAATATAATTTTCATGCATATATGTTAATAAACAAATCGATACCAACTTTTTCATATGAACTCCTATAAACCAAATATAATATCATCTAATGATATTATTGGACAATTAACTTTAGATACTAAGTCATTATATATTTCATTAAATGCAAATGTTGCAGTAACAACAATTACATCTACTTCTGGCAATTCATTATCTATACTATATATCTTTATTGCATTACTATCAAAAATATCTTCTTTGTCAATTCCATAACTTATATTAATTTCTGTATTTTCTAATTCATTGATTAATCTATTACCTAATTCACCTAGTCCATATATGGCTATATTCTTATATTGGTTTTTAATAAAATACTCACTTATCTCTTTACTATTATTCTTATTTATTAACCATTGATTTAGTAATGCATAATAGCCTCTGAATTTATCTACTTTTTTTCTTTCATCAATGTTTGATTTAGTGATCAATTTTTTATTGATAACTAATGTTGTAATACTACCTAATGCAATTCCCAAAATACCATAAATACCTTTTTTCATATTATACCCTCCTATAAACTATAGCTTTTATCCTCTTGAATCCAAACATTACATCTTCGCTTCTATCAATATTAATTGCCATCGCCATATCAAGTCCTAAAGGTTTTCTGCCATTCTTTACATCCATTATGTTTATATACTATAATATTCTGCTTCCATTCATACACACGACATTCAAATTATTCTAGGTTTTCTACTACTTGTGAAACCATTTTATCATTTTCAATTTGTTCATTATACACAAGTTCAATTGCATCATTACATAGTTCCATTTTGTTTAAACTATAAAACTTAATATATTTATCTGAACAATAATAACGATCTGGATATAGTATAATTTTTCTACATTTTGCACTTGCGATTACATCACATAATCCACTACGTAACCCAATCACTAAACCAGCTGTTTCAACTGTTTCTAAAGCATATTTAATATCAAAAAAGAGCTTTTGTGTACCGGGTATCACCTGTTCTCCTTCTCCACCACAATTCGTACAAACTTTATACCCTTTTTCATTTAATTTTCTTGCTATCTCAATCCAAAAGTATTCTGACATCTCAATAGAAGTCTTTGCATATGGCATTAAAATAGCTGTTTTTCCCTTTATTAAATTATTATCAATAAATAGTTGTTCAACATATCGTTCACTTTCTTTAGTATGATAAGTATACAATGGAAGTTCTGGCTTTACTCCCATATCTAATTCATACATATTGTAACGAAATTGATCCGCAAAAGTTAATCCCCGATAATTTCCTAATCGTTTTATTCCTACTGTATATGGAATGAGATGATGAATAATAAAGGCTTTTTTGTTATCAAAATTGGTAAATCTCAAGTATTCTAGCAAATCTGACATATCATCTGAGTTGATTAATTGTGTTTTTTCCTCAACTCCATATAATATAGCTATTTTTGAACATGCACTCTTTAACATAATTATAACATAATTATGTATTTGATTTTTTTGTAAGTATGCTCTTAAAAAGGATAAACCCAAATATGCATCACCTAATTGGACTAATGGAATAACAAAAACCTTCTCCAAACCTTTAGCTTGGATTAGTATATCGCTATAAATTTCTTTTCCTCTGACTACATGTTTAATCTTTTCATCAAATACTTCCTTTTTTATACTGTTAATACTATATGGTGAATACTCTATCATTTTAATAATATGTTGCTCTTCTGAATATCCCATATTCTCAAGCTGATTAACCATCTCACTATAATACTTTGAAGCAATTAATATAACAACATCTTTTTTATATGGTAATAAATAATCTTCAGGAGCATATACCATAGCATTTCCAATTGCTTGACCAATCTTTTTTTTGTTATTATCAATCACCGCATCAATATCTAATGAAAATTGAGTTAAATATCTAGCAGCCTCTTCAGAAGCTTGATTATAACCAAACAATATTAACTTCTTATCTACAAATTTTTTATTACTAATCTGCTCATCTAAGTTTTGTTTCATTTCACATAATAGATTATATTCCACTATTTCACCACCCTAATATATAGTAATTTTACAAGTAGATTTCATACCACATAGCCGTAGCAACTTCTTCTAAGGAAAGCTTATTTTTTCCTACACACCCTTTTCCTTTTCGTCCATATGGTTTTTCTAAAGATGCAATCACTAGATTCGGTGTAAAGTCATACAAACAATAGAATTGCAATATATCATCGGCAACTTCGTCATCTACGAGTATTGCATTGGCATCACTTGAGTATTGTATATACTTTTCAATTACTGTATTATCGACAGTTAGAATAACCTTTTTCTTTAATTTTTTTTTGAAACAATATTGCTCCATGTGCTTTAATGCAATTTCGTTATACTTCCAATCATGTTCTGGCATTAATACTACTAATGTTTGACTATCTATCTTATAGTTATCACAGTATTGTATCCATATTTGTCTTCCTTTTTCAGCTTCACTTATATGATCATTCAGTTCTTTTGTAATATTGTCCATAATCAGCCTCCGTAAGTAACAAATGATTATTTAATCACATCTCTATACTTCTCTATATTCACTCTTAAATCTCCACCATCAAAGATACTCGAACTACCCGCAACAAAAATATTAGCTCCCATATTTCTAAAAAGTTTTGCATTCTCATAACTAATGTTTCCATCAACAGCTAACTCTAAATCCCCATAGCCTTGTTCATCTAAGAATTCTTTTAAACGTTCTACCTTTGATATACAGCTTCGAACAATCTTCTGTCCCGCGAACCCAGGATTAACTGTCAATACGAGGATTCCATCAATATAATCAAGAACTTCTTCCACTGCATAAAGTGGTGTACCAGGATTGATTGCTAACATTACTTTTGAGCCATAACTTTTTGCTCTTACTAATGTTCTTTGTACATGGATTGTACTTTCATAATGAATACAGACACGGTCTTGTGGTCGTAATTTAAACCATTCAAGCTTATCTTCTGGTCTCATAACCATAAGATGAAAATCAAGAGGTATATCTGTCATCTCTCGAATTCCATTAATATAATCTGTCCCAAATCCGTAGTTAGGTACAAAGTCTCCATCCATAACATCAACATGAAGATAATCGACTTTTTCTTCTTCCATGATTTTGATATCATTCTCTAGATCTTTAAGCTTTAAGCACATTAATGATGCTGATATCTTGCCTTGTTCCTTATTCATTAGCAATCCCCCTTTTAACAATCATTATCTTGCTGTAGAATTCTGTTTTATCACGCATAATTGTTAGCCCACGTATAAGATCATTAAAAGCTAACTTATGAGTAATTAATGGTTTTATGTTAATTTGCTTGTTAACTAAATATTGAATTGCTTGATGCCAATTATCATCAGCACAACCATAGCTTGAATTCCATGTTCCATACAAAGCTAATTGTTTTCTAAGTATCTTCCAATATGTGCCTTTATCTAAAGCATAATCACCTTTGGGATTAGCTAATAAAAGAACACTTCCTTTTCCTTTGACCATTGATAAACACGAACCTAATACCTTATCGCTTCCAACACCTTCTACTACAGTGTCAACCCCAACTTGTTCCGTATACTGTAATATCCATTGAACTGGATCCATCTCTTTTATGTTGCATATATTATTGAAACCTAAGCTATGTGCTAATTCTGCTTGTTCCTGTTTATTTACTATTATATATATGTGCTCAATTCCTTTAGCTCTGGCCACTAATGCAACCATCATACCAATTGGACCTGCTCCATATATAGCAATTGTTCTACAATTTCTTTCTTCAATCTGTTTCATTGAATGGATAGCCACAGAGAATGGTTCTAGCATTGCTGCTTCTTCATAGGATATCTCATCTGGCAAAGACAGTAGATTCCATACCGGGACACGAACATACTCTGCAAACCCTCCATCGGTACGAGAGCCTAAATAACTGTAATTTTGGCACATCTCGTAATCTTGGTTTTTACAGTGTATACAGGTTTTACAAGGGATCAAAGGAAAGATCCCTACTCTTTTGCCAAGCCAGTTATTATTTTTACTATCTCCTGTCTTACGTACAATACCAGAAAACTCATGCCCAGGTATCGTAGGAAAATGGTAGGTTCCAGTTTCAAAAATTCTAGGTATATCCGATCCACAAACTCCTGCTGCCATCACTTCTACTAGTACACTATCATCATCTAGTTTCGGTTCTTCTACATTCTCATATTGAATATTGCTTATTCCATGTAATACGTACCCCTTCATGCTACAGCTCCTCACTCCCTACTAATAGTTTGAATTTTTCTAGGTCTTCCATCGTCGTAATTTTAAAATTATCTTCAGAGCCCTCTATTAGTTCAATTTTCATACCATATTTATAAGCAATCTCACTACTTCCTCTTATTGCTCCGATTTCTTCATCTGATAATCGTTCATGTATACTAAGGTAACTATTAAGTTTAAAACTCTCTGGAGCTTGTCCTGCATATAGTTCATCACGATTTAACAAACCTTCAATATGCTTACCTTCCAAACTACGATAAATTGTATCTTTAACTTTTATTACTGGCATCGCTCCATCCGATGTAGTAGCTCCGTGTATACAATCTGTTATAATTCGTTCGCTTACAAGAGGTCTTGCTGCATCATGAATGATTACAATTTCATCTTCCTTAATTTCTTTATTTACTATTTGCTTAGCGTAGCATAAACCATTATAGATTGAATGTTGTCTTGACTTACCTGGCATGGCAAAGCCTTTAAACTTATGAATATTTTCCTTTGTTAGCCACTCATTAAGGAATTGGTGCCATTCTTCTTTTGCTACAATAATAATTGCATCGATATTTTTATGCTTTTGAAATGTTGCTAAACAGTAAGAAATTACTGGTTTATCACTTACCATAAGATACTGTTTTGGAACATCAATCGCTTTCATCCTGCTAGCATTACCACCAGCTAAAATAATTGCAATATTCATCTCTTTCCCAACTCCTTTTTAGTCATACTTAAACCAAGCTAATGAAATGTGCTAGTTTATCTAATAATTTTTTCTATCTTTTCCTTTAGTCGTTTACTTGAATCAGTATCGTAATACTTAAACATTCTTTGTTTTGATTTAAGACGATCCTTTTTATGCTTATCATTCTTTAGAACGCTTGAAATCTTATTCATCAGCTCGTCCATATTAAATGCTCTCTCTTCTGGCATGTATTCATCAAATGAAACATATCCTTCTCTTGTATTGTGCGAATACTCTTCATAATCATAGAAGAATGATACAACTGGTCGATCTAATAACATAAAATCGGAATATACGGATGAGTAATCTGCTACTAGCAAATCTACTTTTCCCATGAAAGTATATGGATCAATATCTGCTTCTATATTGAATATATTTGAATACTCTATTTTAGAAAATTCTTTTTTCAACTTTGACTTTGGATGAAGTTTTATTCCAAACATTAAGTTACTATTCTGTAAAAATGTATTAAACCTATCTAAATCCATAATTTCAAAAAATTTCGTTTCTGAATCTCGAAATGTTGGCATATAGAATAATATTTTTTTCCCTTCTTCCTTCCACCTCACGATATTCTTATAATTCTTTTTTTCAAGTTCATTCATTACTTTAGGAAAATCATCTAACCTCATTGCATCATTTCGTGGATAGCCATCAATGATCACATGCTCTAATGGTGTATTAAAAGCCGATGAAGTTATAATTGCTAACGGCTCAGACGTAGCTAATGTATAATGATAAGGTTTTTCATCAGACAATCTTCTTAACCAGGTAATAATCTTTTCTTTTCTATTGCGAGGATGTCTAACAAAATCAAACAAATTATCATGATTCGCTTTCTTATTGCCTGTCCCATGCCATAGATTTATTTTAACTGCACCACCAGAAGTCCAAAAATCAATATCTTTAGAATAATTATCAAAGATATAAACTTTTCCTCTAAATCCAAACCATATTCCCTTTAATGAATGATAATAATATGCTTCATATCCTTGTTCTCTAAGTAATGTTACTACATTTTTATTATGAGTTAACCATATTGGTCTTAGATCTTTATAATGTTCATTTATATATATATACAGATATCTTGGATTATCAGCAAAACGTCTTCCGAATGTGCTACCAAATAACCAGATATTTTTCTTCCTTGGAGTAATATACGAGATCCAATAGACTGGTAACAAAAAAAGTTGTGCCCAATACTTTAAACCAAATTGTGTCTTCTTTTTCATAAAGCATCCTGCTTTCTAAATTTTATACAAAAAAGGTACCATAAGTAATATTGCTACACTTTTGGCACCTTTACATTAGTTAATATTAAAATTTTATTTTATCGTCCCTGATATGTAGTCTATTCCTTTATACTTACTATATCGGCACAATTCTATAAATTCTTTACAATAAAATTGAAAACACAATCTAAAATGGTCAGATTAGATATAATATTCAGATTATTTGTTATTGCATATCATATTATGTTGTACTACATTCACAAAAGGAGGACCATCTCGTTGATTTTATCTAATATAATTCTAGTTCTTCAGCAACCATTTTTGTGAATAATTGAACAAATGAAAAGCCTATATCCTCCTACCATCTTCTCAAGATCGTCTTTCTCTCAATCGGATCCAATCTACTAATCTTAGGATCCTCATAATAAGAATCGCTCTTTACATGTGTTGTTGACACTTCTTCAAAAATAGCTCCATTTACAGAGGTAAAGGAATGTTTTTCGTTTCTTAATACCGTTTGTATATCTCCAGGTTTCATTTTTCTTTCTTTTCCTTCAATATTAACAGTTAAATCTCCATACAGTAATTGAAACGTTTCTTCTTTTATCTTATGGGCATGTACAGGGTGTTTTTGTCCAGGTAAAACAATCAATAACTTTTTACAATACTCACGATTAATAATACTTATAATAATCGCACCAATCTGTCGAAAATGTTGCATTCCATAATGATGGGAAAGTTCAACCTCAAAATCATCTCCCAGTGCAATTCCTGCCTCATAAAGCATACCTTTTGCATCATGGATTACGCTTCTTACTTGACTAATTTCCGTGATTTTCTTTTTTTCATGAACTTCAGCATTTACTTCATAATCATGGCTTGCGATAATGCCTTCATAGAATTCTCCGCTATTCATCTGCTTTTCATGACATGGCATAGCAAAAAATACATCGTCTCGATGAATTTCTTCTCCAGCTTTAATTGATTTATTAACATAAACACCACGCATCAATGAATTTAGTGAATCCAATTCTTCTTGACTTACATACTTATCATTCTCTTTTTTCGTTGTACACATAACTTTCGCATTCATGGCAGCTTGTACCCAATGATCTGCTTGGTCTGGATTCATCGAATAGGCATTCAATGTAATTGTTTCTGTTGGTAGCCCTACATGTCTCTCTAATATTCTTGCACCTTTTGCAACCGCAAGCATAGGAACCGTGTTATCATCTGGATCCTCATGTCCCGAATAACCAATTGTTACTTCAGGATATCGACGATTCATACGGTCAATAAAATCTAATTGTAAGCGATCCATTGGAGCTGGATATTCAGCTATGCAATGTAAAAATGCAAATTCACAGCCTTTGTGTGTAAAGAAGTTATAAATCTTATCAATATCAGAAAGTGTTTTTCCACCAGTTGAGATAATAATTGGCTTTTGTGTTTTCGCTATTTCTGTTAACAATGGCCAATCCAATGCACTACAACTAGCGACTTTAATCACGTCGATTCCCTGATCCATACACCAGTTCACTCCATCTTCATCAAATGGAGTTGACATTGTAATCATGCCTTCTTCACGTACAGCATCTACTAATTGACAAAACTGGTCATACATAAGTCGAGTACTCATAAATCTTGGAATATGTTTTACATCTGCACGATCTTTATAATCTGGATGAATGAAGGTATCCAAATTTCTATACTGCAATTTTACAGCAGCCTTGATATTATGTTTTCTTGCAATTTTCCCCATTGCATGGACTATATCAATCCCATGCTCCACACTTCCTTGATGGCTGTTTGCCATCTCAAATATAAATAGATCATCAAAAATATGCTTTTGCTTTTCCATCATATCCATCTCCTCCTATTTATCTTATGATTTGTATGATACAAAGGCCATATGTCTCATGCTTAATAATCAAACATGCCTTCGACCCTTAAACACAATAAATTAATTCTCTACTTTTAATCCTTATTTATTCAGAACCATCTTTAATAACAAATTCATATCTATAAACTTATCATCTACATAATAATCCGCATTTGGCTTGCCAAAGTGTAATTCATGGTAATGCACCCCCCAAGAACTTAATTGGTTCTGCGTTGTTTCTTTCCAATCGACTCCAGTCACATATCCTCGTGCAGTAAATAAGATGATTTGATTTCCCATTTCATACAATTTATTAACTACTTCAATCATCGGCGTATTAGGTTCTGATAACCGATAGTTATTATTCGGTTCTAGTTTTGCAATTACCCCATCAATATCAAATACAAAACGTTTGCCACCTTCGCAAATTTTTAACTGATTTTGAGCCAATCGCATTTCTTCTTCCGTATCAATATCGTAGTTATCTTTCATTTCATAACCAAGAATCTTCTTTCCTGACATAGAACGTTGTTCTAAGATTACTCTTCCTCTTACCACGTCAATGCAAGCATTTTGATAATATGCTACAGGGAGTTCCTGTCTCGGCATATTATAACATTCTGGGATATCCGTTGTTACTGGAACAATTTCCCCATTCTCTCTTTTTTTCCACATCTTATAGGGAATCTCCGTAGCTAAAGCAATACTCCGAACAGAATCTGCGTCTTCTTGCTTCTGTAGCATCTCAATCATTGTATCGATATCTTTTGGATTTCTAATTGGATATGTTGGTCGAAGTTGAACAACAAGATCAGCTTCATACCCTTCCGTTTCTTTAAGATACGCAAGACAATGGTAGAACACATCGATATCAAGAGAATGATCCTGTGCATATTCTGCAGGTCGAATAAATGGTGTCTCTGCACCATATTGTCTTGCTATCTCAGCATATTCTTCGCTATCGGTACTAACTATAACACGATTTATCAATTCTGATTGTAACGCATGCTCGATTGAATAAGCTAGCATTGGTTTATTATTAATCATTCGTATATTCTTGTGTGGTACACTTTTTGATCCACTTCTTGCAGGAATGATTGCAAGTATATTCATCGTTTTTTCCTCCTATCTACTATAACGAAAGGATTTTACCTTGTTATTACATCTGACATTTTCATAATTTTAGTACCTTCAATATAAGCTCCACCTTCTGTGGCATCAATAAACTCCACAGAAGTAGCAGTATTCTTAATTCGTTGTTCAATCCAACGACGATACAAATCTAAATGTTTACTTGTCTTAACAAGATTACCACGTATATCAGGGATTTTTTTAAGACTTTCATCTTCAACAAGATTTCTCCTAGAAGTTCCTTCTGCATGAACCAGATTATCAGGATATGCAAGATCCAAGCCAAGAAAAACAACTTTATTTGCTCCCAATGTAATTGCCAAATCTAATGCAATTGTTGCAACACTGCCTCCTGTTTGATACAGATGATACCCTTCTTCTTTAGCAACTTCTTCTGCCAGTGAAAACTCTTGTTGATAAATCAGGTATTTTTCGCCTTTATATCTTTGAGCAAATCCTTTATATGCCGTTGATAAAATTAGTAGAGGAATTGTTTCATTTTCCAAATTGTCTATTTGATGTATAATTCTAGCATTTCCATCTGAAACAATTACATAATCTGGGCGAATACCCGCAGACATTAACTTATGATACACGGTACCAGTAGCCAAAATAATATCTTCCTGACTTTTTTTACTTAATAATTTATAATTTTTGTCTAGTGATGGTCCAGCTGCAACAATATATACGTTTTTTCCGTTCCAGGAAGACTTCAGACTGTCAACAACCAACTTACATTTTTTTCGATTCGACTTGAAATTATCACATAACATTGTTCTTTGATTTTTAACAGAATGATAGTGCATAAAATATTCTTCTATTCGTTCCTTTATCTGTTTTTGTGCAATCATTCGAACAGATGGATGATATACCACAACTTCTGTTTCTTCATCAATATTCTGAATTTTATTTGCAAATTCCTTATACTGTGGATCATAATGAATGTTTACTTGATTTGTTGTTAAACAATACCCCAATACACCGTACTTTACTGCTAAATATAGCATCGTCATATTCCCTTCATATACATCAATTGTAATTCCGGGATTACACGCACATAGTTGCTGCAAATGATACCCCAATCCCAAACCATACACAATATATTTTGTTTTTTCATCAGAATACCAACTAGTCGCTAGGATATATGCTTCAAGATCCGGATTATTATTACTATGAACATAATACTCTATCCCCTCATCATTACAGCGAATCGTAGGTAAACCACTAGAAGAGAATTCAACAAAGAATTCTATCTTTGTACTCGTCTGTATCCCTTTCTTTTTCTGAAGCGACTCATAAAGAATTGGATTTGCCTTTTTAATTATTTCCAAATTCTCTTTTTCATGATCAACGGGCACATATTCTAATTTCATCATTATCCATTCTAGGAGTTGTATAATAAATGGTCGTAACTGTAATTCCAACAAGTCAGCCAAAAGTATATAATCTTTCCATTCCTGTGCTTTTAGACTGGAGGACAGTATTTCTATTAATGCTTCCTGTGTTAACGTTTGCTCTTCTATTTGATTATAATTTTGCAAAAATCTTTCCATAAGTGTTATAATATTCTGATATGTCCTTAAACCTCTATCATAATTTTGTTGTCTTAGTAACATTGTGGTTAGATCAATATTTTCTATTAACGCTGTTGTTAGATGCAAAACATTCTGATAATTCAACGTCTTTTTCCTCCTATATGTCTATCTATTTTGCTATGTTTTCATCCAATTTAGTTGAAATTACTTTTACAGCATTTTGTATAGCATAATAAACTTTTTGTGTTTTCAGATAAACATGTTCTCTGTTTTTTTGTCGATCTTTAAATTGAACAAATAAATCTTTGTACTCTGTCATAGTGGTATCATACGTATATCGTTCAATCAAAGCATTGATGTTCTTCTCACTTATTATTTTATTTATTTCAGACAATCTTTTTACATTTCGTTTCATATTATTTGATTCAACGACGTTTGTTTTATTTTCTTTTAGTAGTTTCTCTATTATTTGCAACGCATCTTTTGTTGCTACTTCAATTTCTTTCAATTCCTCATGCATCTGTTGTAATGTATTATTGACTAGTAATTTTTCATCAGTTTTATTATTGTTTTCAATTTCATCATTCAAGATTTCGTTAATCTCAAATTGTTTCCTACAATATTTTGTAATCGTTTCCTCTAGTGTTAGAATCTCTGTTCCTTCAATTCTTGCTCCACCTTCTGTCGCATTTATTACTTTTCCTTCAAAGCGTTTGATTCTCTCGTTAAACCAACATAAATAAGTAAACCAATCATATCGAGTCTTTAACATTTCACCATTATTTCCCGGTATTAATTCTTCATATACTGTTGAAATATCATCTTGCCTACGTTCTCCCATTGCATGAGAAGCATTTCCTTGAAAAGCAAGATCTTGACCAACCAAAATTATGGTTTTCGCTCCTAGATAACATGCTATTTCAAATGTTGCTGTTGCTACTGAACAAGCTCCAGCTATATTCATACTAGGATACTTTAGATTCTTATATTGTTTTAAGTTTAGTAGATCATCAAAATAGATTTTCTTTCCATCATTTATATCCAATATAGCAGGATTAGACATCGTACTTGCAATCATTGCACAATGTACTGCAGTAGGATTTTGAAAATGGCCTATTGATTTTTTTACATCTAATGTCACGATAAAATCAGGTTCTACTCCATATTGATCAAGATATCTAACTGATGAGTCCACAGCTAAGATCAATGCTCGTCCTTTCGCTTTCTTAATTGTACTAATATTTTTTGTTAATGATGGTCCAGAAGCAACTATGATAACTGGTAAATCCTCTGGAATAACATTGTGATACTGTTCAATAAATTTCCCCGATAAAACCGGGACTAGATTCTTAATCAATGCATCCCCCCACATCTTACCATGATAAACAGCCGTATTGGAATCAATTAAAGACGCTATATACACTCTTTGATACGAATCTTTAAAATAATTGAGTTTGTCACCAAAAATATTGCAATAATAAGGAATATTCAATAATACGCATTGTCCATAAATAATACTAAACTCATTTTTTTTCAGAACTTTCTCTAAGTCATTTCCATTAATTTGATCTACAAGTAAAAAGATATTCGGTCTTCTAATAATATCTTGTATATCATAATGTCTCATTGTATGCACAAACATCTCATAACTTGGTTCATAAACAATCAAATTCTCATCTTCAGCCATTTGTTCTATCAATGAACTTATAAAATATCCATTTCCCAATCCAAACGAAATAAATGTTCGTTTCGTACAATGGCTATTTTCAACCGAATACTGTTTTGCCCATATTGTAGCTTCATTTGTTGGATTATAGCTACTATTAAGTCTTATATGAGCAGTACCAGTTTTTATCCAAGTAATCAATTCTTTATTCTTTGCTTCTTCTACATCAAACATGATTTCCGTCATCTGATCTTTATCATCCCAAATATTTTCCATTTTTGAGTAGAGATACAGTGCATTATTTTCTATACATTTCAGATTATCTTCATATATACCCATATACGTTTCCTTCCCATCACTTAATAGAATATTGCAAAATAAAACGTCATTGCATTCTATTTTGTAATACTCTATTTTTTTTCTTTAAAAGTAAACTTACTTCTTTCAAATTGCTCACTAATTCAAATTGCATAATGTCAGCAAATAAAATATAGTCTTTTTCTTCTAATGCATATAGTGCGGTTTCCAAAATTTTATTTATCTGGTTCACATCTATTTCTATAATCGCTTCTTTACTAAGATAATTCAGTTCTTCTATAACAGAAAGTACATTTTCCAGCACTCTATTCAAAGCCTGATATCCTTCATTGTTTTTTTGTTGATAGAAACATATATTCATATATTCAACTTCTTGTATGCATGTTTCCAAGTTTCTTTCAATTTTAGCCAACATAGATCCTCCTCAAATTATGACTTTTACACCTTCCTATAAAAGAAAAAAGGTTGGCAGTTGCCAACCTTTTTTCGAATAAGTATAACAATTAACCAATGATAGATAATACACCTTGTGTAGATTGGTTAGCTTGAGCAAGCATTGATTGAGCTGCTTGTTGAAGAATGTTATTCTTAGAGTACTTAACCATTTCATCAGCCATGTTAACGTCACGGATACGTGATTCAGCAGCAGTTAAGTTTTCAGCTGTGTTATCAGCATTAGCGATTGTGTGCTCTAATCTGTTTTGAACAGCACCAAGATCAGATCTGAAGTCAGAAACTGTCTTTAATGCAGTATCTAATGTATCAAGGTAAGCAGTTGCTTTACCATATGAACTTACATTAGCAGATGCAGAATTAATACCTAATGTAGAAGCTGTCATGTTCTTCATGCTTACACTGATGCTTTGACCATTGTTAGCACCAACTTGGAAGTTGAAAGAAGCTGTAGTATTAAGAAGTTTCTTAGTATTGAATTCTGTTTCATTTGCAATACGTGTTACTTCTGTTGTTAACTGAGTTAACTCTTTAGAGATTGCATCTCTATCTTCAGAAGCGTTCGTATCATTAGCAGCTTGAACAGTTAACTCTCTCATTCTTTGGATGATAGAGTGAGTTTCATTTAAAGCACCTTCAGCTGTTTGAATCATTGAGATACCATCTTGAGCATTTGTAGAACCTTGTTCCAAACCTCTGATTTGTCCTCTCATCTTTTCAGAAATTGAAAGACCAGCAGCGTCATCACCAGCACGGTTAATTCTGTAACCTGAAGATAATTTTTCAGCTGATTTTTGTAAATTTCCAGTAGTTACGCCTAATTGTCTGCTAGTATTAGCAGCTGTCATATTATGTTGAATAATCATATTGTTTTCCTCCTTGAATTTCCAGCAGCATCCATGCTGCTTATAATTTGTTTAAGTTGAAACAACCAAATATTAACGCAGGCCGTACGCTCCTTTGTTAATATTGATTAATTTCTTTTTACATTTTATTTATCGGCTTACTTTTTTGAAAACTTAATAGTAAAATGAAAAATTTTTATTTTTTTTTGTCAAGAAAGTACGATTGTCCTTGGTGTTGATTTGCCATATTCTGATAATACTTTGAGGCAGTGGTGTTACTCATTTTAAAGGAACGTATTTCTTGTTTTTTCGTAGAAGTATATTGTTCAAATCTCACCTTATTGCGTAGCTCTGTCGTCTGTAATACTACGCTTAAATCGGTAATCTCTTTTATTAATCCCTGCATAGTCACAATTTCATCTTTATGTTGTTCCCTATGTAGTTCTATCTCCTCTTTTACTCGAGCAAATAATTTTTCAAAACCAGTATCTAGAAGATTTAATTGTTCAATCCATTTTTGTTTTTCTTCGATCAAGTCACCAAACCGGTCCAGATCAACTTCTTGTTCTCGTAACACAAGTGATTGATCTTGTGTTAGATCAGCGATCTTCTCTAATACTTCTTTCTTTTTTTGTAATGATTGGATCATTACCTGTATATAGGTTGTATTGTTATCCAACTTTCCACCTCTTATCTATCCTGATCTAGCAATCCGCTTTTAAAAGGACTTGATTATTTATTTCCTTGTATTCTTGCTTGCTTCATAACTTGTGACCATATATCACGCATTTCTTTAAAATCTACTAATACTGCCTCAAGAATAGCCTTGTCCTTTTTAATATTCGCTTCTACTAATCTACGATACATATGATCATACACAACATCAAAATCATGTGCCACCGCGTATTTATGATCCAATGTAGAACGAAATTCCACAATAACATCTTCTGCTTTTTTTATGTTGTTATTCGCACTCTGAATGTCCTTCTTTTCAATGGCAAGTATTGCCTTATTCACAAACTTAATCCCTGCATCATATAACATGAGTGTTAACTCACCCTTGGTTGCAGTTTGTACTTTATTATTCTGATAAGCAGCCGCATAATTGAATGCCATAATAACTTCCTCCTTAATTGATGTACTTTTAAGAAAGGTTACCTCCTCCAAAAAAATCTATAGAATCGGTAACCTCTATTCCTAATACATCGATTACTTCTTACTACATAAGCACTCCAATAATGAGTACTTAATATCTATTCATGGATCGATATGATCAGGTTAATCAATATTCACTTCTTAACTCTCGTGCTTGATCACCTGCCGATAAGTTAATTATACCAAATTAATTGTTTCCTAACAAGCCAGCTAATGAATTTTGCTGTGATTGTAAAGAAGCCATTGCTTTCTCCATTGCAGTAAACTGTTTGTAATATGCATCTTCTTTTTCTTTCAGTTTTTTCTCCATAGTGCTAATGTCTTTTTTATATTTGGTTACTTGGTTAGCCATCTGTTTATCATTGTAGAATGTTAATGCACTACTTAAAGATGTCTTACTCATCTTATCAAATAAGGTACTATGAAGTTCGTCTACAATTCCAGCCATAACTTTAGCAACCAATTCTGGATCTTCATTAATTGCTTTTAATAATTTATCTTGTTTATCAGAATACGTAGAATCTTCCTTATCACCATAAATGTGAAGTAAACCTTTTTCCGTATAATCTTTTGACGTCATGATGCCAAATGAGGACAGTGAATACTTCTTTCCATTTACTTCTACTACACTTTGCATAGCAGATTTCATTGCACTTGTAATACCACCAACAGTTGTATCACGTCGAAGTAAGGAATCTTTGATCTTTGTTTCCCATTTTTCAATTTGGTCATCTGTCATTGCTTCTTTTTCTTCATCAGTTAATGGATCATACCCTCTAGAAGAGTCCGCATAATAGAGTTCATTCATTTCTTTAAGAATGGAATTATAGGAGGTTAGGAAGTCCTTAATACTTTTATATACTGCTTCTGTATCATTAGAAACAGATATTGATGTAGCCTTATACGCCGTAGGATTCCCATCTATATCTTTTTCCGTAACAGTAGAAACCGAAACTGCTTCCATTGTTAGTCCATTGGCTGTTAATGTGTTGGTTGAACTAGTTAACTCTGCATCATTATATATAAAAATACTATCGGAAGCCGCAACCGTTTTGCAACCAGTACCTAAACCTAAAGCATTTAGCTTATCAGCATCTACCGTAGCTCCTGCCCCATTTACATAATTATCCATACTTGTTTTCAAACTACTTTGTGCTTCTGAACGAACTCTTTCTTTTTCCGAATCAGTAAATCGTTCACTAACTTTATAATTAAGCAATTCCTTCATTTCCGATTTTTTCAATGCATCCTTAACCATAGCATTAATATCATCATCGGTTTCTGCTCCTGTTAGATCGGATGACTTTGGTATTTCAATACGTAAAGTCTTATCAACACCATCTACAGTAATGGTTTTTTCAAAAAATCCATCTTCAGAATTTTTTATTTTATCCTTAATTTCACTGCTTAACAATTCCGTTTCTTCTGAAGTTATAGTATTTTTCAGAGCAGTCTCTGCTTTTGAATTTGTAGCACTTACTATTGAATTAACGCTATCAAAAATCGATTGTTTTATAGATTTTTCCGTAGCATCTGCAATACCACTAATTGTAGTACTGGTAATGGTTCCATCTAAAACACCATCAATAAAACTTTGTGGATCCGTAATTAATGATTTTTTTGCTTCAATATTATTAAGAGCATCATAAACTGAGGTGCCACCTAATGCAACGATTTCATTTTTTGCCGCTAATGTTGGGCTACCCACTCCATATGAATTAGTAGTAATTGAAAAAGATTGATCAGCACCACTTTCTTTTGAGCTAATAAAAAATCTACCTTGCTTTTCATCAAAGCTAGCATTAAGTCCTGCCTTTTTACATGCATTTGTAAAATCATTTATTGTAGTTGAATCTGTAATATCAATACTTTTAGACCCCGTTGCTGATACAATATCAATTTTTGTACCCACTAAATTAGAATCTAGTGAACTAAGTTTTGTAGATCCTTTTATATTGCCAGTAAGTTTTTCACCAGTCATATACTGTGAACTTGCTAACTGCTTTACAATTATATTATGTGTTCCTTGAGTAGCCTCCTTACTAGCAGTAACTTTCACTACTGATTCGTCTGCAGAGGTTGCCTTTCTTGTAGAATAACCAGAAGTCAAATGCAATTTCGAAGTCTGTTCCTGGTACAACTTATATAACTTCGTATTCAGGTCTTTCCACTTTTCCTGTGTCCATTCCAACTTCGTTTTCTTATTCTCAATTTTGGTTAATTTCGTACGATGAGCTTCCATTAAGGCTTCTACTACAGATTCTGTGTCCATATTCGAAATTAAGCCTGTCATTCTAATACCCATAACTCTTACCTCCTATAGTTTCTCATCCACTAATAAACCTGCGATTTCCCATAGTTTTTCGATCATCTTGATTGTTTTTTCTGGCGGAATTTCTTTTACTACCTTATCTGTCTCTTTGTCTATTAATTTGATCGATACACGATTCATATCCTCATGATATGTAAACTCGCATCTAGTCTGTGGTTGAGATTGCTTTATTTTGTTGTTTGCCATGCTTAAGGCATCTTTTAATTTTTTATCTAGTTGTTCTTCCGTTACTTGCGAGTCATCAAGTGTTGTATTTTGTGGACTTGATTGTGCATCTGCCATTTGTGTGGAAACCTTCTCCACTGTAACCTCATCTGTTTGCATTTCCGGTACTGGCATGTTTACTACATCTTGAACACTCCCTGTACCTGGCTTTACTCCGTTAATCGCCATGATATACACCTCCGTGTGCATGATAAAATATTTTCCCTTATTAATGAGAAGTTCTTATTTGTTAATATGTTACTTTTCACTTAGAATTTTTATACTGTTATAACTTAATAATGCATTTGCTTATCTGTACTTTACGTTTAAGTACTTTTACTTTATTGACACTCGCCTATTACACTTTACGTTTAAGTACTTGAACTTTTTTTACTCTTGCTTGTTGTACTTTAGCTTTAAGTACTTCTACTTTCTTGACTCTCGCTTGTTGCCTATACCTTTAAGCACTTAGCTTTTTTCTTTTCGTACTCTTGCTAAGAATATCACTTTTAAAGTACTGTATATTATGTTGTATTGCTTAGTCGCAGTCTTGCTACTGCCTCATACTTAAGCAATACGTAATTTCTATCTATTATCTCTATCGGCAAATACCCGAAAAATGTTAACCTTTTTCGAACCGATTTAGAAATTGGCTTTCATTATTAGTCAAATAATCCTGATAAATCTGCATTTGTTGGCAAACTATTCGCCGCTTCTTTATTGGATTCCTGAATTTGAAGATAGAGTTCTTTTCGATATATTGGTACACTTTTCGGTGCTGCAATACCAACTTTAACTTGATCTCCTTTGATTTCTAATATTGTTACTTCAATATCATTATTGATAACGATTGTTTCTCCAATTTTACGCGATAGGGCTAACATCTATTCAACCCCCTTGTTCTTTTTTCTTTGTTGCATGATCTCATATATATTGTATTTCACCACATAATCAGAGTTCTCTGCAATGATCTGGCAGCCTTTTTTGGTATCTGCATTAATGATGATTGGTGCTTTTAGATTTACGGTTGTTTTCTCCAAATCCGAAGGAACCGTTACTACAAGAAATACAACCAGATTTTCATCTGTCAGTTCTCCTAATGGTTTTAAAACCTCATCTTCTACCGTTGGATTGTAATCTTCCTTTACAACAGCAGGAGATATGATTGGTATCGCTAATTCTGGTTCTTCTGTCGATTGTAACCAAGAAATCTTCGATTTTGTATCTTCAATATTGTATAGAATTGTGTAATTTTTATAATTTTCAAAACCCATTAATCCATTTTGAAATGTAATGATCTTATCATCATCAAGATTGATTTCTCCGAAACATCTTGTCTTTATAAGCATATGCATGCTCCTTTCCTGTGTATATTTACCGTACAATTAACGCTTTTAATATCTAATTTGTTTACGCTACAAGAATTACCGTCCATGCTACATACTAGAATCTCTATGTTACATGTCTCCTCTCTATATAACATGTTTTCAACACTTCAATAATACGAGGATCAAAGGTCATAAATCAAAAACTTCACCGTACACTTGCCGGAATACATACTCCAGTAAAGCGACCGTGAAGTTCTCTGTATCTTATAAGAAATCCAATAATGTATTGGTCACTGCTTTCGAAGCGGCTTGTAAAGAACAATTGTATACGAGCTGCGCCATTGATAGATTGATATAAGTCTCTGACATATCCGCATCTTCATTAGATGACAGCAGATCTTTGAAATCTACTTGCTGATTGGATAAACGTTCTTCCGTTAATTCCACACGAGCATAACGGCTTCCCATATCAGAGTTTTCAATATTCACTTTCTTTTGTTGTGTTGAGGTAGTTTTATTAAGGCGTTCAAATCCTTGTCGTAATGCACTGTTTTTTGCTTTCAGTTCATTATTCATAACCTCAAGAGCAGCTGCAATTGCATCATCTGGATAATCGGTTCCGCCATTTCCTTTCATCTTCTCAACGTCTGCAATTCGTTTTTCCAAATCTTCAATTTCGGATACCATAGCCTGTAATTCATCAATATCTCGACCAATGTTGTGGGTGAATACATCACTTGCCTGGGTATTGATCGAAATTGTCTGTCCAAAATTAATCTCATACTCGATCTTTTGATCTTCCTTCGTATAGCTTACACTCTTCCCAGCAATGATAGCACCAGCATCTGTTAATTCATTCTTTGTACAATCAAAGTACATCTCTGGTCGTAGATCATCAACCTTAAAATTTGTTTTGTCGTATTCTACACTAAAGCTTTCTGCATTACGAAGTGTTTCAAAAGCTGTATCGGATAGGATTACTTCTCCTGAATCCTTAATTGCTAAGCAATCATACGTTGTACCGTTAGCCGCATTATATGCTGCAACATCATAGCAATTTGGATCTGTAGAACTAACATTTCCTACGGATAGTGCAGTTCCTGTTGGATTGTATTTGATACTTGTAACTTTATCAACATCACCATAGGCCAATTTGAAACGGTTTACCGAACTAATCGTTACTTGATTAGCAGCAGACGCATAATCCTCTGCTGTTTTTCCTGCAACTAATCCAGCAACTCCAGAGGAAGATTTTGAGATAGTCTGTAAAGCAGAACTGTCAAAATTCTCTTTTATACCGGTATAGGACATATTCTTAAGATCATCCGCATCAAATGTTAATTTCGTATCTGTTTTAAATCCGGTGAATACATAACGTCCGGTATAATTTGCATTTCCTTCACTGTATAGTTGTGTTTTACTCTGTACCAAACTCTCAATGATTGCTTTTCGATTATCCGCTGTTAAGTCATCATTAGAACCATCTACACAATTTGTATTCATATCTTTCAACAACTGATCTACATTATCCAAAGCACTTTCTGTTACTTCCATCCAACTTAATGCATCAGGAATATTCTTTCCAAGATACTGATTCACCTGAACCAAATTCGTACGTAATTTCAAGGCACGAACTGCAACAATTGGATCATCAGAAGGTCTTTGGATTTTTTTTCCTGTTGCATACTGTTCATTTAATTTATTGACATTTAATTTATTGTTATTAATGCTACTCATCATATTATTGGTAAGCATCTGATTTGTTATTCTCATTTGGTATCACCTCCGTACTTTAGAGTATCTATACACCAAGTCCATTTACTAATTTATCATAGATTTCATTCATTGTTTGAATTACTTTTGCAGATAAATTATACGCGTTCTGGTATTTTACAAGATTCATTGCTTCTTCGTCTGTATCAACACCAGCTACTGATAATCGTTGATTCTTAATTGATTTTCTTATACTGGTCTGGCTTTTTTCAAAGCTTTCATACTTCGATGCATCAACACTAACTTCACCAACAATGGAGTTATAAAAATGAGCAGGCGTTCCAGCTTTGAATAAAGTCTTATCCGATTCTATGTTCAATAACTCTTTTAATACTGCTTTGTTTTCAACACCTTGTGAAATATCTTCTGCTGCAGCAAATGTACTTGGATCATTAACAATCTTATCTGCTACTTTGATATTACCTGCATTCATCAAATAGTAAGAAACATTCACATATCCACCTGTTAGAATTGGACTGCCTGTTGCATCTGTTGCGAAACCAGAAGAGAATGTCGTTGCGCTTTCATCAAAGTTCGCTTCTTCTCCAGCAACTTTACAATTAAAGAGATCCGCTCCAGCATCTCCGTTTAAATCTTCACCAGTATTGTGGATTTTATTAAATACAGACGCAAACTGTCTAGAAAATTCATTTAACTTTGCAAGATAATATGGAACACCTTTGTAATCAACACTTTGACCAACTGACATTCTTGCTGCATCTACATCTGCAGCTAAAGCTTCTTTCATTTCAAAGGTATACGTATAGGCTCCACTTGCATCTTTTGTTATTGTAAAGTTCTTATACGCATAATCCTTACCTGCAATTGTAATATTCCCTGTTGAAGGTAACGTAAGTTTTGTAATATCGTCACAGCTTGGCAAGGTTACTGTTAATGAGGTAGATCCTGCATCTCCATCGGCAACACCAGTGAAGTTTTCTCTGTTGTTTCCGTCACGCACTTGGAATAATGCAGCTAAGGAACCTTTTAGATTTGCATTATTTAAAGAAAACTCTGATCCATTTGCCCAATACACATCGTATAAGCCATCCACATCAGAATCATTTATCTTTTCTGTTCTAGGCCGTACTTCTAGTTGTCTTGGTACTTCTGAATCAACCAACATTTGTCCATTGATTCGAACTTCATATAAAACTTGTCCTGGTTCATTATCATCCGTTGGATCACTCTTAACAATTCTTTCTTCTGTTGTTACATTAACAAGTTCCGATAATTTATCTACAATTACTTCTCTCGCATCTCTTAGATCATTAGCACGAACACCCGTTACTTCTAATGTGTTGATCTGCTGTGTCAGATTAGCAATCTGTGTACTATAAGAATTGATTCGATCGATTTGATTTTTTATTTGAAAGTTTGCATCATTTTGAATGATTTTCATGCTGTTATACATGTTATTCAAGAATTCTGTAAATGCTTGTGCATTATTGCTTACAGACACCCTCTTATCATTATCCGTTGGATCATCATATAAGGTCTTTAATGATGTAAACAAATTGTTATAGCAGTCTGTAAAACCAGAATCATTGGTCTCATTAAAATAATTTTGGATTTGTCCCATGTAGTCATTCTTTGTTGCATATTCACCATATAAGCTAGATGCATTCCGGTATTTGGTATCATAGTAAGCATCTCTTTGTTGAATGATATCAACAATGTCAACACCTGTTCCTACCATACCATACGAGCTGTACACACGTAGTGGATCACTTGCCTGTGTTATAAGGGATTGTCTTGTATACCCTTCCGTTTCTGCATTTGATATATTATGTGCTGTTGTATTAATCGATGCCTGATATGCGTATAAACCAGACAGTCCAATATTTAGTCCAAAAAATGTCGAAGCCATACGTCCTCCTTACTATAGCCTTGTCACAAGATGCTCTAACATAGAATCTACTACATTGAAGTATCTTGCTGCTGCACTATATGCATGTTGGTATTTGATCATGTTTGCCAATTCTTCATCAGAAGAAATACCCATTACATTCTGTCTTGCTGTTGCAATATTATCAACCATCGTCGTTTGGTTCTTGGTACTGGCAATATATTGTTCTCCTTTTGTAGAGATTCCTCCCCACATTGATGTATAGTAATCATAAAATGTATCAGATTTTTCTGCGTTAGGTGATAATGGAGAAAATTCCTTATTCCAAGCTTCTGATAATTTCTTCGCTACATTATTGTAAGCATAATCCCCTGTACTGTTCTCCTCACTAAGTGGTAGTAAAGAATAATCGGCTAAGATGTCTTCATTAACTTCAATTTCTCCAAGGGTATATAAAGAATACTTATCCGCTGGATTTTCTTCATTATATACTTTTACATTAATCGTCTGTGGTGCACCCGTCTCATCTAAGTAAGTTAATGTTGCATCGGTATAGCGGTCTGTACTTTTTCTTGCGAATAATTCTGTACCCTGTGTCTTATCATCATTCATACCAACTGGGGCATCTAGACACATAATCTTAACATCTTTATTCGTAGAAAGATCAATGGTTTGAGCCACTCCATTAATGGTTAATGTTGCTGTACTACTTGAAGTTGTTGGCAACTGACTTGCAATGTCACTGGTAACTGGACTTAAGATATTATTAATGGTTGTTGTTATTCCATGAATCAGATTATCAAACTGTGCCTGAATGGTACGAACCGTAGAAGATTCAACTCTTAAGTTATAAACATCTACTGCATCATTATAATCAGCATCCGTTGCAAAATCCTCTCTTACAGGAATATCGGTATAATTTGCTGCGTCATTACCTCTTGCCCAAATTAATCCTTTTAACGATCCGATGTTTGTATTCGTTTCATAATTTGGTACGCGGTCCATGCTAAAGACATCGGTTCCTGTATGATCCCATACAGCTTTTACCATATCCGTTCCATCTTCCACACGTGTTGTAGACATGGAATACGCTGTTCCTCCTGCTACTAACTGTGTATTCTCTGCCATGATGCTAAGAGAACCATCATACTGTTCTACCGCTTTAATATCAATTAAGGAACTTAATTTGTCTGCATATACATTTCTCTGATCTCGTAAGTCATTGGCACGTTCCACGCCACCTGCTTCAACCTTTGTAATCTGTGTATTCAGATCTGCAATCTTTCTCGCATATTCATTCACTTGATCAACTTGTTTGATGATCTTTGTGTTCATATTCACTTGATATGCTTCTAACTGTTTGTAAATGCTTTCTGCTCTTTGAATAAACGACTGAGCATTTTTTGCAAATACTGTACGTACGGATTTGTCATCAGGAGATTTTACAAGTTCCTGTGTACTGGTCCATAAAGCATCAATCGCTAATTGGAATGGGGAATTCTCCAATTCACCCATTACATCTTCGATCTCTAAAATTGTATCTTGCTGCGCATCGTAGAATCCAAGTCTTCCACTTTCTGTTCGATATTGTTTATCATAAAATTCATCTCTTACTTGACGAACAACTTGTGTTGCTGCACCAAGTCCTGTTTGCATTGTACTATATGCAGACTGTCCAATGGAATTATAATGGAAATCCTGAATGATTACTTGTTGTCTTGTTGCACCATTAGTGTCAATATTCGCCAAGTTATGCGCTGTTGTATTCAAAGCATTCTGGTTTACGGTAAGTCCTGAAACTGCTGTCCATAAACCGGTCATAATATTACCCACGATTTATCACCATCCTTATCTATTGTTTTGCATCAAACATTCCTGCTTCAGGTAGTATGCTACTTGCTTGAGCAGCTGATTTTGTATAGTTATTCCCTGGTGACATCCGTGTACTTTGAATAAAGTTCATATTAAACTCTATTATTTCAAGGGATTGTTCGATTAACGATTTGTTGTGATTATTAAATTCCATTAGTTCATCGATTGTTTTCTTTAGATTTTTATGAATGTCAGAGAGCATCTCCTGTTCCTTTGGCTGTTTCTCTAACAATTTGATTATATCCTGTATTTTCAGTGTTCCTGCATCCTTGCAAAGAACAATACCAATATTCGTAATTACTTCTTCTCTTTTCTTATCAAGAGCCATAACCTGTTCCACATATACTTGCTCTCGATCTGTCAATTTTTGTAATGCTACGAGGTCATTGTTTGCTACAATCGTTGATTTTTCTTTCGCAATGGGAATCATCTCTTTATATATTTCATTTTCTTTTTGCAAAGTTGTGATCAATTCTTCTATTAAACTAGCCACGGTAACCTCTCTTTTCTCCTATACCACATTTGCTCTAATTATTAGAGCAAATATGGTAAGACTTATACTATCGTATTAAAATAATTGTCTAGTAACTTATCTGCCACTTCATTCATGCTAACATCATAGGTACCTGATGCCATTCTGTTCTTGATTTCTTCCACACGGTCCATACGAACCTCTTCTGTTCCTGCAACTGCCTGTTTTACAGTTTGAAAATCTTTTCCTGTCTGTGAGATCTCTAATTGATCTGCTTTTCCTGTCTTCTTTGAAGCTTCCATAGCTCGAATCTTATTCGTTTGGTATATCTGGCTTACTTTACTGTATGCATCTATTCTCATAATTTCACCACCTTATTCTATATTGCAATATACTCCCTAGTTTCCAAAGCAAATCTGTATTTTGCTTCGCTACTTTTCATAACGCAAACTTCGTACATCTAAAACCACATCTAGCTAAAAGCGAAGTTTGGGTTCAGCCTTGTATTGCTCTACAACATATTTATCGGATTATTTTCAATTATCATTATAGCCTTAAACAAACTTTTTTTATTTTACAGCCTTTTCGTCTATAGTAATTTTGTCCCATTGAGTTAATATATATGCCTAACTGTTACTATTTTGCAATTGTATGAAGCATGTATATCTAATATAAAACTTGCTGAATGTTTGGATTCTGTTTATCCGATCCTTCCTGTATACACAAAGAAACAGGCAGCCGGCATCACATCGCCAGCGCCTGTTTCTTTTGTTATATTCTTAACACGGATATGATCATAAACATGAGAAAGTAACCGTTTATGCAATCAAACCTATCCGCTTTTAGTACTTCATATCCTTTAATATGTCACAAAAATCAAATGTTGCAAAGTAATCTTGTGGTTTTTCCCCACGACGGATCAACTGGGTACTTCCATCTTCTTTTAACAATACTTCTGCTGATTTTAACTTTCCATTATAGTTATAACCCATGGCAAATCCATGCGCACCTGTATCATGAATGACAAGAAGGTCACCAATCTCCACTTTCGGTAACATACGGTCAATTGCGAATTTGTCATTATTCTCACAAAGAGAACCTGTTACATCATACTTGTGATCACATGGTTGTTCTTCTTTTCCCATTACCGTTATATGATGGTATGCACCATACATTGCTGGGCGCATGAGATTAACCGCACATGCATCCAAACCAATGTATTCTTTATGTGTATGTTTCTCATGGATTGCTGTTGTAACTAAGCAACCATAAGGTCCTAACATAAAACGTCCTAATTCTGTATAGATTGCTACATCGCCCATTCCAGCTGGAACAAGAATCTCTTCGAATGCTTTCCGTACACCTTCCCCAATTACCATAATATCATTTGGCTCTTGATCTGGACGGTATGGAATGCCAACGCCACCTGATAAATTGATGAAGGTAATATTCGCGCCTGTTTCATTTTTCAACTCTACTGCTAATTCAAATAAGATTTTTGCAAGTGTTGGATAATATTCATTGGATACGGTATTACTTGCCAAGAAGGAATGAATTCCAAAATTCTTTGCTCCTAACTTCATTAATCGTTTATATCCTTCAAACATCTGCTCTTTTGTAAAACCGTATTTTGCATCTCCTGGATTATCCATAATACTTGTGCTGATTTTAAACACTCCACCTGGATTATAACGACAACAAATGGTTTCTGGAATTCCTGCTGCTTTTTCCAAGAAGTCAATATGTGTAATGTCATCTAAGTTAATAATTGCGTTTACTTCTCTTGCTTTCACAAATTCTTCTGCCGGAGTAGCATTGGAGGAGAACATAATCTCTCCTTCCCCAAAATCAAGAGCTTGGGATAACATTAATTCCGTCATAGAAGAACAGTCTGTACCACAACCTTCCTCCTTTAAAATTTTAAGTAAGAATGGATTTGGTGTTGCTTTTACTGCAAAGAATTCTTTAAATCCCTTGTTCCAAGCAAATGCCTTTTTTAGTTTTCTAGCATTTTCACGAATGCCTTTCTCATCATATAAATGAAAAGGTGTTGGATATTCCTTTACGATTTCTTGTAACTGTTCGTTGGTAACAAATGTTTTCTTCGTCATAATTTCAGTCTCTCCTTTTCTTTGCATTAAATCTCTTGTTGTATATTCTGTTGTAACAGAATGATTTCATTCTGAAGCATCTCTTTAAATACCGACACCAGGTTATCATTCATCGAATACAAACATGTCGTATCCCCAGGAGTTGTAATCTCTCCTGTTAGTACTTTTCCCGAATCAACGATCAAACGTATTCGGTGATCCTTTTTCTTTGTAATATATACAATTGCCTGCTCTTTAAGATTGGTTTGGTCTGTTATGATTACAAGCTTAATATTGCGTTCAATTACCTGTAAAAGTTCATCCTTTACCTTCTCCAATAACTCTCCAGATACAGACAGATACACACGTTCCTGTGCTTCCACAAGCATGGTCCGGAGTTTATCCATTACATTCTTTTCCCCTTGAATAGTAATATAACCGGAATTCTCCACCTTTTTAATAGGAAGTAGCTCCATTAAACGTTGTTTAGAATCCTCTAGGTTTCTTAATTTGTTGTTACAGAATTCTTCAATGCTAACTGGAGTATATTTGGTTACAGATCCTTCAATAATATATGCAGCACCCTTATCCACTAATCCCGCAAGTCCATTGTAGGTATTGGATCTTGATATGGTGGTTTTCTTTGCTGCTTCATACCCTGTCAGTTCTCCTTCTGAAAGCAATGTCACATAAAGCGTTGCTTCCTGTCTTGTCAAACCATACATTGTAAGCTGTTCGATTACTTCCATACGACAACTCCATTTCTCTTAGTATTACTTTATAGGAACACTATACATCATGTAAAAAAGAATGTCAACCAAATAATGATTGACATTCCTTATTATTGACCTTGTTGCGATAGTTTCTCAACTTTTCTAATCGTTTGAAAAGAACGAATGCAATGACATTTCTACTTTATTGTACCCCAGCAATTCGATCTTCAATCTCTCGTAATTGTTCTTTGGTAGGGATATAGTTGATCTTCATTGGTTCTTGTACCAATTCCACTCCCATTGCTTCTAATTCCTTTTGTATATTTGATATGCTTTGAGGTCCCCATCCGTATGAACCAAAAGCGAATCCTTTCTTTCCTTTTGGAGAAAGACCTTTCATGTATGTTAAGAAAGCCCCTACAGTAGGCAATATGTTATTATTTAATGTTGGTGAGCCTACAACCAAGTACTCTGCCTTCAATACCTGGGTTGCAATATCTGAGATGTGATTTTCCTTTAAATCATACAAGCTGCAAGATATACCTGCTCGTTTGAATCCTTCTAAAATTGCGAATGCCATCTTCTCTGTAGAATGCCACATAGAATCATAAACCACTAATGCTTTCGCTTCATTTTCTCCATTACAGAAGTAGCTATATCGATCCAAAATATCTTCAATGTGGCTTCGGAAGATGACCCCATGGCTTGGTGCAATCATCTCAAGTGGTAATGATCTTACAATTTCAATTGCTTTATTGGCTTGCTTTCCATAAGGCATTAAGATATTCGCATAATATTTTTCCGCTTCCTGCATCACGATGTTCAAATCCACTTCATCATCAAAATGTTTGGAAGATGCAAAATGTTGTCCGAAAGCATCATTAGAAAATAGTATCTTCTCTTCTTTACAATACGTAACCATGTTATCTGGCCAATGTAACATTGGTGTTGCAACAAATGTTAAACTTCTCTTGCCCAATGATAAAACGTCCCCCGCCTTCACTGTCTGATACTTATATTGGCTACCGTAATGCGCTTGTAATCCTTTTAAACCACTAGGTTCTGAGGTGATGATTGTGGCATTCTTAGCAACTTCCATTACTGCTGGAATTGCACCCGAATGATCCATTTCAACATGATTTGATACAAGATAATCAATCTTAGCAGGATCAACAATTTCTGCAATCCGCTCTAATAGTTCTTGCCCAAATGGTGCTTTCACTGTATCGATCAACGTAATCTTCTCATCCATGATCAAATAAGCATTGTAAGTTGCTCCACGATTTGTTGTATAACCGTGAAAAGATCTTACATTCCAATCCACTGCACCTACATAATAGATATCCTCTCTCAATTTAACAATTTCCATTGTAATCACCATGCCCTTTCATAAGTTTGGCATTTTTGTATGCACAAAAAAGCCATGTGAAAGACTTTCTTTCACACTTACCTCTCCTATATTTACCATAACGATAATTATTATCATTATTATATGTCTTTTTTTTATCAATGTCAAATAGGAAATACGTACGTTCCTTGCCCTTAATTAGGAAGATTCGAATTATTATGCATCAACATGTAAGTTATATTCGCTATTACTATAACCAAAACTTACATTTTATTTTAATTTACGACATTCACTTTACTTTTTTCAGTTATTTGCATGAAAAACTTATTTTTATATTTATCCTTTATTACTCAAGTTTTGCATATTTAAAACACTATTTTTCTTGTTATTAGTTTTAATTATATCTCTTTAAATGTATTTTCTATTAAATATACAATATATCTATGAATATAAATTAATAATTGTATAAAATATCTATAGAATGTTCATCTCCCACATTATATAATAAAATCACATAATTTTTACCTATTAAATTACTTATTTACTTAATTCCATATCTATAAACCGATCCATTATCCTGTGTTTCAACATAATTAGATACAGATAAGCAACACAGAATACATTTGTATGGATCGGAATTAGACATACAAACACATGAAAAAGCTCCCTATAGATCGGAATTAGACATTGAAACCTAAATACATAATGAATAAGGAGAATAACTATGAAGAAAGAAAAATCCCCCAACAAACCCAAAAAAGCAACAATTCTTCCACTAGCCAAGGTTATTAACAAATCGTTTGGCTTAACCAGAAACATTGCCTGCGTAATCAGCATCTTATCCATACTTACCACAATCATCTTAACAAGCGCCATTATTGATTTTAAAACTGGTCCTTACTCCTTGGAAAAGCATACCTCTCAGACACAATACTTAATGAAACAGATTGAAAGTACTATGTATCACAAGATTGTACAGATGACTGGATCTCGTATGAAGGGTGCAGAAGAAGATATGAATGCAATTGTCGCACAACTAAACGAAGAATTGCAACAACTCTTCCGTATCGTCAAACGAGAAAATATAACCGATTCCAGTATTCTTTCTGATTTAGAAAGTAAATTTATTGAGTCTGAACCATATCGTGCGGAAATTGATGATTATGTTACCAAACACCGTATGACCAATGCCAATGATGTATTGGTACAAAATTATCTTCCACTTATTAATGAAATTAATACAATTCTAGACCAAATTGCAAAGGATTGTAACCAGTATGCAGAGAGCCAGATTAATCAGTATTTGTTCGTTTCCATCATATCCATCACCGCTTTAATCATCATGGCCATCGGCAGCTACCTATTATCCATCAAATACGCTAAACGAACTTCAAAGCGTATTGTTACGCCTGTTACTGACATAAAAGAAGCAATGAATGAGTTGGCACAGGGTAATTTACAAGTTTCAGTACATAACTCCGATATCAGTGAAATAAATGACCTATCCCTTGCTACAACAAAGACGATTTCTTCTCTTACTTCTTATATTAACAACATTACTACTGTTTTAGGACAATTAGAAAATCGAGATATGACCGTTTCAGTTGATATTGACTATATAGGAGATTTTGCTCCAATTAAGAACTCCCTAATGGAAATCATCCATTACCTCAACACGTTATTAGTTAATATTAAAGATTCTGCAAATCAGGTTGCTGCTGGAGCAGAACAGATTTCTAATAGTTCTCAGTCCATTGCAGAAGGTGCACAGGAGCAAAATAACTCCATTACAACACTTGTTAACCAAGTTAATGATATTACTACTGTGGTACAAAACAATGCAACAAAAGCACAAGACGTAAGTAAGATCTCCGGGGAATCCCTTGAAATTGTTCAAAAGGGTAACTCCCATATGGAAGCCTTACTACAAGCCATGAGCCAAATCACAGACCAGTCTAACCAGATTTCCCAGATCATTGAAGTGATCAACGATATTGCAAGTCAGACCAATCTCCTTTCTCTCAATGCTTCCATTGAAGCTGCCAGAGCAGGTGAACAAGGAAAAGGCTTTGCGGTTGTTGCTGACCAGATTGGTAAACTAGCAAATGATTGTGCAAAAGCCGCTGGCAATACCACGGAATTAATTAACCAATCCCTCGATGCTATTAAAAATGGTTCCACACTTGCAGACGATACCGCTAGTCTATTGAACGATATTGTTACAAGCTCCTCAAAAACTTCAGATCTTGTGGACAGCATAACCGATGCATGTACAAACCAAGCCGAACAGTTAAATCAAGTACTAGCATCAATCCAACAGATTTCTGTAATCGTAGAATCCAATTCGGCTGCTTCTGAAGAAAGTTCCGCTGCAAGCCAGGAATTCTTATCTCAGTCAGAAACCTTAAAAATGTTACTGGAAGGGTTTACCTTGTAATACAGCAACTTCTAATCAATAAAAAGTTTATTAGTACTCTTCATAAAAAAACTGTGGAGTCTAATATCTATAAAGAGACTGTTTGATGCCGTCGGCACTTCGTTTGTGACAATGTTTTCTGTCACAAACGTATGTACCAATACGAGCAGAAACCATGTGTAACGTATCTCTGTTAGATATTAGATCACACAGTTTTTTTCAGGTGTAAAATTGAATTTACTATGCAAAAGGAATGAGACACAATGCTTCCTACGGCAGCGTCTCTCTTTACCCATAGCGAATTTTTATTATTTATGTTATAATCGATACGATTGGATACCACTAAGATAATCTTGTTGTAAATTACAACTATTTATTAGGGTATCTATCTTTTTCTGTGCATAAATGTTTCTACTTCTGTACATAAAAACCGTAAGAATAGAACAAAATAAGCCGCAAAATGCAAAACAAAGAACAAATGCAAAACCATAGTCTGGTTTTTGTTACTTCGAAAGGAGCTATATACTTATGGAACAATATAATGGTAGCCAGATTGTTATACTCGAAGGTCTTGAAGCTGTTCGTAAAAGACCTGGTATGTATATCGGTAGTACTGGAACACGAGGACTACATCACCTAATCTGGGAAATCATCGATAATGGAATTGATGAGCATCTAGCAGGATTCTGTTCACAAATTGATATCACTTTACAAAAGGACGGTGGAATTACCATCCGTGACTATGGACGTGGTGTCCCTGTTGACATTCACCCTACGAAGAAAATCCCTACAGTCCGTGTAGTTTATACAATCTTGCATGCTGGTGGTAAATTCGGTTCGTCTGCCTACAAAGTTTCTGGTGGTCTACATGGTGTAGGTGCTTCCGTTGTAAATGCCCTATCAAGCCGTATGATCATTGAAGTACGCAGTGGCGGTCAGATTTACCGTGATGAATATGCCAATGGTGGTCATCCTATAACAGAATTAGTAAATGGTAACATCCCTGTCGTCGGCAAATGTAACAAATCCGATACGGGAACCAGTGTTACCTTCTATCCTGATCCAACCATCTTTGAGACCGTAGAGTTCAAAGCAGAAACGATTAAAAAGAAATTAACAGAGATTGCATTTTTGAATAAAAATCTGAAAATTATATTCCGTAATGAAATAGACGGAACGGAAAAAATCTATCACGAAGAATACGGTATTCAAAGTTTCGTAAAATATCTAAACCGTGAACTTACACCAATTCATGAGGAAGTCATCTATGCGGAAGGAACCAGTGGTGACATTGAAGTGGAACTTGCTTTTCAATATACGACCAGTTATACCGAACAGATCAATGCCTACTGTAACCGAATTAATGTAGTAGACGGTGGAACTTTAGTTACTGGTTTTAAAACCGGACTGACTCGTATTATGAATCAATATGCCCGTGAACTGGGTATTTTAAAGGATAAAGATGATAATTTCGATGGAAAAGACATTCGTAACGGACTTGTAGCAATTATATCCATCAAGCATCCGGACCCACAATTTGAAGGACAGACTAAGACCAAATTAGGAAATACGGATGCCAAAAGTGCTGTAGAAGATGTATTTACCTCCGAAGTACAACGGTATTTTGATAAAAATGTTGAAGTCCTTCGTGCGATTTTAGAGAACTCCCTTAAATCATACCAGGCAAGACGTGCTGGTGATAAAGCGAGAAATGCTGTCTTAAAACAATTATTAGATGTAGACACCCGAAGCAAATTAGCTTCCTGTTCTTCTAAAAAGCCAGAAGAATGTGAAGTCTATATCGTGGAAGGGGATTCCGCCGGTGGTACTGTTAAAACAGCAAGAAATCGTCGTACCCAGGCAGTCTTACCTTTACGTGGTAAGATTCTTAATGTAGAAAAAGCAGCTTTAGAGAAGATTCTGGTAAATAATGAGATCAAATCCATGATTGCCTCCTTTGGTTGCGGAATTGGAGATGATTTTGATATCAGCAAATTACGCTATGACAAGATTATCATCTTAACCGATGCCGACGTGGATGGTGCCCATATCAGTACACTGCTTCTCACCTTCTTCTATCGGTTCATGCCAGAATTGATCATGGAAGGAAAAGTATATCGTGGGCTTCCACCTCTATATAAAGTAGAGTATGAAAATACGGCTCTCAAAACCAAGAAAAAGAAACAGTCCCAATATATATTTAATGATTTTGAATTAGAGAAATTCAGGAAACAACCTGATATTAAGATCCTGAACCTACAACGTTATAAAGGTCTTGGTGAAATGGATGCAGAACAGCTTTGGGAAACTACACTTAATCCAGAAACAAGAATCCTCGCACGAGTGGATATTTCGGATACCGTTGAAGCTGACGAAATTACCAGTACACTCATGAGTAATAATGTACCGCCTCGGCGCGCCTTCATTATGGAAGAAGCCAAGTACGCAAAGATCGATGCTTAATAGAAAGGGATAAAGAATGTCAAATAAATCGGAATCAATCATACAATTAGATTTTGCGGAAGAAATGAAGAATTCCTACCGCGATTATGCCATGAGCGTTATCATCGCTCGTGCATTACCAGACGTACGTGACGGTCTAAAGCCTGTACAACGTCGTATCTTATATGCCATGAATGAACTGGGATTATCCCCAGATAAACCTCATAGAAAAAGCGCTCGTATCGTCGGTGATACCATGGGTAAATACCACCCTCACGGGGATAGTTCCATCTACGATGCCTTAGTTCATATGTCAGAAAATTATTCTCTTTCCATGCCTCTCGTAGACGGACATGGTAACTTTGGTTCGATTGATGGAGATGGTGCCGCAGCCATGCGTTATACGGAAGCACGTCTATCAAGTGGTGCCATGACTTTATTAAGTAATCTGGATAAAGGATTAGTTCCTTTCATTCCAAACTTTGATAATAGTGAACAGGAACCAAGCGTTCTTCCAGCAATGTTGCCAAATCTTCTAATCAACGGTACCACTGGTATTGCAGTTGGTATGGCTACCAATATTCCTCCTCATAACACAGGAGAAGTCATCGATGGCGTTATAGCCTATATGGACAACCCTAACATCACTACAGAGAAACTTATGAAATACATACCTGCTCCAGATTTTCCAACAGGTGGTACCATCGTAAATCAAAGTGAAATGGATAAGATCTATACAACTGGGGAAGGTAAAATAAAAGTTCGTGCAAAGACGGAAATTGAAGCTGGAGACAATGGTCGTAAGAATATCGTTATAACAGAAATTCCTTATACCGTTGCCGGAAACAAAACTAAATTGGTTGAAAATCTGGCTACTCTTATGAAAGAAAAAGTCTTTGATGAGATTTTTGATGTACGGGATGAATCCTCAAAGGAAGGTATCCGAATTGTAATCGAGGTCAAAAAAGACAGAGATATTCAAAACCTTTTAAATGGATTATACAAAAAATCAGCGCTTGAAGACACATATGGTGTAAATCTTCTAGCTGTAAAGGAACAACAACCAATCGTATTTAATTTGCCTGCATTAATCCACGAGTTTGTCATCTTTCAAGAAGAGTTATACACAAAGGAATACCAACATCTATTAGATAAAGCACAAAACCGTCTGGAAATTGTGGAAGGTTTAATGAAAGCTACCGATGTCATTGATCTGATCATCGAGATTTTACGTGGTAGTTCTTCCGTAAAGCAAGCCAAAGGTTGTTTGATTACTGGTGATATTACCGATATTACATTCAAAACCAAAGCAAGTGAAAAGCAAGCCTCTAAGTTATCCTTCACAGAACGCCAGGCTGATGCAATACTCGCTATGCCACTGAGCAAATTAATTGGTTTAGAGATTCTAAAATTACATGAAGAAAATGATACGCTTCTTGCTAACATAGAAGAATATAAGCATGTCCTTTCTGATAAAGCAGCGTTGTATGCGATCATTAAGTCTCGATTAAAGTCGTACAAAAAAGCATTTGCAACACCTAGACGTACAACACTGGAGAACTCCGAAAATATCGGTTATGTGGAAGAAGTAAAAGAAGAAGATATCTATGTTCTAATTGATAAGTTTGGCTATACCAAATCCCTTGACTCGGCGAGTTATTCCCGAGCCTCCCAAGACACCTTAAAAGAATATACCCATATCGTTTCGATGAAAAATACAGACCGCCTATGTCTATTTACAGCAGAAGGTAACATGTATCAAGTAAAAGCTGCTGCGATTCCAAAAGGAAAGACCAAAGATAAAGGTGTCCTAATCCACAACTTATGTAAAGTCAACAAAGAAACCATCTTACTTTATACTTCGTTTGAAGAATTATTCGAATCACAATTACTATTCACAACAAAAAATGGCTTTATTAAACAGGTATCTGGTGCTGAATTTGAGACAAATCGCCTTATGATCTCATCAACCAAACTAGAAGCAGATGATCTACTTGTCTCAATCACCGTGTTAACAGCACACGATATCCTATCACAAAACATGAAAGTTATTCTTTTGACAGAAAAGGGAGCCTCCCTCGGATTCCCACTTGAGGAAGTCTCTGAATTAAAGAAAACAAGTCGTGGTGTCAAAGCCATTGCTCTAGATTCGGGCGATCATGTAATATATGCAACTGCACAAGACAGCAATCTGGATCGGTTTACGTATGAATCCAAAACATATAGTGCAAGGAAAGTTCGAATGCGTAAACGTGGACAAAAAGCAAATCTGTCCGAATAATTTTTCAATTCCACTCATATATTGATAAAAAAATAGGATGGTTCCATATGCGTACAACAATTTTATCAATTGATGGTGGAGGAATGAAAGGGATCGTATCTGCACTCGTGTTAATTGAACTAGAGGAGTTGTTAAAACGATATACAGGAAAAGATACTGTTTATTTGGTGGATTATTTTGATTTAATTGCTGGTACGAGTACTGGGTCCATCTTGGCAGCTCTTCTTCTTTGTCCCAATGATTGCAATCGACCAAAATATACTGCAAAAGATGCATTAAATCTCTATCTTACCAAAGGAAAATCCATGTTCCAAACCAATTTTCTTCATAAGATTACTAGTTTAGGTGGATTACTTGGACCGAAATACAAAAACACAGCATTTTCCGCTGCGTTACAGTCCTATTTTGGAGAGGTCAAAACGGCTGATTTGCTAAAACCCTGCTTATTGACTTCCTATGATATGACAACGAGGAACTCCGTATTCTTTAATTCCCTATCCAGCAAGAAAGAGGAAGATCGCAACTTCTATCTGGCTTCCGCTGTTTTAGCCTCAACTGCCGCGCCAACATTCTTTCCTCCAACCTGTACAGAGTCCTACGGTGCCTGTGCAGATTGTTTGGTAGATGGTGGTGTATTTTCCAACAATCCTGCCCTTTGTGCATTGATTGAATCCCTTAAGCTAGAAAAGACAAGGGAGTTGAAGGATACCCTCCTATTCTCTGTGGGCAACGTAAGTTCCTCCAAAACCTACAACTATTCACAGGTACGACATTGGGGCGCACTCCGTTGGGCATTTCCTTTACTTGATGTATTGATGGATGCGAGTGAACAAACGGTTGATTATCAACTGAAAAAGCTATATTCCATACTTGGAATACCAAACCAATACCTACGAATTGTTGCTCAGGTGAAAGAAAATGTACCTGCGATGGACGACACCTCACCAGGAGCCATTGATCGTTTACTTGATATTGGAAATGAATTGGTACGAAAAAAACATCGTGAACTGGAACAGTTCGCCCATCTATTAATTGCAAAATCAAAACAGTAAAAAACAAAAGAAAGCTTCCCAACTGGTGTTTTGTAAGATCTAACACCAGTTAGGAAGCTTTTTAACAACCATTCCTATAGGTTTAATGATTAAAGAATTGCACGCCCATTTGAAGATCGACCACTAAGAAAGAACCGTCAAGTTTTTCAGAGACAAGTCAATGATTGGAGCAGAATGTGTCAAAGCGCCAGATGACACGAAATCAACACCAATCTCTGCAATTTCACGTAACCGCTCTTTCGTAACATTACCAGAGCATTCTGTTTGTGCCTGCTTTCCAATCATCGCAACTGCTTTTTTCATTGTATCATGATCCATATTATCTAGCATGATAATATCCGCTCCTGCTGCAAGAGCTTCTTCTACCATGGCTAGGTTCTCCACTTCCACTTCTATCTTTCGTACAAATGGTGCATATTCTTTCGCCATGGCAATGGCTTTTGTTACACTTCCTGCTGCACCAATATGATTATCCTTTAATAGAATTCCATCGGACAAATTATAACGATGATTCGAACCGCCTCCAATACGAACAGCATATTTTTCAAAAGGACGCATATTAGGTGTTGTTTTTCTTGTATCCAGTAAGGTTGTGTGGGAACCTTCCAACTCTTTCGCATATTCATGCGTGTAAGTTGCAATTCCACTCATTCTTTGGAGATAATTAAGAGCCGTTCTCTCTCCTGACAACAAAGCACGAATATCACCAACTACGGTTGCTATGATTTCTCCTTTTTTTATCTCATCTCCATCTGTATAGGAGGTTTCCATTCGCACATCTCCGTCTAAAAGTTGAAATACTCTTTCAAATACGGCTAATCCACATAGTATACCATCTTCTTTACAGATTAACTGCGCGCTTCCTTTTTGATAATGCTTCATAACCGAATTCGTTGTAACATCCTCACTAGTTATATCCTCTTTTAATGCATTTTTTAAATAATCGTCAATATTAATTTGCATTGTTACACCATCTAACATAAAATTTTTCATCCTCTCGTTTAATTTCTTTCCATATTAGTTGCCGGAATAATTCCACTCGTTTGGAGTCATCATCAAGAACCGAACTAGCAACTGCAATTTGTTGCTGCATATCCTCCTGATGTTGCAAAACATCTTCTTTCACAATCTGTTCCGCCGCTCTACTGGCAAATACAAGACTCTCTAAGAGTGAATTACTTGCAAGACGGTTGGCACCATGCACTCCATTGCAAGCTGTTTCTCCAACTGCATATAAGTGTGGCAAAGTTGTTGCTCCCTTCGTATCTACTTTGATTCCACCCATCAGGTAATGTTGCGCTGGTGCAACTGGTATCGCTTCTTTCGTGAAATCATATCCTTCTTCCAAACATCTCTGGTATATATTAGGGAAGCGCTTTATTGTCTTCTCCGCTTCCAAGTGGGAAATATCAAGAAATACATGATCCGTCCCTTCCTTTTCCATCTCTTCTTTAATCGCCGCTGTAACCACATCACGAGGCAATAGCTCGTCAACAAACCGCTCCCCCTTATGATTTTTCAACACACCACCTTCTCCACGAAGAGATTCCGAAATTAAGAATCGTCTTCCTTTCTTCTTGGAGTATAATGCGGTAGGGTGAATCTGTATGTAATGAATATCCTGCAACTCTACCTGGTGACGTAACGCAATGGCAAAACTATCTCCTGTAATATGTGGGAAATTCGTAGAGTTCTGAAACAAACCTCCAATTCCTCCTGTTGCAAGAACAACGGCGTTGCTATATACATTCTTTGTTTCTCCTGTGGAGGTTTCAATTACAATCCCTTTACAGGACTCATCAGACAACAAGTCAATCATCGTGGTATATTCCAACACTTGAATGTTACTTCGCTTCTTCACCTGCGCAATCAACTTACTGGTAATCTCTTTTCCTGTCACATCATCATGTCGCAGAATCCGGTATGTAGAATGTGCACCTTCTCTTGTATAAGCAAAACTACCATCCTGATTTTTGTCAAATACAACTCCATAGGTAAGAAGTTGTTCAATGATTGCTCTCGAAGATTGAATCATAACACGAACGGACTCTTCATTATTTTCATAATGTCCCGCTCGCATCGTATCTTCAAAATAGGAGGAAAAATCCTCTTCATTCTTTAATACGGAGATACCACCTTGTGCTAGATAGGAATCACTATTCTCTACCGCATCCTTTGTGATCATTAGAATCTGCATTTCTTTTGGTAGGGATAACGCAGTAAATAAACCTGCTGCTCCTGTACCTACAATAATAACCTGATACGTTTCTCTAAGCTCATCTGCATTTTTATCTGTCATTTGGTCCATACGTTCAACCAACCTTTCTTGTCGCCTGTGATTACTACGCAGGCATACATTTCCTAATGAATATATTCTTCTATGACAATTTCAACATTCTTTCCAATGGAATTCTTGCTTGCTTTGCCTTTTCTTCATCGATTTCAATTAACGGTGATTCCTCTTGTAAGCAACGAATAACTTTCTCTAAGGTAATCAGTTTCATGTTTGGACAGAACTGTCGATGTCCAACCGAATAGAATTTCTTATCCGGATTTTTCTTATTTAGTTCATAAAATACACCCATCTCCGTACAGATAAGAAACTCCTGTTCCTGACTCTTTGTTGCATAAGCAATGATCCCTGATGTACTGCCAATGTAATCAGCAAGTTCTAATACTTCTTGTTTGCACTCAGGATGGACAAGAACTTTCGCTTTTGGTCTTGCTTCTTTTGCTTTTTTTACCGCATCTGCTGTAATACTTGTATGTACATGACAAAATCCATCATTAAAGATAAACTGTTTTTCTGGCAATTGACTGGCAATATATCTTCCCAAATGTTCATCCGGAATAAAGTAGATTGTTTTGTTTGGCAATGACTCAACTACTTTTTTCGCATTTGCCGATGTAACACAGACATCTGCATATTGTTTCAGCGTAGCAGTGGAATTGATGTAACAAACCACGGCAACATCCTCATACTCTGCTCGGACTTTATTTATCCGATCCAGATCCACCATATGCGCCATCGGACAATCTGCATTGGCATCTGGAATGATCACTCTTTTTTCTGGATTTAATAACTTTGCACTCTCACCCATAAATTGTACTCCACAGAGACAAATTGTCTTCTGATTCACTGTCGTTGCAACCTTACTTAGATAATACGAATCTCCAACATAATCGGCTACTGCCTGCACTTCATCACTTACATAATAATGCGCTAGGATTACCGCATCGCGTTCTCTTTTTAATCGTTCCACCTGTTCCACTAATGTTTCCATAATATCTCCTCTATACTTTCAATCTTGTGTAAGATAAGTTTTGCTTTTATTAACACGTATTGTTGCACATTATTTTGTTTTTGTCAAGATAGTTGTCTTGTCAGCTGTAAACATATATTTTATACAGTAATTTACTTTTACCATGAAAAGATAAGCAAAGTACCAATAAAATCACTATATGAACCATATCATAATGCATAATGAATCCGTATATTTCTAAAAAGAATGAACCAAACTAACGATGTATTACTCTATATTACAACATCATATTAGAATCAATTCTTATTGCAGCTCACCGAGAAACTAGACAATCGATGCTACTCATGAAAGGACAGACAACATGACGAATAATAATACAACGAATAATACCACTACGAATAAAACGACGAATGCTCATGTGATTAGAAAGAATGAGATTGGATATAACCAACCAAATGAAAAACAAGAATCAAAAAACAAGATAGAAAACAAGATGGAAAATAAAACGAAAGATTCCTACAATACACAATCTGATGCAAGAATGAAGGAATTTATACCTTACTCCGTAAATCCAGATAACAATGCGTTCTTTGCAAAGTACAGCAATCACTTAAGCAGTAAAGGTGACTAACCATTTAAGTACTAAAAAAATAAAAACAATTTTCATTGGATTATATTCAAGCCACCACACGAAGTGCCAATCATTGAATTGTAATCCATGAAAATTGTTTTCTTATTGATCCGTATGCGCGAGTGCGCTTCCCCCGGAGAGTTTCTATAATAGAAACAAAGTGTATTCTATAATAGGAAAGTCGGAGGACTTTCCTATTATTAGTAAATGGTTACCCCATTATTCTTATATTTTACTTCCACAGTTTGGACAGAAAAGATCTTCCTCTTCAACTACCGTACCGCAAGTACCACAATATTTTACATTTTGAATCTTAGGTAGCACATCAAAATCTTTGTTATGTACGTCAGATGCTTCTGATGTTACTTCTGGTTGTTGTTGCATTCCCATTGATGATGACGATGCTGCTCCTGCCTGTTGCTGCATTCCCATTGATGATGACGATGCTGCTCCTGCTTGTTGTTGCATTCCCATTGATGATGACGATGCTGCTCCTGCCTGTTGCTGCATTCCCATTGATGATGACGATGCTGCTCCTGGTTGTTGCTGCATTCCCATTGATGATGACGATGCTGCTCCTGCCTGTTGCTGCATTCCCATTGATGATGACGATGCTGTTCCTGCTTGTTGCTGCATTCCCATTGATGATGACGATGCTGTTCCTGCTTGTTGTTGCATTCCCATTGGTGCTCTGTCTGTTCTAGGAGCTTGTCCGTACATCATTGGTTGTCCCATTGGCACTTGTGGGGGTACATTCTGTACAGGATTTCTGTAATTATTATTTGTATTTTGATCCTTTAACTTTTGATTAATCTCCGTCGTATTCTTACAGATCGTAACAAGCAATAAAACTAGTTCAAATGTCAACCGGATGATTATATGATAGAATATTAATGCAAGTATGCCTGTTCCAAAATCTTCTGGAATAATAAAACATAAAACTATTGTTCCAAAAATAGCAAAGAACATATAAAGAATCTTTAATACCCCTTCTAACATTAGCTTTCCAAAATCCAAAACTTCATATAACCATTTTACAAAACCAGAGAATCTTCCCCGATTTTTTTTCGAAAGAAATGTGAAGTAAATAATAACTGACGCAATGAGTGCAACTAATGCGATGATTCCCGCAGTATCACTATCAATACTCGTATTAATATAGTCATACTCGTGCCAGTCTGTGCCATAATTGTAATAATTCTTTAGTAAGTGTAACATAAAAATCCCTTCTTTCTTTTTTATATTGAAATAGGAAACCAAAGAGATTATCTCTTGGTTTCCTAATCCTATTTATATGATACAAGAATCAAAAGGTCATGTGTTTCCACACTACACTATTCAACTAATTTCCGAAGCATAGATATCGCATCATCTTCCACTTCTCTTAGTTCTTCTCTACGTTCATCCGTTCCTTCCCTCATAACCAATGATCGTGAAGATTCAACAAAAAGATATGGTTGTTCTTCTTTTTCTCTTTGGATATCAAACGCATCTGTCAATGCATCTACAATAGAGCAACCATCAAATTCATTTAAAACTAATCCCTTTTTCTGCGCCATATTGATCCCCTTTCTCTAATTATGGCTCTTTGCAAAAGCAAAATATAAGTGTCAATTCATACTATTTTTCTTGCTAAAACTCCCCGTTTTTCTACAAGAAAAACTCAACTCAAGGCAATTATATTAGCGGGATTTTTAAATGTCAAGTTATTTCTATAATGGCTCTTATTTTCGATGTTTGTTATGCTCATCTGACTTGATTTCATATCACATCTATGTTAAGAAGGTTTACTACACCCTGACATCATCTGTCGTCTACTCTTGAATTAATTCATATGCCGAAATCTTTCGAATTCTTCCACTTAGGCAATATGCAATGCATAAGGATACAAGCAGTATCCCCACACCAACTCCAATTAACATTGGGATCGGTAATAAGAAGGTTAATTTCATGACCCCTAGTACATGGAACAGTAACACAATACTAGAATTCATAAAAGCATAGCTGAAAAATCCACCAAGGATTACTCCAATCAATACAACTGGTAAGAATGACATCGTTGTCTGTAACCGTAATTGACGTGTGGTGTAGCCAATTGCCTTTGATATTCCCAGATTCACTTTTCCATTATGAATTACTGTTTTTACTAAGATAAATAAAATCAAGGCGATCAAGGCAATCGTAATCACGATAATGATAACTGCTAAGATTCCCGCAATCCGTATGAATACCTGCATGGCACTTTCTGTTGATTTTACACCATCAACAGTTCCTAAAATCTGCTCCCCGTATTGCTCTTGAAGTTCCTTAATGTACGCTCCTGTTTTTGTATTATCTTTCAAATAGATGTTTAACTGGCTCTTCTTAAATGATGGATTTACTCTCTTTATTCCCTCTTCTGTAAGTTCCACACAACTTCCTTGCTCATTTACAGATTGAATGAAGCCTGTAATTAGATACTCTTCTTCTATCGTTCCGCTTGTAACACGTATGGTGTCACCAATCTTGTAATTCTCTTCTTCCACAAGTTTGCTACCTATTGCAATTTCATTATTATGAATAGGATCTCTTCCTTCGTAACAGATGGAGTAATCCATTTTTGAAAAGTCTGCTGTAATGAATGCTCTTCTTTCCTCCTGCGCTATGGTTACTTTTGAAGAATCATAATATAAAGTAAAGTCTACATTATCATCTTGTTCAATCTCTTCAAGAAATTGTGTATCATCTGAATCCGCAATGGTTAATCCAACATCTGAAATCGGTTCACTGATTGCTTCAAGGAATGCCTTTGGTTCCACGGCCATATTGTAATACATCGTTCCCGCGAAAACAGCGGAAATAGTAGTTGCCATAATAACAAGTAATAATAATAGGTTCTTCTTTCCATTTGCAACGATATTCTTTAATGCTAAAACGATATTCACATTTCCTTTTGCCTGGTCCATTGCAAAATAATTCTTTTTGAAATTATGTGTCTTTACACCTCCACGCAATGCAGTTATAGCTTGTAATCTGCGAATCTTACGAGCTGCCAGATAGGAGGAAAGCAGAATGATTACAGTAGTTGCACATACGGTAAGCAATGAACTAACCACATCAAATCCCTGCTGCCAACAAAAACCCGTCTGTGCGTCAAAGGCAGCTTGTACAGGTGGCAATGCCAAGTACGAGAATCCCACTCCGATAACAGACGCAACGAATGCAATGACAATATAAGATACGATTGTTGAGAATATAATCTGTATTCCTTTATAGCCAACTGCTTTCATAACTCCCATATTCTGCATTTCCACTTCGATATCATTATTAATACGGAACACACTGATCAACACGCTGACTAAACCGATCACACAAGCAAATGCAAGAAAACACATACCTCCTACACTAGCTGTCATGGTTCGCACTTGTTTACAATAGTCATAATAGTTTACGGAATATTTTTCTGTCATCTTACCGGACAACAGGTCTGTGATTTCTGCCGTAACCGCTTTACTTTCCTTTTTATCTGTTAATTTGATATCCATGCATGTTCCAATGTTGTCTTGATTCACGGAATCTTTTAACTCCTGAAACGATTCTTCTGGAAGATAGATTCCTAATTTTCCAAGACTTTGCGTACCAAAGGTCATATCTTCTACAAAACCGACAATCGTAAATGCATGTTCCACATTGTTGGTGGTAAATACATAGGTATCGCCGATATCATATCCTGCAAAGGAAAGATAATAGGATACATAGGCAGGTTGTTCACAAGTAATTTCTTTTTCCTTCACTATCCCCAGTTTGGAGTACTCATGTGCTTCATCATAGTTGAAAAAGATATTATCCATGTCAAATTGGGACCCGTTCATTTTATAGGAGCCACTCATCCAGATACATTCTCTCGTTCCCACTGCCTTCACATGCTTAATCTGTTCGATCTGTTGTACATAATCTGGTGAATAATCTGGCTTCATTAGGATTGCTGTAACATCTGCCGTATCATAATGGTCCCATTTTTCTGTGAAGGAATCTTGAAAGTTTCTTTTGATCATTAGTCCTAAGTTCAAGATCATTGCTGCAATCATCAGAATAATTCCAAATGTTATATATTGTCCTTTGTTCTTGCGAATCTTCGATAATGTGATAATACTGAATTTTCCCATAATACTCTCCTTCCTAATATCCCATTGATTTTAGGAATTCGTTGACTTTATCCCGTCTATTTGGATCTTCTTTTGTATAGGCATCTAAATTGCATTCTCCTGCAATCTGACCATCCTTTAGATAAAGAATTCGATTTCCTCGTAAAGCAGAACGAAGATCATGGGTTACCATAACAATACTCTGTCCCTCTTGATTAAAGGAACTGAATACATCTAGAACAGCATTTGAATTGGCTGAATTCAATGCTCCCGTTGGTTCATCTGCAAACAATACACTTGGTTTATTGATCAACCCTCTTACAATACCTGCCCTTTGCGCCTCTCCACCAGATATTTGCGAAGCGAATTTGCGATAGGTCACTTCTGGAAGGTTTACTTTCTTAAATAGCTCTTGCGCTCTGGTTGCAACAGCTTTCTTATCCTTATTTACCAACAGTCCGCTTGCTAATACGTTATCCATCAAACTCATCTTATCCATCATATAGATTTGTTGAAAGATAAAACCACAATTCTTCCGACGAAAGACTGCAAGCTTATCATCTGAATATCTACTAATCTCTTCCCCACAGAAATGAATCTCTCCGAGTGTTGGCTTATCCATTCCCGATAATGCGTATAATAATGTGGACTTTCCTGCTCCAGAAGCTCCCATGATTACCGTAAAATCACCCTCATATATGGAAACATCCACATTTCTCAATATATGTTGTTGTACTCCCTCATTGGAGAATGTTTTGCATAATTTCTTTGTTTCTATAATTGTTTTCATGTTCTCACCTATGCTTTCTCAATCATGATCTATTACGTTTCATTTACATACTTATCTTACCAAGTGAAAACTTAACAGTCTTTATGGAAACCTTAATTATTCCTTAATTGCCCCATTTCTTGCTTTCATTAATTTGCACAAACTTACCAGTGTGTTTCCGACGAATAGCAACACGAAAAACATGCACCTACAAAGCTTGCATAATTAATAAAAGCCCTTTCTCTTACAAATCCTTAACGAAAACCATCAGAATATATTATGTATATTTACGCAAGCAGTAAGGTAATACTCACGACGAACCCATCGCTCACATTTCGAAATTGCAGATTGCCACCCATTTGTACCAAAAAATAGTTGGACAAATACAAACCAATTCCAGCACCATTCTTATCCTTGGCATTGTTACCACGGTAGAATTTCTGCGAAAGCAAGGGTAATTCCTCCGTCTGTACCCCTTTTCCAAAGTCTTGTATCTCTACTTCCAGACTCTTGTCCTTTATGGTTGCACGTAATTGAATCTGGGTATTGGCGTATTTGTATGAGTTGTATATGACGTTGTCCAGTACCTGCTCAAGTCGAAGTGGATCACAAGATACAATACAATCGGGAATTTGTATGTTCTGGATTCGATGTTCATAATCAGAAGTTTCTAGCAGATCTTTAATGATTACACTCTCCACTTCCACTGGTTCAACTTTGAGACTTTGTAGTTCTTCCAATGTGGAATGAAATAGATTATTGGTCAATTGCTCTATTTGAATTATTTTCTTTTCGATGGATTCTACCTTCTTCTTCTGATTCTGATCCTCCATGGTTACAAGTAATACTTCTGCCATTGCTTTTATGGAAGCAAGTGGGGTCTTAATATCATGGCTTAATGAAGCAACCAGCTCTTTCTTACTTTCATTCGCTTCCCGTTCCTTTTCTTTGGCAAGTTGTAATTGCTCCCGCATGATATCAAAGCTTTCTGTGAACGCACCAAATATATTATTACGGTCCATTGTAAGCGGAGCATCCAGATTTCCTCCCGCAATATGTTTGGCAAACTGACGTAACTTTTGAAAGGGATCTAGAATCTTATTCTTTAGGTAAAGTAAATAACAGATTCCTCCCACGGTTAGAACTATGCTTCCAAGAAAAAGTACAATGAACAGATTCTTTCTTGTTTGCCCTTCTTGTTTTCCTTCTTTTTGAATCAGAACTTTACCAATTACTTCATCTCGATGTTCAAAATCAAGAATTATATCACCGTATTCAACTGCTTCTCTTAATGATGTTGCTTTCATCTTGTCCGTTTGGTAGATGCAGTTTCCAGCCAGATCGATTAAAGCAGCCTCCATACCATACTGTTTTGCAACTTCTTCAATCTTCTTCCGTTTCTCTTCCGTAAATATTACATCTTTGTAGGTATCTTCATATGTGTTTTCATATGTGTTTTCGTATGTATCTTGTAATGTATTTTCATATGCTTCTTCTAATGTGTCTTCATATGCTTCTTCCATGGTATAGACCAGATCATTTACATCAACCATGTGGAAATACGCTTCCTCCTGTTCCTGACTAAAATGATATAACACAAGACAAAACAGGAGTTCACATAGAAGAAGCAAACCTACAATTCTTCTACTCTTCATACTGATACCCTCTTCCCCATACGGTCTTTATGTGAATTGGTTCATTGGGGTTTTCTTCAATCTTTTCTCTAAGATAACGAATATGTACATTCAATGTGCCATCTCCGGTGATGGCATCTTGCCAAACTTCTTTGAATAATTCTTCTTTACTGATGATTCTTCCACGATTCTTAATCAGATAGCATAAGAGCCGATACTCCATTGCTTTAAATGGAATCTCTTTCCCCTTGGAATACACTTTTCCAGCAGTAAAATCCACACGAAGATTCCCCTTCTCATATTGTTCTGACTCCTCTTTTTTCTCTGTCGTGGAAGCATACCGTTTAATCACCGCTTGTACTTTCGCCAACAATATACTTAACGTATAAGGCTTTGTTATGTAATCATCTCCACCGATATTCAGAGCGACTAAGATATCTTCGTTGCTTGTTCTTGCACTGATAAAAAGGATTGGAACCGCTATGGTTTCACGTAACTGTTTGCAAACAGCAAATCCAGATGCATCTGCCAGATTTATATCAAGCAAAATTACATCCGCTGTATTCGTCTTGAAAAATTCGATACAATCATCATAATTGGTAACATATTTTGTTTTCACATCAAACAGATTAAAGTATTCCGCTGTACTTTCTGCTAACTCTATTTCATCATCAACAATCAAACATTGGTATTTCATACAATATGCCTCCTAGATAATTTATCTTCACGTTATTACAAACTACTCTATTCATTATAACCGAAAATGTTGCTGTAGGGAATGCGGGTTCATGGTAAAATGATTGTAAGAATTTATTTAGAATTTTGTCAATACCATTATAGATTTGTATTATAGACTATAGATATCTTAATGATAACGATTCAGAGTCGAGTAATTGTGTGAATACTCCTGAACTAGGGCATACGCAGAATTTTGAATTGAACTCTAGAACGACAACCGATAGAAAGGATAAAACCATATGTGGATCAAGAAATTAAAAAATAAAAAAATACAATTTGTAGTTCTCGGACTGATCCTGGCTTTTGCAGCGATGTTACTTACTGCATGCTTAAGCATCAGTGTAGAAGTTGAACAATATACCAACGAACGTTTCTCCAGAGAACAAAATGCAGACCTGTTTCTCTATGCAACCAAAGGCACAGAGGAATATCTGGCCTCCAAACTGAAGGATTACGATGAAGATGCTACCCTTGAAACCATACCAGGATATGTTATAGATACAATGGATTTGTATCATGGTAAGAATTTGGTTAGCGATTATATTACGCCTCTTTTTTCCCTTGTCCTTCGTGATTACCACACAATGCCTTACCAAATGGATTTAACCGATTCTAGCTATGACTCCGATGAAATGATAACTGGTCCAAAACAAGGAGAAGTATGGGTACAGAAAATAATTGCCGATCAGCATAGCATCAAATTGGGTGACACCTTCGAAGTAAAAGGAACAGATTTTTCCTTTACTGTCTCTGGTATTGTGAACGATAATACAAAAGCTGTTTCCATTAGTACAGGCGCTTTTGTTTACTACAATCCAGAAGATTCTACCCTGTTCTCCTCCCAAAAGCCCTTCTCCTTTATCAGTATAACCTCTCAAAAAGATACCACAGAGTTGACCGAATGGGTAGAAGAACAATACACCAATGACTATTACGCCATGCTTTACTCTACTTTGACTGATTTAAAGAATAGCGCCAATTTAATGACCTCCCTTGTGGCCAAGATTGGTAGCTTAAGTGCAGGGTTTATGTTCTTAATTACCATTGTGATCATCTTGTTCTTTATCCGTAATACCATATTGAATGAGTATGGAACTATTGGAACATACAAATCGGTTGGGTTCTCCACTACGGAGATTATGGGCTTCTATATGAAAGCATATCTCCTTGTTGGTATCATTTCTATCATTATAGGTGCGTTGCTTGGACTCCCTGTCTCCATCTTCATTGGAAATATTGTTATGGAGTATATGGGTACCTTCCATCTAAGTACTGCTACGATTCCAAGACTTTGTTTCGTTATCCTATTTACAATACTGTTGCTAATACTTAGTATCTATTTGGCACTGAAGCGAATCCAGAAGATTAGTCCCGTAGATGCATTTCATGTAGGTACAACATCGTCTAAGTCAAAATTGAAGAAATCCTTGATCAAGGGAGCACACACTTCCCTAAGTATGGCAATCAATGATATGTGGAAATACCGGAATCGTTCCGTTCTTGTAATCCTTGTTGTAACCTTTTCACTCTACATTGGAACCATGTTGATCAATATGACGCACGTCTTTGATCATATGGAGAATAATGCAACCGCATGGGTCGCTTTACCTGCATGTGACGCTTTTCTAAGTAAACCAAATTCATCAATTCCTGACGACTTATTATCCTATGTGGAAAACAGTCCCTATGTGGAAAGTTACATAACCGGAACTGGTTTGTTTTATTCCGACCTGCGTATCAGTAGCGCCGATCCTTTAGTAGACTTGGAATATGCAAATATTATGTCCTACAACACGTACGATTCTTCTCTTACTAACATCGTTTACGCCCAAGGACGACCACCTAAGAATGATAGTGAAGTTGCTTTTGACTATAAAACATTGCAAGAGAGTAACTATACGATTGGTGATACGATTACCTTATCCTTAGGCGCGGAAAGCAAAACCTATCTAATCACAGGAATCTTTCATTCGATGATGTCACCAAGCGTAGCCTTTGTAAATGATGCATTAGCTACTTATCCAAAGGAATCTTACGATACGACCATCGGTGTTAATTTAAAACATACAAGCGACAAAGCAGCATTTGAAGCGGATTTTAGAAAACAGTTTCCTACCTATCGTTATGGTACATTAAAGGACATCGTAGATAATATTAAACAATCCATTATGTCCATTATGATTCCGATTACTATGATTATTATTGGTATCTTCTGTTGCTTTACTCTGCTTAACATTATTAATCTGATTTTGATGAACCAGTCAGAACAGAAACGAAATTTTGGTATTATGAAGGCATTTGGTTTTACCAATTCCTATATTATCCGTCGAAATGTATATCGTATTGCAATTCTAAGTGCCATTGGCGCTTCACTTGCCTTGCTTCTTAATCATATAGTAAATGCAAAAATTTTCTGTGCTGTACTAACAGTCGATGCTTATCAAACCAATTGGTGGTTAACAGGAACCTATTATGGCATCGCCCTTACCGTAATCGTTCTGGTTACATTATTATTAAGTCGTTCCATTCGTCGTATATCACCAAAAGAGTTAATGGAATAAAAGGAGGCTCCTTATGAAAAATACAATTATCGAAACGAAGCAATTATGTAAATCTTATATACTAGGAAAAACAGGTATGCACGTACTAAAAAATATCAATCTAGAAATCTATGAAGGGGATTTCACGGTGATCATGGGTAGCAGCGGTGGCGGAAAATCCACCCTCCTCTACAGCATAAGTTCTATGGATCGACCTACCAGTGGAAGTGTTAAGATTCTTGGACGTGATGTTACAACTATGTCAGAGAAAGAATTAAGTAAATTCCGGAAGTCCGAGATTTCCTTTGTGTTTCAAAGTATGAATTTGCTTCACGATCTGACTGCATTGGAGAACATAACCTATATTGGTTACGGAACAGATACAAAAGAAAATATCAATAAGAAAGCATTAACGTTATTGGAACAGTTTGGGTTATCTGAAGAGAAAGATAAATACCCAAGTGAATTATCAGGCGGACAACAACAGCGGGTTGCCATCTGCCGTGCATTGATCGGCGGTTCGAAAATAATCTACGGAGATGAACCAACGGGTGCTTTGAATTCTACTACAGGAAGACAAGTGCTCGACTGCTTAACTAGCCTTAACGAACAAGGGCAATCTATTGTCATGGTTACCCATGACCTAAAGGCTGCCGTTCGCGCTACTCGTCTTCTGTACATGGCAGATGGACATATCATGGCAGAACGTACTCTTGGTCCATACCGTGCAGAAGAAGAAGGAGAACGAAAGGCAGTTGTCTATGACTTTTTGAAAGAATTAGGTTGGTAATCACACCTCCTATTCTACTGGTAGCGTGAATTCCATGGAAGTCCCTTCTTTCGGAACACTATCTACCATAATACGTCCTCCATGCTGTGTGACAATGTATTTCGAAATACTAAGACCTAATCCTGTTCCCTGTACATTTAAAGTTCGAGCTTTTTCTCCACGATAAAATGGTTCAAAGATCATGGAAAGGTCAGAAGGTGCAATTCCAATTCCTGTGTCTTGTACAGATATGGATAATTTGGATTCTTTATAAGCAAACAACAAGGATATGGAGCCTTGTGTAGTAAACTTAATAGCATTACCAATGAGATTTTGAATCACTTGTCGAATTCGTTTCTTGTCGATATTAATCATGACATTTGGAATCTCATTGGTAAGAAAAAGCAATCCTCTCTTTTCCACATCATTCTTCATCTCTTTAACCAACTCCTCAAAATACTCTTTTGCATAACATTCTTCCTTACAGATTGTAAATTCATACAGTTGTGCTTTGGAGTGTTCTAGGATATCATCGATTAATCCATTCAACATCGTAATCTTCTTAAGAATAATAGTGGTATACTCCTTGACTCTCTCTCCTTTTGCAAGACCCGTATGTATTCCTTCCACATATCCAGAAATAATCGCAATCGGTGTACGTAGATCATGAGATATATAGGCAAGTAATAATTTTTCTTTTTCTTTCATGCGCTTTTCACTTGCAATGGAATAGGCAAGTTCTTCTCGTAATGCTTCAAAATCATGACAGAGGACACCAATTTCACTTGCATAATCATACTTCACCCTCTCTTCAAAGGAACCTTCCCGAATCTTTTTCGTTGTTTGATGAACTTGTCTGATTGGCACAAGGATATCCTTTATAACCCATCGGACCAAGGAAACCACTACCAAAAGGAAACTGGTAAGAATGATTACCATGATTACAAGCATATTCTTGGGATGCTGTTGTAATTTTTCATATGGAATATCGACAAAGATTGTTCCAATTTGCTCTTCATTTTGTACAAAGGGATTGCTGTATATGTATACGCCTTTTTTCTTATCGCCGTAAGTATTTCCAGTTATGGTTTCAAGGGCAATTCTTGCATCCACAGGATATTGATCTTGATTAGAATCGAGAATTATTCCACGATGATCAAGAATGACATAAGGATAGGCATCTAACTCCTGCAAGTTTCCTCTATTCGCCTGATAGACGCAATCATTAACAAGTACACGCGCACGGTTTGCAAGCATTGCATCGGAATTGCGATAGACAAGGGTTATGATCATTGTACCTAGTATCCCTGCCAAAACAGTTAGAATCCCTACATATACAATGAGCCTCTGTTTCATGGAGATTCCCTTTTTTTCTTTCTTACCTTCTTCTATCCTTCCCATTTGTAACCGACTCCCCAAACCGTCTTGATCATATCAATTCCTTCTTTTATTAACTTATCACGTATTCTACCAATATAAACAGCAATGGTATTCTCATCGATAAAATCACTATACCCCCATACTTGATCAATGATCTGCTCCTTTGTAAATACATGTAATGGGTGATCGGATAAGAAATCCAATACTTGAAACTCTTTGGGTGAAAGCTGAATTTGCTTATTCTTCACCTTCACCTCAAAAGACTCTTTGCAGATTCGCAGATCACCAAACCTTTTTTCTCCGGATTTTTCTCCTACTTCACTGTTATGTTGCCTTGGTATGAATTGAGTTACTCTACGAAGATGGGATTTTACACGGGCAACCAGTTCGATCTGGGAAAATGGTTTGGTCATATAATCATCTGCACCTACCCCCAAAGCTAACACCTTATCATAATCTGAATTCTTCGCCGATATGACTATGATGGGTATCTGCTGTTCTTCTCTGATTTTTTTGCAAACACCAATCCCATCCATCTCTGGTAACATAATATCCAGTACAACAAGTGCCGGTTCACATGTCTGTACCATCTTCAGTCCTTCACTCCCTGTATACGCCTGCCGTACATCATATCCTTCATTTCCTATAAAATCTCTCATAATATTAGACAGATCAATATCATCTTCAATTAGTAAAATCGTCTCTTTCATCCAGTGATCCCTTCATTTCTTTCTTGTTTGCTTACAACGAAACCATTTCGTAATTTTTCTCTCTATGACTCAATATATTCCTGCATTGCATCCAATCTTTTATTGGCAATTTGTTTTCCAATCTCATATAAATCACGAAGTTTATCAACATTCTTCTCTACTCTAGACACCAATACAGGCTCTTCTGGTCGAATTACGAATATTCTTCCTTCGTTTTCCCATTGATCCACTTTTTCCTGCAATTCATTATAATGGGCAGGAATCTGCTTTAACCGATTGATCAAATGTGGATACTTTCGATATGCTCTCTCATACGCATGTAACATCGGTTTAGACACCGGTTGTTTCCGATATCCCTGCTGTCTCGTCAGAACCACCACAATCTTCTCATATCCTTGTTCAATCGCCCATTCAATAGGAATTGGATTTGCAATTCCTCCATCTAGACAATTTAACCCTTCAACTTGGACAATTGGAGATAGAAGTGGCATACTACAAGAACTACGGCACCCTAATAAAATATCTTTTGTTTTTCCTTTTTCAAAAGGAACGAGCTTCCCTGAGCTGCAATCTGTAGCAAATGCCACAAATCGCTGCGTCGATCGTTCAAATGCTTCTACATCAAAAGGAAGTAATTCTTTCCCAATGTCATCGAATAAAAAATCAAAATTAAAGATGGAATGATTATGAATTAAACTATGAATACCAAGGTATCTTTTATCGTTTACATAATTAATATTCACCTTCGCTGTCCGTCCTATTTGTTTTGACACATAATTTAACCCACTTAACGAACCAGCAGAAACCCCTGCAACACAAGGGAATTCTATTCCTTTTGACATGAAAGTATCCAATACTCCTGATGTAAACAGACATCGAAGAGAACCACCTTCTAATACTAATGCTGTACGTTCTTTCATTTCTTTTCCTTCCTCTATATCGTAATACAATTAAATTTTCTATAGGATTTCACCTTACCATCATAATTATACATTCTTATTCATCTATTTTCCAGTATAGGAATATTTGAGCACTGTAAGATTCCGCTGACATCTACCTCGTGTGCGAATGCGCAGCCCACGGAGGGTTTATATACTAGGAAAGTCGGAGGACTTTCTTAGTATATAAAAAACGACTACCCAAACATTAGATTATAGGTCTAATGTTTGGGTAGTCGTTTCGTTTTATTCTTTTACTTCCTCTAAGCATTTCTCCAACATACTACGTCCCCATTTTGGGAAATCATCTGTTTCGTAATGTCTATATTCTCCTTCCATAGACATTAACATATACAAATAAATATCGTACCACTTAGCACGACGTTGCTGTGCTTTTGTTAATTGACCAATTCCATACCCTTTGAAAAAATGTTCATTTTTTTCATGTGGGCGGAAACCTGCTTCCATTAATGGATCGGCCCATACACAACGTTCAAAGTCTATAATTCCATTCACTTCACCATCTTTTACGAATACATTACCAGCCCATAAATCCCAATGAACAAAACTAGGTTTGGTCACTTCTGCAAAATATGCCTTGTCTCTTTCTAAAAATGATAGTACGGTTTCTTCCTCTAAAGGCATTGCCATGTTAATCTTCTTCGCATCTGCAAAAGCTCCTTGCAACATACTCTTGAATACGATATACCAGTTATCTCCTTGTTTGTCTGGTTGTCCATAGTAACCGAACACCTTGTTCGTTAGCTGGTTCATTTCATAATCGTATTTTCCGATTCGTTCACTTATGTAGTCTTTCTTCTCTTGTGGCAGGACGTTCTCTAACTTATTGAATGGATCTCCCTCTACCACACTCATGAAAAAATACTCCGAATCAATCAATTCCTTCGTATTGTCATAATATAAGATTTCAGGAACAGGAACGGACGTATTCTTCTTAATCATCCTAATTGCATCAACTTCACTAAACATGATATTCTTTTCGCAAGACATAACTAATGTTGATTTTGAAGGAGCAATCTTTAAGATTGTTTCTTTCTTGTTTGCTAAATCTACACGATATGCAACATTAAAAGACCCTTCTGTTAATTCAACACATCGTTCCATCTTAACCCCTGGGAAAGCGCGTGCAACCATGTTCTCAATATTCTCCACGGTTTGTCTATTCTTTGTTACGTATTCCATTAATTATTTCCTCCTCTTATTAATCATATGATACAAGGGTCAAAAGGTCATGCGTAGACTTTTTGACCCTTAAAATATGAGAAAGTAGCCCGATTAGTTCGTTTCTTAATCATACCATCATTTTATCATAATCATGTAAGAAACTGCTAATAGAATAAAAACATGAAATACTACTATTCTGCCATTTTTCGGATATATTCTGCTGTAATCGTGTCTCCCTTTTCAACCATTTCTTTTGGTGTTCCCTGGAATACAACTTGACCTCCATTTTTTCCACCTTCTGGTCCCACATCAATGATCCAGTCAGCCTGACGCATGACAGAAACATTATGTTCAATGATCAATACCGTATTACCTCGTTCTACCATACGATGGAATAAATCCATAAGTTTTTGTACATCGGATACATGAAGTCCTGTTGTAGGTTCATCTAAGATATAGATGTTCCCCTTTTTATCAAGATACTTTGCAAGCTTGATTCGTTGTAATTCTCCGCCTGATAATGTACTTAGTGGCTGACCTAACGTCATATAAGCCAAGCCCACTTCCTTCATTGCGCGTAAGATCTTGACAATCTTGGAGCCAGCAAAGAAAGTAATTGCTTCTTCTACTGTTAATTGCAGAACTTCCATGATATTCTTTCCCTGATAGGTATACGAAAGTGCTTCTTCACTGTATCGACTGCCGTTGCATGCCTCGCACTGTGTCACAACAGGGTCCATAAAGACAAGCTCTGTTATAACCACACCTTTCCCTTGACATACCGGACATGCTCCTTTGGAATTGAAGCTGAATACACTTGGTTCTACCTGGTTTTCTACTGCAAACAATTTACGAATCTCATCAAAGAAACCAAGATATGTTGCTGGCATAGAACGGCTACTGGCAGTAATCGGACTTTGATTTACCGTAATTACATCATTCTCATACTGTTTCGCAAAAACATCTGAAATCAATGTACTTTTTCCAGAACCTGCAACTCCTGTTATTACTGTCAGAATGTGAAGAGGAATGTCTACGTCCACATTTTTTAAGTTATGAAGGTTTGCGTTTCGGATTGGTAAGAACTCTTTTGCTTTACGAACATTCTCTCGTAGAACTACTGGTTTCGTTAAGTACTTTCCTGTAAGCGTGTCGGAACAAAGAAGATCGGAATAACTTCCCTGGAATACAATCTCTCCCCCTTGTTTTCCCGCATATGGACCAACATCTACTACCATATCCGCTATTTTGATCACATCTTCATCATGCTCTACAACTAATACCGTATTTCCCTTATCACGAAGACGAATCAGTAATTCATTCATTCGATGAACATCTCTTGGATGTAACCCCGTACTAGGTTCATCAAAGATATACGTCATATCCGATAAGGCACTTCCCATATAACGAACCAGCTTTAATCTCTGGGCTTCTCCACCAGAAAGTGTAGACGATTCTCGATTCATATGCAGATAGGATAATCCAATATCAATCATGCGATCCAAAGAAGCAACTAAAGCAGTTACCATCGTTGTTGCTCTAGGATCTGTAATCTGCAATAAAACCTCTCTTAACTCTTGGAACTCCATATCACAGAGATCTGTAATAGAATAACCAAGAATCTTGCAGTTTAAAGTATCCTGGTTTAAGCGCTTACCTTTACATACTGGACATTCCTTTTCTTCTAATAGGTTTGCCGATTTTTTTTGTGTATTTGAACTCATCGAACTAATATCTCTTTTAAGATATAATCGTTCATATTGATTTTGTAATCCCTCTACTTTAGGATTCTCCCGTTCCCCATCACGCCCTTTTCTTGAACCATACCAAATCAGATTGAATTCCTCTTCTGTATAATCCTCAAGTTTTTTATCAACATCAAACAGTCCAGAATCGGTATACTGCTGCCAATACCAGCTTCCTGGCTTGAACATAGAATCAGCAAGTGGTCCCTCATTCCAAGATTTTTTCTTATCTAAGATTGACATAACATTTACTTTTGTTACTTTACCAATTCCTGCACATTCCTTACACATACCATTGGGATCATTAAAAGAAAAATACGATGCGGTTCCCGCATAGGGTTGTCCGATTCTAGAGAATAGTAACCGTAATGTAGCATATAAATCCGATATTGTACCTACTGTGGAACGTATATTGCCGCCTAATTGTGACTGATCTACAATAACGGAAGCCGTTAAATTCTCAATTAATTCTACCTGTGGCTTCTCGTACTTTGGTAATCTTCCACGTACAAATGCTGTATACGTTTCATTGATCTGTCGCTGTGATTCCGCTGCTATGGTATCAAATACAATACTTGATTTTCCCGATCCCGATACACCAGTGAAGACGATTATTTTTTTCTTCGGTAATCGAAACGATAAATGCTTTAGATTGTTTTGTGTTAACCCCTTAATAATGATTTCATCCATCTTATTCACCATACCCTTTCTTCTATCAGACAATTATGCAAGCTCCATCATCTGATAAAATTTCTTCTTTTCGTAAAATTCAATGTTAACGGTAACGTTGTTTCCATCAATAAGATGATCTCCTACTCTTTTTTTATAACAGGAATCTGTATTTCGGTAAGCCATTCCTTCTCGTCTTCCTTGTTCCAAATTCCATCAATGTACGATTCTCTTGGTTCCTCTGCTACAATATACGAATTCTTTTCAATCCAATTAAAAGCATATGCATATGCCAAACCAAAATCCTCATAGCGACCACGATGCATAACGGATACTACTGTAACCGATGGAATCTTTTTGAATTCCACGCCTTCCGGTGCAACTCCAAAACGGTCCACTGCTTCACAATATTCGATGTGAATATCTTTGTCCCTATATTCTCGGTCGAGATTTCGTATAAAACAATACTCTGGAGTTACACACTTAATATCAGGGTTCAATGTAGCAACCTTTTCTCCTAATGCAGGAATTCTATCAAAATACTCTTTATGATCGTTTAACTGCATGACGGCTGAATAGATTATATATTCTGGTACTTCTTTTACCACAGCATGGTAATTCATATACACTTCTTGATCTCGTTCTTCCTTGATAAATGTTATCCTAGCTAATTGTGCTTGTAATACTTCTAATTCTTCTTGTATCTCTTGCTGTCTTTTCTTTAGGATTTCTTCTTCCTTACGACCTAAGAAGATCAATTGAATCTCATCAATGGACATTCCTACTTGTCGATAAGACTGGATCTGATGAATCCTTACCAATTGATCAGTCGTATAGAAACGATAATTTGTTTCCTGATCAATCCACTCTGGTTTTAATAGATTAATCTCATCATAATAACGTAGTGTCTTAATGGAAACTCGACACATCTTTGAAAATTCTCCAATTCGGTACATATAAACTCCTCTTCTGTCAAACTTAATGATCGTTGAAAAGTAACTATAAGATATCTTATAGTCTCCCGTTAGGGGAGAGTCAATATGTTTTTTACATTTATTTATTAAATCACTTATTGTTTCTCATCAATTACTTATCTCAATTACATTCTACCTTTCCTTATAGATCTAGTTGTAACGATTTAATATGATGGTATCTAACGAAGGAAACACCCTATTAAAAAGGAGAATCCATTTGCTCCAATTGCAAATATATAGGGATGTTTAATCGAACTATGACACTGTTTATAAAGTTCTCCTTCTATATAAATTGCCATAATCTCCAAAGGAATTTTAACACAAGTCCCATTCCAATTTGTATGACGCATAAGAAGATAATAACTTAGTACCACAACTGGATTGGTCAGTAAATTAACCAACGTCACCAAAAGCAATGTTCGTTTCTTTCGATAGCCAAGGAGAACCGTATATGTTATTTCAATTACGATTGTAAGAAAGAGTGAATATATAAGAATCTTATATAATGACATATTACTAACACTCCTCTCCTACCACTTGCTGCTCATCTCCGCTTTTTGGTTCCTCACTACTTTTTCGTTCCTCTCCCCTTGCTTACCACACCCATTCGTATAAAATTTAGTGGCTAAAAGTAGTATTCCTAATGAAAGGAATGTCCATATAAAATAGGCAACTCGTCCTTCTGGGCCAATGGTTATTCCCAGATAACTAGGCAAAAAACCAATAAACAATCCAAAGGTAAGGAAACCAAAGGCAAAACCTTTTTTGCTCCAAAGGATTTGGGCACAAAACCATAACGTAATGGGCATTGACATATTAAAAAGGAAGACACCCAGATACCCGAATATAGGGATATTCGATAAAGGAAAGCATATACAGGCAAGACCAAGGGAAGAAATAACAGATTTCCTTACCCCAAGCCAATCCATAAGTATTCCTCCTGCCATCTTTCCGAATACCACCATACTAACATGTGCCATTCCTGTCAATTGCCCTCCCTGTCTCTTCCACGGGAAGTCAAAATGCATGCCTGCATACGAACGAAGCACGACAACCACAAATATGCCCACTAATAAAACACAGAGTAATCCTATCTGATTGATTCCGTTCTCCTTGATGCAGTACTCCTTCCTACTTTTTTCACTAACTCCCTTGGTGCAGTTCTCCTTCCTAGTTTCTTCACGAATTATATCCTTGTTCCACTGTCTTACAAGTATGGCTAATCCCACCCCCATCATACTTACGATTGCTAATACAGGAACCATTGGGATACTACCCTTATTCCCAAGTAGTGCACCAAAATAGATGCCAAATGCTCCCGGTGATACAAAGATTCCAAGTGCACTGGCTTTCTCCCTACTCATAGCAATTACAGATACACCTGCTCCCACATGGAAAAAACCATTTCCTAAACCTGCAATGATTCCCAAGAGAATTGGTTCCCTTCGGAATACATACGCTAGAGGGACAAGAATACAGCCTAATGCCGCAAATTGTGTTTTTCCACCTTTTCCGTCTGCAAGAACTCCTATTGGCATCTGCATGGCAAAGGCACAGAAATTATAGAGTAAAAATGCTACTTTCCAATCACTACTTTTCCCCACACAACAGAGCAACAAGAGTGCACAAGTAAAATCCACCACAAAATGCAATGCAGAATATATAATAACTTGCTGCCTTTTCTTCATCTCTTACACCTCTGTTTTTTTTCTTAAGCGAAGTAATAAAAGTGCTGTTATGATTACAACTCCTGCTACAATTCCAATGAGGATTCCCTCCTCCAAACGTTCCTCTTGTTCTTGACTTTTTAGAATATCCTTTGGTGGCTCAACAGGTGTAAATTCTTCTTCCTTGGCATGTTGTTTAATCGGCAGTTTCTCATTCTCCGGATCACTTATACAGATCCAGCCACCCATTCCATAATAATATCCAACATATCCCCATTCTCTACCGTCCTCATCTGTATAACATTCCGATAGATTAGGTGCATTTTCTTTGTTATCCCAAGTAGTTTTATCAATTTTATTGAGAGCTTCACCGGATCCAGGATAGGTCCAGATATAGATCTGTTCCTTTATCTCATATGTATCAAAATCTCCGCTATAGGATTGAATCTGACCTGTATGATCTTCCCGAAAGGATATTTCATCATATACCACGTTCAGTTCTTCTAGGCGAACCCAGCCTGTTGTTCCACCCGCGTAAGCAGGTTCAACCGTATCGTCTCCCTTTTTATCATAATTAATCACACCCCAGATTTCTCCGTCCTTATCATAAGAAAACGATACATGCAATGTACTTCCATTGATTAAGGCGTCAATCTTCTTATTCTGAATTGGAGAACGATACACGATAATATATCCTTTTTCCCCATTAGAGGTGTAGCTTCGATTTACATATGTACACTCATCTGTATGTTCGCGATAAAAATCGTCCTCTGGTTCCCATATTACGTCTGCCTTTATCCTCTTATTTTCATTGAATATTGTGATCAAAAGCAATCCTAGTAATAATAACACACTACCCATTCTTTTTTTCATTCCTAATCGCTCCTTCTTCTTAAATGCAATTTCGTTCGTCATATTCTACCAAATCAAGTATTGCAAAAGCCTTCCAACAATACAAGGTAAGTCTTTTCTACGAACTCTATTATATAGACGACTGAATTCATGATCTGGTTCCACTTCTCCATTCATATGTCAGTGTTGACCTTTTTCCTTTCATACTGTTAGAAGATATCTCAATTTTACGAATCAGATGCTAACCATGCTATTTGCTTAGTTGCATTCTACATGTGAATTAGGATGAAAAAACCTCACTATGTCTACATTCTTAATGACTGCTTACATAGTGAGGTCGATTCTTCTATTTGATGATACTGGTAACTATTTTATGTCTAGTATCTTTCTTTTTACGATGTTATGATTGGCACGACAAAAGGTATATTACCTAGCCGACCAGATTCAAAACTTGAATTAACAGGATCCATGCAACTCCATAATACGTAACAACTGCAACTAAGTCATTAACCGTAGTAATCAATGGTCCAGATGCAACTGCTGGATCGACTTTGATCTTATGGAAAAACATTGGAATGGTTGTTCCTACAAAACTTGATATTGTCATTGCAACAATCAATGCAACCGCAACACATGCGGAAATAGAAAATGCATATACAGCTGATTTTCCTTTTAATATCATAATGTAAAGTCCGATAAATAGAAAGGATAACACACCAAGTAACAATCCATTGGAAAATCCGATTCGAATCTCTTTCCAAACCAATTTCATCTTGTCCTTTGCGGTTAATTGCTCATCCATCAAAACACGAATGGTTACGGCAAGTGATTGTGTTCCAACATTCCCTGCCATATCTAAGATAAGGGATTGGAAACAAACGATCAAAGCGATCTGTGAAACAACTTTTTCAAACATACCTACTACTGAGGATACCACCATCCCTAGTATGAGCAAAGCAAACAACCAAGGTAGTCTCTTCTTCATACTTTGTAATAAGGTTTCGTTCAAATCCTCTTCCGCTGTCAAACCGGCTAACTTAGCATAATCATCCCCCATCTCATCATCAACTACTTCTACGATATTCTGTGATGTAATAACACCGATTAAGGTATCTGTATCATCCAGAACAGGAATGGAATCCTCTGCATAATCTTTTAATCGTTCGATACAGTCGTTGATTTTTTCGTGGGCACGAACAAATGGGAATGACGTACTAATCAAGGATTCCAATTCTACATAATCTCTGGCACATATTAAATCCTTTAGATCAATGGCACCGTAGAATTTTTCCTTTTCATCTTTTACATAAATCGTTGAAATATTATCATTATCTTCCGCTTGTTCAATAAGTAATTTCATTGCCTGTCGTATTGTTAAGGAGCGGTCAATCTCAATGTAGTTCGTTGTCATCTGGCTACCGATTTCATCTTCATCGTAAGATTGAATCAATTCAATGTCATCTTTGGCTTCCTTGGTCATGAACTGGATTAATTGTTCCCGAATGGACGAATCCACTTCCTCCAATGCATCAACAGCATCATCTGCATCCATGTTTTCAATGATATCCGCTGCCTTTTGTACATCCAACTCTTCCAGATACATTCCCACATCATCAAGATAGGTAAAGATTTCCGATACTTTTTCTACTCCAAGTATCCGATATAATCGTTTTCGTTCTGGTTCTTCTAAATTTTCTAATGCCTCCGCAATATCATTTTCATGATAATCGTCTAACTTTTCTCTAATTTCTTGATCTGCTGCTTTGCTAGTAATAATCGCAATCAGTTCTTGCAAAACTTCATTATTCCCTGTTTCATTACGCATTCTAGCTCTCTCCTTTTCCTTTTGTAGTCCTATAGACAATCGCCATTTTTACGTAATAAGGCACCTTTGTCTGTCGTAATCGTACTCGGGAGCATACAGAACGTAGATGATCCATCAACAGTGCTTTTGTCGATCGAACATCTCACTATTTTCTAATATACTCCGCCTATGACTTCGACCGTCACTGCCCATGTAATCACCTTCCTTTTAATTATTCGCATATCAATTTTTATGAGATACGGATCAAAAATCTTATGTTTCACACCTACGGGAAACAGAAGACTTTAGCATCCTCAAACATTTATTAACGTGAACTATTATATCACAATTATAGTTATATTTCTAACCCCAAAGCATGATTTCTTCTATTCTTAACATGGATATTATTTCAGATTTTATGCATGGGAATATATTGTAAATATTAGATGGTCTTTTTCAATTCTATCCAAATCCTCTCCCATAATAAATAAGGTACTATCTTCCTCTTTGAAATCATTGATCTCAAATCCCTCTTTTTGTAATGGAACAAAACCCAGATGAATCTCTGTATACACCGTTGAAAGCATTGCAAACAAAGCCTCCTGATCCACCACATGCTTTGCAAGGATTCCCTGCAGATATAGCTTATCTTCTTCCATGCTTGCTAGTAGATAAGCATCCAGTGTCTTACTATAGTATACTCCCTCCAGATCATGGTAGTAAAAGCCCATTAATCCCTCATTGATCATAGCCATTGCATCATTCGGTACCGCTTCTCGAACATAGGTAAAGAATCGTTTTCTCTCTTGTTCGTTCCCTGCTTCTACTAGAACAAGATCCCCAGGCAATCCCTGTTTTTTTGTCTGTTCGCTTTTCGCAAATGTTTTCTTATAACTATACTGCTTGCTTACTTTAAATCCATACTTTGGATAATAATTAAGTACCGTATCATTTCCAAAGAGATAGATTCCATCACAAATTCCACGATATGTATCAATTACTTTCTCCATCAGTTGACGTCCTAGCCCAAGGTGACGATATTCTTTTGCCGTCATTACTGTACCCAATTGTATGTAATGTTTCAGTTGTCCATCTATGATAAAGTCCATTCGGTTTGCGGAAACATTGGCAACAATCTTATCTCCATCAAATAAGGAATGGGGAATATAATAATCCTTCTTCCAATACCCATTCTTATACCATTCTTTGAAGTCAAAACAAAATGTTTCTCGTGTAAGTCGATTCAGTTCCTCTCGTAATTTTTCTTGCTCTGCATAGGCTGTTTTGTATTCATATTGTTTCATACAATTACCTCGTATAGCTACTCAATTGTTGTCCACCACTTAATTCCATGATCATACTTGCTCTGCTTTATCCGCAGTTGGTGAACAACAAAGCGCCATACTCTCCTTTCCTTTTTTTATATGCTTAAATTACCCACTTGAATGATTTGAGCAAATAAACAAATGCTCCCAAACCAATCATAGGATATCATAGATTTGCTTTAATCCATCTTGTGTTAATTCATAGATTGTATCACAGACTTCCTGTAAATATTTTCGATCATGGGATATACTGATGATTGCCCCACTATAATTCTTTAAAGTTTCTCGTATTACCGGATTCGATAATGGAGAGAAATTACGGGTTGGTTCATCCAATAAGAGCACATTATATCCCTCCATGCTCATCTTTAATAAGATTAATTTCGCCTTCTGCCCACCGGATAATTCTTCAATCTTATGATACATCTCCTCTGATGTGTACTTCATACTTCCCAGATACGTACAGATTCGAACATTTTCCTCTTTATCTCCTACTCTAGTTAAGAATTCCACTGGCGTTTGTTCTTTGTCTAGCAGATCCAAGTAATTTTGTGGCATATATGCAACTTTTATGTCCTTTCGTTCAAGCATCTGTTTACTGACTTCTTTCATTAATGTTGTCTTCCCACATCCATTTTTTCCGATGATTCCAATCTTCTTTGGTCCTTCCACATGAAGCACAATATCGCGAGCAAGTACCCGTTCCTGCTGTTGCAATACATCCAGCCTATAATCTAAGATCACTTTACCGTTAGGTATGGCGGTTTGATTTGCAAACTTAATGAACATTGCATCTTCTGTATCTGGTATTTCAAGAAAATCTTCCTTTTCTCGTTCAAATCTTCTTCCCATGGATTTCACTGCATGCATCTTTTTTTTAAGAACCTGTCCACCATGTGGGTCTTGCCTTGTTATGGTATTCTGCTGATGTTCTACTTTCTGTTGAATCTGTAGATACCGCTCCATTTGCTTGTTATAGTCGCTTCTCTGTTTTCTCGCGACCTGCTCCTGGCGTGCCAACCCTTGTATTCTTGTTTCTAAATACTGCTGATATCCCATCTTTATAACGGTATGCTTTGGTACCGTCTTTCTCTTCACTTGCTCCATATGAATAATCATATTGGCGGTATTCTCTAACAATGTTTCATCATGTGATATATATAAGATTGGTTTTTGGCATTGATTGATAAAGGTTTCCAACCACTCCAACGTTTCTATATCCAAATCATTCGACGGTTCATCCAGTAAAATAACATCTGGCTGTTTCATCAGTAAACGAGCAAGTTGTAATTTCACCTTTTCCCCACCAGATAAGGTTTTAATCTCTTGTTCTGAATAAAATCGATCCAAGGGAAATCCCACTTGTCTACCAATATGGGTCAATTCTTTTGGTGTTAGCATGGAAAATGCATCTTCCTCCACACAGTACGTATAGATTGTCTTTTCTAAATCTTCCTCACTCATTTCCTGTGCCAAATACCCTAGAATTCCACCATTGGTAATAAATTCACCTGAGTAATCCACATAAGAATCTACAAGTTCTGGATTGTAAATCACTTTCATTAAAGTAGACTTTCCGTTCCCCTCTTCTCCAATGATAGCTGCCTTATCTCCATCATTGAGAACCACGGAAAAATCAGACAAGATTGTTCGTAAATCTTTTTTATGTGTAATGGTTACATTTTTAATTTGTAACATAAAATCATCTCCATTCTTTTTACCGAAAAAGCCCTAGAACTAGCGCATCCCCCGGAGGATTTCTATTATAGGAAAGTCGAAGGACTTTCCTATAATAGAAAAAATCTGCTTTCCGATTACCGAAAAACAGATTCATCCATGCTTCTTCATTTTATAGAGATCTCTATACATACTTGCAATATAGCGTACACTTCTATTTGAAGAGGGAATGACTAATCAATAAATCGGTAACAGAAAAAAACTTGCTCTCGGCAGGTCTTGTAATCATGTTCTGTTTTTACGAATTATTAATTAGTTATTCATCTTATCCCTCTTTTACTTTTTTATATAATACGATTCGGTATTACAACAGTTTTGCGTTCAACTTTTTACATCTTTATGTGAAAAGTTTGAATTTATAATAGCAGATTATGCCATAATTGTAAAGTCGAATCTATCTGATCTGATGTATTTATCTGATGTATTTATCTGATGTATTTATCTGACGAACTTATCTAACCAATTCTACTTTTTTTAGGTAGCCATTTGAGTGGTTCATACATTTTTTTAACCACACGTACTACGCGGTTCATATCTCCTGGTTCAATCAATACATTATATTGATTCGGTATAGTTCCAAATGTTACGACCTTTTCAATACCAATCTCTTTTTTTAAGTAATCTAACATATTTTTCTTACTTGCATTTTTATTATAGATCTTAATATACCCATACCCTGGATAATCATCTGATTCGTATAGAAGGACTTTGAAACGTTCTGTATACCCCATTTCCTGTAAGATCTGATAGAATTCTTCTACTCGCTGCATCTTATCTAAGATCATAATATAAACCACTTCTTCCTGTTCAGGAAGAGGACGCTTTACATAATTACGAAACGGAGATCGGCGCATTTCCTGTACCAATTGGTTTTGTACCTCATCTTCCATCTCCTCATAGTAGATGACTAACATATCATCAATGATCACATTGGTAAAACAATGTATCCCCTGTTCTTTGATTAGATCCAGCATTTCCTTCGCTTTCTGATAGGAGATCACATATTTCTTCTTGTATTGTTTTTGCTTGATATCATATAAAACGGCTCCATCCATTGCAATAACTGGGAGGTTCAACCGAATATCTCGCATTGGTTCCAACATAGAAGCAGGTGTTCTCTTTGTCGCTATTGTAAAATTCGCCCCATCATCTAGAATGCGGTTTAGTTCAAATCGACTATACGCGGACATGTTATCCTTTTTATTCAATAATGTATCATCAAGACCCGATAGGAATAGGATATCCCGATTCTTCTGTTTTGGCAGATGAAAACTATTAACAAGTAAGGCTATAAGAATACCGATCATCGTATCTAAGAATCGATTCCACACAAAAAGATATGGATTTTGGTCTGCTATATGATTCACTACAATACTTAAGAATACAACGCAGGAAAAGTAGGAAGCTTCCTTCCGATTAATTAAAACTGTTGTATAGATAACTACAATAATCATAAAAGCAATGCTAATATCATAGATAATCTGGTGTTCGATTGGCGATATATGCAACTGCTTTCCAACAAGGATTACAACTAATCCATATAAAGCACCGATTATGGTTCCAATCGTCCTTTGTTTTGCTTTACTTACACTATTCTTTACATATAATTGCATACACCATAATGCCGCTAACTGTGAGTAAAAGACAATTCCACTTCCTCCTCGCAAGGAAGATACCACATAGCATAGGGCAATGGCAACTGCAGATTTTATGATTCGCAACCCAACTGGTGGAATCTCATATTTCTTTCCAACTTTCATTTACAGAAACCTCTTTCGCTTTCAAATTCGTAGCGATCTTATATCTACGAATCCAATGTCACTGAATACCATGCATTTTCATGCCTGTTTTTTATTATAAAAATGTATTCAGACTTTTTCAAGAGTTTCCATCTTTTTCAATATACGCTCCAATACCTGTTCCAGTAATGATGTACCTATCAAAGCTACACATTCGTACTAAGTGCTAACAAATCTTTCGATATCTCTTCTACTTGATGGAATGTGTCTCCCATTGCCTCTGTTGCCATGTTCTGTGTCTTTGTTGCTTCTAATATGGAGTTCGTTTGTTCTACTGAACTATGTACCAGTTCTCTCATTTGGTTGGTCATATTCACAATATTTTCGGTATGTGATTTATTGCTCGTACTACATTCTAATAGTTTTTCTGTTTTCTTACGGGTATCTTCCTGTAATTCTCCTAACTTCTCTGCTCGAGAGCGTGCTGCATCAATCTTATCGATTCCTTCCGTAACGGACTTACAATTTTGTTCTACGGATTCTCGAACCAAACGGATCTCTTCTAGGATATTGTTAATGATTCCCGCAATATTACCACTAGCATTCTTTGATTCATCTGCAAGAACACGTACTTGATCTGCTACTACTGCAAAACCTTTCCCATTCTCCCCAGCTCTTGCTGCTTCAATGGAAGCATTCAGTGCCAACAGATTGGTCTGTCCTGTAATATTGGTGATCGTTTCTGCAAATTCAGAAATCTCTGCAATACGTTTATCAAGATTATTAATAGCAGAATTGGTTGAATTTGCTGTGGTTTCAATCTCTTCCATACTGGCAACTGCATCCTCCATGAACGCTACATATGCCTTGGTTTCTTCATAGGTCTTATCGGAAATCATGATCATATCATCCGTCTCACTGGACATGGTATCTGCAACACTTTGCATCTGCTCAATACTTTCTTTTGTGGAATCCACCTGTTCTAAACTCGAATTGCAATCTTGTAAGGTTTGGTTTACTGCTTCCACAATCTGCTTATTCGCACCAACCGTATCATCCATGGCATTGGATAGCTTTTCAACAACATGAACTAATTTCATCGATGCATTTTCACAATTCTCCACAACTTCCTTTACCTTTTCGGTATTATGTAAATCCTTCATCAAATTTCTCGTAACACCTGCAAGTGAAATAAACACGCTACACATAACCACATGTTCTAACGTAAATCCAAGCATTCGTCCCACCGCTTCAGATATATTACAATTTAATCGGATGAAAATCGATAACATTAATGGAAAATACGCTATTATACAGATATTTCTAGTAAATTTTTTATCAAAAAACATACAGCTACATGCCAATGCTAACGTATATGTCATGTAGATTCCTACTGTTTCAAAGGCACCCATAATGCTAACACAACCAGCTATTGCAACGATAATTACATACTTCATTACGCCAATTGGTATATGATTATTGAATTTCAATAATACAGTAGGTGTTACCGTACATATGGTACCCATAATAGAGATAATCAATAGACTTAGATAGCTGGTGGACCATATTTTAAGAAAAGACATAAGGAACAAAATAGGAAATACGAATGTCATCCATAATAGAATTTTTGACAATCGTTTGCACATACGTAAATCATTTGCTTCAAAAAAAGATAATTTTTCCTCCATACAAACCTCTCCATTCTTATCTAATGTTTATATACAGCCTATTACTCTATTTATTATACCATTATATCTTTTTTTTCGCATTAATTTTCGTGTCAATTATAAATGTTAACAATTTTTGAGAACTGCAAAGTAATACCTACATCGCGAAGGCCACGAGGTCATTCACTATAGAGAATACCGACTTCTATTACAAATCCATCTTCTTCCTTATACGCATCAATATGCCCTCCCATTTGCTCCATACAATAATGGCAGATATACAAGCCAAGACCAGTACCTTTCTGTTGTCGTATTGTAGGATTTTTACTACGGTAGAATTTCTGAAAGATTAATGGAAGTTCTCCTTCCTCCACCCCATGTCCAAAATCCTTGAACCGAAGGCGTAGCTCTTCTCTTCTTTCTTCAATGGTAACTTCAATTCTTGTATCTGCATATTTATAGGAATTCACAATAATATTCGTAATAACCTGCTCCATACGAAGGGGATCCATCTGTACCAGACAATGGGTCGTTCCACTCACCGTTACTAGGTTGCGATAATCTGCATGTTCGATCATAGACAAGATTGTTTTACTATTCGCATCCGTAACAACAACTTGGAGTTCCCCCAAATCCTTCAATGTAGATTCAAAAAGATTTGATACAAGAGCATCAATCTTATCTGCATTCCCGTATATATTCTCTAGTTTCTCTTTCATCTTTTCATCCTGCTCTTTTACTAGAAGGACTTCTGTTATTACTTTAATTGAAGTAACCGGTGTCTTAATGTCATGACTAAGGGAAGCCACTAACTCCTGCTTGCTGGCATTTGCTTTATATTCGGTTTCTTTCGCTAATTTCAGTTCATCGCGCATACGATCAAAACTTTCTGTAAATGCACCAAACAGATTTTTTTTATCCATATTAAGTGGATAATCCAGATTTCCATTGGATACCTGACGGGCAAACTCTTCCATTTTTATAAATGGTTTAAAATACTGCCTGTTCACATACCATATACCTCCTGCTAAAACCATACCAATGACTAGGTACGCTACAAGGAATACAACTTGTAGACGATTCCGATATGCTTTCATCAGATCTCCATTATTTGTTTCCATACAGATTAATTTGTCTCCCACCTGGGTATAGGTATTATGATGACGAATTGCTTCTTCTTTGGTTGCTTCCGCATAAGAACCATTCTGATATAGAATCTTATGTTTGGCATCACTTACTGTAAATGCATAATCAACAAATCCGCTCGGTAATTCTTGTAGATTGTCAAGGTGCTTCTCCACTTCTTTTGTTATTTTATTCACTTGTGTAATATCCACATCTGCTACATGTTTCTTTTGATTGGAATAAAAACTGAAAAAAACTCCCAATAATAGATAAAGAAATAAAAATAAAATAATTGTCCTCTTCCTCATCTTAACGCTCCGTCTCAAATACATAACCAATTCCCCAGACCGTCTTTATATAGTTTGGTTCATTGGGTTTGGGCTCAATTTTTTCTCTTAAGTGCCGTATATGTACAGATAAAGTTCCTTCCTGTAAGTACATGTTATTCCACACTTTATCAAATAACTCATTCTTTGGAATCACTTGGTTTTTGTGCGCAATAAGATAGGATAACAGTTGATATTCCATTTCTTTTAATTTCTTCATTTCTCCATTCACTTGGATCTGATGATAGTTATGATCAATGGACAGTCGATCATCAATCTGTTCTAGACCATGTACTCTCTTTGGTCTTTGGCTTTGCCCCGCCTGTATCTTCTTCTCTTCCCCCACATCTACCTTGGCTGATGAGCCATCATAACGCTTTAACATCGCTTTCACCTTTGCCAATAGGATATTTAAGGAATATGGTTTTTTAATGTAATCATCTCCACCGATATTAAGCGCAGTCAATACGTCATCATCGCTAGTCCGAGCACTCAGGAAAAAGATTGGTATGTCCATCGTCTCTCGAATTCGTTTACACAACTCAAATCCAGACCCCGCACCGAGGTTAATGTCAAGTAAGATCAGATCAACCGTATTCTCTTTCAAAAACAAGAGTGCTTCCTCATATCCTGTTACATAAGCTGTTTTCAGATCAAACATATTAAAATATTCACTGGTATTTTGAGAAATATCTAACTCATCATCTACTACCAAACATCTATAGTGCATTCCCCTCACCTCGACAATTTTTGCTTTTTCTTTATCATACCAGTATTCTTTTTAAAATGCAAAATGATAACAGTTTCGCGTAACGATTCTTTTATTCTTTCGTTTGTAACTGTATCGTTGCTCCTTGTTCCCCAACCAATACCATTGTTCCTCCCTCCGGTATGACCACTGTGTTTCCTCCATTTTTCATAAAAGTGGTATACTGCAGATTATGGTATCGATTGTACAGATAGAGAGCTCCTTTACCATCGACTACAATATATTTCTGCTTTCCTACTGCGTCCTCTCCAATGGAGTACCATTGTACCGTATTGCTTTCCTTTGCTTTCCATGAAAGATCTTCCCCTGTATATTCCTTCAATTCCTCTTGTGGTATGTAATAGTAAGCAGAATTACCAACGGTCATATATTCGATTCCTTCTTTTGTTACAAATTGAATATCTTTCATATCTCGATTCATCCCTGCATCCTGTGCATGGGTAGCATCAAGGATCTTCGATATCTCCACCTGCTTCTTTCCTTTCACATACCCATCCAATCGACTACAAAATTGCAATTCTTCATAGGCCGTATTGGTCCACGATGTGGAATTGTACTTCTCATATACTGGATAGTATCCTTTTCCCATTCTTTTTTCCCAAGCTGTTTTTATTTTCTCATCCAGTGGTATACTTTGCTGCCTCTTAAGAGAACACTCCTTTTCTCTTGCGACACCCAATCCTTCCATCTCCATTTGGCATTGGCTGCAAAGATAGACATTCCCGTCGCTTTCTTCTTTAAAGTATGCTTTAGCACTTACGTTCTGCCCTGATTGCATCGTTAACGCATGTACTCCCATATAATACCCGTCTTCATTTACAAAATACCCGTCCTTTGTATAATAAAATGTTGCGGTTACTTGCGAATCCTCATCAATGGAGGCAATTTCCATCTCCTGGTCAGAAGGAAAAGTAATTGCATACCAAGAAGCACCTCCATAGATACCTGCATATGTTTTGATTTTATCTGGTATATTGGCCTTTTCATATTCCTGCTTGTATTCCGTATCCGTACGCACTGTTTCTGGCATAACACCTTTGTCCTGCAAGATGGCTTCTAGAATGGCATTACTGATCAGATAATCAAGCTGTCCTTTTCCGCCAGAGCTTAGAATTGCTACCGAACAATTATATTCTGGTGCAATTGTCAAGTTTGCCTGATGGAAATTCACACTTCCACTTTTACTTACCACCTGTATCCCATATTGATCAAATGGATATTGACGAACGGAATCAAATCCCAATCCAAACTCAGAACTGCTTTCCCCTTCTAAGTTAAGATATGTGGTTTTTGCATATTCATTGGTTAGCATTGCATCCACTGCTTCTTTTCCTAATACATTGCCATCGTTATTTTTGAAAAAGATTTGTGCGTATTTACATAAATCTTCCGTGCTAGAGAGAATGCCACCACTACCAATGGCATTACAATACTCATATGGCATCTGATAATTTTTATCAAAGTAACATCCTGCTTTTTCAAGACTTACTCGTTCTGGATTTTTTGCATCTAACTCTGGTGTACTAGAATCCTGCATATCCAATGGTTCAAATATATAGCGTTCTATATATTCCGAAAAAGACATCCCTGAGATTCGTTCCACAATCCGTTCTGCCAAACTAAAACCGTCATTACAATAAATTGCAAATGTTCCTGGTTCTGCTTTCAGACGTTCTTCCTTTAGTGCGCTTAGTAACGAATCACGTCCCTCTGAATCTGCTTCCTCGAATAGCATTACATTCTTAAAGTGACTTCCCATCAATCCTGACGTATGATTGAGCAACATTCTTGTTGTGATCTTCGTATATCGTTCATCTGCCATAGTAAAATCGGGGAGATAGGTAGTAATTGGTTCGTCCAAATCCATCTTCTTCTGCTCCACCAGTTGCATGATCGCCGTTGTTGTTATAATTTTACTAACGGAACCTATGTTGTATTGTCTGTTCTTGTTTCTTATCGCGTCCTGTTCTGTTTTATTCTGTTGCGTTGTATCTTGTTGTGCTATTTCTTGTTGTGTTGCATCTTGTTGCATTGTGTCCTGTTGCATAATATCCTGTTGCATGAAATCTCGTTGGTTGTTATGAATGTGCATTCCATGAATGGGTGCTGACGTGCATAGCAGCCCTAGTGCCCCCACGATCACACCAATCTGTGCTTTTCTTCTCATTCTTTTCCCTCCTCTATTCTGTCAATAACTCATAAGCGGAAAGTTTTCTTACTTTCCTTGCCTGTAACATTGCTATGATAAATGCAAATAAAACGATGAAAACTCCAACAAGAATAATCTTAAATGGGGAAACAGCGAATTGCATATTGCTAATTCCTGCTGCTGATAAAATCTTCGTTGTAATTGGTCCTGCTAAGAAGCAACAGAAGATCGTTCCCGTGATAACTCCTATTATTACAGAAGGAAGAAGCGATGCAGCGATCTGAATCATTAATTCCTTCGTTGTATATCCCATTGAACGTAAGATTCCATACTGCTTTCTCTTACGCAATAGAAGCATACGAATGATCATGGTAAGTAATAAAAGTATAATTCCACCTGTAACAAAAACAATTGCTAGGGTTACGATACGAAGCATGGATTGTATCGAACTCATAACAGATTGTCCTGTCTCATACACATCGATCACTTCATGAATCTTATAAGATCTGGAGTTTCCTGATATAATCTGTCCATCCACACAGATACTATAATCCAACTCGGTAACTCCATATATTGCCATCATGGTACGAATTTTCTCTTCGGCGATTTCTTTGTATCTTTCATATTGCTCTGTCTTTTTCTCTTTCTTTAATCCAAAGTACTCTTTCAGTTCTTGTATGAATTCTTTTCTTGATACTCCTTTTTCTAGATAGATATAACATTCTTGAAGTTCCGCACCTGGTACGAGTTTCTTAAATCCCTCTTTTGTTAGCTTAATGACTCGTCCAGAATCACTCATTGCTTGTGTAATCCCTGTAATGATATATTCATAGGTTATACCCTGAATTGAGACGGAGACGACATCCCCTATTGATTTATGTAATTGTTTTGCCATTACCCCAGTAATCACAACCTCATTATCATATTCACAAAACCGACCTTCATATACATTTTCTGTCTCAAGGATATCATAATTTTCATAGGTATTTACCGTTACTGCTATCTGGTCTACATATGCGCTTGCTACTCCACCGATATTCGTCTTGCGCACTCCATCCATTGCTGCGATTTCTTTTTGAACTTCATATGGATCGACTTGGTTTTCCACCTTAACTTGAATATCCGCTAATTCCATTCCTAGCATCTTCTTGAGTAACCATATATCTGATACAAAAGAAGTATACAAAAGGCATGCAAATACCGTGGCAAAGGTCACACCAGCAATACATAGAACAACCATAATGTTTTGCTTTTTCAGTTGAAACCATTCTTTTCCTGCCAGATGGAAAGTAAGACTTCCCTTCTTATCCAATGGAAAATGATTCTTTCGAAAACTATGATTCTTCATTCCCTGCGTTAATGCAACTTGTGGTGAATACTGTTTGGCTCTTCCTGCAGAAAGTCTTGTAATCATTCCAACGATAAACAAAATACCAACGGAAATAAGAAGATCCATTCCAATTGCCATGTTACTACTCCAACGAAGACCATTGGAATTCATCAATGCAGATCCAAATGCTGGTGTTACGATATAGGATAAGCCAATCCCAATTATCGCTCCAACAACACCTGTAACGAAATATTCCAAAGAGAAAACAGAAACGATTTCTCTACTCTGGTATCCCAGTGCACCTAAAATACCAATCTTTTGGATACTATGATCAATATTATTATGAATTTGAAACCGAATTACTAACAACGTAATGATGGCGATAATAAATGCAAATCCCATGATCACCGCTGCTCCCATCAGTCCCATAAAGGTATACGCCGTTTTCATAAGGTAATACTCGCAGCCCCAGACTGCATTATATTCATTCATATTCTGCATATGTTCCTTAATAAATGTTTGAAATTCATTATATACAGGTGTGGTATCTTTCGTATCCTTACAGCGAATCAATACTTCTGTACTTAACCCTTTTTCCAGATATAGTTTTTTATACCCTTCCTTATTCAAATAAAACCGTAACCCACCTGAATTCTCTATACCAAAGTTCGTAGAGCGGAAAAATCCTGCGATGGTATAGGTTTTGGACCAAACATCATTTTCAAAGGTAATGGTTTCTCCTGCCTTAAATCCTTTCGTCTTCATCACCATAGGTAGGTAGATGGCTTCTTCTGGTGATACGATACATTTCTCCTCAATTTTCACTTGGTTCATCTTTCCCTGTTCTTCCAAGTTTTCAAAAAGGAAATAGGTGGACAATAAGCCCCCATCATATGTAATATGCGCATCCCCTAGCATAACAACATCTTTCACTTCAAATTCCTCTATCCTCGTATCCTCTTGTAAATATGTTGTAAAGGATTCTTGATAGGACTTTTTCATCATTATGATGCTATCATGTGCGCTATGGATTTCCTCTGCTTGTCTGTCAAAGTTTGAATTAATGTCTAACATAATCTTTGTTCCTACTAGTAGAAACATTACCACGATGGAAATCATAATTCCTAACGAAATGGTCGCTCCTTTTCTTCGTTTCATATTCAAGCAGGCAATTCGAAAGCTACGTTTTTTTTCACTCCACTTCATTTTTAACCGTTTCATTCTTACCACCCCATTTCGTCAAGGAAATACTGTACTTTTGATCTTCTAGCATCTAGATTATTCGTCGTATACGCTTCTAGATGCAGTTCTCCCTGTATGGTACCATCTTTCATATATAAGATACGATTTCCCCGTAAGGCTGTTTTCACATCATGGGTTACCATAACAATACTTTGCCCCGTCTGATTCACCTCAGTAAAGACATCAAGTACGTCCTTACCAGATGCTGAATTCAACGCTCCAGTTGGCTCATCTGCAAATACAATCTTCGGTTGATTAATCAATGCACGAACAATACCAACTCGTTGTGCTTCACCACCGGATAAACTAGCTGGGAATTTTTTAAAATCTTCTTCTGTTAATCCAACACGAAGAAGCAATTGTTTTGCTCTACTGACAATTTCTTTCTTCTTCTCCGAAACCAGCAATCCATTTGTTAAGATATTGTCTAAAACGTTCATGTTATCCAATAGATAAATATTCTGAAAAACGAAACCACAGTTCATTCTGCGAAAAAGTGCCAACTGGTCATTTCGAAAAGTTGATATCTCTTGTTCTCCAAAATAAATCTTTCCCATACTTGGCTGATCCATTCCAGAAAGTGCATATAGTAATGTGGATTTACCAGATCCAGAGCTTCCCATTAGAATCGTAAAATCTCCTTCCTTAATCTCAAGATCCATGTTCTTAATTACATGTTGTTGTACCCCTCCTGTGGAAAAAGTTTTACATAATTTATCTGTTTTAATAATTGTTTTCATCGACTTCCATTCCTTTCTATTTCTCTATATTTATTCTCTACCTCAAACGTTCGTCCTGTGTGAAGTGTGCATGCAACATAGGCGACTGACAAATCCCCATGCTCTTTCTAATAAACCATTTAACATCCATCATTATAGCGAAGAAAAGGAAAGAAATCTTTGTCCAGCCACTGTTATTTTCTTGTTAATCTCTTAATTTCTTATCAAATTCTTAATTGCTCTTACCAAAATTCATATCCCACTTTTTTATTCAAGTCTATTCATACCAGCCATGTTCACCAAATTATCACAAACTGGTCACAAATCCACTATAAATATTTTGTATTGTATAGATACAAACAATAACAGGCATGTAGATAAAGTAAAACTATATGTGTAAAATTTAAGAAATGGAAAGGAGACTTCTTATGAGAAGAATACACCTACATAAAAAGATATTCACACTAGGCTTATGCATTGCATTAGCAGCTTCTACAATGATTGCTTGTAATAAGAAAGAATCTACAACAAATGAGGAAAATTCAGATATAGAATCCAATGAACTGACTGAGGAACAAGAAAATGCTGATTCCATATACGCCAAAGTACAATCCATTGATGGAACTACAATCACAGCCATCAAAGGTAATCTTAATACCCAAGTTGCAGAAGGCGGCACTCCTCCTGAAAAACCTGCTGACGGGCAAGCTCCTTCTGGTGATTCTGGTTCTGCTCCTGAGATGCCTGCTGACGGACAGCAAGCTCCTTCCGGCAATTCCGGTTCTGCACCTGGGCAACCAGGTGGAACAACATTTGTAGAAGGAACGGATACGATTACATTTACGATAACCGATGATACAAAAATTACAGTTGAATTCTTACAAGGAAGCCAAGAAGGTACCATTGACGATATCGCAGTAAACTCCGTACTAGATATTACGCTTGATGAAAACAACCAAGCAACAGCAATTATAGTGAAGAATCTACAAAGTGGTAATGGTTTTGGTGGTAGTTCTACTGTTACCAACGGTACAGCCGCGACTACCATCGATTCCGATTCCCAAGTTTCCGATACAACGTATACCTCAACCGGAGATAATGAGAATGCATTACGAGTAGATGGTGCCACAGCCTCCCTTACTGGTATCAAGGTGGAGAAAACAGGCGGTGATTCCTCCAATACAGAAGATGGTGATTTCTATGGACAAAATGCTGGTTTTCTTGCTTTGAACGGAGCCAATGTAACCATCGATAATGCCACCGTTAATACTACTACGGTTAACGGGAATGGCGTATTCAGTTACGGAGAAGGTACTACCGTATCCATCTCAAACTCCACCATTCGTACAACAAACAACAATTCTGGAGGTATTCAAACGACTGGTGGTGCAACGATGAACGCTACCAATCTAGATGTACAGACAGAAGGTAATTCCGCAGCTGCCATTCGTAGTGACCGTGGTGGCGGCAATGTAACCGTATCAAAGGGTTCATACATTACAAATGGTACCGGAAGTCCTGCCATCTATAGTACCGCTAACATTGCAGTAAGCGATGCCACATTAATCGCAAACAATTCAGAAGCGGTTGTCGTAGAAGGGCAGAACTCGGTTTCCCTTACGAATTGTGATGCAACTGGGAATATGACGGGAACATACGAAGATTCGGAAGAAAATATCCACTGCGTTATGATCTATCAAAGCATGTCCGGAGATGCAACCATGGGTGATGCAACATTTACAATGAATGGTGGCAGTCTCACTTCGAAGAATGGAGACCTATTCTATGTAACCAATACAAATTGCGACATCACTCTATCAGATGTTGCCTTAACACTGGCAAATGATAATCTTCTTACGATAGCTGGGAACAATGGCAGCCGTGGTTGGGGTACGGAAGGTGCCAATGGTGGTAATGTTATCTTCACGGCAGAGTCGCAGGAAATGTCTGGTATTATTACCGTTGATGAAATCTCTTCCCTCAAATTGACCATGAAAAATGCAACCTCTTTTCAAGGTTGCATCAATCCAGATGGAACTGCTGGAACAGTTGATGTTACAATGGATGCAGATTCCCATTGGACATTAACCGCAGATACGTATATCTCCTCTTTTGATGGGGATCTAACAAATGTAGATACCAACGGTTATCATCTCTATGTAAATGGTGAACTAGCTGCATAGAGATTACCGATCATCAAGGTTGCAATGTTAACTCCACTCCGCCATAAGTGCTTCGAAGGTCAATTGACCCCTCTCCAATATTCCAAGCAGAAGCATCGAGATCATCTGACAGACCAACCTTTTGCTGAATGGTTTCTTGTGGATTACCAAAGGAATTACGTAGAATCTGAAACCAGACCGTATAATCCCCCTTATCAGGGATAATTGTAATTGCGCTGATTCTTCCATGTTCAACAGAAGTGAGCATATCTACCTTCTGTTCAAACAGAACGAGGTGGTATCGGCGCAGTGTTATATCACCATACTCTTCTTTTGTACACTTTCCATTTCCCCATAAGTCAACGAAGGAATTATCGTTCTCTCCAATAGAGGCAATACACCACTGCAAAAGAGTCCTACTATCTCCACTTTGAACAAGTTCAAGGGAATCAGCTACATAATACTGCTCCCCTCCATTCTTGGCAACCTTTCTCGCTCCACTGTAAGCTCCAGTCATTAGAAAAAAGCATATAAAACAAATCGCACCAACCAGAACATGTTTATGTTGTTTGGAAAATGGTCTTTTTTTCATTACATGATCTCCTTACAATACCGTACCAGATAAAAGAGTTCCCTATTTTGCTTGTAATGCCGCCATTGTAATATAATTATATGGTTGATTAAAATGTGGAAGGAAAAATGCATCAAACAATTTAATCTTGTCAATCGTAACATTCTCCTGTACAGCCAAACTAAAGAAATGAATGGCTAACGAGATATCGGAGTCGGAACTCAATTGTGTTCCTAAGATGATCCTTGTATTCTGGTCATACACGATTCGAATCTTAACTTTAAAATTGCCATGTTCAATAAATAATGGCTTTTGCCAATCTTCATAGTCCGTTGCCACAGCAGCCAATCCCAAACTCTTCGCTTTTGCCAAAGTTAGACCCGTTGCTAACATATTAAATCCAAAGACACTGATCCCATTGGTTCCTTGTACACCTTCCGTAGCAATGGACGTACCACAAGCATTATGGGCAGCAATGATACCCGACCGAACCGCATTAGAAGCCAAAGCGATATAATTCTCTCCCTTTGTTGCATTGTCGTAAACCGTTGCACAATCTCCAATGGCATATACATCAGGAACACTAGTCTCTTGCCTTCCATTTACTAAGAACGCACCATTTGTGTACAATTCTAATGTATCTTTTCCCAGCGTATTGTTCGGTTTGAAGCCCATGCATAAAACAACCATATCCGCTTGGAATTCTTCCTTGTCTGTCACAACAACTTCTACTTTTGTTGTTCCCTTAATCTCCTTCACGGACTGCCCAAATGCTAGATGAACTCCATTCTCTTCAAGATGCTTTGCCATAAGGTCTGTAAATTCTCGATCATAATACCCACTTAGGCATGTATCCGCCATGTCGATCAATGTAACCTCATTCCCATTACGCTTAAAGGCTTCTGCCAATTCCACTCCAATATATCCAGCGCCAACAACTACTACCCGTTTAATTCGACCACTTTCTAACTTTTGAATGACTTCTTGTGCATTTTGAAACAGTTTCACAAATTGTACGTTCTCAAGCTCTATTCCTTTGATTGGTGGTGCAATCGGAATAGATCCTGTGGCTAATATCAATTTATCATAGGGTTGTTCACATGTCTTCCCGTTTTTTCCTGTTGCATGCACAACCTTATTCGTATAGTCCACAGATTCCACATAGGTTTCCATATACACCTTCGCACCTTTTGCCTCTAATTTATCTTTATCCGAATAAAAAAGTCCCGAAGAACCTTTGATCTGTTTTCCAATCCATAAAGCCATTCCACAACCAAGAAAGCTGATATTATCATTCGCATCAAAAGCAATGACTTCTTTGTCTGCATAATTATCTAATACTGTATTAATTGCTGCCGTACCAGCATGATTTGCACCAACAACGACGACCTTTTCCATACTTCTTCTCCTTATTAACAACATTAATTGCTTTTCCATTGTATGCTCTTTATCATCTCCAAAGTACTTATTAAATATGTAAAGGTTGAATTTTAACCACTACAAGTATATAGTAGAAAATACGTATGAGTTGATTTTCAAATGTTTTTATCTCAGATTACCAATGAATAATCAGGCCAAAGAAACGACAGGATAACACTTATGTGAAAGGATATGTGAGGGATAATGAACACCACAATACAAGACATCTTAATAAATTGGAATCTCCAAGGAACGATAACAGAGCTCCAATCCAACACTTGGGAAATTAACAAACAGTACATACTAAAATCTTACGACGATGAAGACCTTCTAAAGAGAAACATACAGATTCTGCATTGCCTGCATTCCTGTAATGTTCCAGTTCCACAGATTCACATCTTATCTAATGGAAACGATTATCTTTCCAATGGTAAGGAATATTATCTTCTTATGAGTAAATTGCCTGGGAAACGACTAAATTCCATTAATCAAGCTCCAGCAAAACTTGCAAGACAAATGGGCTCTGCAATTGGTACACTTCATTGTGCATTTCAAACCTGTGAAAAACAATTTACTTTTTGGGACAATAACTTCCTTAATGAGCTAAAGGGTTGGATCTATGATTCCTTTGCTACAAACAATTGGTCTTATCTTGCAAAGGAGACTTATCTAGCCGTTGTAGACAAACTTGCCACGGCTTATCCTACTTTACCAAAACAGTTGATTCACCGCGATGTTCATTTTGGAAACTTTTTATTTGAAGAGGAAAGCTTCACTGGTTATATTGATTTTGATCTTAGCCAAAGGAATATCCGAATCTTTGATTTGGCTTACTTTTTACTCGGACTTCTTTCAGAACGTACAACCAACCAGCTTACTGATGAGAACTGGCTGATTGCCGTAGCCAATACCATCGAAGGATATGAATGTCAACAACCTCTCATTCCTATAGAAAAAGCTCTTCTTCCAACCGTAATGAAAGGGATTGAGTTACTCTTTACGGCTTACTTTATAAATGAACAGGACGATGTTCATGCCAAGGATGCCATGTCTTTGTATCACTTTATTTGTAATATGGAAGCAGATCTCACAAGACTCTGTATGTAAAAAGCAATAGCCTTCTGTGCTTAATTCACAGAAGGCTATTGCTTTACATTTTAAATTAAAAAGATAGCGATTTCATTCCATTTATTGAATATCAGCCAAAGACTTAAAGGTATATCCCATCTCTTCCCATTTGGTTAATAATTCGTCTAAAATCTCACCATTTGTCTTCGAGGTACTGTGTAGTAACACGATTGCTCCTGGATGAATACGCTTCAATAACTTATTAAAAGCCTCTTCCTTAGACGGTTGTGCGTCCACATTCCAATCCACATAAGCAAGACTCCAGAAGAATGTCTTATAACCCAAAGACTGTGCTAGTTTAAGATTTTCAACACTATACTTTCCTTGAGGTGGCCGATAGAATTTGACCATCTTTTGACCTGTGATTTCTTCATACAATTTCTCAACATCCACCATCTCTTTTTCGAATTCTGCTGGATCAGATATGGCACCCATATCTCTATGATGATAGGTATGATTTCCAACGGTATGCCCTTCTGCTACCATTTGTTTCACAAGATCAGGACTCGTTTCTAAGAAATGTCCTACCACAAAGAACGTCCCACTTACCTTGTGTTTTTTCAACGCCTCCAGAATTGGTGCAGTATTTCCATTCTCATATCCACAGTCAAAGGTAAGATAAATTACTTTCTCCTGACCTGTTCCCATAAAATATGTATCATAATTTTTCAGTTCATCACATGATGCATTCCCTGTTGGCGGCTGCCCTTCCTGTGAAAAACCAAGTCCCCAGTTCTCACTTTCTGGCTGAACATTTCCCTTATGTTCTCTCCAGGTTGTTACTGCTTTCCCAGCTCCAGCCCCTACCAAATAGAGTAATACGTACACAATACCCAGTATGATAAGTGATTTCACATTTTGATTGATCTTCATGCTTACCCTACAATACTCTTTTTTATAAATATATTACCAATAAAAATGAATATACGTAAAATAATCCAACAATTACAATATGACCATCAAATTTTTTTAAAAAGCTCGCCATCAATCTTATGATGGTTCTTTACTAACTCGTTCTATGATTTTTCCATGTAAATCGTTTCTACTTCTCAGCACATAATCCAATATATACATAGATTTTGGCATGAACCGGATCACTATTCAGATATTCTTCAAAATCACAGACATAATTTCGTGGTAAGTCTAACTGCCATAACTTTGACCAGAACTCTGCGACTGCCTGTTGCATATCACCTTCAACAAGAAAACGAGCATATCTTCCTGCTGGAATCGTTCTTGCAACCATGCCTTCTGGAAGCGTATCCTTCATTTCTACTTCACAGGCAACTACAACGGTATAATCTCCTTTTTCATCACTGGCATAATCCGTATAGATTCCTACCGCATGATTATTTGCCTTATGTTCGATTTTTGGATATACTTCAGCAGAATAAAATTGCTGCCATAATCCTCCGATTACACTCCCCATCTCTGGCGAAGCATTGTTCGTTCTTGCTTCAAGACCTACTACCATCTTTTCTTCCAATGTTACAATTTCATAATTCATATAGAAAACTCCCCTTTCTGTTTATGGGGATATCATAGCAGGCTTAATCTGACATCGTTTGTCATATTATAAAGTTTTTTTCATTCTTGCATTAAAAATATAATCCCATTCTGAATCCTAATTCATTTTTCGGTATTTGCGATAATAATAATAACTTTCACTTTCCATGTTTGGTTGTTTATGATTGATTGGTGTTCGTTTTTCAAAAAGTTCAAATCCTGCTCTTTCTGCAACCTTGCATGATGCCTCGTTTGCACAATCAATTGTAAGAATCATATATGGCAAGTCGGACACGGACATACACCAATCAAACAATGCCCCCAATGCCTCTGTTGCATACCCGTTTCCTTGATATGCGTCATCTAGAAAATAAGCCATTTCCACTTCATTCAAGGTATCTTCCACCCCCATTCCAACACTACCGATCATGAAATCCTCCTGTTTCAATGTAATGGCATATCTTTTGTTCTCATATACATCTTTTGAATTTTTCTTCGTCTGGTGCCAATCAATGTAGTCCCAAAAAGCTTCCGGAGATGGTCCATTTTCTGACCAATCTTTCATAAATCGTACAACATTTCTTTGCCATACAATATCATAAAGTCTAACTGCATCTTTTCTTTCCAAATCTCTTATAATTAATCTTTCTGTTTCTATATACATTTTATCCCCCCATATTTTGAACCTACCTCTATTACTGTAGGCATTTTCTCGTAAGAAATTCTCTTCCATCATTGTAGTATAAGATTCGATGTATGCGCAAGCTCGTTTTCTATTCTATTAATGATTGAGCCTATAAAACCACAATAAAGGGCTGTTTCACAACAGCCCTTTATTGTATTCAATATATATTTACTTCACCCTAAACGAATGGCCATGAAGAAAACCATTTTAAACACGTCTGTACATAATCATGACTTGCAGGATATCCGGAAAGTACGGGGTAGAAAAGAATAAATGCGATAACCGTTAAGGCAACATAACCACATAAAATCCTCTTCTGCCACTTCTTTTTTCCAAACTTATTCTGAAGAAATGTCATGATTAAATGAATGGTATACCCCAAAATTAATATAAGAAAAACAGAACTCCCAAAATAGTGGTAGATAAATGTTACTCTGGTGATCAACATCCATGGTACCAATTGTACAAGATAACCGATTAATAGATATTTCGCAGTGAAATCACTATATCTGATGATTCGGTATCCCATATAGAATACACCTAGTAAACCACTCCACCATATAATTGGATTTCCCATTGCGCTGATGGATTGTGCCTGATTATTCCCAATGTTACTGAAATAATATAGAATTGGTCGTATATCCAATAACCACGTGTACCATTTGGACCCATATGGATGGGTTGCTACCAACTTGGAATGATAAGACAACATGAATTGCTGATTATCCCACATTCTCTTAAGCAAGGAATCGCCTTCATTGCCACTTACAAACGGCAGATAAGACAGGATATAGATCAAAGCTGGAACAACGACAAAAGCAATTAAACAGAAGCCGATGGTTTTTACAAAAGCAGGTACGAATTTCTGTATAATCTCCTGATGAGAAATTCCATTGCTACTTTCTTCCGGACAAGATTTTGCATATCGATATTCACGAAAACGAATATACATCTGCCAAAAGAATAAGATTGCCAGGCCGACTGCGGCATAGACTCCCGTCCATTTTGTTGATACTGCCAGACCCATCGTAAAGCCACATAAGCCTAATGGGATACACGTTTTAAGGAACGATGTGTCATAAAAACTCGTTCTCATGTACCGTAGCATAAAATAATACATTACAAGGATAAAGAATACGGCATAAACATCAACCGTAGCAATTCTTGTCTGTGTAAAATGCATGAAATCCGAAGCCAGGAATATGGTGGTTACCAAAGCAATCTCCCGTTTTCGAAACAATTCACTAGCCAGTACATACATGACAGGAATCATTGCGATACCAAACAGCATTCCTATGACTCGCCAACCAAATGGATTCATACCAAAGATCTTGATTCCTACTGCAATGATGATTTTTCCCAAAGGCGGATGGGAAATTTCATATGTCGTATCTCCGTGCAGAAACTCATATCCAGTTCTTGCAAAATATATTTCATCAAAATAGGTACTATTTTCAAAACTTCTCTTTTCAGGTACTAAATCTTGTTCATCAAATAACGCATAATTTTCATCTGTAACATTCGGGGTAATCTTGTTTCCATTGCTATCCCAAAGGGCAAGTTCAATGATCGCTGTTGGCTGTTGTCTTGGAATAATACAGAACTGGCTTCCTGTAGCTGTAATCTCTTCCTCTCCCCATGAGAATACCGATTTCATATAAATGTTTTTAACGATTTTCCATGTTCGTGAAGTATCCTCCCAAACATACAGATCAAAATCACGCTTTCCATATTGCCCATTATAATAGGTGATTTTTGAGAGTGTATGTACACGATCAAAATCTATGTTCAACTGCTGATTGACTTCCTTACTTTCCCAAGTGGATTCCGCAGCTTCTTTTGCACCCAAATTATAAAAGGCAAATACGGCATAGATTACAGTCACAAGGAATAACCCAATCCAATCTGCTTTGGTAAAATGATACCGTTTTTCAGACACTCTTATACGATACTCTTTATTCAGTTTCTCTTTATATTTCAACTTTTTTAACATTTTCAGACCCTGTCCATTGATTTTTGCTATTATTTTATTCTTTCCAAAGATATATAGTACGCTAATTTCGCATGCTTGTAAAGATTTACCGACTTATTTTAAGAATCTTTGCTGATACTGCTCGGGTAAGCATAAAACAGAGATGCAATCTCGTTGGGACTTTGGCTCGTTGCTCGCGTAAACTATGATAAACACGCTTTGCGAGTTTATCAAGTTATCGCGGCAGTCGCCAAGGTCTCAAGTAAACTTGGACTTTGGCTCGTTGCTCGCGTAAATAAAAAGAGTGGCACTTCAACATGCCACTCTATAAATATATGATTTGATCACATATTCGTTCTATATATTCTTGTTTTTCACTTGCAATACATATGGTATTACCTAATTTTTTTAGCCGCATTAAGATTTTCCGAATCTCTGCATGGTTCTCTTTGTTTCCTTCTGTAAAGATCCCTGCATCAAGTAGCAATACCTTTTGTCCTTCCATGATCGCTTGGGCAATACTTAACTTCTGTCGCATACGCTTTGTATAGTGTAGTACTTTCTTTCGATTAGTAGGTGATAATCCAACAAATTGAATTGCATCTTTGATTTCCGTTTCGCCCACTTTACCATTCATTCCTGCAATGTATTTGAGATTACGGTATCCCGAATACTCCTCTAAGAATCCAATATCGGAGACATAAACTCCTACTTGCCCTGGAACTTGCCCATATTTCCCCAAGTCTTCCTTGTCGTAAAAAATCTTACCCGTACATGGTGTAATCTCACCAGCTAACATTTGCATTAATAATGTGGTTTTCTCATAAGTCGTGCCTACAAATCCTACTACTTCACCTGTATTAATGGAAAGATTTAATTCTTCCACCATTGTTTCATTCTTTTTTCTTTTTGTCACATGTTCTAGTCTAATAACTTGTTTCATTTGTATCTTCCTGTACTTCCTTCCTTCATATAGGGCAAACGATAGTTTACCACAATGTACTAGGAAGATGCAACTGTAATTCTCCTCGCTTTTTTACACTAAGTGAAATCCAATCGTCTCCGACCTTCACCTGTTGGTCCTTAATCTCCTTTATTTCGTTCACATTAACGATATAAGAACGATGACAGCGAAAAAAATGTTTCGGTAATTTCGCTTCCATCTGGCTAATTCCTGCTCTCATTTGATAGGTTCCATTGGTTGTATGGATCTCAACGTAGTGACCAAACGCCTCTAGATACTGAATGGAATCATAGGCTATTTTATAATAGCGATTATCATTATGGATAATCATCACCTCTTGGTTGCGATCGGACATTTCTTTTGCTTTATTCAAGCATTGAAAAAATTCCGATGCATGTACAGGTTTTAATAAGTATCTCCATGCATTCACTTCATAGCCTTTCAGCACATACTCAATCCTTGAAGTTAAGAAAACAAGTGTCAACATGTCATCCCGCTCTCTGATCTTACGCGCCGCCTTCATTCCGTCCATTCCCTCTAATCCGATATCTAGAAATACGATGTCATAATTGACACCAGAATCCCAAGATGCAAGGAACTGCTCACCTGAAGTAAAGAATGCAACATTTACAGCAACTTTCGTCTGTATCATCCATTCAGAAATCAGCTTTTTTAAGGTATTCTGTTGTTCTTGTTCATCTTCACATAATGCAATGTTCAACTTCATAACCTCCTATCAGATCGAGCGACGGTAGTTTTATCCTGCGTAAATAACATTTTACCAAACTAGTCGTTTAGGGTTCAATTTGGTGATGCCGTCCTAGAAAATTGCAACTGATAAAGTTCCTGGTATCTTCCACTTTGGCTGATTAGTTCCTTATGATTTCCTGATTCAATCATATCCCCATGTTCAAGTACAAGGATACGATCGGCATGCTGAATGGTTGATAGACGATGTGCTACAACCAAGATGGTTCTTCCCTTCATAAGTTCCTCAATTGCCATCTGCACCTTCTGCTCCGATTCTGAATCCAACGCCGAGGTTGCTTCATCCAATAGAAGAATCGGTGCATTCTTTAGAAATGCTCGAGCAATCGCAAGTCGTTGTCTCTCTCCTCCAGACAACTTATATCCATTCTCTCCAATCATTGTATCATAACCATTTGGTAATTTCAAAATGAACTCGTGTGCAAAGGCTTTCTTTGCAGCAAGATAAACTTCATCCTCAGTAGCCGTAACATTTCCATAGACAATATTATCATAAATGGTACCGTCAAATAATTTTGCTTCTTGTTCAACATAAGCAAACTGGTTACGCAGATATTCCAAAGAATAGTCTTTTGCATCGATTCCATAAAGGTTCATATGCCCCTCATAGGAAACCAGCTGTAAAATTGCCTTCATTAAGCTACTCTTTCCTGAACCGCTGCTTCCAACCAGTGCAACCGTTTCATTGGATAATACCTTAAGTGAAAAGTCCTTTATAACCGTTTTATTACCATACGAGATACGAATATTTTGAAGGTCCATTACAACATCCGATGGTTTCTTTGTTACAACAACCCCATATGACTCCAATTCATCCGGTTCTTGTAACATTGTATAGATTCGATTAATTCCCGCTTGACACTTACTTAAGTTTCGTATAGAGATCCCAATGGAATTACAATATCCAAGATAGACATCTGTCATCTGCTTTACAAAGAATATTGTACCAAATGTTATTTTCCCTAATGACCACAATATAGCATTTACCAACAAAGGAAGAATCGTTGTGGTGTATAGGAAGAGATTCGTACAGCTTTCCTGTTTTAAGGTTAATCTACGTTCCTCTCGTTTTACATCGCTCACATAATCTGCAGCATCATGAATGCGTTCCATCATCATTGGTTTCAAACGTAATAGTTTAATTACCATAGCACCTGCAAATACTTCATTATAAACCCCATTTATTCTGGCAACGGCTTTTTGACGTTTCGCTACCACCTTCTCCTGTTTTGGTGTAAAGTAAAGATTGCCGATAATATTACCCAAGAAAATAATAAAACATAAGATTCCTACTGCCAGATTCTTGAGCATAATACTTCCTAGTGCAATAATTCCCATCATTACTGCCTTGACCAATGTTCGAAAATCTTCCGTATACATACGTAAACAAAGGTCTATATCCTGATTTAGATACGTAATCTGATCCTCTATCTTTTCCTGCGAATCTTGTTTCAAAGGTTCTTTTACTAGTTTATAAAAAACAGCTCCACAAATTCCAGCTTTGATTCCTGCCTGGGCTGTCCCATAGGTGCTATAAAAAAGCACATGAAATACCATCATAACAAGAAAACTAATTAAAAAATAGCACATACCAATTCCTACACTCTGAAAATCCAACTTCATGATTGCATCGGCAATTCGTTCTAAAGCAATTGCAGAAAAGATCATACCCAGTCCATCTCCTAAGATATCAAAGCATATTCCTAGCAGCCAACGATATTTGTATGGTCTTACAAAACGAAACATCCATGCCACTTTTTGATAAAATACCTTCGTTTCACCTTTCATCATTTTCCTCCTCTAGACACTCTCTGCCATTCCCTCTTGGATCTGATACAACTGATAATAACGCCCTTGTTGTTCATACAATTCCTTGTGGGTTCCACATTCTACTATTTGTCCCTCATCCATACAGAAGATTAGGTCAGATTCCATAATCGTACTAAGCCTATGTGCCACTGTGATTGTCGTCTTTCCTTCCATGAGTTTCTCAATGGATTGTGAAACTTTTCGCTCTGTCTCCGTATCCAATGCTGCCGTTGGCTCATCTAATACAAGTATTTCTGGTCTCTTAATATATGCTCTTGCGATACAAATCCGTTGTCGTTGACCTCCTGATAGATTCTTTCCGTCATCCGATAATTCTGTATCATACCCATTTGGTAATGATTGAATGAACTCATGAATCCCCACTTTTTTCGCCACATCAATGATTTCTTCCATCGTTGCATCTGGTTTTCCACAACGAATATTCTCTGCAATTGTCATTGGAAATAAATAGTTTTCCTGAAGTACCACTGCTATTTTTTCACGAATCTCTTCCATACCCTGTTCTTCATAAGGAATTCCCTCAATCGCTATGGTTCCCTCCGTGGCTTTATAAAGAGCACATATTAATTTGATTAATGTACTTTTTCCACATCCACTAGAACCTACTACTGCAATCTTTTGCCCTTTCTTTATAGATAAATTAATATCATGTAGCACCATAGGTTCTTTTGAATGTTTAATCTTTGCTTGTTGCTGCTGGATTTGCTGTTCCTTGGTTTGCTGTTCCTGCGTTTGTTGTTCTGTGATTTGCTGTTCCTCTTTGTTTTGATATGTAAATGAAACATGCTCGAATGTGATGAAATCATCTGTATTCTCACAGACCTTTATTTGCTTCCGATCATGGGTTTTCGCATCGTGTTCTATTTCCTCTGGAAGGGTGAATAATTCCAAAATACGTTTTGCTCCCGTCTTGCTTTCCTTATAACTATTTAGGAAGTTCTGAATTTCATAAGCAAATGCTCCAATTGGTTGCATTAACATCAAGATGATAACAAATTGTCCTGGTGTCAGTTCATGATTTAAAACACATAGTGCACCTGAACCAATCATCGTAATATACACCAAGGTACTGGATAAACACTGAATAAAAGAAAGTGCTGCTCTTTTGAGAGCAATCTTTTCCTCCGCCTTCTGAACCTTTTTTAGTTGTGAAAAGTATTTTCCTGATAATAGGACTTCCAAATTATATGCTTTGATTGACGGAAGTTGTTGTAAATAGTTCATGGCAATTCCGTTACCAAGACCACTCTCCACTTTCTGTACCATCATGAGATGTTCTAAAGACTTTGTTGATATGATGTTCATAATTGCTATAACAGGTATCGTGAGTATCACCGCTAATGTCATCTTCCAACCAATGGAGAAACTAATGGTAACTCCAATTAGCGCTGAGATTGCAGTGATTGTAAAACTTGCAATATTTTGTTCAAGAAAAAACTGAATTTTTTCTAAATCTCCCATGGTACGTGATAAGACATCTCCACGCTGCATAGACTCAATTGCAACAAATGGAGTATTTACCAAATGTTCTCCAACATTGATTCTTAACTTTCTAATGTGCTTCTCTACGCATTGGTTCATAATAAATCGGTTGAATATAGAAAACAGATACGCAATTATCGTACAGGTAATACAGACAATTCCCATGTACATTGCTCCCTGTTTACTACTTTTTGCTACATTATCAATGGAACTTCCAAGTACAAGACCTTGAACGGTATTTGCTAAACAAACTGTCAACCAAACAGGGATGAACAACAGATAAACGGGACGAAATAGTCCACATAATTTCATAATCTGTATCATTGGTCTTTCCTTCTTATACGTTGTCTCCATGATCTCCTCCTCCTTATTTCTTTAATTAAGCCTCACAACTCTCTTAATTTCCTTCGTGTTCTACTTGTTTTCTCTACTTGTTTTCAATTCTTCATATAGCGTTGATCTATGTATTTCATTATACCTTCTCCTACGAATTTTTAAATATAGTTGCACGAATGCATGTGAATATGGCACGAAAAACGGCTGTTGCAAAATTCTTTTCATTTTGCAACAGCCGTTTTCGCTTATTTATTCAATTCAGAAAGTACCAAAGTCCCTGTCTCTCTGGTCTTTTTCATATCAATAATTCTCTGGTTTGATGAACCACGGAATTTCAGTTGAATATTTTTCAATTCTTCCACAAATCTTCCATCTACTAAGACATCGATCCGATCCAGAATCTCATCTGTCACTTCGATATGGCGGCAGCCACCTTCCACTAGATCCTTGTCATAGGTAAAGCCTGTGTACATCCAGATATTTAGTTGAGGAAGTTCCTTATTCACCCGTCGAATAAGTTTCACTACTTCTCTTTGATTCGACGGCTCAAATGGTTCTCCACCTAGGATTGTGAGACCATTATAATATCCTTTCCCCAATTCCTTCATGATCCATTCTTCCATCTCTTCATCATAAGGTCTTCCATACTCGAAATCCCATGTTTGAGGTTGAAAGCATCCTTTACACTGATTCGTGCAACCTGAAACAAAAATACTTACGCGAATACCAAGACCATTAGCTGCGTCTGCCTGTAATATTTGACCTACATACATTTGATTTTCTCCTAACCATCCAATCACAACTTCTATTTTGTAATCAACTACTCGTTGAAATTTTCCAAGTGAGAAGTTTGAATTAATAACATTAATCCATTTCCTAATAAGAGTCGTGTAATTATCCTATGACTGCTAATTACACGACTCAAAATATCAATAGTAAATTCAAAGTTTGGGGTACCGCTTACTCAGATAAGACTCCATTGGATAAGTGCAGAACACGTTCCTTAATCTCGCTGGTTCTTCCCTGATTCCAGAATTGTGTACCAATGTAACCACACGTACGACGGGCAACATTCAGTGTATTCTCGTCACGGTTTCCACAGTTTGGACACTCCCAAACTAGTTTTCCACTCTCTTCTGTAACAATCTGAATCTCTCCATCATAACCACAATGTTGACAGTAATCGCTCTTTGTATTCAACTCTGCGTACATAATGTTATCGTAGATATACTTTATGATTTCCAATACTGCCGGAATATTATTCTGCATATTTGGTACTTCTACATAGCTAACTGCTCCACCAGAAGACAATGCCTGGAATTTGGATTCGAATTTTAATTTAGTAAATGCATCAATTGGTTCTGTTACATGTACATGATAACTATTGGTAATATAGCTTCGATCCGTTATTCCTTTGATAATTCCAAATCGTTTCTGTAGACATTTTGCAAACTTGTACGTGGTACTTTCGATTGGTGAACCATACGTACTGAATGCAATATTCGTCTCTTTTTTCCAACGATCACAGGCATCATTCATATACTGCATCACTTCTAATGCAAATGGTGTTGCAGCTGGATTAGTGTGGGACTCGCCTGTCATATATTTCACACATTCATAAAGTCCTGCGTATCCAAGAGAAATCGTAGAATATCCACCATATAATAATCGATCGATGGTTTCTCCTTTTTTCAATCTTGCAAGCGCACCGTATTGCCATAAGATAGGTGCTGCATCTGAAAGAGTACCTTTTAAACGATTATGACGACACATCAATCCTCGATAGCATAGATCAAGACGTTCGTCAAATATCTTCCAGAACTTGTCCATATCTCCACCAGAAGATAAAGCAACATCAACTAAGTTTATGGTAACAACACCCTGGTTAAAGCGACCGTAGAATTTGTAATTTCCATTCTCATCTTTCCATGGGCTTAGGTTACTTCTACATCCCATAACAGGGAAGCAATTTCCCTCTTTTAACTCTTTCATCTTCTTTTCTGAAATATAATCTGGTACCATTCGCTTTGTTGTACATTTTGCAGCTAATTCTGTAAGATAATAGTATTCTGCATTCTCATGAATATTATCTTCTTCCAATACATAGATCAATTTAGGGAATGCTGGTGTTACCCAAACCCCTGCCTCGTTCTTAACACCTTGGTAACGTTGAATTAATGTTTCTTCTATGATAAGAGCTAAATCTTTCTTCTCCTGCTCATTCTTTGCTTCATTCAGATACATGAATACTGTTAAGAAAGGAGCTTGTCCATTGGTGGTCATTAAGGTAACAACTTGATATTGAATCGTTTGCACACCTTTTGTAATTTCTTTACGTAAGCGTTTCTCCACCAATTGGCTTAATACTTCTTCACTTGCATCCGTACCCAAAAGTTCGATTTCTTCTTTTAAATCTTTATAGATCTTTTCTCTTGAAATCTGTACAAATGGAGCCAGATGCGCCAGACTAATACTTTGTCCTCCATATTGGCTACTAGCGACCTGCGCAATAATCTGTGTAGCAATGTTACATGCAGTTGAAAAACTATGTGGTTTTTCAATTAACGTTTCACTAATTACGGTACCATTCTGCAACATATCTTCTAGGTTGATTAGATCACAATTATGCATATGTTGTGCATAGTAATCGGAATCATGGAAGTGAATGATTCCTTCGCGATCTGCTTCTACAATATCTGCTGGTAAAAGCAATCTTCTTGTGATATCTTTGCTTACTTCTCCAGCCATGTAATCTCTCTGAACACTATTTACTGTTGGATTTTTATTTGAATTTTCTTGTTTTACTTCTTCATTATTACATTCAATAAGTGAAAGGATCGTATTATCCGTTGTGTTGGCTTTTCGAACCAATGATCGTTTGTATCGATAACGTACATAAGATTTTGCTACATCAAATGCACCGGTAGACATGATCTGGTTTTCCACCATATCTTGTATCTCTTCTACCGAAACAACACGATTCATTCTTTTGCACTTATATGCAACATAATCTGCAATTTCATTGATCTGTTCTTTCGTAAGCAATGAATTCAATGTTGCATCACTGGCTTTCACAACTGCAGCTATGATCTTATCTAGATTAAATGTTTCTTCTGAACCATTTCTTTTTATAATTTTCATACCTTTTCCCATGCCTTTCCCTATTTAGTGCTACCCCTTGAACGCGAGTATCCCCATAAGGGTTTCCTCGTCCAATTATTTCCTCTCGAATACACATAGTGCAACAACTATTATAAACGTATCAAAGAAATAATTCAATCTCTTTTTTGTTTTTTTGGCACAAGATATAGTAGTTAATATATTTTATCTATACACCATAAGGTGTTTTATCGAAAGACACGTTATCAATTTTCAGTCAACAATCTTCCTGTGCATTTCCGATTAACAAACAACAACATAGGCTATAATTGCCAAAAGTACTTGAATAATCATGAATCGAACAACTACTTGTGTATCCGACCAATGATGATTTTTTCTTACATGATCATGAATTGGTGTCAATGTATTCTTCAGGATTCGAATCTTAAGGAAACGAAGAAGTGATACTTTCACCAATCCTAAACCACCGTCAATGATAAATACTCCTGCAAGCAATAGATAGATCAATGGGTGTTGTGTCTTAATGGCAATAATAGCAATAAAATATCCCATTGCTCTCGAACCAGCATCCCCCATCAACATGCTACTTGGCGATGTATTAAAATAAAGATAAGCAAGCAAAACAGCTACAAATAAAAAGTTTGCCATTGCATACTTTCCTAATGTCTGACTAAAGATAATGCTAAAGGATAGCAGTACAATACTTGCTATACTTGCACTTAATCCATCTACTCCATCTGTACAATTGGTAACATTAATGGAAACCCAGAACAATATGATACCCAAAACAACATATAGGATTTTCGGAATGATCAATTCCATCGTTCCTATGTAAATAGTTGTTGAATTAAAATCAATAAATGTCAATACAGTAATCAAGGCTAAGATTAGATCAATCAGACCTTTCTTATACTCATTCCAAGGTGTTTCCGACGCGTCATCTAGATATCCACTTAGCATAACACCCGTTAACAAGATGGCATAGATTACATATTCACGGTCAAACGGTAAGAATAAAAAACTACTAACTAAGAAACAGATCACAAATGTTAATCCAACACCTCTGATCTTTCCCTTGGATAGTTTTCCGTTTACAGCATAATCTCTTCCTTTATCGGTAGGTAAAAATGGAAATGGATGCTTTAATGCCAAAAATGTAAGACAAAAAGCAAATACAATTCCAATCATCACGATTTGGTTTACATTAAGATAATTTGATAAGATCTTGTACATTTACTTTACCTCCTGCTCCTTTGCAGTTCCCTTCTTGATTTCGTTGATTATCACCATAGTAAAGCTTATCGCATTCTTAAGAATTTTACAATGTTAAATTTTATCCTAAGACAATTTCCTATTTTACAACACAATAGAACCAATTGCACCATTACATAAGAAAAAAGCAGTCGTTATCCATTATCATTGGATTAATATGATGCTTTTCCAACAATAATCAATAACGACTGCCGAATGACCTTTCGTCTTTGTATCATGATATGTCATTATGAATCCAGACCTTTATTCGCTTACCAAAGTTTTCTGTCTCTACAACAATGGATGCATTCTTTTCTAATTCCTTTTCCTGACTTCTGGAGATTCCTAGCACTTCCGCAATTACTTTGTCTGTTCGTATCTTTAGATCATATGGATTGGTAATGAGCAACTGATTTCCTGCTTTTCGTTGGCCCTCTGTAATCTCACCTACAATCTGATACGGATGATTTTTCCAATCAATATCTCCATGATTTTTCATGAATAGATTCCGATTGGTTCCATACTTCATTGCCGTCATTGAATCATTACTTAAGAATTTCTGATACTCTGTACTTGGTATCTCCTCTGGTCTTTGTCTTTCATATATGGTCAAATTCCAGGTATGCTTGCATTTTTCACACTGATAGATCAGCCACACATCAATCCGATTGCCATTGGCATTCACACGAAAACGGTTTGTATTCTTATAGTGTGATTTGCAACCACAGCCAGAACAATTTCGAATCACCTCATAGGATTCTTCTGGTACAATTTCATAATTCCATTTCTTTTCATAGCACATCTTGCGTCTCCTTCTAACATTTGGATCGGCAAAGGCTATTACACTCTCTTATTTGTTTTTATTTGCAATAGCCTCTGCTATGCAAAAAAAGGTGTAGTAGTTCTCATATTGTGTTCCCCCTTATAAATCTCTCTTCCACTTCTTCCCCTCACTGGGTGACCTGTTTAGAAGATACCTCTATCATAACGAATCCGAAAAGGAATCACCACCTCAAACTCTTTTCTAATAAAATTTAAGGCATATAGCCAACATACAAGCGTTTGGCTATATGCCTTATTCGATGCCCCTTGTATCTCCCCGAAGTCTTTTATTCGATACTTTTTATAATGGAATCCATATGGTTCTCTAACCACTTCATGATGCGGGTTGAGAACACTGCCTGATTCATATAAATCTGGCGATTTGCTGCATCAGAATGATAGTATTGTCCATAATAATCACATACTGCAATCTGGTAATAGTAAATGATTGGCATCATCTCTATGTCTTTTTTTGTCAGTTCCTGGTATTGTGCATACGAATCTACATATCGTTTTAGTGCTTCAAGGGAAATAGTCCCCTCTTTACATTGTGCATGACCATATACAAAGGAGCGAAAAATCTCCCATACATAAGGGTGTCTACACGCTGTGGTCCAGTCAATAATTCCATTAATCGTATCTTTTCCCGCCAAGATCTGGCTTATGAAATAATCTCCATGGGTGTTTCCCACAGAAACCCCTTCTAAACTTATATTCTTGTAAGGGAATCTCTCCATCAATCCCATACGGTATGTTAAGTCTGCCATCACTGCATGATCGTTTTGATCTGTTGCAATCTTCAAACTCGATTCGTAAGAAGCAAGCGCTCTCTCTGGTGTCATAAACTGAAAAAAGTCTTCTCCAATTCCAATTGGCAAAGGTTCATATTCCTGTAAGCATTGATGAATCTTACCAAGTAACTTAGCCATATCGGTAAGTAACCAATCTGGTACCTGATTTAATCCATAACATATACCATGTATGAACTTTTGCAAGGTTACGGTCCGTCCCTCCACCAGACTAAGCTCTTGGCCAGCCACATTTTTTACAAATTCCGATGCAGGCACCCCCCGTTGTCTTAGGAAGTTGCAAAGTTTAGGTTCATTCTCAGGTACATTGCATGCTTCTTGACTTGGAATCTTTAGAATGTATTCTCCCTCCTTTGTCTGTACATAATAGGTATCTGATCCCGCTCCCACAGAATATTTCTTTGAATGTACAACCTCCATGTTATAGTATTGTTTCATGATTTCATATTCGTTCATAATATCCCCCTCCATACGCATACCAGGAAATGCACGCATGCATTTTCCAGTTTTTTGTGCATGCCCAACGCATTATGTAAACATTAAATTTATTTGTTTATTATATTACGACTTATTAACAGTTTTGTCTATATTATTAACGCATTCTGTCTTTTGTTGTTTTCTTGCCTCTTTAGAAACAGAACAAAGTGTGCTTCGCACACTCTCTATTAACAGCACCTTCAAAAGCACACTTTGTTCTTGGCGTCGAGCACAGTCAGCATAAGCTGACATCTACCTTATGTGCGAGTACGCATCCTCCCGGAGGGTTTAATATATAGAAAAGTTCGAGAACTTCCCTATATAGATTAGGGTGTCAAAAGCCCTTAGTAAAACTTTCTTTCGTTAATTTGCACAAACACTAGCTAGTCTCATGTAATACAGGACATAGTTTGATGAGCAACTGTATGAAGTCGTTGGTACTTTGGCTCTGTACTTTAGAGCCTTATGTACCACTACGAACTTCATCCAAGCGAGAGCGTGTTGCGATTGAACTATGTCCTGTATTACATGTTAAACAAACTTAAATTGTGCAAATTGACTGACCTCAAAATAAATAAGGGCTTTTACACCCGAACCCTATATATTAAAAAAACCAGGGTTAATACCCTGGTTCTATTAAATCATTGTTTCATTCCTGTTTGATCTCGATCCAATTTCTTGGAAGTAATCATGATCAGTAATTCCTCCACAGATGCAAAGCTTGCAACGGTACATAAAAGTACTACCATCATAGTAAAAGGAAGGATTCCGTAAAGTAAAGGAAATAAAAACAGAAGAAAGCCTGTAATCTTATTCCCGTATGTATGTAAAAATGCAACTACACCGTATCGTATCTTACATACGCATATGGCAAAGCAGCGTATGATTACAATGATAAGCATCCACCACAGCATCCAACTAGACCATTTTAACCTTGTAAGACATATTCCTAGCAAAACCGCAGTAAATATAAAATCTGCGATGGAATCCAACATGGCACCGCATTTTCCAGCCACGTTCCACTTTCTTGCCAGATATCCATCTGCAACGTCCGTTAACCCACACAGAATATAGATGATAACAAAACCCGTGGTCTGAAACGGGAAAAAGCACAAACTGATAGATAACGGGATGCGAAAACAGGTAATACCATTGGGTACTAGGCTTCTCCATGTACTTTTTTTCACCTTGCTCATGCTAATTCCTTTCCAGACCTTATCACATTCTTATGTCTTTTCATGTGTTTTCGTCTCTTCATCATTTCATCAGGAAAGTGTTATGGTTTCCCCACAAGATAGATAGTGCATATGGGTTAATTTACTTGCCAAATACGTATACGCTACTTTTCCAGTGCAATGGCAGGTATAGAAATCCACGGTATCATATTGTTTCAGATGAGAGGCAATCTCATCTAATAGTTTGGTTTCTACTGTTTTTTTCGTCAATGGATTGTACAGATGGTAACCTCCAATACAAACCTGTGGGGCATACTGTATTCCCTTTTTCATAATATTAACGATTCCGGTATGCCCACATCCAACAAACATCGCGGTTACTTTCTCGTTAATTACCAGGTTCTGTTCATGAAGGAAATGATCCTTTTGTCTATTCTCATATAGCGAATCATTGGCATTCGAATAACACATTCGATCTTCTGTTACTACAAATACTTGCAATTCTTCATCGATTACCTGATCTCCATCCAGCAAGACGATCTGTGGATGATGAAGAAACGCTTTATCAATGCCTACATTCGCATATATCCACAAAAACTTGCTAGAATGGGCTTCAAAAGCTCTACGCTGTACATAAATTTTGGCATGATTATTTATTGCGAGGAACTTCTTAAGTGCTCCGCCGTGATCCATATGCCCATGTGAGATAATGACTGTATCCACCTTTGTAAGATCAATATTCTTTTTCGCTGCATTCGTAAATAAAGTCGAATCAGGACCTAGATCAAACAAAATCTTATGTTTTTGTGTTTCTATGTACAAGGAAAGACCATGTTTTGCTTTGCAATCGTCTTTGGCTTGGTTCTCTACTAATGCTGTAATTTTCATCTATGATATCTCCTTTCCTAATCAAAGGGTTTTGTAATTATCCCATTATTCAACTGCTCAACACTATGTATATTACAAGAATAACCCTTATTAATTTATGATAACAGTATTAACTAATACCATCAAGAAGAAAATTTCAGCACATTGTCTACGACCAAGATGATTCATAGAGTTCCCCTCATCTACTCTCTGTAATTTTATTCAAATGCAGGTTCTATATAATCCCTAATTAATTTGATTCGATCTTTTGCTTTCGGCTGGAAGAAGGACGCAATGGAGATCACCATCTTTTTCTCCTCGTTCACATAGATAATATTACCACCATCCCCCATAGCTGCATAGCTATGTTGCTTTTCGTCTATTATCCACCAGAGGTATCCATACAAAAGTTTCCCCCATCTACTGTGTTCCCTCGTACTTTCCTTAATCCATTGGCTCGATACGATTTGCTGTTCTCCCCATCTTCCTTCTTGTAGATACAGTTGTCCAATCTTCGCCATGTCTCTGGCCGTCAGCGTAAGCCCCCAACCGCCTGTATTCACTCCATTTGGATCTGCTACCCATCCACTGCTGTTCTTTCCTTCGTAAAATGCCATCTGTTCCTCCATCGTCTGAAAAACGATAGGGGAAGCAACCGTGATTCCCAAAGGAGAGAATACATGCTCTCTCGCAAAGTCAAGCACCGTCTGTCCTGTTGCTTGAACAAGAATTCCAGAGAATATATCAGGCCCAATGACTGGCGCATACTGGAATTCACCAATTTTTCCTCGTCCTCCTAAAAGATCAAGCGATGCTCTAACCCAATCATCACTTGTAAAATACTCCTTATACGATGGATTTTTGTATTTGTATGGTGCCGTCATGGTAAGCATATCTTTCAATTTGATCGTTTGAATGGTATTCTCTCCCTTTTTCACCGAATAATTTGGAAAAAAATCCAAGATGTTCTGCTCAATACTTTGAATGTACCCTCGATCAATGGCTATACCGATTAATAGTGACAGTATACTCTTTGTCACAGAAAACACATGGAGCGTACTGTCTGCTGTACAATCACCAAAATACTTTTCATAGACAATTTCCCCTTGCTTTTGTACAACCATTCCTCCTATGTTTGTATAGCCACTATGCATGATTTTTTCCATCTTTGTCTTTGGTGTCATGCCAGATACCTCCCTATCTTAGAATTTTGACGCTGCATCAATTCCATTGGTGTTCCTACTCCTAGGATTTCTCCTCCTTTGTCCCCACCTTCCGGTCCCAGTTCAATGATATAATCACATCTTCGTAGTACTTCCACGTTATGTTCAATAACAATGACAGAGTTTCCACTTGTAACCAACTGATCCAATAAATTGAGCAGCAAAGCAGTATCATAGAGACTTAAGCCGGTTGTCGGTTCATCCAGGATATAGAGCATATTGCCTCCCCGTTGTTTTCCCAGTTCTTTGGCCAGTTTCACTCTCTGCGCTTCACCACCACTTAAGGAAGAAGTCGGTTGACCAAGTGTAAGATAACCCATTCCCATCTGTTTCAGAATTCGAAGTGGCTTTCGAATGGCACTTTGATCAGCAAAAAAGTCATACGCTTCTTCAATACTCATGGCTAAAATATCTGCAATGTTTTTCTCACGATAGGTTACCGCCAAAGTATCCTCATGAAAACGCATTCCATGACAAACGGGGCAGATCTTATCCACAGAGAAATCGGACGTAAGGAAAATCTTCTCATATCCACTACCACCACACGCCAGACAGGCCCCTTTGGAATGAAAGGAGAAATGCCCCGCACTCATATGCGCAATCTGTGCTTCTGGCTGTTTTGCAAAAAGTTCTCGAATCTTGTCCCATATTCCAATATACGAAGCTGGTGTCGAGCTCGAACTTCTTCCGATTGGTTCTTGGGATATCTGTGCAAAACCGCTAATGTTACTTGCTCCTTTTAGTCCCTCGGCATGACCATATTTTTTCTGTGTTGCAAGTCGCTTTAATAAAGTGTCTTGAATGAGAGAGCTCTTCCCACTACCAGAAAGTCCTGCGACCCCAACCATGGCATGTAAGGGGAATTCCACAGTTAAATCTTTTAGGTAATGGGTATTGGCATGTTCCAAGGTCAGATATTTTGAAAAATCCACTTTTTGTTTACCACTTGTTCGTTCTGGCATTTTCCGTTTGCCTGATAGATATTGACTTAGTATGGTATCTGCTTTCCTATATTCTTCGTAAGGACCTTGATAGACCACACTTCCTCCTTCCACTCCTGCTCCCGGTCCAATCTCAATGATATGATCCGCTTGTTTGATCATCTCCCGATCATGTTCTACAACGATTACCGTATTCCCAAGGTCTCTTAATTCCTTTACGGCTTTTATCATATACGCTTTCTCTGAAGGATGTAATCCTGCCATTGGTTCATCAAAAACATATAACAACGAATCCATTTTCGATTCTAGATGCTGATGAAGGAATACACGTTGCATCTCTCCACCACTTAAGGTAGCCATTTCACGGTACAAGGATAGATGTCCCAATCGAAACTGAATCAACTGTTGTAATTTCAGGTTCACATTCTTGATTACATTAACACTAAACTGCGACAATTCTTCTTTTGGAATACCCCGCAGAAACTCCAGTAGACTGTCTAACGTCATCTGTCCAAGTTCCCCAAATCGCCTTCCATGTAGTAAAACTTCACTGGCTTCTTCTGTGATCCGCTCTCCCTGGCAAACAGGACAAATCTTCTTCGCATAAACGCTTTCGACATCTTCTCCTTTTTCATATGCATTTCTTAGTATCCGTTCAATACAGTAACTCTGTTTTCCATTTTCATAGCAGCCATACACAACTTCTTCTCGAATATCCTCTGGGAGTTGCCAAAATGGTTCATCCATATAGGCCTGGAATTTCTTTCGTAAGATTCGAAAGAAACCAGCCGTTACTTTCAAGCTTTCATATACTTCACATAGGGTTGTCGTCTGATCTTTAACCAACTGCTCTAGATTCACGTCAAAGAAGGAACCTTTTCCTTGGCACTCCATACACATACCATCAGCCGTTGTATAAAGGAAATCACTTGGTGAAAGATGATCCCCCTCTTCCCCCGTTTGCCCATCCGTTGCGTACACCAATGCCAACTGGTTAAGAAGATTCGTCTTTGTTCCCACCGTTGAACGTGGATTACTTTGACGTATCGTGTTCTGTTTAATCGCAACTGCTGGCCCAATTCCATCAATGGATTCAAATCGTTTCTCTTGCTCAAGCCCTGCCAGAATACCAATCGAACGAAGATATTGGTTTTTCCCTTCTTCAAACAGAATATCAAATGCAAGACTGGATTTTCCAGAACCGCTGATTCCTGTAATCACGATTAGTTTATGTTTTGGAATAGACAAACTGATATTCTTCAGATTATGTATTTGTGCTCCTTGAATCTTTATTTCTTCCATATGCTCACCTCTCACTTGAATTGCAATTTGGTTAGCGAGACTTGTTCCCTCCTATGTCTCTCACAACCTATGTCCCTATTGTAAGCACATTAGAAAAAAGAATCTTTGCATTTCTTGCTATGTTGCATATTGGTCTATTGGATATCTTTCAGGGCAATGTTTTCAACTTCAATCTGTGAATCTGGTTTTAAGGTAATCAGTGTAGCACCTCTCTGCTTTGTTTTCTTCGAAATTCCTGGCATAGCAAGATAATCGATCGACATACCATAAGAGAGCTGAATTCCTTTGTATCGCATAGAGATCGTATTATAGTGGTCATGTCCTACGAAGATTCCTTTCGTGCTGCCTAAATTCACCGCCGTTTCGAACAATTTGCTATCATACTCTGGACAGCAGATGGCTTCGCCCTTTTCCCCTACAGCACCATGTATATACGTAACTTCTTCACTTCCTGCTTTGTACAGATCGTATGCTGTCTTATACTCTTTCACTGGTATATGCGTAAAGATTAAGGAAGATACAACATGTCCCTCTTTCTCTGACAATTGTTTTACGGTATCCGCATACCACTGTACCTGGTCATCATGAATATAATCATAATCATTGAATTTCTTGCTGGCATAGGAATTGGAATCAATTAAAAATACCGCCTGATTAAGTGTTCCATCTGCATTCCGAATCTCAATCAACTGGTTGCTACGCCCTGTGATCTCTGGTTGTTTCGTGGTATAGAGAAGATTCTTTGTATTCTCAAAGGAAAAAGAAGCAAATAAATCATTCACTTCCTCTGCTGTATGGGAAGCTACGAACTCTGTATCATGATTTCCATAGGTAAATGCCCATGGAACACCAATGTTTCTCATAAAGGATGCAAACTGCATAATCGGCGTATAGTTGTTGAAGGAATAGGATTCAAATCCAAGTGGGAAAACAAAATCACCTGTAACTACTACAAAGTCTGGTTTTGCATAATCAATCAGTTCATAAACCGCTTCTAACGCCTTCATGTCTTTCCGATACGATAATAAACTTCCTCCCAGATGAACATCCGTTATCTGTAGGATTTTAAAATCTCCTTTATCTGGATTTTGAATCGTATAAACACCCGTCTCCTCATTATAGGTAATGGCAAGCTCTCTTGTTGCAACACTTGGAATTGTTGCGATATACGGTTGGATATACCAGGAACCCAATCGCATGATACTAACTAAGCCAATAACAAGACAGAGCGATAATAAACAGGCTACCCATTTTCTTCCCTTTTTCATTTTCCGCAGATAGTGCCATTTTCCAAAGGGATTGGCAAGTAATATGTATAGTAATAGTAGAATCTCTAGTAAAAGAAAACTTTGTATAAAGATAGAAAGGCTTCCCGCTTGTACTCCCATGATGATTCCTACGATCAAAATTGCCACCTGTACAATGGCTAACTTTATAACGGTATTCTTCTTCAGTTTCTTAAAATCAAGGTCCTCCTCATCTTCGATCGTATTGTCTAGTACAAACATCAATTTCTTCTGAACCAGATACAATAGCCCCGCCTTTACGATTAAGCCAATTCCTATCGCTCCTAATAAAAAGGCAAACACATCGGATATGAGTAGAAATCTTGGATTGGAATTTCGTACCATGGAAACCATCAAACATGGTAGTATTCCTATAGCAAATAAAGCAATTCCGATAATAATCGATAAGGTAATCGAATGTTTCCACTTTAAGCAACAATCCGTTGCATATTCGTATGCACGATGTGATAGATGCATCTTCTCCTTGCGATGTATCCAAAAGGGAATCATCTTCCCTATTCCTACTAAAAGATAGCACAGCATCGGTACTCCACAGATAACAGCCCCTACTGTCCCCAGCATATTAATTCTTGCAACATCGGTCGTCTCTGTACGTATATCAAACAATACAATAAAAACCATCGGTGATAAAATTGCAAATGTAACCGCAATACCTAATTGACTACATCCTCTCCTCAACCAATTTAATTTTTTATAGATGTCTTTGATCCTCATATGTCCCCCTCATTCGTAACTTTATTATAGGATTTGCCTGACTTATGCCTCCCAAACAAATAAAATCCAAGCAAATGTTCAACATTTATCCGTTTTTCTGTATACTTATCACATATTGTAGACAAAACTATTATAATACAGAACAAAGAACGTTGTAAAACAAAAAAAACCTCCAAGTGTCCCATTAATTACAACACACTTGGAGGTGATACCTTCACACAGCCCTAGACTACACCAGAGCCTTCTCTTATTCTTTCATTACTTTTTCAAGAATATAATTCTCTTCATATTTATCTTTTGGATTCTCTATTTTCACTACATGAAAACCACATTTATTCACATAAAAATTATGATTTCGTTTTGAAAATCCTGGAGTTTCCGTTCTCCATACACGCGTATCAGGATACTTTTGTTCTATGAACTTCCAGATGCACGTTCCATATCCCTTATCTTGACATGATGGATCAAGGAATACACTTCCAAGGAAATTCTCCTGCTCTCTTCCTAGGAATACATTGCATCCTCCAACCAGCACTCCGTCTTTTACTATTTTATACGCTTCCGCTCCACTTTCTATGTACCATTTTTGAATGAATTCTCCATTGTCATATCCATCTGGTCCACCACTTTCTTCTCCCAGATGACGCTTCGTATCTTCATCAAATGCTCGTTTCATGATTGCCGTTAATGGCATAACGTCCTCTTTTGTAACTTTTATAAATTGTAATCCCTTAAATTCTTCCATGTGTATCCCCCCCTATTCAACAATCTAACTGGTTTGCTTACCAACGGGTTTTCTTTAAAATAGTATGGCGGTTTCACAACCTAACCAGTACTATCCTTTATTTCGCAAGCAATATGTAAATATCCATATAACACTTTCCCTCTTTTTGGTATTCATATTCAAAGCAGTTGATAGCATCCTTTCTCCACATGTGCGGAATATTATTTACGTCGAGGTATCGCTCTAGAGTCTTATATGCATTAGGAATTAACTGAAATGGAGCTAGAAATGGATCTGTTACCGTTATGACGGCATACTTTTCTTCCTTTTGAGAATAGATTTCCATCTGATTTTGCTCCGATGAAAAATTCTCTGGTAGCATACAGGCAGCAACATAACCATGCATATGGTATACATTGATCTGTTCTTGTGACAGATTAGGAAAATCCCAGCCAATGATCTTTGGTTCAACCAAATTATTCTGCGTTGCCCAACCTTTGATAGAAGCAATCGCATCATCTTCTGGCGTTTCACTGATTACGATATGTTTCACATATGAAAATGCTTCCTGTGTCACAATACGAATATCGGAAAATGCCTCATTATTCGTATTCAAATCTTCCCGAATCAGCTGATCCATACTACAGGAAAAAAAACTACATAAATCAATTACTTTGTCCATCTCCGGATACGCAAGATCCAATTCCCACTTTGATACCGTTTGTCTCGATACCTGCATGATCTCTGCCAACTCTTCCTGTGTCATACCATCATGCAATTTTCTTAAAAACTGAATGTTATGCCCAAAACTCATCCCATTCCTCCATTCTCCATACTATTTATGGTCTTTTCACGATCCTTTCATCTGAACTTCTGATCGTCCATCATAAGATTTCAATAGAATCGTTTTGTTCTTGACCACAGGATTAGTATAGCGGATTTCTCAATATTACAACACCAATTTTCTGTTTCTAATTTCCCAATCTTCGCAACCAAAAGTTGCAATAAGGTAGAAATATCGATACTTGTATTGGTTTCTCCTTGAAAACACTGGATTTTGCTCTAAGACGTTACATACATTCTAGTATCTCTTCTGGCTTGGAACAGATTACTTTTGCACCATGTTCTACTAAAAATTCATGCTCTCGAAATCCCCAATCCACGATGATATGATCCATGGAAGCATTCCTTGCAGTCTCAATATCCACATCGGAATCTCCAATATACACCGCATCTTCTCGCTTAACATGAAGATTATTAAGAACCTCATTCACGGAATCTGGATATGGTTTTTTTCGTACATTTTCCCGTTCTCCTACATAGGCATCAAACGCTCCTGGAAAATATTGTTCACAAAGAATCTTAACCGCATAATCCGCTTTATTGGATACAACAGCCGTTTTATACCCTGCTTGCCGAAGTTTCTCTAGCATCTCCATAATTCCCTCATATGGTTTTGTATAATCCATGCAATGTTCTTTATAGTAGGTTGTAAAACTTTGAAAGACTTGGTCAATGTCTGCCTCTGTTGCATTCTCCGGCACTGCACGTTCCACTAGCTTGCGAATTCCATTTCCTACGAAATGTCGTACCTCCTGCATCGTTCTCTCTGGATAACCATGTAGGCGTAATGCATAATTAATCGTAACTGCTAGATCTTTCAGTGTATCCAGAATGGTTCCATCCAAATCAAAGATTGCTAATGCATATCTCATTCTTATCATCCTATATCCTTTCGTTGTTCCTCAATTCAATCCTCATGTTCCTTTATTACTTCTTTTTCAATTTCCTACTCAATCACGATTTTATCAAATCCCAATTAATCAATAGATATACAAAAACATTTACTTATACTATCCAAACGCCATTTTGCATGCTGTAAAATGTCAGCTCCAAAGAGTCCCACTATACTTCCTTCCTCGGCACCACTGATGCTTCGGTTGTATACTTCCACGTTATTTAATGTAACTTTTGCTTGATCAATCTGAAATTCCACCTGGTTTGCTACATATACATTCTCTGTATTACCAGAACCCACTCCTTGTAGGAAACTTTCGCTAGCATTCAGCTCCTGTAATCGCTCCTTCCAAGTATAGTCAAGCATGGTCTCCGTATGCCCACTGTCAAATCCCATCGGAAGAATCTTGCCCTCATATATGGTTTGAATTATTGGAAAACGATTCCATTGTAACGTATCGGTCTGTTCTGCATAACCTCCATCATGAATCGTAACCGTTCGTTGCTTCATATCAAAGTCCCAACAGAATTGTGATATGATATCCCAACCAAGCAGCATCTCTCCAGAGAATACCTGGTGGTTGGAATCCTCACCAAAATCAAATGCCTCATCTGGTAAAATTCCCACTGTAAGATCCGTTACTTGTTTGTCTGCAATGGTAAACTGCTTTCCTTTTCCCTTTTCAAAAGCCAAGGTTGCTCCATTATTATTCCCAGCAACACCAGCGGAATCCTCTTTTTGTAAGTCTACTTTCTTGGCCAAACTTTCTGTTACAAAAGAAAGTCCTGCACCTGTATCAAACATCGCTATTGTTTCTACTCCATTTAAACAAACTGGAAGTAAAATTAAGTTTTCAAACCTCTCTTTTGCAAATGGCATTGTGTATGTACTTCTTTCTTTCATAATAATTTTTCTCCTTTCGTATTTTGCTATCTTAGTATTTCATTTAATTCTGGTTATCTGCGGTACGTATAAAAAAAGTACTCGTTCGGTTCTTCATCATTCACATCTTGATACTTTTTCATTCCCATACGTTTGTAACCAATCTTCTCCACGGTCTTCCAAGAGGCTATATTCTCCACCCGTACCGTTGCAATTAATTGCGTTATGGAAGGATACTGCTTCATAAAATACGTCGAATAGACAGTCGCTGCTTCTGCTGCATAACCATATCCTCGGTACGCACTTCCGATGAAATACGTTATGCCCACCTCATGAAGATCCTTATAAACACTACTTCCTACTGAGCCAATCACTCTGCCATCCTCCTTACGAACAATGGCATATGCCAAATACTCCTTCCAAGGATCATCTTCCTTTGTTAAGTCAATCGCTTCTCCAATCCAACCGCTAAGCCAGGAATACTCCTCTTCTTTTCCAAAGATTTCCTGCAATGATCCATCCGAAGCCATATCGATAAATTCCTCTGCATCCGTTTCTTTTAATGTTCGAATAATAAGATTTTCAGATTCTATATGCATATGCATCACCTACTGTTCTATTATCATAGTCCTTCTTACCTCAATCGTATTTATTATAGCATGTTAGGTAACTATGGTCAAAAGGTCATATATTGCAAACATATACACATTTTTTCTGGAAGCATGCTATAATTATGATAAGTAACTGGTTTGGGTCAAAAGCCCAAAGATGTAACCATATTAACAACTATAACAGAGGTATCCTATGAAACAGATTTTAATCATTGACGATGATATACAAATTGGAAATATGTTAGAGGAAGTCTTGGCTCGAGAAAATTATCACACACTACGGGCTTATTCTGGTACGGAAGCATTACTTCTCCTCTCCAACACCCAGCCTGATCTTATTCTACTTGATTTGATGTTACCTGGACTTTCCGGAGAAGAAGTATTACAAAAGATTTCCCACATCCCTGTAATTGTTCTAAGTGCCAAAGTAGCCATCGAAGATAAAGTCAATCTCCTGATGGGCGGTGCGGTTGACTATATGACCAAACCATTTTCCACCAAGGAACTGCTAGCAAGGATCAACGTTCAACTACGTAAAACCAGCGAGCCTCTTGCTCCTCACTATTCTTATGGAGCGCTCTCGTTAGACGTTTCCTCTCACGAAATAACTGTGAATGCGATTCCTGTTTCCTTAACAAAAACAGAATATGCTATTTTAAAATTGTTGCTCATGCATGCGGGACAAGTTATCGCAAAATCCGTCATATTAGATCGAATCAGCGTTGATACACCTGATTGTACAGAGCGTTCGTTAAAACAACATATCAGCAATCTTCGAAAAAAATTATATGAGATTGGTGGAAAAGATTACATAGAGGCTGTTTGGGGAATTGGATTTCGATTAACAATGGACTGATTCCCCTGTAAAGAAATCTTGACCAAATCTTGACGATTTTCTTGACCACCTTCTTGACATTTTCCTGCTAGAATTCATGTATCAAAGATAAGGGAGGCTATATACATGGAATATGTTCTTGAAACAAACACTTTGTATAAAAAGTACAAACACTTTTCTGCATTAAATGGCTTATCCATGCATGTACCAAAGGGTGCAATCTATGGATTTGTTGGAAAAAATGGCGCAGGGAAGACCACATTGATTCGTCTTATCTGTGGTTTACAGGAACCTACAGAAGGGACGTATACACTATATGGAATACATAGCGATCAGCCAATGATTCTGAAATCGCGCAAAAGAATGGGAGCTGTGGTAGAGACCCCTTCCATCTATCTCGATATGACTGCAGTGGATAATCTTCGTCAACAGTATACCTTATTGGGCATGCCTTCAGAGGATGGGATACCTGAATTGCTCCATCTTGTTGGCTTGTCGGACACCGGCAGGAAAAAAGCAAAGAATTTTTCCCTCGGAATGCGTCAACGTCTAGGTATCGCCATTGCTTTAGCCGGAAATCCAGACTTTTTGGTACTAGATGAACCAATTAACGGTTTAGATCCCCAAGGAATCATTGAAATGCGCGAATTGATTCTAAAACTCAATCGTGAGAAAGGGATTACCGTTCTTATATCAAGCCATATACTTGATGAACTTTCTCGCCTTGCAACATTCTATGGTTTTATTGATGGTGGGCGTATGGTAAAAGAAATGAGTGCAGAAGAATTAGAACATACTTGTCGGAAATGTATTCGTGTAGAAGTAAGCAATTTAAAAGTACTCGCTCGAGTACTTGAACGCAAGAAAATTGAATATAAGATCATCTCGGAAACGGAAGCAGATGTATTCGCACAGATCAAAGTTACCGATCTTGCTCTTGCTCTTGCAGAAGAAAATTGTGAGATTCTGACCATGCAGGATCGAAATGAGAGCCTAGAAGGTTTCTATATGAGTCTTGTGGGAGGTGAGCACAATGCGTAAACTATTACGTGCGAACTTCGCTCGACTAAAAAAATCAACTGTATTCTGGGTTTGTATGATCGTCATGTTCCTTCTTGGAATTGTCCTACCTCTTGTGCACTATTCGGATAAGATTCAATCCCATTATGAAGTGCCATTAGACAATGGTTTCTTTTCTTATGCAATATTTGTAGTAATTCTTGCCTCTGTATTTACTTCCTTGTATATAGGAACAGAATACAGTGATGGAACCATACGAAACAAGATTATCATAGGGCAAAAACGGGTGAAGATCTATCTTTCTAATCTGATTATCTGCATCTGTGCAGGCGTATTCTTTTGCATTGCACACCTGATTCCGTATCTCTGTATCGGAATCCCGTTGCTTGGCTTTTTTGAAAGTGGAATTCTTCCTATTTTACTTTTTATGTTTTCCATTCTTATCATGATGACAGCATTTATTGCCCTATTCACCCTGCTTTCCATGCTTGTGCAAAGTAAAGCAATCTCTGCTGTAATCTGTTTACTGACAACATTTTGTCTTCTACTCTTTGGCTCTTTTATATTCGCACGATTATCAGAGCCAGAGTATTATGAAGGATATTCCTATACCCAAAATGGTATAACCACAACACAAGAGCAGGAAAAGAATTCTCTCTACCTTGAGGGTACCAAACGAGAAATCTTTCAATTCCTACTTGATTTCACACCTGGAGGCCAGGTTATCCAATTATCAGGAATGGAAACAGGTCATCCAGAAGTATTGATCTGTTATTCCCTTATTCTCATAATTACAACAACGGGAATTGGCATACCCGTCTTTCAAAAAAAGGATTTAAAATAAGGAGGCATCTATGGAGTATTGGTTATTGGTTATCATTGGAGTATTAATGCTCCTTATCATTGTTTTGCTTTACCATCACATTTCCTTCCGTCGTTCTATTCGGGAAATACAAGAAGAACTTACAGATATTCTATCTTCCGATACCAATAACCTGCTCTGTATCTCCTCTTCCGATCGATGGCTTCGTTCTTTCACAGCAGAATTGAACATCCATCTTAGTAAGCTTCGCCAAGAACAACACCATTTACAGTCAGGGAATCAAGAACTTAAAAATGCCATCACCAACATATCCCACGACTTAAGAACTCCATTAACTGCAATCTCCGGCTATCTTGATCTATTAGAACAGGAAGAGAAATCGGATCAAGTAGCCCACTATGTCTCCGTGATTGCCGAACGAACAGAGGCTCTTACCTTACTAACGGAGGAACTTTTCCGCTATTCCATCATTACCTCTACATTGAATGAACTTCATATGGAACAAATCAGTTTAAATGGTGTCCTAGAAGAAAGTATTGCTGCCTTCTATGGTGCATTAACCAAGCATCATATTGTACCGGTAATCTCCATGCCACAGGTTCCCGTTATTCGTTGTCTGGACAAGGCTTCCGTAAAAAGGATTTTTAGTAATATTCTTCATAATGCCATCAAATATGCCCAAAATAGTCTTACCATCTCCTTAACAGAAGATGGTATTCTGACTTTTACCAATACAGCCATCGGCATGGACAACTTACAGGCTGAACAGTTATTTGATCGGTTTTATACGGTAGAATCCGCAAGGAATTCCACGGGACTTGGGCTTTCTATAGCCAAAGTTCTCACCGAAGCAATGGGAGGCTCCATTGAAGCCATCTGCCAAAATGAAAAATTGAGTATCCAGCTACATTTTTAAAATTGAGATTGCTTTATTTTAAGAACTGGTTCGGGTGTCAAAAGCCCTTATTTGTTTTGAGGTCCGTCAATTTGCACAATTTAAGTTTGTCTACCATGCAATACAGAACATAGTTCACTCCGGGCACGCTCTCGCCCCGCTGAAGTTCGTAGTGGTACATAAGGCTCTAAAGTTCTTTGTATTTTATCCAATAATCCCGATATTGTGTATCATTTCCTACCAAGCATTCCTTCGATAGAGAGTATCCACTTTCTTTTAGTGCCTCTATTCTCTCCACTGCATAGTTCGGTGCTTTTGTTGCAAGGAAAGAACAGTGAAAGGATTCCAGAACAGATTCATCAATGAGAGCAAGAATTGCCTGAATTGTGTTCTTGTTCTCATTCTTACTTCCCAGATCCAATCGTAGTAAACCACAATCCGTAAAGAAATCATCTGCTTCTCGACGGAACAATTCAATCGTTCCAATTGCTTTGTTTTCCTTCTTGTCAACAATTGTAAAACGGACAAATCCTCTTCTATCGTACTCCATCTTCCAATACTTGATTGCTTCTACCACATATTCCTCTTTGCTCATATAGAAATTATCCCCATGGCAGTTGTCACTATTGAAAAATGGAAGTGCATTCTTATCACTATACACTGCAAACAAATCTTTTGCATCTTTCTCTTCAATTAATCGAAGAAGATATTGTTCATTCTCTATAATTGGACATTGTTCATATACATCATACATTGTTTTATCCTCCTTAAATTCCATGCTTGTTTTTTCTGATTTCCTGTTCTTACCTACCAAATTTAATAAACGCAAACTTCGCACTCTAAAAAGTATATCTAGCAACTAAACTCTTGCTTTTATGAGCATGTTTTCTTATGCTTATACTCTTGTTTAATTGCTTTACATGTCCCAAGAATTCGATCAATCAAACTTTGTGGCTCCAAAACCTTCACATTATTCTCAAAGGAAAGGATCACCCCATACCAATAGAATTCATTTTCTGGAACCGTAAAACAAAACTCAAAATCTCCATTTTCATATTCCTTACTGATTTCTCCATGAAGATATTCTTTACACTTTGCTTTGATCTTTTTCTTTCCCAATACTCTTACTGTAATGCTCTGATTCTTACTTGCTTGCTGTTCCTTTTGTGGCAAGCCCTGTTGTGTAATTTCACTTTGTTCTTCTTTCTGCGATTGCTTTTGTAATTCCTTATGTAATTCCTTGTGTTCTCCTGAGAATTTCTTCTGGGTAATCTGTAGCTGCTCCATTCGAATAAGCTTGAACATACAGTAGTCATGATATTTTTCATAATAAGCGATTAAGTACCAGTTATACCATCGATACTCCATACGTATTGGCTCTACTTCCAGTTCTTTCACCTGATCTTCATTATTGGTATATGTAAATCGAACGACTTTCTTCTCCCTTATGGCTTCTTCCAATTGATGCATCCGTTGGTTAATCTCATGATTTTCCTTCGCTATACTAAGATCAACACGTATGGGACTACTCCTCTCATCTACAAGCAGATTCATCTTATCTAATATCGTATTAACATTCTTATTCGCATACGCACTTGCCAAACCTTTCAGAGCTGTCACAATAACTTCATAATCCTTCGCATTGATCAGTTGTTTCTCCATTACATAAGTACCCATGATCTCATATCCACCATCAACACCATATGTGGATTGAATTGGAATTCCTGCTTGTCCTAACGTATCCATATCTCTCATGATCGTCCTTGAAGAAACTTCAAACTCTTCTGCTAACTTTTGTGCTGATGTTTTCCCATGATTTAATAGATACGTGGTAATCGCCATTATTCGATCAATCTTCATAACTCCTCCTTTCTCTCTAACTATAACAAGAGAACTATGACATCATTATGTCATAGTTCTCAATAGAAAGAAAGTTTATTTTTTAATAAATTGCACCCTTTCAAACATTTGATTTTGTTTAAAAGAGTGCGTTTATCTCACCTTATTGGAACTACACCTAAATCCTAATGTATACCCAAGGCAGATTTTTTTGCTTAAGTCTATTAATTCATATCATGTATTACATCACTTCGTGAGAGACATGATACTGAATTAATAGACAAGGATTTAGGGTGTTGGAAGTCCCAAAGTATAACCATAATAATTTTATAAAATGTTCTACTTTTATTTCTATATTCCATTATGTAAAATATAGCCATTTTTTGCTTGTGCTTCCATGCACATAATTTCCAGAGCATTTAATTGCCGTATAACTTCTTGCCTATTATATAAATTTTTCTCATATGTACTCTCATCTGGCAAAAAATTACCTGTTAACATAAATTCTAGAGGTGCTTCTTCAAATAAATTTTTCCAACACTTTACAATGTTTCTAAATTTAATTATATTTTCATCTTTTATAATAGTATAACCATAATAATCTAAACCTTTTTCAGTAGTTTGCATACTATTACAACATGTTTCAATCCACCTTAATGAATCACCCATATATATAATCAAATTATCCGATACATCTATTTTATCCATTCCATTTTCAATAAAATTTATACTACTATCTTTTTCTATAATTGTAAATTCATGATTCAATGCCATAAGAGACCTTCTTTCTTATTGTTTACCAAATGATATAATTTACATTCTAAAATCAACTTTATTAGACATAGAACTAGTAAAGAATCTACTTTTTCCATCCCCTCCTCATCTAAGTAATAATTATTCGTATATATAATACACTCATTAATAAAATCAGATCTATCTTCACTAAAAACCTACCAATCTCAGCATCATAGTATCCTAAGAGACCACTTTACATAAATAAAGTAGTCTCTTTGATATTATATGGTATAATTTAATAATTGATTTTAGTAAAGTACATGCTAGGTTCATATTTCATTTAAGTATTCTTAACTCTCATTGATTAATTTTTGAACAATGACAGTAACTAGTTTATTGTATATTATTCTTTTTGATTTTTTAAAGTAACAACCTCTATTGAGGGTTCCCATTCACTGACAATATCAATATTAAAACTTAATGTTATAATTATATAATGTTTTAAATCCAAAACCTCTGCAAAACCACTAGCACACTCCTCTATCTGTTGTTTAAATTCACCATTTGTTACTTCATAAATTACATTTTCAAATTTATTTACTCTGTATTTTTCTATTTGAGTATCTGAATATACCCCCTCTTGTACAATTCCTTCATCCAGCACTCTTATTGCTTTGACTTCACCAAAGAAAATACAAACCTTATGGTATCTACTAAGTAATTCAATTACTAAACCGGTCTCTTCACCATGAGTTATTTTTGTTATATAAGTTGCTTTTGGTATTTTACCTTTAAATATTTCTTTCCATTCTTCCATAAATATACCTCATTAATATCTAATTTTAAAGATTTTACCCTAATTCAAATCATGGATCACAGCACTTCGTAAGAGCCATGATATTGAATTAATTGACAGGGATTTAGTAAGTTGCAAGTTCGAAAATATAACCATATTACAAATTACTGAAAAACAATAAAATTATCTAGCTTTTTGCAATTCTTCCATTAACTCTTTTGCAACATTTAAACCATAAGCATAATAATTTTTTTCTAAAGAACAAAATAATATTTCTTCAATTTTATTATCAACACTAATTAAAATTTTTTGAAATGCTATATCTGTTTCATCTTCAATAATTAATAAATTAAGCTTACGTTGAAAATCCTCTAGGTTTATTTTTTATTAATAAAATCCTGGCATATTTCTATTACTAATGTCATTGCATTCATATCATTCTCCTATTATTACTTAGTCATTATTGTAACAACTGCACCTTGTTTATTTGTTATAACTTCTATTGATCCACCAACATATTTTAAATTCCCATTTTTTTGAACTATAGGTTTAATTGAATTGATTACATATTCTACATAGTTAGGCGAAACACTTCTTCAGTAATCGCCTCCTATTATTTTCTTGCCAACTTTAGAATTTTTGAATTTTTTAGCAATTCCCTTACCCATTTTAATTGCTGAAACAACTAAGCAAACAACTCTACCTGCATGATACCCCATTTCAGTAACATTTTTGTTACTTACTTTTTCCATGGCTTAAATATCCATAAATGCTTTGTTACATACTTAATATCAGCTACTAAATAATCCAAACCTTGTTTAATAACTTGCTTTACAGTTAATTCTCCACAAACAAGTTGTTTGATAATAGTAATAAGGACGACTGGAGATTTTATTATATCCCATAGCCAAGAACCCATACCATTAATTAAACCCTTAATTAACTCATCTGTTTGTGTAATGAAATTCATATTTCCACTAAGATCAGTATACTTAATTGGATTATTTAAACCATATGTGTATTGATTTAGACTAATTAATTCTTTTCTATCGCCTTTATAGCTATCCTCGCTAACAAACCGCCCAATCTCGGCATCATAATATCTCGCCTTCGCATAATACAATCCTGTACTTTCATCATATACATGTCCTGTATAAGCAAAGATATTACCACCTGTACTAACCGCCTCTGGGTTTGCAATTACACCATATTCATCATATTTTATGGTAGCTTTCGTCTTGCCTGTCTCGTCAAGGATATTCGTTACGCTATGTTTCTCATCCGTTCTATAACAGCTTATATTTCCAGATGTTTCAACACCAATCACTTCATCTGAGAACGTGAATATAGAAGCTTTGCCACTTACACTATCCTTTGCCATGATGATATCATTGTACGCGGATTTTTGGTCAACTACTAATTTACATTGAGACGACTATTATAAAACAATCCATTGTCACCTTGATAAAAAAGCCACTCAATATCCTCTATTTCAATATCATCAAAAGCCGTAATTATCTTAACATCTTTTCTTCCATCATTATTAAAGTCCTTTACGGTAGCTTCTTTTACTTTCGTACCCGTCTTAAATGGAGCATGAAACTTATAAAAAATGTCGTTACAATCATTTGTCAGATATATTGCAGGATAGAACTTATCTGTATGATCAACTTCACCTGATATTAAATTTACATTTCCCCATGAATCAATGTCAGTTATAAATGAATATTTCTTATCTGGTATAAAATCTTTGATATCATTGAGATTATATGGTCTAAAAACATACTGCCCATCAATTAATTTATTCTCACAATCTCTCTCCTTATGTACATATTCTATTTTTGCTTCCAATTCATTATCCTGAAAATTCCAAACAATGTTCCCTTCGTTTCCATAAATGTCGTTAAACTTGCACTCTGCTTTATCATTATTAACTGTTCCGTTTAAATCTCCCAATAAATCATCAAATTCATAAAATGAAAACTCTGGAAATGCAATTGCTGATACACAGATTTTTCCTTCTATTATACCATTCTCTATTTTTGAAATATAAAATGAAAAGTAATCATATCCCCCCTCTCCACTCCAATTTTTCACAATCCATATCTTTTTTAAATATTGATTATAGTCAATTATTTCTTGGTTATTATCATTTAATAAAAAATTACCTGGTTCTGATATATCTTCCGTATTGTTAATTTGTTTACTTTTCTTTCCGCATCCAGTCAAACAAACAGCATTAATTAGGAATATTATGGTTAATATATAAAACCATTTAATTTGCCTTATACGTTTGTTTCTTTTTTTATACATATAATTTCACTTCCCTATAATTTTGCTAAGAGAATAAAGATCTTTTCGACTTAACTAATTTTAATACAGCGTACCGTTCTTGAATACTTTTTGTCTAAATTACTCTCCCATCTCTCTTTCTGACGCAGCCCACCAATATTGACTCCAAAGTAATAGGAGGGATCTAATCCCCTGTACAATGACGTAGCACAGTAACATATGTATTTATTTGAAACTATATATACATTACGTTACCAGATATAGCCATTTATACAATTATAGTATATCATTGTCTTATAAAGGATTATATGCTATTTTTTTACTATTTTTTTATTTATAGTACTTTATTCTATTAATAACGACAGGTAATTAGCACTCGGAAGGTTAAAAAAAGCAAGATCTCGATTGATCTTGCTTTACTACTCCAATTTCTAATTTTAGTGTTAACATATTATCCTTCTCTTACCATCTTATTAGTTGAATACACAAACAACAATAATCCAATTATACAGAATCCCATTCCAATAGCAAATGCAGCTGGTAGATAGCAGTCTGACACTTTTCCATAGATGAGATTGGTAAATATCGCTACGCCATCCATGATTAATGAATGAATACTTAAAGCAGTTGCGCGATTCTTATGGGTAACCATCTGGTTCTCTATTGTTTGTGAAAGAGGAACCAGTAAACTATATGCCAATCGAAGAAGTAGAATTGCAACTACTGATAGGATTGGATTTACGGTGAGCATTAGCGCAAGACAAGCACCTATTGCCGTTGAGAACAGCAAGATTCCTGTCTTCTTTTTCCCCAATGTCTTTGTAAAAGAGGCCGATTTTGCACCAAGTAAGCCAATGATCGTTACGATCACATATACAATACCGATCATTCGATCTGACATTCCTGACCGAATATATTGAAGTTGATTTAAAAATACTGTAATTGTTTGGTGACATTCACTGAATAAAGCGATTCCTACTAGGAAGAGCAAAAGCTCCTTTCGCTTCAAGGTATCTTTGAGGATAACCACAAACTCTTTCATTGGCGGTTCTTCCTTTGGTTCTGTCGACTTTACCTCTTTCAGAAAACATGCTAAAACTGCTGCTATACCATAGGAAATCACAGTAGCCAATCCAGCTGCTCGATAATCCTCACATAGAAATACATTATATATTCCGGCTGCTATAAGTAAACCGGCTGTCTGTAAGCTATCATATATACTAAATACTTTATGTACCCGTTCTTTCTCACAGGAAAGATATAGGACACTAATATCCACACCAGAAAGTCCTGCCATTACAATGCTCAACATAATTCGTTCCAATAGAAACATACCAAATCCATTTGCTTTCCAGAACACAATTTTGGATAGGAAATAGAGCATACAGCAGATTATCATCGTACGTTTATACCCAATCTTCTCCGCTAGTATTCCCCATGGCAGTTCGAATGCCAATGCAAGTGCCAATGAGATACTTTCAATAATCGTAATCTGAAATACCGTAACTCCCACCGCCTGCCGATACAGGGTAGAAACCGCACTATAAAAAACCATGCCCTGTAATAAGCCAATGAGATACATGATAACAATATTCTTTTTTATTTTCATTATGAATCATCCTTTTATTATTAGAATAAAATGTGTGCCTTCCTAAGAAGCCACGTTCTGAAAGCCAAGAAAATGCCAACCCATTTCCTAGACGTCAAAAATAGAGTTAACTTCATTAACTCTGAACAAATTTTATTCTATTCCAGTTAAATTGGATGATTCATAATTGATTCCTCCGACCATTTTGATAAACACATCATAGCATACCAAATTCCTTAACGCAAGATAAATCGACATATTTTGCAGTCCTGTAAAATCGAGCATCGGTAATCGTAGAAAAAGGCATGTTAAGATTCAAACACAAGAAGTGTCCGAATCTTAACATGCCTTTCATGAATCGTATTGTTAATGGTTCTAATCTACTCCTAAAACCACTGCGTGCACTATTCTGCTCTAGCCATAGCTTCCTTGAAATCTTTGGTATCCGTAAAGATCTCATTCTTCCAAGGATTAGTTTTTTGTGCTTTGGCTCGTTTAAGAATGAACGCAAAAGCCACAACGTTAATCAGTATGGAAAGGATCGAGATGAAACCTTGTACTTTTGGATCTGCTGTCGTAGGTGCAGTTGCGCCTGTTGCAGCTGCGATTCCACCATCTCCATAAACAGAAGTTACAGTTGTGAAATGGCTAGCATCCTGGAATAATGGGAATACTTGTGCAAACATACACCAAAGTGCAAGTGTATTCGCACGATTTTGAATCCAACCACCCTTGTTCCAAAGTGCATTGGCAAATGTAGGTGCAAGCAATAAAGCAAGACCACAATACCAAGCATGGGTAGGAAGATTCATATAGGTATATTGGAAGTTCCATACGTCATATGCAAGAATGTATACCCAGATCATATCTGGCCAAAGCATATCCTTCTTGTCCTTTGAGGAACGGATTGACCACCATCCTGTCATACAGACAATATTAATTAAACCTGCGACACCATTTAATATGTTCCACCAACCACCATAAAGCCAAACGCCTTCTGATGATTTCCACCATCCACCTGCAATAGAACCAGCCCGGATCGCTGACTCAAAATCAGATGCAACGGCAATTAAAATATTAATTCCGACAATCACAAATGGAAATGCTTTAAACCAATGTGCTTTGCCAAGCTTGCCCCATTGGTATTTCAATACCATGAAGCCAATACAACCAATTGTTGCAGCATACAGTTTTGCATAATGGAACCAACTGTTCATATGCACATAGGTATCATTGTTCAGTGCCCATTTGGCACCAGTACCTGCCCCAATATAGATTGCGATAAAATAAATTGTTAGTGCTGCTGGAAGAGCAAGGAAACATGCGATTCCACCAATCTTCGTGCGGCGTGCAATCTCATTCATTAACACTAAGCCAATGAAAACCATTGCCCAACCAAGAAGTTGCCAACCTGCTGTTTCTCCATAAATTTGAAAAATCATACTCTTTCCCCTTTCTCATAGATGATGATTAGAGCGTTAATAGGAATGTAACGCTCCTGTATAACAGAGCAAGAGGTCCTTAAAGGACCTCTATTTCCTTAATGTTGAATTCACTTCCCTGCACCAGATACGTATCTGGGCTTTTGCAATATGGACAAATCTTTCCATATTCCACGGTAGGATACGTCTCCCCGCAAGCCTCACAATACGTGATTGCTGGAAGCTTCTCAACAATAAGTTCCGCGTTGTTAAATAACGGTCTTTTCTTCGCCGCCCATTTCCAACAGTTCGTAAGATAGGACTCTAGAACAGTGGAAACTTCGCCAAGTTCCAACGTGACTTTTGTGATTGCTTCTACGTTATTCTCGGCGGCTACTTTTTCAAGACTGTCCATGATATGAAATGTAACTCCTAATTCATGCATTGTTTATTTCTCTTTCTTTCCGAACTTAATCTTCAATGGTTGTTTAATCATATTAGGAAGGATGTATTTTAACTTTTCTTCCGAACTTCTCATTACGGAACAGCCTGGAAGCTCTCGATTCAGATGAATGGCGTCAAACATACATTTGGTCGTACATATTCCACAGCCAATACATTTATTTGGATCAACAACCGATGCACCACATCCCAAACAACGAGATGTTTCTGCTTTTACCTGCTCTTCTGTAAAGGTAGTCGATAAGTCGCGGAAGGTCTTTGCTTGTTTCTCTGCATCTGGTTTTGCTGGTGACTGTCTTCTCTTAGTATCATATTCACCAAAGCTTACATTTTCTTTATCTAATTCAATGAAATCTCGACGATTACGTCCTATTGTAAGGGTACAATGTTCATGTACATATCGATGAAGTGAAATAGCACCTTCTCGACCTGCTGCAATAGCATCAATGGCAAACTTTGGACCTGTGTATACATCACCACCAACGAATATGTCTGGCTCTGCTGTCTGGTACGTTAATTTATTGGCAATGGCACCACCATTCGGACGAAGTTCTACATGAGAACCATCTAATAGATGACCCCAGTCAATTGCTTGACCAACTGAGAAGATTACACTCTTACATGGAACGGTAATCGTATCGTTTTCATCATAAGTAGGCGCAAATCTTCCTTCCTCATTAAATACACGAATACATTTCTTGAATACTACTCCGACAACTTTACCATCTTCCGTAAGTACTTCTTTTGGTCCCCAGCTATTATTGATTTCGATCTTTTCTTCTAACGTTTCTTCGATCTCTTCTTTGCTTGCTGGCATTTGTTCTCTATTCTCAAGACAGAACATGGAAACTTTCCCTTCTCCACAACGAGAACTAATTCTTGCTGCATCAATTGCTACATTACCGCCACCGATTACAACAACATCACCACCTAATGCAAAGCTTTCTTTTGCTCCTGCTTCTCTTAAGAACTCAACTGCTGTATATGCTCCTTCAGCATCCTGCCCTGGAATTCCAGGTTTTCTACCAGCTTGGCATCCAATGGCAACGTAGAATCCTTTATATCCTTGTGCACGAAGTTCATCAATGGTAATATCTTTACCAACTTCTACGCCACACTTAATTTCAACACCCATTGCTTGAATGACTTCGATCTCTGCTGCTATTACATCTTTCTCTAACTTATAAGACGGAATACCATACATTAACATTCCGCCTGGTTTTTCATTCTTTTCAAAGATGGTTGGCTTATATCCCTTTTCTGCAAGGAAATATGCACAAGATAAACCTGCTGGACCACCACCAATAATTGCGATTTTCTCATCAAAATGTCCATTAAGAGATGGGACAACCGCTTTTGGAATATATCTGGTTTCCTGATGAAGATCGCGTTCTGCAATAAAACGTTTTACTTCATCAATGGCAATTGCTTCATCAATGGAGCCACGGGTACAGGCATCTTCACAACGACGGTTACAGATACGGCCACAGATGGCTGGCAATGGATTGTCCTTCTTGATTAATGCTAAGGCATCCTCATAACGTCCTTCTTTGGCTAACTGTAGATATCCCTGAATGGCGATGTGTGCTGGACAGGCAGTCTTACATGGTGCAGTACCTGTATCGTAACAGTTGATTCGATTGGTATCACGGTAGGTATGCGACCACATGTGTTCTCCCCACTTCTGTTGAGAAGGTAGAGGCATCTTTGGATATTCCAATTCACAGCCTTCTTTGTCACAAAGCTTTTGACCAAGTTTCACTGCACCTGCAGGACAGAACTCCACACATTTGCCACATGCAACACAATTCTTCTTATCTACTTTGGCAACATAGGCAGAACGTGACAAGTTTGGTGTATTAAACAACTGTGATGTACGAAGTGCATAACATACATTAACATTACAGTTACAGATGGCAAAGATCTTGTGTTGACCATCGATATTGGTAATCTGATGAACAAATCCATTCTCTTCTGCCTTGCAAAAGATTTCTAATGCTTCTTCCTTGGTTATGTAGCGGCCACCTTTTTGACTTTCTACAACATAGTCTGCCATGTCTCCCACTGCGATACACCAGCCTTCCGGATCATCCGCACAACCTTCATCAAAAGAAAGACGGGCACGACGACAGGAACATGGACTTGCTGCGTATTTTCCTTCATACTTATCAAGCCAATAGGAGATATGTTCCAAATCAATGGATTCATTCTCCATCTCAATTGCTTTTTCAACCGGGATAACATGCATACCAACACCTGCACCACCTTCTGGTACAAATGGTGTAATCTTCTCCAATGGAAGTCTTGACATATGCTCAAAGAAGATTCCCATCTCCGGATGTTCTTCGAGAACCTGTGCATTCATATTGAAGAATTCCGCTGCTCCTGGAACATACATTGGCAACACGTATTGTTTCTCATGTTTTTCATTCTCCCAATTATACTCCAAAAGACCTTTTCTAGACATTTCTTCTAAAAGTGCTTCGACTTTCTTCTCTTCCAATCCCGTTAACTTCACCATCTCTTTTAACGTTTTTGGTTTACGTACTCCCATCTTTAATGCAACTTCTGCTTCTTCATCCGTAACGACTGCAGCAAGTCCCCAATATTCTGGGTCATCCTGCGTAATTTTCTTAAGTCCTAATTTCTGTGGGATACGATCGGTAATCAATTTGCCAAGTTTCGCAATTGGTTCACGAAATGGTTCTTCCTGACTTGCCTTATATGTCGGATATGCATAATCAGGATATAATTCTTTGTCTAATTCTTTTTTCATACATTAATTCCTTCCCATTTTATTTATTCCACTGTTGTACTTGTTCTTTCAACCAGTTTGCCCATGCTTCCATTCCTTCTCCTGTCTTCGCACAGATTGGAATTACTTTTGCATTTGGGTTTCGCATAGCGATATACTCTTTACATTTTTCCATATCAAAATCAAAATATGGCATAACATCCATCTTATTGATCAATACAACATCACATATAGAAAACATAAGTGGATATTTTAATGGTTTGTCGTGTCCTTCTGGAACAGACAAGATCATGGCATTTTTCGATGCTCCTGTATCAAATTCTGCAGGACATACAAGATTACCAACGTTCTCGAGGATTGCAAGTTCCACATCGCCTACCTCTAACCCTTCGATTCCCTGACGGGTCATCTCCGCGTCCAAATGGCACATGCCACCAGTATGTAATTGAATGGCTTTTGCACCTGTTGCAGCAATGGTATGCGCATCCACATCAGAATCGATGTCCGCTTCCATAACACCGATTTTAAATGTGTCTTTTAATAATTCGATTGTTCTCGTTAATGTTGTGGTCTTACCAGAACCTGGTGATGACATTAAGTTAAGTAGAAATACTCCTTTTTCCTTTAACTCTGCACGTAATTGGTCTGCCTGTTTGTCATTATCGGCAAATACGCTTTGTTTAATTTCCAATACTCGTACATCTTTCATGCAAAGATCTTCCTCCCATACGCTCCTTACTTATTCCTGTAATAACAGGCATGTTCTATCATAAACAACGATCAATCCCCCCGATTGATACAGCCCTTACTATATTATGATACCGCTTGCAATTTCATATCAAATTACAGCTTTTATTCCGTTATCCCATAGAAACTTATAAGGTGTTTTTAGTTTTTATACTTCTATCTTACCATGTCTTTCTTCGACTTACAATGTATTTTTTGTCAAAAAAGGTGGAATCTACTAGAATATCAGTTTCAAAAGAGACCTTCATTTGATCATTGGTGTTGATCATGGAGGTCCCTCTTCTGTGACAGACAACGTACGAAACTTACCAATAGCCACTGATCAATACCCATTCTCTTCAAGTATCTCAATAGCACTTACTATCATCTTCGGACAGATTGTTGGGAATAGGTTATTGTCTTTTGCATATTGCATTCCTTCTTCTGTCCCAATATTACATTTCAGCAAATCCTTACAGATAATTGAACCATTTCTTTTCTCAAATTCTTTCTCAAATTCAACGGTTTTTCCAGAGCAATAGTACTTGGCCTCCAATTCCTTCACACTGCGATTCCCGTACTTCATGCCGATTACCATAATGGCTCCTGCTACAGCACCACATACTTCTCCGCGTCTCATTCCTCCTCCAAAGCCGCAAGCCATTCGAATAATATCTTCTTTTTTTAATCCATACTTTTCAGCAAAATAAAGTGCTACAATTTGTGCGCAGTTTAAACCTGCACCCGATTGAAATTGTTCATTAACCCATTCATTGATCATATTGTTCCTCCACCTTTCTACACGCTTCAACATAGTATTCGAGAGATGCTATTACATGTTCTTGTTGTTCCTTAGGAATTGCATCTAAAACCTGTTTGAATTTCTCATTCATGTCGTGTTCGATCTTTTCAAAACGTTTTATTCCTTCTGGTAAAAGAGAGATTGTTACCCATCTTCGATCCTCGTTGGAGATGTTGCGTTGCACATATTCTTTCTTAACTAATTCCTCTAGATAACGACTGACTACGCTTTTATCCACGTCTAGTTTCTCCGCCAATTCTTTTACCGATATCCCTGGTTTTCTTCCAATCTCCACAAGCATAAAACATTTCGTAGTACTGATTTCACAACAACAGTCTGCTTTATTCATATTCGCAAGCTTTCGTTCTAATCGTCTCGTATTCTCTCGAAAACGCATTACATTTTCCATAATTTTCACCTCCCTAATAGTATCTCACATATAGTTTCATTAGTCAACTATTGTATAATGAATCTATTACACATGTCAACTATATTCACAGATAACGAACTAGTATTCTTTTGCTTATAAACAAAAATACATACCAACAGGTGTCGAAATGACAAGAGCACAGTCAGCTTCAGCTGACATCTACCTTATGTGCGAGCGCACATCCCCCGGAGGGTTATATAATAGGAAAGTCGGAGGACTTTCCTATTATGATTAGGGTGTCAAAAGCCCTTAGTAAAACTTTCTTTCGTTAATTTGCACAAACACTAGCTAATCTCATGTAATACAGGACATCGTTTGATGAGCAACTGTATGAAGTCGTTGGTACTTTGGCTCTGTACTTTAGAGCCTTATGTACCACTACGAACTTCATCCACGCGAGAGCGTGTTGCGATTGAACTATGTCCTGTATTACATGTTAAACAAACTTAAATTGTGCAAATTGACTGACCTCAAAATAAATAAGGGCTTTTGACACCCGAACCCTATTATATAAAAAACCGCTGTAAACTTTCTCGGGATGTATATTCCCTCGACATTTACAACGGTTTCTATATGATTACGCCCTAATATAATTCTGCTTTCCAGTTTGTATAAAATATCGCATATGCATTGCAATGCTTAATACGAAGGTCATACCTTCTGCCACAGGAACGGCAATCCAGACCCCATGCACACCCATGATCTGTGGTAATGTTAACAGACTAATCACCAAGAACACAAGCGTTCTCGAAAAAGAGAGTATGGCAGATATCTTCCCATTAGAAAGTGCTGTGAATATCCCTGAAGAGATAATGTTCACCCCACTGAATAGGAAGTTAAAAGCAAAGATTCGAAATCCTACGGTTGCCAAATCAAATGTAGCAGTATCCTTTGTAAATATTGTTACAATTGAGGTCGCTGACAGTATCGATAAGACCATTAGGATTACTGAGGATATCATGGTGAACACCATGGAAATCTTATACACGTTCTTTAACTCTTTTTTGTTACCAGCTCCATACTGAAAACCGATGATCGGGCTGATTCCAATGGAAAATCCTAGATAGAACGCATTGAAAAGAAATTGTCCATATAACAGTATCGTGATGGCAGCTACACCATGTTCCCCTACTAGTCTTATAAGAATAATATTGAATAGGAACGTAACAATGGCATTGGAAAACTGACCGATCATCTCCGAGGAACCATTATAACAAGCCATTGCAATCGCTTTCGGACGCAGTGAAAATTTCGTAAAATGCAATTCTCTTTTCGAAAATAGAAAGAAAAGAATTCCTGCAACTGCTGGTATTGCCTGTCCCATGCCCGTTGCCAAAGCCGCTCCACCAATTCCCATCTTGCATACCGCAATAAATACATAATCCAGTACCGCATTGGCAACTCCCGCAACAATGGTAAGAATCATCCCAAACATAGGGTGCCCCGCTGTAACAAGATACGATTGAAATAATGTCTGTAACATACAGGCTGGTGCAAAAAGAATTGCAACTTTCAGATAGATCTGGCAATCTGCAAGAAGCGTGTCATTAGAACCAAGGAAATAGCAAATTGGTTTTAAATAGTATAAGGTAAGGAGCAAAATCAGGAGGCTAACGCCTACTCCAATGCAAACAAATTGTGATAGGCATTCTCTGGCTTCTTTCTCCTTTCCTTGTCCCAAATACTTACTGATGATTGCATTTCCTCCTGTAGCAAACATCGTCGCTATAGCAATCACAACATTAATTACAGGAAATACAATATTTAATGAGGATAATGCGTTGCTTCCTATAAGTCTTGAGATAAAGATTCCATCCACAATTGTATAGAATGACATGAATACCATCATGATAATGGAAGGCATTGCAAAACGCAAAAGAGACCATGGTGTAAATTTCTGATTAATTGACGAACTCATTTATTATTCCTTTCAGTAACATAAGCTTTTGTTCTATCATTTTTGACATATGTTACTTTATACTATAGGGTTCTCCTATAGTCAAGAAGGATTTGATACAGCAGCATGGCCTTTCTGCACTTGTTCTTGCTTTCCGCTATTTCGTAACGATCTTACATTCCGCCTTTCTTAACAAGAACAAACTGTAAACTAGTAATGGCAGGAATAACCCTATGTTGATCAGATAAGGCATGATGGAAATCGTTTCTTGTGCAGCTGCTTGCTCTTGCTCCACTACTTTTGTAAAATCACCAAAGCCGCTTGCCATGTCAAATAATCCATGTAAGATGCAACACCACAACAAATTATTGTTTGTTCGAACATATAATGCAGAAAATGCTATTCCTATAATAAATGTATATATGACTTGTGAAAATACTTCAATGACATTTCCATTGGTAAATAAATTGCTCAAATGGAATACTCCAAAGATTAAACTACTTGTAACTACAGAAAAAACAATTTCTTTCTTTGTACTATGGAATTTTTCTAGAAACATGGTAAGTATAGTTCCACGGAAAACAAGTTCTTCAAAAAATCCAATACACATTGCTTCAAGTACCATACATAAAACAGTGACGATGGAAACCTGTCCAAAATCACCGATTTCGATATTGGTGAAAATATATATGATGAATAACCAGCTAATTAAAAAATACTCTTTTTTAATCCTATATGTAAACCAACGATCAAACTTCATCTTTCGAATCAAGTAGATGAATACTAAAATCCCTACTACGCGAACACCAATTCCCATACAGTATTTGGTTAACAAATCAGAACTTCGCAACTCTTGTCCAGAATACTTCGCGATCAATGCTACGAACTTTGGTAATAGCCGCAAAAAGAATTCATCTGCTATCAAGCATAGAATCATTGCATATAGAATAATCTTACTTTTTTCTTTCTTCTCCCTCTTATTCACACTCGTATAATCCACAATCTCTATCCCCTTTTCTTCATTTCATGTGCCTATGTTATCGTTTTCCCCTTACTGTTAAATTAGACTGGCTTCGTTTTCTTCACTTTTCTCCACTAATTTGACAAAGCGCGACACATATTGCTAATTATACCATGGTAGTTAATGTATGGCTAGCTGTTCTTTTAGGCTCCATTAATGCACAAGAAAGCACATTCCAGCCAACATACTTGTTGTGCGGAATATGCTTTCTTATATATCTTCATATATACAATACAATCTTGGGTGTATTACGATACTATTTCACATAGCTTCGGAAGAATTGGCATTCTTCGTCATTACAAATCTTTGCATCCTCTGTTTTAATATCACAGTGAAATACATGTTCTAATCGATTCTTTTCATCTCCGTAGCATCGATATACATATGGTATTCCAAGTTGTTCTAATTTTTCGGTCATGATTGGAGCTTGGTCTTTTATAAAGTCATTCACTGCTGTCATAACAAAAGTCGGTGGGAAATCCTTTGTCATATGGCGTTCCACCATAATCGAAACAAGTTCGTCTTCCTGTCCCTGGCGTTGGAATAGCTCCTTAACGATATCTCTATGTAATTGATTCTTTTCCCCTTCTAGTTGAAGATGATAGGCGCCACAATTTAGCGCAACTGCATTCAACTTTAACCCTTTTGGTGGTTGAAAAGAAAACTGTTTGGCATAAGCTTCATTGATGCATAAATCACAGAATAAGCCCAAGATATTCCCGCCAGCAGAATCCCCTACAGCAAATATATTGTTACAATCAAACAAATACGTGTCTTCATTGTCTAATACCCATTGAAAAACGGAATTGGTGTCTTCAAGAGAAGCAGGGAATTTTACTTCTGGCGCAAGACGGTATGTAAAGTTAACAACTGCAAATCCTCTCTGGGCTAAACTCATACAATAAAACTGATAGACTTCTTTGGAACCATACATCCAGCCGCCACCGTGTACACTTACGATTACAGGCAATGTCTTTCCTTCCATATTCCTTGGTCGATACACATCTAAAACCTGCCACTGCGAATCGGTACCATAGACAATATCATCATATCGTATCACATCATCAGGGGTTGTAAGATTTGCATCTCTTTTTCTGTCTGATTCACCAAAACTCTTTCTAATTTCATCACTTACTTTTGACATATCATTCACACTATCCTTTCCTTCACTTGACGATTTTATCGATCGATTTACCTTTTGCCAGTTCATCAATTAGCTTATCCAGATAGCGAATTTCTTTCATAAGTGGGTCTTCTATATCTTCAATTCTAATTCCACAGATTGTCCCTTTTATTTGCTTTCTGTTTTCATTAAGCTCTGGTGCATTTTGAAAAAATTCTCGATATGTTATATGACGCTCTGCCAACAGTTCAATCTCATTTTGACTATAACCAGTAAGCCAACTTATTACCTCATCCACTTCCTCTTTTGTTCTACCTTTTCGTATAACTTTATTCACAAGCAAAAGATATATCTTTGAAAATGGCATCTCATATATCTTTTCATTACTCACAATTTTACCTCCTAATTAAGTAAAAATGACTACTTTTATTTTACCATATTCATTGATTTTATACTACTTAATTTGCAACTGAGTGCACACTCTCTATGACATATTCATTAACAGAATTAAGGTTATAGAACAAAAAGCCATCATTTTTCTGTGTGTCACTCACTCCGTGAACAGACAGAAAAATGATGGCTTTTTGTATTAGGGGTTTTGAAGTTCTAAAGTATAACCATAATAAATATTACATTGTTCTTAATAGATTTAAACCATAATAAATATTATAGCCAACCACATGCTGCTAAATACTTATCGGGAATACGTAATTCCAAATTATCTTTCACTTTTTCTATATATTCGTCAAAATTAACATCTGTATAACAATTATGACTATTCAGTATACTTACATATCTTCCTTCATTCAGTTCCAATGAAAAGCCGATAATATCTAATTCATAATTAAAAACTACAACGAAATACTCATATGCCACAAACCTTATCTTAAATGACCAATGCGATGGTTCATCCACCACGTCAAAAATTTCTATTCCTTTTATCTTAGTTCCAAACTTATCCTTTATTGCTCTACCTATACTTTTCTTCATGTTATTAAATTCATCGTGTTGCATACCAAAAATCTCCTTCCCTTTCCAATGCAAAATATCCATGTTGCTCCTGTAAATAGTCCCATTCCCATTTTAATGCACAATCTCCATATGACTCTGGATTATGTGAAAATCTAATTATCTTATTATTCTTTACCGCATCATCAAGTCTTTTTGAATTAGGGGTTTAGTCCTAAAGTATAACCATAATAAATTATATTTGTTCCTTTTCTTCCTTCACTACTGCTTCACGTTCATCTATCCACTTTTGATAAACTCCCTTGTCAATGCAGTTCATATCCAATTGTTCCCATATATGATAATCTCCAACCATGGTAACAATTGACAGCTTACCATTCTCCTTATCAACAACTTCGAATGAATATCCCTTATATTCTGCAAATATTCTTACACGATACAACGCATCAAACTCACTTTTTTCAACAACCTTAAAGCAAACTATTGGCTCCTTTTTATTCTTATACACAAAAGGCTCACACTTCTGAAAACCAAGACTAATATCTTGAATATTGGAAGACCTTAATATGTATTTTCCATCTTTATTTTTTCCTGAAGAATATTCTTTTTCTTTATACATCGCAATTATTCCATTATTCACACTTATCACCTCACTTAACTTTAACAATTTTCCTTGTAATTCACTATATATTCCTTTTAATATTTCAGTTCCATCTTTACTAATTTCAAAAAGTTGCGCTCCATCATTTATTTCCAAATAGGTGGTACATTGAAACTCTGGTATAAGTTGAATTTTGCAAAGTCAATCCCCTTAGTTATAGCTATTACAACCTCATTATCCGTATTGGCACGAATTGTTTTGGTAACAGTATCCATATTGCTGTAATACTTTGGTTTTTCTACATTTCCTTTTTGAAATTCAATATATGCTCTCACATTATTGCAGAAGGAGACTGGAGACTGGTAAATCAGTAACATATAGTATAGCTAGTGGATCTCCTACAAATAGTGTTATGACACATTCTGGGGCAATCGAACAACCTGCTATGCAGCTACTGTAAAAAATAGACTATTTACTGCTTTTATTAAGTACTTACCGCCTTGATGCGTATACCAATAGTCAATTGTTTCAGGAAGTTGCATCACCCAGTTTGCAACATCTGATATACCATTTAATATAGTATTAGCAAATTCAAACGCTGTCTGTACTTTGGATAAATAGACGAAAATTTCGCTTACAGTCGGTAAATGACGAAAGGCTATTATTAATCGCTGTGTGTCATTCTGATGTGACCCCAAAAAGTTAGACTTTTATTGCGTAACAGATTTAACGTCTGTTACGCATTTTTATGCTGCGAGTAGTTTCACTCTATATTGAACAGGACTAAGCCATCCTAGTTTTTCTTTGATTCGTTTCTCGTTATAATAAATAATATATTTTTCTATTTCTGATTTCAATTCTTCGTAACTA
>NZ_JAAQRO010000009.1 GCF_012070565.1 Anaerosporobacter faecicola
TTTCGTATTTTGTTTGTTGTGGTGACTACATTATACTTCAAAAAGGGAGGTCATTGCTCTTTTTATTGCAAACTCCCATAAAATCGAGGTTTATACAATAAAAAAGGTAGTAAAATTTGACACTACCCAGAATGGTAAGGAGAAAGAAAAATGAGTAAGCCAATTGTAGCGATTGTAGGTCGTCCAAACGTAGGAAAATCTACATTGTTTAATGCTCTCGCAGGGGAAAAGATTTCCATCGTGAAAGACTATCCTGGTGTAACGAGAGATCGAATATATGCAGATGTTACTTGGTTAAATTATCAGTTTACGATGATTGATACCGGTGGTATTGAACCAGAAAGCAAGGATCTGATGTTAAAGCATATGCGTACACAAGCAGAGATTGCCATAGAGACAGCAGATATCATTTTATTTATAACAGATGTACGACAAGGTGTTGTGGATTCTGATTTTAAGGTTGCTGATATGTTAAGAAAATCAGGAAAACCAGTTATATTAGTTGTAAATAAAGTGGATAGCTTCCAAAAATTCATGGCAGATGTCTATGAATTCTATAATCTTGGAATTGGAGATCCAATGCCAGTTTCTGCAGCATCTCGTCTTGGAATTGGGGATATGTTAGATGAAGTTGTGAAGTATTTCCCACAAGAAGAAGCAGAAGAAGTGGAAGATGAACGTCCAAGAGTAGCAATTGTCGGAAAGCCGAATGTTGGTAAATCTTCCATTATCAACCGTTTAGTAGGAGAAGAACGAGTAATCGTATCGGATATTGCAGGTACCACTCGTGATGCAATTGATACCGCCATTACTTGGCAGGACAAAGAATATGTATTTATTGATACCGCAGGACTTCGTAGAAAGAATAAAATCAAAGAAGAACTGGAACGATACAGTATCATCCGTACTGTTACAGCTGTAGAACGAGCGGATGTGGTCATTGTGGTAATTGATGCCAGTGAGGGAGTAACAGAACAAGATGCAAAAATCGCTGGTATTGCCCATGAACGTGGAAAAGGAATCATTATTGCAGTGAATAAGTGGGATTCTATTGAAAAAACTGACAAGACAATCTATGAACATACGAAGAGAATCCGTGAAATCTTATCCTTTATTCCATATGCAGAAATCGTATTTATCTCCGCGAAAACAGGACAAAGAGTGAATAAAATCTTTGATATAATGGATGTTGTTATACAAAATCATGCACTACGTATTGCAACGGGTGTGTTAAACGAAATCTTAATGGAAGCAGTTGCGATGCAGCAACCACCTTCTGATAAAGGAAAACGTTTAAAACTGTACTATATTACACAAGTGGCAATCAAACCACCTACTTTTGTAATCTTTGTGAATGATAAGCAATTGATGCATTATTCTTACACAAGATATATTGAGAATAAGATCAGAGATGCATTTGGTTTCTCTGGAACATCTTTGAAATTCATCATTCGAGAAAGAAAGGAGAAAGAGTAGAATGAGTCATATATTGATTTGCTTGTGCATTGGGTATTTATGTGGGTGTATCTCAACTGGATATATAGTTGGTAAGGCAAATAATATAGATATTAGAGATTATGGTAGCGGCAATGCAGGAACGACCAATGCGCTTCGTACTTTAGGGATAAAAGCAGGTGTAATTACGTTCATTGGAGATGCATTCAAGGCACTGATACCAATCTTAATTATTCGATTCTTTTTGTTTCAAAATTCTGATATTGAGCCTCAATTGTTGGCATTATATACAGGACTCGGTGTTATCCTTGGTCACAATTACCCTTTCTGGTTACACTTTAAAGGAGGAAAGGGTATTGCTGCCACAGGCGGTGTTATCTTGGCATTTGACTGGAGACTCGCTTTGATTGCATTATGTGGTTTTGTGATTATTACTGCGATCACGAGATATGTATCCGTGGGATCATTACTTGTATCTATCATATTCCCAGTGGGTGTTATCTTGTTCTATCGTGGTAATCCACAGTTTCTACATATGCTAATCGTTAGCCTTCTGTTCACTGCCTCCGCTTTTTACAAACACAAAGGAAATATTAAGCGGTTGTTGAATGGAACAGAGAATAAATTAGGGCAAAAAGTAGATGTAAAATAAGAACACAGATCGTTGCGTTCCATAAAGGAAATGACTAAATAACCGGGAGGTATTTTGATAAATGAGTAAGGTTACGGTATTAGGAGCAGGTAGCTGGGGGACAGCACTGTCTATTGTATTAGCAAATAACGGACATGATGTAATCTTATGGTCAGTTTTACAACCTGAGATTGAGATGTTACAGACACATCGAGAACAAGTTGATAAGTTACCAGGTATTAAGTTACCTACGAATATTGAAATTACTGGGGATCTTTCCTATGCATGTGAAAATCCAGAATTGATTGTTTTTGCAGTAGCTTCTCCATTTGTTCGTTCAACAGCGAAGCTTGCAGCACCATATATTAAAGAAGGACAAATGGTAGTAAACGTTGCAAAAGGTATTGAAGAAACTACTTTGATGACTTTATGCGAGATTATAGAGGAAGAATTAAACCATGCGGATGTTGCCGTTCTATCTGGCCCAAGCCATGCGGAAGAAGTAAGTAGAGGTATTCCAACTACTTGTGTCGTAGGAGCGCATTCGAAGGACACCGCATATTTTATTCAAGGGATATTCATGAATGAGAGATTTCGTGTCTATACCAGTCCAGACATTGTAGGAATTGAACTTGGTGGTTCCTTAAAGAATGTCATTGCATTAGCAGCAGGTGTTGCTGATGGATTAGGTTATGGAGATAACACAAAAGCAGCATTGATCACAAGAGGGATCGCAGAGATGAGCCGTCTTGGTATTGCCATGGGTGGCAGAATGGAAACCTTCGCAGGTTTATCTGGGGTAGGAGATTTGATCGTAACATGTACAAGTAAGCATAGCCGTAATAGAAATGCCGGTTATCTTATGGGACAAGGTTATACAATGAAAGCTGCTATGGATGAAGTAAAACAGGTTGTAGAAGGTGTATATTCTGCAAAAGCAGCATTGGCTTTAGCAAAGAAATACGATGTTTCTATGCCAATCGTTGAACAGGTCAACAAAGTATTATTTGAAGATAAATCAGCAAAAGAAGCAGTAATGGATCTGTTATTACGTGATAAGAGAAGAGAATATTCTGATCTTGAATGGGAAAAATAAACAAGGAAGACGTTATGGAATCGACTGAATGAAGTGAGGTTTCATAACGTCTTTTTATAATAGGATTTGGGTGTCAAAAGCCTATATTAAATTTGAGGTTCGTCAATTTGCACAGTTTAAGTTTACCTAGCATGTAATACAGGACATAGTTCATTCCGGGCACGCTCCCGCCCCGCTGAAGTTCGTAGTGGTACATAAGGCTCTAAACTACAGAGCCAAAGTACCAACGACTTCATACAATTGCTCATCAAACTATGTCCTGCATTACATGTGATAAGTTACTGTTTGTGCAAATTGACAAAAATAGTTTTGCTAAGGGCTTTTGACACCCAAACCCTAATAGGAAAGTCCTCCGAATTCCCTATTAGGTAAACCTTCCAAGGAATACGCATAAGGTAGATGTCAGCTGAAACTGACTGTGCTAGGCGTGGTGAAGTGTACTTTGGAGTTGTTATTAACGCAAAAGTGCGAAGTACATTTTATAATATACTTAGAATCTGCGAGAAAGGAGACAATCGAGTCACTATGGATGACGATTGGATTAACAGTGAGTATGTGTGGTAGATATTATGTAGATGATGAAACTGCAAAGGAAATTCGTAAGTTATTAGAACATCTGGATGCGAGATGGAGTCGGGGAAAGCAGATGCAGACCATTGATACGAAGGGAGAGATATTCCCTACCAATCAAGTCCCGATCTTGGTTTCTGATATTGCTTCTGGTAATCAGAATGGAGTAACACAAAAAGGTGTTCAGCTTTTATTAGCAAAGTGGGGATTCCCTGCTCCAACAGGAAAAGGGGTATTGATTAATGCCAGAGCGGAAACGGCATTGGAGAAACGGACGTTTCGTGAAAGCGTAAAAAGTAGAAGGTGTGTTGTACCAGCAGCAGGTTTCTATGAATGGGATTCTGATAAGAACAAGATATACTTTACAGTACCCCATAAGAAGTCCTTATATATGGCTGGTTTGTATCGTTATGATGAGGAGCAGAGTCAATTTGTCATCGTTACGACGGCGGCGAATGAATCGATGAAAAACATACATGATCGAATGCCACTAATCTTGGATGAAGAGATGATTCCGCATTGGATATGGAATGACCAAAAGACGAGTGAAATCCTTCATTCTGTACCAACAGTATTAGATAAAAAAGCATTGTATTACCAACAGAAATTAATCTTTTAGTGAAGAAATTATGTTACATTCGTTACTTTATAAAACTTCAGGGATGAAGTGTCAGGAGTAGATATACCAGATCTACGTTTGATGCTTTGTTCCTGAAGTTTTTGTATGTAATCAAAAGAACTCTTGAAAGAGAACGTGGAACTTATTCTAATATTACAGAAATATAGAGGATAGAGAGCAAGACGAGAATAAGAAATTGAATGCAAATTGAATGTAAGGTTAGGAATATATGATTCATTAAGACTAAAAACACAAAGTAGAACAAAATGTGGTAAATAATGCCCATATACGCTATCAGTCTTAAAAAGTAAAATAATGTTACAAAATAGAATAAATAGGTGACCAAATGCTAAGGGAGTTATATTAATGAAAAAAGTTAAGTTAACCATTGTTTCAATAATCAGTATTTTAATCTTTACGATCATTGTGATAGGGTGCAACAACATAAAAAGTAAGCCTGATATTACGCGAGTAATGCCTTCGGAGGATAGCAGTAAGGTAATTGATTATAATCAGTATCTTAAAAAGATATGGGTTATGAAAAATTGGGCTGGAGGGGGATATAATTATTTTTCTTTTTTCATCTCTAGAATAGAAGACGGTGTTATTGAAGGAAAATTATCAACGGGTTCAATAGCGGAGCCGGAATTTTACTTCTATTCTTTTGATTCTACAACTAATTTAGGAGATTTAACTGGGACAGTTAATAATGGTATTGCTGAATGTAAGTTTAGTGATCAAGACGGGAATGAAGGAAATGTTACATTAATATTTAAAGAAAACGATGAGATAGAAGTGACAATAGAATATACGGATAAAGGATCGGCATATAAAGACTTATCTCTAGATGGAAATTATCATTTTAGACCATACAACCTTACAGATCTTGAAGATTTTATACCCCTTAAAGAGTATTCCTTTGAAAAAAAGATAAATTCATGGGGAAGTGTTAATTTTGTTTCTGGAGAAGTGAATCATGGTGATCGGTTTTATCCAGCTGCTTATTTAACAAATGAGTATGATGATATTTTTTATGAGTTTCAAGCATCGTTTCAAACTGGCACTAAGATTATAGAAGTTTCAATAAAGGATATAAATGGGGACGGATTAGAAGATATTAAGATAGTTACAGCTTTTGAAGACTCTTATATTGAAAATATTGAGTGGATTTTCTATCAAAGGGATGATGGTTTGTTTTATAATAGCAATCTCGATATAAACTGATATACTGAATAGACATGCTGTTCAAAGTATAGAGGTAGTGATGAAGACTATAGAGTTAATCAGAAGCAAAGCATAAGTAAACTATTAATAAAACTTTGATTATCCTTTTATCGAGGGGAAGAAGAGGACGATGTAAATGAGAAAGCGTTTGACATTATTAATAATAATTGTATTGATAGTAATTTCGGGGTATTCAATATTCGTAAGTAAAACAAATCATCATAATGCTGAAACATATATTGAAAGTAATACTTATTTTTTTGGAAATATAACACAAGTGAATTGTAGTATGAAATTCTTAGGTGATGATATCATTGAAAAAGATGTAAAATTGAATATTTATGAATTGGCTAATCTTAAGAAGGGAAAGTTATATGAGTTAAAACTTGATCCTATTGAGAATGTTCCGAGTGAACGTTTGAGTCTAGGCTATTTTTATGTACAAGAAGATAAGATATATAAGATCGTACCAACTGAAGAAAATCTAAGGAAAATAAAAACAAGTGAAGAATTACCAAGTGATAGTATAATAGTATGCCAAGATAAGGAGATAAAAGATGTACTAGGCAAAGATGAACAAGGATACCATCAGTATATGGTAATAAACGGAGAAAAACGGGAGTATCACGCATATAATAATCAAGTATCTACAGGATATTACGAGTCTTTTACATGGGAAAAAGAGAAAGGACTTATAAATTATAGAAGTGGATATGGTGCAGAAAGGGATTCTATTGAACTACAAGTACTTTACTAGTAGAAATGCATCGCGATACTAATAAAAATCTAAAGAAAAACGGAGATTAGCTTATCTAATAATAGTGTTGATACAGTGACTAGAGAAGGAGTTTGTCAGTATGAAAAAATCTATATTTGTGTTTTTATCTGCTGTTATGATCTTGATTTTTATAGGATGTAGCTCAAAAAACAGGAATAAATATAATAGTATAAGTAATTATCACATATATGAAAATGAATACACTGCTTATAACGAGGAGGACAAGCCGTTCATAGTAAATTATGTACAAATATCTGGTTTGGGCAATGATCGTTTAGAAGATAAGATAAATCAAACACTCAAGGAATCAATAACGGAATGGATAAATGTAAATTGTAAATGGTTGGAGAAAAGCAAAATCTCTGTAAAATGTAAAACTTCAAAATATTTATCAATATGTTATACGGTTGAATCAAAAAATTCTAATGGTGAAGAATTTGAAAGTGATTTTATTCGTTTTGGAATAACCATTGACTTGAAAACGGGAGATAGGGTTTATTTAGATGATATAGTAAAGGAGGTGGATCGTTTAAAAGAAGAATTAACAAATTATGATTATGGTAATGAAGTATCACCTCCGATAGATACAGATGAGGCCGATGAAATTATAGAACTTTCCTCCATATCTGAAAAGGAATATCTTGAGAAAATGTATATAACAGATCCGTATGTATATGATTATATGTATTCGTACATAAAGGCAAAACCATCGTTCTATGTAGTAGATAAGCAATTAGTTATTACAAGAGATGAAAAAAATTATAACGATATATTTATAGATTTTAAATAATTGATAGATTTTCAATGTATGATTTACAATCATAATAAGAAAGCTATTCGTGTTTTTGGAGGGGAATATGAAAAGAACTTGTACTAAAGTATTATTGTATTATTTATAGCTGATATATTCTTTATTTTTCATATATCGAAAATGATATTATAAAACTATAATTGAATATAGTAATCAAATTAACCACAATATATATAATGGAAGGAATATGAGCAAACAAATGATAATTAATGGGAAGAAACTTCTATAGCAGAATTACGTTTCCCTTCCAGCAGATGTTCGCTATATTCAATGGAAAACGAGCTTTCGTTGGCTTCACATGTAGTCAATACAATGTTGAAGTGTTTCGCCAGTTCCAACCATGAATATAGCAGACATCTATGCTAGATTTAATCGTATCGTATGAAGTTTGTGTTAATCCACTACAGTATAACTATATCCACTGCTTGTATAATACCCATTCTTGATTGCTTCTAAGTCAGCGGTTTGATGTGTTCTATCGGTAAAGATTATATTAAGGTCTGTACCGGTATAATCTGTTGGCCATTCAATGACATATATGCCGGATTTGTTACAGGTTGTTACAACCCCTGGCCATGAAGCATTCGTATAGGTAACATCATCATTCCATATATAGGCATATATTGTTGTGCCCCAAGAAGAAGGCTTTTCAAAGTACATATAACTTGTTTCTACAGTTACCGTGACTGCCACTGTTGCAGTTAAACCATTCGAGGTTGTAGCTGTGATTGTTGCGGTTCCTTCTGCAATACCTGATACAACACCATGGGATACAGAAGCAACAGAAGAATCACTGGTGGTCCAAGTTACGGATTGATCCGTTGCATTGCTCGGTAATATGGTTGCGATTAATGTTGCAGTATCGCCTACAACTAATGTTGTGGTTGATTGATTAAGGGTAATACTTGTCACAGCAATCTCTTCTGTCATAACCGTCACTGTCACTGCCACTGTTGCAGTTAAACCATTCGAGGTGATAGCTGTGATAGTTGCGGTTCCTTCTGCAATACCAGTTACAATACCACTGGATACAGAAGCAACGAAAGGATCACTGGTTGTCCAAGTTATGGATCGATCCGCTGCATTGCTTGGTAATACGGTTGCAGTTAAGGTTGTTGTGTTACCTAAAGCGACAGTTACATCTGATTCATTAAGTGTTACACTAGTTACCTCTGCATTGTTATTAGGATCTACATTATACGTATACGTATTAGAGGAGTTATCTCCCAAAGAACAAGTAACCAAAACCGTGTCCGTAAGTGCTAAAGCATCTACCGTAACGGAGTATTCACCCGTAAGGTCATCTGCATTCGTTGTATAGACAGTGCTTCCGATTGTGAGTGTCACATCGCTTCCATATGCTGCGGTACCATAGATACAGGTACTTCCTTCCAGAATACCAGATACGGTTGGCTTAACTACGACAAGACCCGCCTGTGCCGTTTGAATTGCCTGAATCATTTCAATTAAATCCGCTTCAGCAGCGTTCTCTTCCCCTAATGCGATTAATGCATCTGCGGGTTCAACATAAGAATAGAGCACGGAAAATGTTTCGTCTGTATAATTTTCTGCTGTCATATTCTTCGTTTCTCTTGTTTCTTTCTTCAACGTATCATAATAGGAATCTGCTGTTGATGATTTTACCACATCGTAGGTACTGCAATCAGAAGACGTTAGCGTAATCCATACTTCATCTGTAATCCCTGTTATATTATCGGACTGCGTTGTATTACCTCCGTAACTTACAATACAATTAACAGAGGAAGAATAGGAATCAATGGTAAGCGTATAGAAACCATCCGTTGTCATTTCTGTTAAAGCTTTTCCTGGGAAAGAACCATTATAGGTATTCCCATCGGAATCCCAGATATATAAGTAAGGAGCAGCATTAGTATAACTATCAACATAGAAGGTGATTGGTGTTGTCTCTGCTTCCACTTCCCTTGCTACAATATCATATGCATAATTTGAAGAGGTAAGTTCAATCCAGACGCTTCCTTCGAGATTTGAGATATCACTGCTTTGTGTACCACTTCCATTATTAAGTACAACATTGTAGGTAGCAGTGGTACCAAGATCCATGACATAGTAGCCGTCCTCATTCATTTCGGTCATCTGTGTTCCTGGCCAAGCACCAGTAAGTGCTGTGCTTGTATCTTTCCAGGCATATACGTAAGGTGCAGACCCATCATATGATTTTACATATAGAATCCCATTATATTCGGTAGAAGTATCGGGTTCAAGACTTTCACTGGCATATGCTTTGTAGAATGTGTAGGTTGCATTTCTTGTGCCATTTGCGTTGGTGGCTTCTACCATAACATTTACGGTATCGCCCTCATAAGCCGTTTCGCCGATTGTAAATGTATCACCATCGTATGCAAGGAATTTCTTAGCACCATCAATCGATACGATTGCATAGTCAGCATCTGTGATACCGATTGTTACATCTTCTGTATTATGGAACTTCGCGTTACCAGTAACGGAGATTAAGGGCTTTCCATCAGGCTCTTCTATTAATATAGTTCCATTTTTCCCACTGTTAAAGGTAACGGTACCATTGGTAACAGTAGCAGTTGTATATGTATAGGCATTTACAAGTGTTTGTCCATCTTCCCAGAGAGAAGAAACATCAATTGTTACATTGGTATTGCTTGTACAACCGATACAAGCAGCAATCTGATCAGAAATGGAATTACTGTTATATATTCTTGAGAATGCCACACCATCATCCGATGTAAGGGAAGCATTGGCACCAGCACCTACCGCAATGTGATTATTACGGAATGTACCAACTTTCTGCCAATGTGCTAACGTATCGGTATTCATGTCATCCCAGTTCATATCACTTCGAACTTCATGATCACCATTGGTGGAGGCGGTATCATCTACTTTACGATCGGTTTCATCCCCGTAGAATATCTGTACGGCACCTGGAAGCATCAGGAATGCGGAACCCATATAGATGGAATTTCCTCTTGTTAATACACTATCATGAGAGGAGATATACGATAATACATTAAAATCAGGATCACTATTAATGGAATCAGCATACGATTGGTAGGTAGCTGCGACAGTGCTCTTAGCTAGTACACCTCCACCTTGTGTATTAAAGTTTATGATGGAGTCAAAACCACCCGCTGTATAGTATTCATCTTTGTAAACACCATGATCCCATACTTCTCCGGTCATCCAGAAATCTAAGTTATCCAACGCTTTCTCTGGATTCTCTGCTTTCCACTCCTGTAATGCTTCAACACAGGCTTTTTTCAAGGTAGCCCAAGATTCAAGATCAACATGCTTCGCAGTATCACAACGGAATCCATCAATTCCATATTCTCGAACCCATGACTGTAACCAATAGGTAAGAACATTGGTTGGTGTCATTGCCATCGCATGTTCACTGAGATAGGAAGAGAGTGCCGCCATTTCGGTAGCATATCGTCCTTCTCTTGTCCATTTTGTTTGAAGAATACTTGGAATACGAACAGAATTGGTAGATTCTGTTTTGAAATCTGGTAAACCCGATAAAGACATGGTTGTATTCGTGGAACCACCTTCATCATATCCAGCAGTACCACATCTTACCCAATTAGGGCCCCACCATTTCGCCCAATCGGTTGTAGAAGATGTGTAATCAATGAAACTATGATAGGACGTATTATTGATGCCTGCGCTTTGATAATAAGTATCTTCCCAACCATCTAAAAGAGTACCATAATCATATTCCGCCATATCATAAATCGTATTGTAGCCTGCATGATTCATTACGATATCAATAATAACTCTTATCCCGTTTTCATGTGCCGTATCCACTAACTCTTGAAATTCTTCCGCTGTACCAAAATTCGCATCCGTCCCCGTATAATCGGATACATAGTATCCATGATATGCATAATGGGCGAAACTATCAGAAGCATCGCTTCCTACAACATATCCATGAATCTGTTCATAGGGAGCACTGATCCATAATGCATTCACACCGAGATTCGTAAAATAACCTTCTTCGATTTTTTCTGTGATTCCAACGAAATCACCACCATGAAAAGTCGCACTCGTATCAGCATAATTGATAACATTACCATATTCATCAAGTCCTCTGTTATAGGAGTGGTCATTGGTTGGATCGCCGTTGTTGAATCGGTCCGTTAATAGGAAATAAACATTTGCATTGTCCCAAGAAAATGTATCTGCACCAGTTTTCGTCGTTGTTGCCGTCGTCGCTGTCGTTGTTGTAGTCATTGTTGTTGCTGCCTTTGCTTGCTTTTGCATCGTATTCTGCTGTAATATACTGCGTGGTGACGCCATCGTGAATACGAAACTTAAGATAAGCATGCAGGCAATCATTGGAGAGAATCGTTTTATCTTTCTCTCTTTTTTCTTCATGTGTAAGCACCTCCTTTTAATTGTTTGTGTGTTTACGCTTTTTTCTATACTAGGAAAGACTTTTCTAGTATAGAAACCCTCCGGGGGAGACGCACTCGCACATAAGGTAGATGTCAGCTGAAGCTGACTGTGCTCGGCGCGGAGAACAAAGTGTACTTTGAAGCTATTATTAACGCAAGATTGTACGAAGTACACTTTGCTTAATACAATATCTGAAAATTTGAGAAATTTACAGATATTGTAAGAATAGTATATCATTTACATTATTTGTATGTATATATCAACAACTCCTAAACTTTTCGAAAATTTTGTGGATTATACCAAAGATATATAGACAACCAATGTATGGAAAGGACTATATGTCTAAAAATAATCTACGTTGTTACTTTAGTGGGGTAAATCCCATCGAACAAGCATATATATGTATAGTAGCATATTTTGAACAAGTTGATGTAGAACTAGTAACAGATTAAGGTAGCAAAAGCCAAGGGCTTTTGACACCCTAACCAGTAACAAGAAAAGAATAGGAGTGAGGAGTAATGCGTAAAAGATGGTTAGCCATTGTAATGGCAGCAACAATGATCGTTACAAGTATGGTCCCTTCAACGTTGGTTAATGCCACAATGGGAGCGTCAAATAATGGAAAGGAGTTGCCATTTGATCAAACAACGAAAGAGAAACAATCGTTAACGCAAAATCCATTGGAGAGCCAAGGATATCAAGCGGAAGAAGAAGTTACGGTGATCGTTGAACTAGAGGAACAATCATTATTGGATCAATATAATGGGACAAGTTCAACGAGGGAAAAGCAGTATTATACCGATGTAAATGCATATTTGGAATCAGACGGTGCACAGAAGTCAAGTAAACAGATGCTAGAGGCGCAAAAAGACGTTATTGAGGACATTCAGAAACAGGAGACATCAGATACGGTGCAAGCCGATGTGTTGTATCATTATACAGCAGTAATGAATGGTTTTGCTATTAGAACCACATATGGAGAATTAGAGAAGATACAGAATATGGCTGGGGTAAAAAGTGCATATGTAGCAAGAACCTACGATTGCATTGATCCGAATATGGTAACAAGTAATCCATTGATTCAGACTGATGTAGCTCATACGCTAAACTATAATGGAGAAGGGATTGCAGTTGCAATACTGGACACAGGATTAGATACCAACCATGAAGCATTTACACAAGCTGTGTCAGGTGCGAAGATTACGAAGAATATAATACAGGAAAAGAAGGAAAGTGTGAATCCAATCGCGAATGGCGCATATGTGAATGAGAAAGTACCTTTTTCTTATGATTATGCGGATAAGGATGCGGAGGTTACTCCATCGGAAGAAGCTGTTGAATTGTACGGAAATGCGCATGGAACCCATGTGGCGGGTACCGTAGCAGGGAATGCACCTAATTTGCAAGGGGTCGCACCACAAGCACAGTTGCTGATCATGAAAGTATTCTCCGATGCAGAGAATGGGGCAAGCACGGAGAATATACTTGCTGGTTTGGAGGATGCAGTAAAGCTAGAGGCAGATGTAATCAATATGAGTCTTGGTTCCTCCAGTGGCTATTCAGTAGGAGAGGAAGAAGGCATTCAACAGGTCTATGACAGTATCATAGAAGCGGGAATCAATCTGTCGGTATCTGCAGGCAATTCTTATAGTAGTACATATGAGAATGAAGCAGGTGGTGCATTTACATCGAATCCAGATACCTCTGTTGTTGGTTCTCCTTCTACCTATTGTGCATCTACTTCCGTAGCAAGTTGTGTGAACACAGGATATTTCGCTAATTACTTTGAATGGAATAGCCAGATGATCACCTATACAGAAACAGCAACAGCAAGTCAACCGAAATTGCAAGATTTAGATAGTGAGGGAACAGGGACAAACATGTCCTTTGAGATAATCCCGAACTATGGAGAAGAAGCAGATTATGCTGGAATTGATGTTTTTGGAAAAATTGCAGTTGTAAGCAGAGGCTCTATTACGTTTACAGAGAAGGTTCAATATGCAGCCGATGCAGGTGCAATTGCAATCATGATCTATAATAATCAAGAAGGGACAATCAATATGTCCATAGAGGACTATCGTATTCCTGCTGTAGGAATTACAGAGCTTGCAGGAGAAGGGCTAATTTCGTCTGTTGACAAAACCGTTACCATCAAGAAAGAAATTGGGCATTTTGATAATGTTGATAATGCAAAGAAAATGTCGGATTTCTCTTCTTGGGGAGTGACGCCTGATTTGAAATTAAAGCCAGAGATTACAGCACCAGGAGAGAATATCTATTCTTCAATGCCATTTAGCAATTCCTATGGGACGATGTCGGGTACATCAATGGCTGCACCTCACATAGCAGGTTCCTTCGCTTTAGTAAGACAGTATATTGAGGAGAATGGGTTAAGTAGTAGTCCAGAAGAAAAAGCAGAACTTGCAAATCAGCTTTTGATGAGTACGGCAACACCATTAAAAGATGAAAATGACGTATACTACAGTCCTAGAAAACAGGGAAGTGGTCTTGTTCAAGTAGGCAATGCGATTACTACGCCAGCGTACCTATATGTTGACGATGGAGAAAGCTATAACCGTCCCAAATTGGAGCTAAGTGATAATACAGTCGGCGTATATGAAACTGATTTTATTGTTCAATCTGCAACTGGAGGAGCAATTAGTTATGATTTAGAGGCGGTTGCCTTAACGGAACAAGAGGAAGAGGGCTACATAAAGGAGCAAGCAAAAGATATCTCTTATGGCGTGGATGTGCAATATACCATAAATGGTATGGAAGGAACGAAGGTAGAATTGGGAGCCAATGAGAAGGCCACCGTTCATGTGACGATTACATTATCAGATACGATCAAACAAGAGATGGAATCCAATTTTGCCAATGGAGAATTCGTAGAAGGATTTATCTTCTTAACGAATGGAGAAGGTGCAAAAGAATTATCGATTCCTTTCATGGGATTCTATGGAGAATGGGAGAAGGCACCATTAATGGATCAGTCTACCATCTATGATAACAATTTATATGGTTCGGGAGAACAGAGCATGTATCAACAAACCTCCAGTTTCCTTCTTTCTGATGATGGACAACATCTGTTAGGTGTTAATCCATATGATGAGTGGGCATATACATTACTTGGGGCTGGCTACAATGCATACGATTATAAATACTATTATCAGAATGCAATGCTACAATTAGATCCGAATAAGATTGCAATCTCGCCAAATGGAGATGGATTCCACGATACGTTATATGCTTCAAGGCTAAGTTTATTACGAAATGCACGAAATATGAATACGCAGATTACTACTTCATCAGGAAATGACGTGTATAACAATAGCTGGGAATTTGACACCAAGTCTTCTTATTACAATAGTGCAATCTATCCAACGTATGAAGAAATTAATTGGACAGCAGAAGGTGCCTTGAATAATGAAATCTATATGTATACGGTAAATGGCACTCTTGCTTATTCTGGTACAGAAAATAATGCGAAGAGTAGCATGCAGTTTCCGATTACGGTTGATTTGGAAAAACCTGTCCTTCAGAAAATAGCAATTACAAAGGAAGAAGGAAAGACATATATAACGTGTGAAGTAAAAGATAATCAGTATGTGGCATATGTAGGATTGCACAAGAGCAATGGTGATGTAATCACTACATACAATAAATCATCGGGAAAAGCAGTATCGGAAGAGGTATTGGTAAATGAAAAGATGAGAGCAGCAGTATCTACATTAAAATTCAATTTAACTGATTTTGTTGCCTCTTCAAAGGATAATTTTATAGTACGAATTTGTGATTATGCAGGAAATGAAACGGATTTTGTATGCTCGCAAAAAGGTGCAATCGTAACGCCTTCAACAGGTGGTAACGAGAATGATGGTGGAAATGTTATGCCAGAAACACCAGATACGAAACCAGAGAATGAAAAGCTTGATGAGGAAATCACGATTGAAGCAAAAGATGCCTCTACGACGATCACATTAAAAGATGTGGAGACCGTACTGAACAATAAGGAGAATACGAAGCTAATTATTAATGTTATAAAACAACAAGGTGGAGACCAGGTGGTTATAGCAAAAGAAATCTTCGAGGCATTGGAAAAGGCAGGTAAGGATTTATTCATTCACATCAAAGAGGCCACAGGAAACATTTTAGCGGATTGGTCATTTACTGCAAAAGATCTTACGAATGCGAAAGAGAATGAAACGAATCTTCGGATTGACCTGCAATTGCTGAATATGGAAGAAGCAAAGAAGAGCGATGCATTTACTAAACTATTGAAAACAATAAAAGCAGATGGGATCGTTGTTACTTTGGGACAAGAGACGAATCTTCCAGTAGAAGGACGCCTGAGCGTTTCATTTGAAAAAGTCAAAGGTGCTACAAAAGGAAATAAAGTCTATATCTATCATGTTAATAAAGAGAAAAACAAGCTAGAGACGATCGTAGGAGGATATTCCCAACAGATCGACGTGAACGGAAAGGTAACCATTCCTGTTATTGCTAGCGGTTCCTATGTCATCCTTACGGAAAAAGCGGATAATAAGTTAATTACTTCTTTGGCAAATCAAATCAATGTAACAGTAAAGAAGGCAACGATTAAGAAAGGAAAGACAACAAAGGTTGCAATAACGCTACCAGCATGTCTGCAGATTACTAAAAAGTTAACCGATGAAACAGCTTCCCAAGGGATCGGTGCAGTAAAAGTTACCTATCGGTCAACGAATGAAAAGGTTGCGGCTGTGGATCAGACAGGAAAAATCAAAGCAAAGAAAGCTGGTACCGCAACGATCAAGGTGACGATCAAATTATACAATGGAAAAACTAGAGTTGTGACGAAAAAGATTAGGGTAAATTAACACCTTTATTGACAGATGCAAAGCCATGGGCTATAATACCAAACATGAGTAACACTGGAGTTTACATTGGATATGGGGGCGAGAACGGATATGAAGGAATATGCTTTAATTTGTAAAGCACTGTCTGATAATAATCGATTACAAATCATGGAAATGTTATCAGAAGGAGAAAAATGCGGTTGCAGAATTTTGGAGAAGTTCAATATTACCCAACCCACGTTATCGCATCACATGCGAATCCTATGTGAAAGCTCTTTAGTTGAAATTCGAAAGGATGGTAAAAGGTGTTATTATTCTTTGAACAAACAAACGTTGGAAGAATTTGATCAGTTTATCTCCAGATTATGTACAGATAAGTAGAAATTGCGGATTCGTACACATAAAAATCGATGATAAAACGAAGTACATCATAAAGATTTAAATGACAAAGCCAAGTATATTATATAAAGATGAAAATGACAAAGTGAAGTATATAATAGGAGGGCTTAATGACAAGGCGAAAAACAGGATAAGCTTTAAGGTAAAAATAAAAAACAAAATCAATTAACGGAAATAATTTAGCAAAAAACAATCTTCATAAATTGTGAGTCGTCAGTAGGCATAAGATGTCTAGCCAAAGACCATGCAGTTATGAAGGTTGTTTTTTTGCCAGAAATAACTATTTACATCGAACAAATGTTCTGATACAATAGAAACAAGAGGTGGAGTTAGAATGGAACGAATTATTTTTCACATAGATGTGAACTCTGCATTCTTAAGTTGGGAGGCAGTATATCGTTTACAGATCTTAGGAGAAGAGACTGATCTGCGTGAGATCCCTTCTGTCGTGGGAGGAGATGAAAAAAAGCGGCATGGAATTGTTTTAGCTAAATCGATACCAGCCAAAAGATACGGAATTCAAACGGGGGAATCCTTGGCAGAAGCAAGGAAGAAGTGCCCGAATCTGGTTATTGTTCCGCCACAACATGATTTATATAAGCAGTGCTCGGAATCTTTTATTGCATTATTACGAGAATACACACCTTGTGTAGAACAGTACAGTATAGATGAGGCGTATATGGATATGACGGGGACGCTTACGCTGCATGGTTCTCCTGTTGTTGTAGCGAATTTCATTAAGGATCGGATCTACGAAGAGATGGGATTTACAGTGAATATTGGCATATCGAATAATAAGTTATTGGCAAAGATGGCATCGGATTTTAAAAAACCGAATCTTGTTCATACCCTTTTTCCAGATGAGATTGCGAAAAAGATGTGGCCATTACCTGTATCGGAATTGTTTTTTGTAGGGCGAGCAACCGCAAAGAAATTATTTTCTATGGGAATAAAGTCAATTGGAGATCTTGCAAAGGCAGATGTAGAAATTCTAAAAACCAATTTGAAAAAACATGGAGAGGTGATTCATAATTTTGCAAATGGAATTGATGATAGCCTTGTTTTAACAGAGAGCATTGCCAACAAAGGGTATGGCAATAGCACGACAATTCCTTTTGATGTTACGGACAATGAGACGGCCAGACTGATTTTGTTATCACTTAGCGAAACGGTAGGTGCACGACTTAGAAAAGATCAAGTATTTATTCGTGTTGTTGCAGTAAGTATTGTTGATTGTGAATTCCATCATGTATCCCATCAGATGACATTATTAGAACCCACGAACCTCACCAATGAGATTCATCAAGCAGCGTGTAAATTACTAGAAGAACTTTGGAACGGGGAGCCACTCCGAAATTTTGGTATTCATACGAGTCGTATTGAAGAGCAAGGGGAAACGAGACAGCTTAGTTTGTTTGAACTTGGATTGCATAAAGAGTCTGATCGAGTATGTGAGCAGATGGATTATCGAATCATGGATGATGAGAGAAAGATGTTGAAACGAGAAAAATTAGAAAAATTGGATCAAACTATTGACCAAATCCGTACGAGATATGGAATGGATTCTATTAAGCGGGCTAATTTTGTGAATAGTCGCTTATCCCATATGTCTGGTGGTACTTCAAGTATTACCTTACCAAAGCAGCAGGAGAAAGGAAAACCATTTGACCCTGCCCGAGGCTTGCAGCTAAGAGAAGGAGAACGGGGAGAAAAGTAGAACAATGAAGTAAAGGATTATAATGAGGTGAAGATATGAATGTTCCGGTTGATGTGATTGCGACTTTTAATACATTTGGGAAGATTAAGCCGAATTATATACGATTAGAAGACTGTCAGCATGGATTGCAGACATATAAGATTGATCAGATTGAGCAAGTAAAAGAAGAAAAATATGCAGGGATGTCCATGCTGTTGTTTCGTTGTAGTGTACCAATGGGAGAAGTTGTTCAGACGATCAAGTTGCGCTACCATATTGATACACATAAGTGGATGCTGATCCATTAACGTAGACGTTTCAAAAGTAGCCCGAATCGGGCTACTTTTGAATGGTTTGTGAATCATAAAGACGTGTCTTTTCTTGTGAAGTAAGAAACACAGGATTTTATACCGAATGATACGTATGACATTTCGATACGAATGAATTTCGATACGGATACCATTTCGACACGAATACCATCATCATATAAGTATATGTGAACGAATACATAAGATTTGCTAATGAGGGAATGAGTTGAAAAAGGAAAAATCCTTTGCTATAATGAATATGGTTTATAGAGTGTTTTCAATTAATGGCAGGAAGAAACTTATTGGTTTGCAGTGCCAGGAAGAGTGGCCTGCAAAGGTTACGAAAAGTATACCAGTTGGAATACGGAACGGAAGTATACGTTTAGGAGAACAATTTCGATAGAAATTGTGACCTAGAAGATAAGAAGATGGAGGCTCTAATTAATGAAAACAGATATTCAAATTGCTCAAGAAGCACAGATGAAACATATTAAAGAAATAGCAAAACGATTAGACATACGCGAAGATGATTTGGAATTCTATGGTAAATACAAAGCCAAATTCACAGATGAATTATGGAACGAAGTAAAAGATCGTCCAGATGGAAAGTTGATCTTGGTTACAGCAATTAATCCAACGCCGGCTGGAGAGGGAAAAACGACAACTTCTGTTGGACTAGGAGAAGCATTTGGCAAGTTGAATAAGAAAGCAGTAATTGCATTACGTGAACCATCCTTAGGACCATGTTTTGGAATTAAAGGTGGAGCAGCAGGTGGTGGATATGCACAGGTTGTTCCTATGGAAGATTTGAATCTACATTTTACAGGTGATTTTCATGCGATTACTTCTGCGAACAACTTATTAGCTGCAATGTTGGATAACCATATCCAACAAGGAAATCTTCTTCAGATTGATCCAAATCAGATCGTTTGGAAGAGATGCCTTGATATGAATGATCGTGTTCTTCGTAATATTGTTGTTGGTCTTGGACGTAAAGTAGATGGTACAGTAAGGGAAGACCACTTTATCATAACTGTTGCATCAGAAATCATGGCAATTCTTTGCCTGGCTGATGACATGAAGGATTTAAAAGAAAGACTTGGCAGAATTATTGTAGCATATACCTATGATGGTGCCCCAGTAACTGCAAAGGAACTGAATGCAGTTGGTTCTATGGCTGCTTTGTTAAAAGATGCATTAAAGCCAAACTTGATTCAAACATTAGAACATACACCTACAATCGTACATGGTGGACCATTTGCAAATATTGCGCATGGTTGTAATAGTGTTCGTGCAACGAAGACCGCATTAAAATTAGCAGATTATGTTGTTACAGAAGCTGGATTTGGTGCAGATCTTGGTGCTGAGAAGTTCTTTGACATCAAGTGTCGTATGGCAGGATTAAAACCAGATGCAGTTGTATTAGTAGCAACCGTTCGTGCTTTAAAATATAATGGTGGCGTGGCAAAAGCAAATCTAGGGGAAGAAAACTTAGAAGCATTAAAAGCAGGTATTGTAAATCTAGAGAAACATATTGAAAACTTACAGAATTATGGTGTTCCTGTTGTTGTAACGCTAAACCGTTTTGTTACAGATTCTGATGCAGAATTAACATTTGTTCGTGAATTCTGTGAAGAACGTGGTTGTGAATTCTCCTTATCCGAAGTATGGGAAAAAGGTGGAGAAGGTGGAATTGATTTAGCACAGAAGGTTATAAAGACGATTGAAGAAAAACCAAGCAACTTCAAAGTGCTATATGAAGATTCTAAATCCATTAAAGAAAAAATCGAGACTATTGCAAAGAAGATCTACGGTGCTTCTGAAGTTACCTATGATGTACAAGCATCAAAAGCGATTGATAAGATTGAAAGCTTAGGATTTACCAATATGCCAGTTTGTATGGCAAAGAATCAATACTCATTATCTGATGACCCTACATTATTAGGAAGACCAACCAATTTCCCAATTCATATTCGTGAAGTATACGTATCTGCAGGTGCAGGATTTGTTGTTGCAATTACAGGTACTGTTATGACAATGCCAGGTTTACCAAAGAAACCAGCAGCAGAAGGAATTGATGTGAATGAAGATGGTGTTATTACGGGATTGTTCTAAATAGATTACACAAACATTATCGGATTTAAATTGTGTAGATTGACGGATTTCAAATTAAATATGGGCTTTTGACACCCAAACATGAAAAAGAAGTACCTTTTCGGTGATATATATCAACCGCAAAGGTACTTCTTTTTCTTAGCATTTTTCTGGTTCTGGATATTCTACACCGAATGTATCGACAGTAACAGTTTTCATGATTTGGTCATATGTTGGACGATCAGAATAGTCTGTTTGTGTTTCTGCTATTTCATTAACAACGTCCATACCTTCTACAACTTTTCCGAATGCAGCGTATGCTCCATCTAAGTGAGGAGAATTCTGATGCATGATGAAGAATTGTGATCCTGCAGAATCTGGCATTTGAGAACGAGCCATTGAGATTACGCCTTCCGTATGTTTTAAGCTGTTATCAAAACCATTCATTGAGAATTCACCAGGGATGGAGTAACCAGGACCACCCATTCCTGTTCCATCTGGACAACCACCTTGAATCATGAAACCACGGATTACACGGTGGAAGATTAAACCATTATAGAACCCTTTTTTCACTAGAGAGATAAAATTATTAACGGTATTTGGTGCGATTTCAGGGTAAAGTTCAACTTTAATGATGCCACCAGTTTCTAATTCAATTGTAACGATAGGATTTTTTTCTGCCATTTTTGTTCCTTCTTTCTTATTAATATGATGTAAGTGTCAAAAGTAGATTTTGACACTTGGTGATGCACGAATGTTTCGTTGCTATGCAATTCCAACAATTCTAAAACTTTCGCAATCCGCGCAATTGCGTTACTTGCTTGTGCTCGAATCAAAAAATTTGATAACACTTTGATTCGATCGTCAAAAGGTATTTTAACGCTTTTCCTACATTTTCATACAAGTAGGAAGAACATTATTTTCGACTCTTGTATCAACGGCACGAATGACCTGACAAAATGCTCATATTAGCAAGTATTGATGTATATAACAAACATCTACCGAAGAATAATGGTAAGTGTGTGAAGTTGAGTATCCGTACTGATACATGATTAAACTACATCATAAAATGTAATTGAAAGCAATAGTCAGAAAATCACGCCATGTATATGATACTGGAAATAAGATGCATTGTCAAAGAAATTTATTGTTGGTTCTTCAGTTTCATGGTATGATGGTAAAGACGAAAACCAAACAGGTTAAGATAGATCGAGGAAGGTGTAGAAAAGAATGCAAGATAGAGAAAACTTTTTAGCAATGTTATCCGCAGTTGTGGATTTAGCAAAGACACAAGATAATGTAATTACAGTAGATGAGATTAAGGAACTGATGGATGATTCTACATTTACTCAAGAACAGATGGGGCACGTTTATGAATACCTTGCTGCGAATCAGATTCGTATTCAGGGCTATTTTCCGAATAAAAAGGAACTAGTGAAAACCGATGAAGAGAAGGATAATCTGGGACATGTAGTAGATGCAACAAATCAGAATGAGGAAGAAGGAACAGCTGCATTACGTGAACTTAAGGAACGGGAAGAAAAATTAGAGCAGGAAGAAGCTGCTTATATTACGATGTATCTTGAAGATTTAGCTACACTTGCTCCAGCTACCGAAGGAGAAATGGAAATTCTGATACAATCACTACAGTCTGGAAAACGTGCGGCGAAAGAAAGACTTCTGGAATTACATCTACAGCAAGTTGTTGATATTGCAAAAGAATATCAGGGGAAAGGTATCATTGTAGGGGATCTTATTCAAGAAGGAAATATTGGATTAATGACAGCCCTTGAGGAAATCTATACAGGTGAAACCCGCGTACCGACTGGTTCGATACGAGAAGTAATAGAATATATTCAAAGCCGTATTCGGGAAAGTATGGAATATGTGATCTATGAGCAAAGAGATTCCAAGATTCTAGAAAATCGTGTTGTGGAGAAGATTAACTTCATCGGAGAATGCATGAAGAAATTAGCGGAAGAATACGGAAGAGAAGCAACACTAGAAGAATTGGCTGAATTTGCGCAATTGGAAAAGGAAGAAGTTGCAGACTTAATTGAATTGGCAAAAGACGAACTGTCTACTTCAAAGAATAAGGACGAGAAGTCAGAGGAATAAGTTATCACTTCCTGTGTTTTTGTATGACTGTATTAAGTGGCTAATACAGTCATACAAAAGGAATGATATAGTAATAAATTTGAATTTTTTGTTTTGTATAAAAATTTTGAAAAATTCACTTGCATTTTAATTTTAACTATGGTATCATAACTTATGTCGAAAGCAGTTAAAAAACAGCACGACAGAATAAAGATGCCGGCATGTCGGAATGGCAGACGAGGCAGACTCAAAATCTGTTGCGGGCAACCGCGTGTGGGTTCAAGTCCCACTGCCGGCAGTATAATAAGAAGAACCGTATTCCTTTAGAAAACTAGTGGAATACGGTTTTTTGTATGAAAAGCCTTTTTAAAAGCCAAAGTTCGTGTTATTATAGTAGGTAGAGTAATCGCTGAATTGTTTTAGTCATTTTTTAACATATGACAGGAGGCAATAATATGACTTGTAAAGAAGCGCAAGGTCTAATTATGCCATATATCAATGACAAATTAGATGTGGATCAATTGGAAGAATTTTTAACACATATAGAACAATGTTCAGATTGTAAGGAAGAATTAGAAGTTTATTTTACGTTACTAACTGGTATGAAGCAGTTGGATGAAGATAAGAATCTATCAGGAAATCTTCATGTGGATTTTGAGAAATCTTTACATAAATCAGAGGAAAGAATTCGGAAAACTCGGTTAAACTATGTTAGGAAAAGGATGATTTATGTTATGATTTGTTTTGCTTTCTGCATTTTGGTAAATACAAATCAAGGAATATCAATGGATAAGGAGCCAGTTGAAGAGACGATTGAAGAAAGTTCCTACTATAATAAGTATTACTATTACATGGATAGACCGACGGTGTTAAAACAAGAGCTTCAAAAACACTATGATTCTATACTCGAATTCATTGCAAAACAGCAAGCGAATGAAATGAAGGAAATAGTATATCCTGGAAAACATGGTGAATAGAAAATGATTCGAGCACATAAAAGTGTGTAGCAATGATCGATTGCACAAGGAAAGGAATTTGTTAGAATGAGTGAAAAAATAGTCTTGATAGACGGAAACAGCATTATTAATCGTGCATTTTATGGTGTACCAGATTTGACGAATTCAGAAGGTATTCATACCAATGCTATATATGGGTTTATCAATATCATGTTGAAAATCCTTGATGAGGAGCAACCACAATATCTTACCGTGGCTTTTGACGTAAAGCATCCAACGTTTCGCCATGTCAAATATCCAGAATATAAAGGTACCAGAAAAGGAATGCCAGACGAATTACGGCAACAAGTGCCTCTACTAAAAGAAGTATTGCATGCCATGGGAATTCGTACAGTGGAACATGCAGGTTATGAAGCGGATGATATCTTAGGTACAATAGCAACAGACTGTAGTAAGAAGGGGATGAACGTTTCCTTAGTATCAGGGGATCGTGACTTATTGCAGCTTGCTTCTGATCAAGTAATGATTCGTATTCCAAAAACGAAACTAGGTGGTACGGAGATTGAGAATTATCATGTAGAAGAAGTAGTGGAAAAGTATCAGGTAACGCCTGCGCAGATTATTGATCTCAAAGGGTTGATGGGAGATGCTTCGGATAATATTCCAGGTGTACCAGGTATAGGAGAAAAAACTGCAACAAAAATCCTTCTTGCATTCTCGACAATTGAAAATGCTTTTGCACATATAGAAGAAGTGATGCCAAACAAAGCAAGAGAAAATTTGAGAGAACATTATGATATGGCGGTTCTTAGCAAAGATTTGGCTACAATTAAAGTTGATTGTGATCTTGATTATGAATTAAGTGAAGCGAAGATGCCAGCAATGTTTACACCAGAAGCATTTGAATTGTTTAAGAGATTTGAATTCAAGAGTTTACTAGGAAAGTTTGAGAAAGATGTTAGTAGAAATGACACAATAGAAGAAAAATTCATAACAATAGAAACAAAAGAGAAAGCGGAGAAATTATTTTCGGAAATTCTTAATTTGGAAAAGGGGAAAGAACGAAAAGACATCGGATTAGAGTCTCAGGAGGCGGATCATGTAGGACTTATGTTGGCTGTCAAGGAACATCAGGTGGTTGGAGTTTCTCTTACTTACACAGAACAACAGAGTTATTATCTTGCAGTAAATGATTCAATCACGGCGGAATATATCCTTGGACAGATTAATAAAATGATAGAAAATCAGCTTTTAATCAGTGTTATATCATTGAAAGAAGCTTTACCTTATATACAAGCGAATGAAGATAGTCTTATCTATGATATGGGCTTAGCTTCTTATGTAATGAATCCGCTAAAAGATACGTATGATTATGATGATATCGCAAGAGATTATCTTGGAATTACAGTGCCTTCAAAAGAAGAATTGTTTGGCAAAGGAAAAGACAAGGTAGAAGAAGTAGGCGAGGTATATCGAAATTATATTTGTTATCATAGTTATATAGCGTATCTGGCACTGGGAAAATTAAGTGCTGCCCTTGAAGAAACAAATTCTTTCGATTTGTTTGTTACCATTGAAATGCCATTAATCTATACGTTGTATGATATGGAAGTACGTGGAATTCATGTTAACAAAGATGCTCTTAAAGAATACGGAAATCAGTTGGAAGTACGAATTAAAGAATTAGAGAAGAGCATCTATGATCATGCAGGAGAAGAATTCAATATTAATTCACCAAAACAATTGGGCGTTATCTTATTTGAAAAACTGCATATGCCATTTGCTAAGAAAACGAAGACAGGGTACTCAACTTCTGCGGATGTACTAGAAAAATTACGTTGTGAAGATCCTGTGATTGATGAAATATTAGAGTACCGTCAATTAACAAAATTGAAATCTACGTATGCAGATGGGTTGGCAACATATATTGAAGAGGACCAAAGAATTCATGGGAAATTCAATCAAACCATAACAGCAACGGGAAGAATTAGCAGTACAGAACCAAATCTGCAGAATATACCAATTCGTATGGAACTCGGACGACAGATTCGTAAGGTATTTATTCCAGAGGAAGGCTATGTATTCCTTGATGCGGATTATTCACAGATTGAACTGCGTGTATTGGCGCATATGTCAAATGATGAAAGATTGATCGATGCATATAGACAGGAACAGGATATTCACAAGATCACGGCTTCACAAGTATTCCATACGCCATTGGATGAAGTGACAAGTGCACAACGTAGAGATGCGAAAGCTGTTAATTTTGGTATTGTATATGGAATTAGTTCCTTTGGATTAGGACAGGATCTTAACATAACCAAAAAAGAAGCGGATCAATATATTAAGAAATATTTCGCTACGTATCCAAAAGTAAAGGATTTCTTAGACCGTCAAGTAGAGGAAGGGAAGCAGAATGGATATGTAACTTCCTTATACAACCGTAGACGTCCAATACCAGAATTGCAATCAAGTAATTTCATGCAACGTTCATTTGGAGAACGAGTTGCTATGAATTCACCAATTCAGGGAACAGCAGCGGATATCATTAAGATTGCTATGATACGAACAAATCAGAAATTAAAGAACTTGAAGTTACGATCAAGATTATTATTGCAGATTCACGATGAATTATTGATTGAAACACATAAGGATGAAATTGAGCAAGTAGCAAAGATATTACAAGATGAAATGCAAGGTGCAGCAAATCTTTCTGTTCCATTAGAAGTGGAAGTGAAACAAGGAAGTAACTGGTACGAAGCAAAGTAAGAGGTTAAGAGATGAAGATTATTGGATTAATGGGAGGTGTCGGCAGCGGGAAATCCACCGTTGCTGATATCTTAAAAGAGGAATACCATGCGCATTTGATCATAACCGATGATATAGCAAGAGATTTATGTAATAAAGGACAGGAAAGTTATAATCGAATTGTTGCTTATTTTGGGAGAGAAATCTTAAAAGAAGATGGAGAGATTGATCGTAATAAATTAAGTGGAATCGTATTCAATAATGAAGAAAAGCTAAAGAAACTCAATTCATTTACGCATCCTCTTGTTAAAGAGTATGTGATCAGGGAAATTACGATGCTAAAAGATAGGAATGCAAGGGCTGTAACAGAGGAAAAAGAAGAACCAGTTCCTTATCTTGTGATTGAAACGGCATTGCTAATCGATGCTGGCTATCGTGAACTGTGTGATGAAGTTTGGTATGTGGCAGTGGATGAAAACATTCGAAAAGAACGACTTATAAAGAGCCGTGGATATACGGAAGAAAAGATTATGGCAATTCTAAAAAATCAGATGAGTGATACGGATTTTAGTGACAATTGCGACATTATATTATATAATAATGGTAACTTATCTATTTTAAGGGAGCAGATACAGTTTTTACTAGTTTCGAATTAAGAATTATGCTATAATGAAATTAGATTAATGAAAATGACCAAGCAAATATTTGGAAAAAGGTTACTAAAAGATACTAAAATGCACGATCCTGGGGGCAACATTCAAATGGAACAAACAAGATATCCAAAACATATGGTATTCGGATTAGATATCGGAACAAGAAGTATTGTGGGTACAGTGGGTTATCGAGAAAATGAACATAATTTTACTGTAGCGGCTATCTGTGTAAAGGAACATGAAACGAGGGCAATGTTAGATGGGCAGATTCATGACATTGGAAAAGTAGCAGAATCCATTTCTTATATTAAAAGAGAATTGGAGAAGGAATTAAATGTTACACTTACCGATGTATGTATTGCAGCTGCAGGTCGTGTTCTAAAAACAGTAACAGTGAATGCAGAATATGAATTTCAAACAGAAACTACTGTGACAGACGTACATATTCATTCATTGGATTTGTTGGCTGTTGAAAAAGCGTATGATCAGATTCGAGAAGAGATGCAACATGAGGATAATGATATTGATTTTTATTGTGTTGCATATACTCCGGTACACTATTATCTGAATGATTATCCAATCATGAAATTAGATGACCATAAAGCAAGTAAGATTAGCGTAGAGTTACTTGCAACATTTTTACCAGAAGAGGTGATAGACGGGCTATATAGTGCAGTAGAGAAAGCGGGATTACAGGTTGCGAATATGACATTAGAGCCAATTGCAGCGATTAATGTAGCAATTCCAGAAAAGTTTCGAATGCTGAATATCGCATTAGTTGATGTAGGAGCAGGAACGTCCGATATTTCAATTACAAGAGATGGAAGTATCATTGCTTATGGAATGATACCATATGCGGGAGATGAACTAACAGAAACAATTATGCATCGGTATTTGGTAGAATTTGCAGTTGCAGAGAAGATCAAGCTCGCTTGTTTGAAGAAAAAGAGTATTTCATATAAGGATATTATGGGGATTTCTCATAAAATATCAACAGATGAAGTTAAGGCTGTGGTAAAAGATACAGTTTCATTCATTACAAAGAATGTAGCGGATAAGATTATTGAATTAAATGGTGGAAAATCCGTTAGTGCTGTATTTGTAGTAGGTGGTGGAGGTAAGATTCCTGGTTTTGTTAATTCTTTAGCAGAGAATCTGGATTTACCAGATGATCGAGTAGCACTTCGAGGAGAAGAAGTGTTAGGAGAAGTACAATTCTTGCCAGCAAACATTAAAAAGGATCCGTTGCTTGTGACACCAATTGGTATATGTCTCAATTATTATGAACATAAGAATAATTTCATTTTTGTTCATGTGAATGGAGAACGGATCAAATTATATGATAATAATAAATTATCAATTGTTGATGCAGCAATTCAATATGGCTTGCCAAATGAAAAATTGTTCCCACGCCGAGGTAGAGAGATCCGTTATACAGTCAATGGACAGGCAAGAATGGTTCGAGGAGCATTAGGAGAGGCAGCAGTTGTTAAATTAAATGGAAAAGAAGTTGGAATCAATGCTCCAATTGCTCAGAATGATCGAATAGAAATCACGGAATCTACCATTGGAGAGGCAGCAGAGTTATACATTAATCAAATTGCAGAGTATAAGAGTACGATTGAATTCTTATTTAATAACAAGAAGATTGTATGTCCGAAGTTTGTAATGGTTAATCATGAGTTGGAATCTGAATTTTATTCCATACAAGATGAAGATGCGATTGAAATATTAAATTATTATACACTAGATCAGGTTTTAGCATTTATGGATTTACCATACCAAGATGAAATCAAAGTGAATAATGTTTATGCAAGTATTGATGATAAAGTATATGAGAATTTTTCAATTACGTATGATACAAATGATGATGGAAGCCTTCGTAATCTTGATGTGAATAAGATTGCATCTTCGCAAGAAGGTATAACTGCTCTTTCTAAGAGCGATGAGAACACCGAGCAGACATTTTCCTCAATGAAATCAGAAACTGGGAAAGAAATTATGAACAGTTTAAATGAAATCAAGACGACCAATGAAGAGATTCATGTATTGGTGAATGGGCAACGAATCACATTGAAAGGAAAAGAAAGATATATCTTTGTTGATATCTTAGATTTTTATGAATTCGATATGACCGTTGCGAAAGGGACGACATTAATACTGAAAGTAAATAATCAATCGGCAGATTTTTCAAGTGCCATTGAGAATGAGGATGTAATTGATTTGTATTGGGAGGAATAAGTCGTGGTATTAAACAAAAAAATCGTTACACAAAAGAAGTATTCACAATTACATAGGTATTTGGTTGCATTTTTTCTTGTTTATTTGATGGAACGATACGCGCAATCTAATTCGAAAGGATATATTTTGCCATTTGCCGTTATTCTACCGGTATTTTTGGCAGATTTTATACTTGCTGTTAAAGATTACTTTAATAATCGAAAGATTCTTTATGTCTTACGATTTATTCAGATTACAATTGCAACAGGATATGCGATAATAGCGGAATTCCCGTATAACATGGCAATAGCTATTCTTTGCCTCGTGTTGTTTTTTGCTGAATATATTATGGCATTTGATTATGAAGATGTCTATTATCGTACCATAGCTATTGCAACAGGTGCCATACCACCTGCTGTAATGCTAATCATTGATGCAATAGTAGCACAAAAAATCAAAGATCGTTTATTCCCACTTGCATGTGTATTCTTAATCCTTATTATCTTTATAAGTTTTGTAGTCACGTTATATGCAAAAGCGGTAAACGAATATAATTTTCAAGTGTTTGCCAAATCTAGATTAATTGAAGATGTAAACCAGACGAATGAGGATTTACGAATCAATCAGGAAAAGGTAAAAAAGTCCAATGAATTATTGGGAATGCAGAAAGTAAAACTTGAACAGGCGTATAAAGAAATCAATAGTATCAATAATGAGATGATGATCCAGAATGAAATTGTCAAATATATCTCGTCCTCTTTGGACATTGAGAATCTTATGACTTTAATCACGGAATCTGTTCTAGAGGGAATGGGTTTGGATACTTGTATTCTAGTTTTAAACCAGACCGAGGATCAAAATGTCAAATACAAAGCTCGTACGAAGTATGGAATGAACGAGGATAAAGAATTTGGTGAGTTGATTAAGAAAGGCCATTTCAATCGTTATCTTGCAGATTCCAAAGTATTTGTAGATAATGATGTGGAAGCACAGAAATATGCATTGCCTACCAAAAGTGATGCAGGATCCTTACTTATGGTACCGTTAATCAAGAATGAGAACCAAATTGGATTGATGATCGTTACTCATGCAAAAAAGGATTATTTCACTTCAAATGTTGGATTTTTCGAAGGTATTGTAGCACAATTTTTAGTTGCTATTGATAATGCTAATTTATATGCAAAGATGGAACGTATGGCGACACATGATGGTTTAACAGGAATCTATAATCGTGGACATTTGACAAAACGTTTCAATGAATTCTTGAATGCTTCAATCTTGAATAAAACATCATTGACCGTTGCCTTATTTGATATTGATAAGTTTAAAAAGGTAAATGATAGTTATGGACATCTGTTTGGTGATGTAGTGATTAAGACCATTGCTTCTTTGGCAAAAGAAGTAGCAGATGATAATAATGCAATTGTAGGCCGTTACGGCGGGGAAGAATTTGTTATTGTATTCCCTAATCGAGGACTTGATGATTCATTAAAGTTAGTAGAAGATTTACATAAACGTATAAGAGATACGGAATTAATACATAACGGAGAATCTATTCATATTAATACTAGTATTGGTATCACCTCTTATCCAGAAACTTGTAAGAATCCAAGTGAATTATTGAATCGTGCTGACTGGGCAATGTATTATTCAAAACAAAATGGTAGAGGAAGAGTTACGATTGATAGTGATTTCATTCGTGAATCGGTTCTTCTTAAATAATGAATGGCAAGATGCAGAGTGGATTATTAGTCGCTGTAGTTTGCTTCAAAGGAAAGCAAGAAAGAGCTGTCGTAGGAAGGAGGCTTTTTCTTGCTTTTGTCGAAATTTTAGTAGATTAATGTGATAAGGTGTGTTATAATGTCATAGATTTGTTAAGAAATTGTACAAGTAGTAGCAATCCAGTAGTAACTTGATTGCTTAGAATAAAAAGAAAGATAGGTTAAGCATGAATTTATGTAGTATTGCAAGCGGAAGTAGTGGAAATTGTATATATGTTGGAAACTCCAATACCAATATTCTGGTGGACGCCGGAATTAGTAAGAAGAGGATTGAGGAAGGATTATGTAGTGTTGATGTGAATCCGGAAAAGCTAGATGGAATCCTGATTACTCATGAACATTCGGATCATGTGTGTGGAATCGGTGTTATGGCTCGTAAATATCACATGCCAATCTATGGTACAGTAGAGACCATTGCAGCAATGTTGAAAACAAAAGGGGTAGGTCGTATTCCAGAAGACTGTTTTCGATATATTCAGCCTGACCAGTCTTTTATGATCAACGATATACAAGTGAATCCATTTTCTATTTCTCATGATGCCAGTAACCCCGTGTGCTACACGTTTCAGGCGGATGGGCATAAGGTTGGAGTTGCAACAGACCTTGGCAAATATGATGAATATATTGTTTCGCAGCTAACAGATTCAGAGATTTTATTATTAGAAGCGAATCATGATGTGAACATGTTACAGGTTGGGGCATATCCATATTATCTAAAACGTCGAATCCTAGGGGACAAAGGACATCTATCCAATGAAAATTCCGGCAGATTAATCCATACTTTGTTGCATGATAAGATGAAGTATGTATTTTTAGGTCATCTAAGCAAAGAAAATAATTTTCCAGAACTTGCTTATGAAACAGTAAAATATGAAGTAGAAGCAGACGAGAATGAATTAGCAAGGTCCGTTCGTATCCAGGTTGCAAACAGAGATATTCCATCTGAGTTTGTGTCTGTATAGGTAGTGGTGACAATATGCAATACGTAGTATCATAAGCGTCACAAGAAAATTTGGCGTTTATGATACTACGTATTGCTATGCGCTTTGTGCTCTCGCAATATAGAAACATATTAATATTATAAACTGGAGGAGATTCAAGATGAAAAAGACAATTATTACAGTGGTAGGAAAAGATAGCGTAGGAATTATCGCAAGAGTTTGTTCATATTTGGCAAATAATAAGATTAATATTTTAGATATTTCACAAACGATTGTCCAAGGCTATTTTAACATGATGATGATTGTTGATATGAATGAAGCGCCAAAAAAATTCGATGAAGTAGCAGGTGAAATGGAACAAATCGGCGAGGAGATCGGAGTAATCGTTAAGGTACAACATGAAGATATCTTTGATATGATGCACAGACTATAAGAATGACCAATAGGAACGAAGTGGGATTAGCACAGATAGAAAGGATCAAATCGTATGATAAACATTAATGAAGTAATAGAAACCAATAAAATGATCGAGCAGGAAAATCTGGATGTAAGAACCATCACTTTGGGTATCAGTCTGCTTGATTGTATTGATAGTGATCTAACGCAATTGAATAAGAAAATCTATGATAAGATCACAACAGTAGCCAAGGATCTTGTATCTACAGGAAAAGAAATTGAACGTGAATATGGTATTCCGATTGTAAATAAAAGAATCTCCATTACACCAATTGCCTTAATTGGTGGAGCAGCATGTAAGAGTTCTGAAGATTTTGTATCCATTGCAAAAACATTAGATGAAGCTGCAAAAAAAGTAGGAGTAAACTTCATTGGTGGTTATTCTGCTCTTGTGTCAAAAGGTATGACAAAGAGCGATGAAATGTTGATTCGTTCCATACCACAAGCATTGGCTCAGACAGAGAGAATCTGTAGTTCCATTAATGTTGGTTCAACAAAAACGGGAATCAACATGGATGCAGTAAAATTAATGGGCGAAATTATTGTCGAAACAGCAGAATATACAAAAGAACAAGATTCTTTAGGTTGTGCAAAACTAGTAGTATTTTGTAATGCACCAGATGATAATCCATTTATGGCAGGAGCATTCCATGGTGTTACAGAGTCAGATGCCATTATTAATGTTGGTGTTAGTGGACCAGGAGTTGTTAAGAAAGCGTTGGAGAGTGTACGTGGTGCTGATTTTGGTACACTTTGCGAAACAATTAAGAAGACGGCATTCAAGATTACTAGAGTTGGTCAATTAGTAGCATTAGAAGCTTCTAAGAGATTACAGATTCCATTTGGGATCGTTGACTTATCATTAGCGCCAACGCCAGCAGTTGGAGACAGTGTTGCAGAAATCTTTGAAGAGATCGGTTTAGAATATGCAGGAGCACCTGGTACAACAGCTGCACTTGCTTTGTTAAATGACCAAGTAAAGAAAGGTGGCGTTATGGCATCTTCCTATGTTGGTGGATTAAGTGGGGCTTTCATTCCAGTAAGTGAAGACCAAGGAATGATTAATGCAGTGGAAGCAGGAATGCTTACACTTGAAAAACTAGAAGCAATGACTTGCGTATGTTCCGTTGGCTTGGATATGATTGCAATACCTGGAGATACGAAAGCAACAACAATCTCAGGTATTATTGCAGATGAGATGGCAATTGGTATGGTAAATCAGAAAACAACAGCAGTTCGTTTGATACCTGTAATTGGTAAGAAAGTAGGGGACAATGCAGAATTTGGTGGTCTTCTTGGACATGCCCCAATTATGCCAGTCAATCAGGCAAACTGTGATCGCTTTGTAAATCGTGGTGGTAGAATCCCAGCTCCAATCCATAGTTTTAAAAATTAATTGTATATTTACACACTATATATGTTTGTGAGTTTTATTTCATAGCATTAACTTGAATTTCAAACAGTTTACTATATAAAAAGGACGATTATCTACTCTTTTTTGAGAAGAAGAGAGCGATAATCGTTCTTTTTCCTATCTTTAAAACAGTCTCTTCGAATGTTCTTGAATTTTCAATTTGATAATAATATAATGATATAAGGGTCAAATGGTATTTTGCCCTTATGATACTACGTATTGCTACATATTTGGTGTTTTTACAATACGAAAACCTTGTATCATATAGTAAAAAACAGGTATACTAATTATAGCGTTTTGATTAGTGAAATAGAGATTGATGTGAATACTTACCTGTCGTTTATTTTAGTAAGGTTGTCCAAAATGTTGAAAAAGCAAAAGATTGTGAGGAATTAGAATGAGTAATGTATTAGCTGGAATTGATTACAAGAATATTTTTAAATATTTTGAAGAAATTAGTGCGATACCAAGAGGTTCTGGTAATATGGAAGCAATCAGTAATTACTTGGTTGAGTTTGCAAAAGAACATAAGATTCAATATATACAAGATGAAGTGCGTAACGTGATTATGATCAAAGAAGCAACAGCGGGTTATGAAGATGCTCCTGCAGTTATCATACAAGGTCATATGGATATGGTTTGTGAGAAGGAATCTTGGAGTGATCATGATTTTGAAAAAGATGGATTAGAACTGATCATAGATGGTGACTATATACGTGCCAATGGAACAACTTTAGGAGGAGATAATGGAGTTGCGGTAGCTTATGCATTGGCAATTTTATCTGACGATACATTAAAACACCCAAGATTAGAGGTAATTATAACTACAGATGAAGAAACGGGAATGGATGGTGTCATTGGACTTGATGCGACTCCTTTCAAGGCAAAATACATGTTAAACCTTGATTCGGAAGATGAAGGAGTTATTCTTTGTAGTTCGGCAGGTGGGTTATCAGGAACAATTACATTGCCATTGCATTGGGAAGAAGTTTCACAGGATACAAAGACGCTTTCTGTTATGGTTACCGGATTACAAGGTGGACATTCGGGAGCAGAGATTCATAAGAATCGAACCAATGCAAACGTAATGCTTGGTAGAATCTTAGTGGAATTGAAAAAAACACAGGACTTTGCACTTGGAGACATTCATGGTGGTAATAAACACAATGCCATTCCAAGAGAAGCAGTTGCTACAATTGTGGTTCCTAGTGGAAATGTACAAACTGTACAATATACAATAAAAGAAATTGCAGATGTGATCAAAAAAGAACTAACGACAAGTGAACCAGATGTTGCTGTTGAAGTAACAGAATGCAATGAAAACTGTAAAAAGACAGTAACAAAAGAAGAACGTGATAAGATCTTATTCCAATTAGTAGTTGCCCCATATGGTGTTCTTGTAATGAGTTCTGATATGGATGGATTGGTTGAGAGTTCTGTAAACATGGGAATCTTATGCATGTCAACAGAAGCAGTACAATTCCATTATTCAGTACGTAGTTCCTTGAACTCTTACAAACATTATGTTTCAGATCAGTTGGCATTACTTGCAGAGAATATAGGTGCTAGTTATCTTATGGACGGTGAATATCCTGCATGGGAATACAAAAAGGAATCTCAATTCCGTTCCTTATTGATTGATGTATTCAAGAAACAGTACAATCGAGAACCTGAGGTTACTGCAATTCACGCTGGCTTAGAATGTGGTATCATATCAGAAAAGATTGAGGGAATTGATATTGTATCCATTGGACCAGATATGGCGGATATCCATACACCAAAGGAACGTTTGGGTATTAGTTCAACGAAACGAGTTTATGATTACGTTGTAGCAGTATTAGAAGCAATACACTAAAAACAATTAAGCGAGGAATAGAGTGAAGAAAAAACATTTGTATCGACTGCTTTTGTTTGATCTGATCGCACTTGCTGTCATATTTGTTGCAGTTGTTTGGATTCGTCTGGATGTATCTTTTCAGATACAAAACGGAAAAACTGAAGAGATTGATCTTGTGTTTACACAAACACTTTCTCAGAAGATAGAGATTCTTTCAAGAGAGTCTCTATCTTCCCTTGTAAAAGAATCCCTTCCATTGTTATTGGCACAAGCAAATGAATCAGAAGAAAATGATTCAACAGAAGCAAATAAATCAACACAAGAGGTGGAATCAGATGAAAATAATGATTCCTTTGATGAAATACATATGACATTTACAGGAGATGTCTTATTCTCAGCGTCTCCTTTGAACAAATATGATTCTGGTGGTGGAATTACTTCTATCTTGTCAGAAGATTTATTGCAAAAGATGAAGGAAGCAGACGTGACAATGGTAAATCTGGAGTTCCCATTTAGTAATAGAGGAACACAGATGAAGGATAAACAATATACCTTTCGAGCAGACCCAGCCAGGTGTTCGATATTAAACGAAATGGGAGTGGACGTGGTTTCCCTTGCCAATAATCATACATTAGATTTTGGAACGGATGCTTTGCTTGATACGCTTACAACATTAGAAGAATATAAGATTGAGTCTGTTGGAGCTGGACAAGATCTGGAAGAGGCGAAACAGCCAGTTTCCATGGAAGTTGGTGGACGAAAACTTGCCTTTTTAGGTGCTTCAAGAGTAATTCCAGTGACGGAATGGAATGCAACAGCATATGGACCTGGTCTATTCACAACCTATGATCCAACACTACTCCTAGAGGAAATCAAAGCGACAAAAGAAAACAATGATTTTGTAGTTGTTTATGTACACTGGGGGATTGAAAAGAACGATAAACCAGAGGAATATCAGCGTACTATGGCACAACAATACATTGATGCAGGAGCTGACTTAGTGATTGGAAGTCATCCACATGTTCTGCAAGGAATCGAATATTATAAGGGAAAACCAATCGTATATAGCCTTGGAAATTATGTGTTTGGTCATACGATCAATCAAACTGTATTATTAGAAGTTACCATCAACAAAGAAAATACATGTAATTTACGTGTAATACCATGCGAAGCACAAGATGCTTATACCCATTCAATACAAGCAGGGGAGAAAAGCAAACAATTCTATCAATATTATGAAGATATATCCTTTGGTATCAAAGTGGATGAAAGTGGGAATATTATAAGAAACTAGAAGAAAATTTCTATTGGGTATTTTCATCTATTGACAAGATATGATATAATGTGTTGAATGCGTGTTAGCAATACATAATTAGCATAGGAGTTATGAGAATGAGAGATAACGAAAATAATAATGATTTAAATACAGCGGATGAGGATTTGCTCAATGACATTACCAATTCATTAGCCAATCAGATCAGGCAGGAATATGAACAATCCGCAGAATCAGAGAATACCTTTGAACCTATTGAGGAAGAGGCTATACCTAAGAAGAAACGATTTCCTCGTTGGCTTAAGGTGTTAACAATCATATTTTCCGTAATAATGGTGCTAACCATTGGAGGAATGTATGTTTTGAGCAGCTATTTGGACCGAATTAATTATACAGATTGGAGTGATACGGAACAATTAGCAGAGGAGTTTGATAAGGATGATGTTTCTGGATTGGATACAGTTGATCCGAATAGTATTGATTTGAATAGTAGTGATACCCTTCGTACAGACAAAGATGTAATTAATGTATTACTCGTAGGAGAAGAGGCGATTAATGATGGTGGTTCAAGAGGACGTACAGATAGTATGATGATTGCAACCATTAATACATCTCAAAAATCATTAAAACTCACATCAATCATGCGTGATTTATATGTTGCTATTCCAGGTTATAGTGATAACAAACTGAATGCGGCATACCATAATGGTGGAATGCCATTATTAAAACAAACCATCGAGAATAATTTTGATATTGAATTGGATGGATCTGTTTTAGTTAATTTTAGTGGATTTGAACAGATTATTGACCGATTAGGTGGTGTTGAAATTACCTTATCCTCAAGTGAAGCTTCTTATCTAAATAGAACGAACTATATATCCAATCCTAGATACCGTAATGTAATTGCTGGTAAACAAACATTGAATGGAAACCAAGCACTTGGTTATTCTCGAATCCGTTATGTTAAGACTGAAACAGAGCGGGATGACTTTGGTAGAACATCAAGACAGAGAACCGTTCTAAATGCCATCTTTGACAAGTACAAATCCAAGTCGTTACCAGAATTAGTTACAATCTTATATGATATTCTTCCGTTAGTAACGACGGATATTGATAAATCCACAATCATGGATTATATGACAACAGTAGTAACGCTTGGTGTGACTGAGTTGGAAACGATGCGTATTCCTGTAGATAATGCGTATAGTAATAGTAGTGTACGCGGTATGTCTGTTTTATTACCAAATAGTTTACAAGATAATATTAATGCATTGCATACATTTATCTTCGGAACTGATGAAAGTACGTACACGGAAACAAATGGTGTGAATGGTACAACAGATAATACAAGTTCGACGAATACAAATGGAACATCGAGTACTACAACAGATGGAGTTAGTACACAACCATAAATAGACGGCTTTTTATCCAAAATGGAGCAAACAAAGCGTGTTGCACAGGAGGATAAAAAGTCGTTTTTGTCGTTATGTTCTAAAAAACTTCCCTGCACATATATTATGAGTAGCCCGACAATTGCGTATGCAAGTTGTGAGGCATGCAAAATATGTTAGGACGACGGCGCCAATTTGAACCCATCTCAGGTAGCATAGATGGCGAATTCCTTGTGTTCGTCCTTGTAGACTGGGGGAGTGAATGTTGAAGCAGAGGAAAGCTTTTTTGATGGTTGTGACCATCGCTTTCTTAGCATGTATGAACACATTTTTATACAACTACGTTCAAACAGCGATTTCCTATCAGAAGCTATTACATCAATTGCAAGAAATGAAGATGGATATGGAACTGTTTCGGAATATGGCGTTCACAGAAGAATCACTTCAAACAATCTTGGATAAGAAAATGGATGATAATGCTTCATATGAGATGGCATCCATGACAATGCTAATAAACCGATATGTCTGTGACCAGGAGGCATTACAATGTTCGAAACAACTATCTGAGCATGTACGACAGGAGCTAGAACAAACACAACTATACCAAGATCTATATGAACGATATCAATTGCTACTGTCAGATCTAGTGTACTTCCCTGTACCATTGGATTGGAAGGGTAACTATACGACTAGTTATGATGATTCTTGGAATGCAGCAAGGACATATGGTGGAAATCGAAGACATGAGGGAACGGATATAATGGCAAATACCAATATACGAGGTATTTACCCCATTATCAGCGTGTCCGATGGTGTGGTTGAACAAAAGGGCTGGTTAGAACAAGGTGGATATCGAATAGGTATACGCAGCAAGCATGGAGCGTATTTTTATTACGCACATTTGTATTCTTATGCACCGGATCTTTCCGTTGGGGATACCGTCTATGCGGGACAGCTTCTTGGATTTATGGGTGATACGGGATATAGTAAAATTGAGGGAACGACAGGTAATTTCGATGTGCATCTGCACTTTGGAATCTATTACATGGAGGGAGAGGAAGAGGTAAGTGTGAATCCATATTACATACTGAAGTATTTGGAAAAGTATACATTGACCTATTCCTATGGTGAGTAATATTGGGGATACAGTTTTATATACTTCTGTGTTATAATAAAAGTACGTAAAGAAAGGTAAGGTGAGGTCTATGGAGATACAATTATGGAGAGAAATATTAGACCCATATGTACTGGCGGTAGATGAGTTGGTGGTCAAATTCAACCATATTATCGCAGAATATCGCAATGCAGGTGAATATTCCCCAATTGAACAAGTGAATGGTAGGGTAAAGAAGATATCCAGTATCTTAGAGAAGGCACAGAAGAAAAAGATACCGTTTGAAAATATAGAAGATCAGATTGAAGACATTGCAGGAATTCGTATTATTTGTCAATTTGTTGAAGATATAGATAAAGTTGTTGAATTGATCAAAGGCAGAAATGATATGCAGATCAAAGTAATCAAAGACTATATTAGTCATCAGAAAGATAGTGGTTATAGAAGTTATCATTTGATCATTTATTATACAGTACAGACCTTACATGGTCCAAAACGATTGCAAGCGGAGATACAGATTCGTACACTTGCAATGAATTTCTGGGCAACGATTGAACATTCCTTACAATATAAGTACAAGCATAATATGCCACAACATATTAAAGATCGTTTGTGGAGAGCATCGGAAGCTATCATCGTATTGGATGAGGAGATGTCGTCTGTACGAGATGAGATTATGGATGCGCAGAATTCCTTCCGCATTAAGGCGAGTGTGGTGTCGGATATCTTGACAAATATTCAAAACTTGTATAAAGTAGCAAATCAGAGAGAAGTAGTAAAGATCCAAGATGAGTTCTTGCGGATCTATCAAAGTGGAAATCTAGAACAATTGGAACGTTTTAATAAAGAATTAGATATCATATCAGAAGGATATCGAGCACAAAGTTTAAATTAAGTACAATGCCTGTAAAAGCAGGCGGTTAGGAGTTATTGTGGCATTACCGAAGACATTTGAAGATCGAATGAAAAAATTGCTTGGAGAAGAATATGATTCCTTTGTAAGCAGTTATCAAGATAAATACAAAACAGGTTTACGAGTAAACCGATTAAAGTTAACAGGCAAGGAGTTTGAGCCAATCAGTCCTTGTCCTGTTAAACCAATTCCTTGGACAACCAATGGATATTATTATGATGGAAAAAATCAACCAGCAAAACATCCTTATTATCATGCTGGTTTATACTACATCCAGGAGCCAAGTGCAATGCTACCTGCAGCACTTCTTCCAATAGAGCCAGGAGATAAGGTGCTTGATGTCTGTGCTGCACCAGGTGGAAAAAGTACGGAATTAGCTGCAAAACTTGGTGGTACAGGGTTACTAGTATCCAATGATATCAGTAATTCCAGAGCAAAAGCATTACTGAAGAACATTGAGTTATTTGGTGTAAGAAATCCTGTGATCATTAGTGAGGATCCAGCAAATCTGGTAAAATCATTTACAGGATATTTTGATAAGATACTTGTGGATGCTCCATGTTCAGGAGAGGGAATGTTTCGTAAAGACCCTTCCATTATGAAGAACTGGGAGCAATATGGAGTGGACTATTACAACAATCTGCAAAAGAATATCATTTTGTATGCGGCAGATATGTTGAAACCAGGTGGATCAATGGTATATTCCACATGTACCTTCTCGCCGGAAGAAAATGAAGGTTCCATTCAATATCTGCTCAATAATCGAGAAGGTTTCTCTGTTGAGTACGTTGAACGGGTAGAGGGGCTTGGATCTGGTCACCCAGAATGGATTGGTAGCGAGGATGAGCAGCTGAAGAACTGTATTCGAGTTTGGCCTCATAAGGTAGAGGGAGAAGGACATTTTGTTGTTTTACTAAAGAAGAGTCCAGAGGTAGGTACTAGTGCATATGGTGGTTATTCTTATAAGAAGGTAAAGTTATCTGAGGAAGCAGTGGACTTTTTAGAGCAATTAGAGTTAGACTTTGATCCGAATCGGTTTGAATTACGGGAGGAACGTCTCTATTATCTTCCAGAAGGATTGCCAAATGTAAAAGGTCTACGAATTCTTCGTCTAGGATTGTATCTTGGAGACATGAAGAAAAACAGATTTGAACCAAGTCAGGCACTTGCTAATGCCTTGAAAGAAACGGATTATACGAATATATTGAATATATTTTCATGTCATGGGGATGCCATCAAATATTTGAAATGTGAAACATTAGATTTATCGGAAAATTATAGGTCTTGTACTTCGCGGGAAGAGTATGATACACTTGTTGCGGCAAAGAAAGCAGGAGTGGATGCAATGGAAAACAATGCAGGAATTATCTTGGAAACAAGAAAGAAGAATCCTTGGTTTTTAGTTTGCGTTGATGGATTCCCTCTTGGTTGGGCAAAATGCAATAAAAATGGAATGAAGAATAAGTATCTGGCAGGCTGGAGATGGATGTAATGAAGGAAAGCATGCGTTTAGACAAATACTTGGCGGATATGGGGGTAGGTACCCGAAGCGAAGTAAAAGGATTAATAAAAAAAGGTAAGATTCAAGTAAATGGAACGATTGCGAATGATTACAGTCGAAAAATCATAGTCGGTACTGATGTAATCATGTACGCTGGCGAAGAGATTACGTACTTAGAGTATGAATACTTTATGTTGAATAAGCCGGCTGGTGTATTATCAGCTACAGAGGATAAGCATGCAAAGACGGTACTGGACCTGCTTACCACCTCCAAAAGAAAGGATCTGTTTCCTGTTGGTCGATTAGACAAGGATACAGAAGGATTGCTCTTAATTACCAATGATGGAGCGTTATCTCATGCACTGCTTAGTCCGAAAAAGCATGTGGACAAGATGTATTATGCAAAGGTTGAAGGAATGGTAACCGAACAGGATGTAGAAGCATTTGCTGAGGGGCTTCAAATGGATGAGGAATGGAGAGCAATGCCTGCAAAGTTGAAGATTTTAGTGCAGGATACCATTAGCGAAATCACATTAGTCATTCAGGAAGGTAAATTCCATCAGGTGAAACGAATGTTTGAAGTGGTCGGAAAGAAAGTAATCTTTCTAAAACGATTATCAATGGGACCTTTACAGTTGGATGAGAAGCTGATGCCAGGGGAATATCGTAAGCTTACAGAGGAAGAATTACAGAAATTAAAGGAATCTCATTCCTAAGCAGAGTGCTTAGGAATGGAGACAAGGGGAATGGAGAAAAGTATGTTAGATAATATAGATGCAGTCATTTTTGATTTAGATGGAACATTGGTTGATTCTATGTGGTTATGGAAAGAGATTGATGTTGAATACTTAGGAAGATATGGACATGCTGTACCAGAAGATTTACAACATGCTGTAGAGGGTATGAGTTTTTCTGAGACAGCGGAATATTTTAAGGAACGATTTCAATTACCAGATTCTTTGGAGGATATAAAAGCAGAATGGAATAAGATGGCATGGGACAAGTATGCTGATGAAGTACCTTTGAAGAAGGGGGTAAAAGAATTCCTTACCCAATTAAGAAAAAAAGGAATTAAGACAGGAATCGCGACCAGTAACTCCAAGGAATTGGTAAATCATGTGTTAAAACATCGAAATATTACGGAGTACTTTGATACTGTACGAACTTCCTGTGAAGCGAAAAAGGGGAAACCAGCACCAGATATCTATCTACTTGTAGCGAAAGATTTACAGGTAGAACCATCAAGATGTTTGGTATTTGAGGACTTATCTCTTGGAATCGTAGCAGGAAAGCGTGCTGGTATGCAGGTATGTACAGTGTTTGATTTATATTCACAAGAAGACATTGTACGAAAACGAGAATACGCAGATTACTACATTGATTCGTATGTTGATATCTTTGAAGATCGGGTAGAACGTTTAGAGGAAAATGATATAGATTTTGAGTCGTTAGTTAATCTGTAAGTTGTAGGCAGGCATAAGTATAGAAAGGTATAGCATGATAAAAGATTATTTACCAATATCCAAAGAGGATATGAAAAAACGTGGGATTGAACAGCTGGATTTTGTATATGTAATCGGGGATGCGTATGTTGACCATCCTTCTTTTGGACCAGCAATCATTAGCAGAATTCTAGAAGCGAATGGATATACAGTTGGAATCATTGCCCAACCAGATTGGAAAAAAGAAGAGAGTATTCAGATACTTGGAACGCCAAAGCTTGGATTTTTAGTAAGTGGAGGCAATATGGATACGATGGTAAACCATTATACGGTGGCGAAGAAACATCGGAAAGTGGATGCCTATACACCAGGTGGAGTTATGGGAAAACGACCTGACCGTGCGACAATTGTTTACTGCAATTTGATTCGTAAAGTTTATAAGGATATTCCAATCATTACAGGTGGTATTGAAGCGAGTTTACGACGTTTGGCCCATTATGATTATTGGAGTGATAAAGTAAAACGTTCCATCTTGTTGGATTCTGGTGCAGACCTCATTTCTTATGGAATGGGAGAGCATTCGATCGTGGAAATTGCGGATGCATTGGCAAGTGGAATTGCAGTATCGGACATTACATTTATTGCAGGTACGGTATATAAAGCAAAGAACCTTGACTCGGTATATGATGCGATTCAATTACCAGATTACCAAAGTATCTTGGCAAGTAAGGAAGAATTTGCACGAAGTTTTTATCAACAATATATCAATACGGATCCATTTACAGCCAAACCGCTGGTTGAGAAATACAAAGAGAACGAGTATGTGGTCCAGAATCCTCCGGCAAAACCATTAACACAAGCAGAGATGGATCGTGTCTATGCACTTCCTTATATGCGAAGCTATCATCCTTCTTATGAAGAACAAGGAGGAATTCCTGCAATTGAGGAGTTGAAATTCAGTTTAGTAAGTAACCGTGGTTGTTTCGGTGGTTGTAGTTTCTGTGCTTTAACCTTTCATCAAGGAAGAATGATTCAGACAAGAAGCCATGAATCGATCTTACAGGAAGCGAGACAGTTAATCTGGGACAAAGATTTCAAAGGATATATTAATGATGTTGGTGGTCCAACAGCGAACTTCCGTCATACTGCTTGTGAAAAGCAGAAAACAAAGGGGGTTTGTATGAATAAACAATGTTTATTCCCTACACCATGTAAGAATTTGAAGATTGATCATTCCGATTATTTAAGCTTGTTAAAGAAGTTAAGAGATTTACCAAATGTGAAAAAAGTATTCATTCGATCTGGAATTCGGTTCGATTATCTGATTAATGATCCAGATCCTACATTTATGCGTGAACTATGTGAGAATCATGTAAGTGGACAGTTGAAAGTTGCACCGGAACATATCAGCGATCAGGTTCTAAAATTAATGGGAAAACCTTCTAATAGTGTATATGAGCGTTTTATAAAAGCATATAAGAAGACCAATGAACAAGTGGGTAAGAAACAGTTTGTTGTTCCGTATCTGATGTCCTCGCATCCAGGTTCTACATTGAAGGAGGCTATCGCGTTGGCAGAATATCTACGTGATCTTGGGTATATGCCAGAACAGGTACAGGATTTCTATCCAACGCCTTCTACAATTTCTACTTGTATGTATTATACAGAATTAGATCCACGAACGATGGAAAAGGTATATGTACCGAAAAATCCACATGAAAAAGCGATGCAACGTGCATTGATCCAGTATCGAAATCCAAAGAACTATGACCTTGTCTATGAAGCGTTACAAAAAGCAGGCAGACTGGATTTGGTTGGATTCGATAAGCATTGCTTGATCCGTCCAAAACATACGGATGCATATGGAAAATCCAATGGATATAAAGGAAATCGTCCAGTAAATAAGAAAAATGGAGAACCGAATGGAAGACCGAAGAAAAAGAAAGCCATTCGAAATGTTCATAAGAAGAAATAAACGACTAGTTAAGGAGGATAAAGAGTGGATAAGGGGAAACATGGTTATATTCCATATAAGAAGAAAAAACAATTATGTCATACATTTATTCTGGCAGCAATTGCAGCAGCAATCTTCATAGCAGGATATCTTTTAAATGATAACTCAAGAAATAATGTATTCACGATTCTTGCGGTTTTGATGGTACTTCCTGGTGCAAAGATGCTTGTTGGTTATATTGTTGTCGCACCTTATCACACGATGGAAGAAAAGAGATACGCTGATGTTTGTAAAGCAACACCAGAAGGGGTGATCCTAGTTTCTGATCTTGTACTGACATCACCAGATAAAGTAATGAATCTTGACTGTGCAGCGATTGATGATCGACATGTAATCGCTTTGTTAGGAAAAGAAGGACAGGATACATCATATATACAAACCTATCTTTCTAGAACCCTGAAAAATCAAGGGTATTCCTGTGAGGTAAAGGTTATGACGGACTTCAGCAAATATATTCATCGTGTGAAAACGTTGACAACTAATACAGCGAAGGAAGCAGAAGCAATGACGGAATCGCAAGAAGATTCCATCAATCAGGACATGGATAAAGAACAGATTACAGAGAACCAAGAAATTGTGCAAAAAGAGGAAATCAAAAAACTTCTATTAACATTAAATGTGTAGAATGTTAATCGAGGTGTCAAATCCCCGCGTTCAGTTTTTATAAGAAGTGGTGTTACAAATCAGTATGGGAGTAAGACACCCGAACTCGTAAATAAAAAGATATTGAGGATAGACAGGAATGCAGAGTATAATCGTATCAAAAAATGAAGCAAATCAGAGACTGGACAAATTATTGGCAAAATATCTGAACCAGGCTCCAAAGAGCTTTTTCTATAAGATGTTACGCAAAAAGAATATTACACTCAATGGGAAAAAGGCAGATGGAAGCGAAAAAGTAGTAGAGAATGATGAGATTAAGCTCTTTCTATCCGATGAAACCATTGCCAAATTCACCGGTGAAGTGACAGTACAGAAAGTGGATGCTAATCTAGCAGTTCTCTATGAAGATGAGAACATCTTACTGATTAATAAAGAAGTTGGGATGTTATCGCAGAAAGCAGAGAAGGATGACGTTTCTTTAGTAGAGTGTATTGTTGATTATATGCTTCAAAGGGGACAACTTACAAAAGAGGAACTTCGAAGTTTTAAACCATCTATATGTAATCGTCTTGACCGTAATACAAGTGGGATTGTTGTAGCAGGAAAAACATTGGCTGGTTTACAGGCAATGGCTCAACTGTTTAAAGATCGTACCATTGATAAATACTACCATTGTATCGTAAAAGGGAAAGTGGATACAAAGCAGAAGATTCAGGGGTATCTAAAAAAAGATGAAAAGACCAATCGAGTATCCATCACAAGGGAGGAACAGGTTGGTGCTGATCCCATTGCAACGGAATATGTACCTTTACGTACCAATGGATCGTATACATTACTTGAAGTTAAATTGATTACAGGAAAGACACACCAGATTCGTGCTCATCTGCAAAGCATTGGGCATCCCATTATTGGTGATTATAAGTATGGGGATTCTGCAACCAATCAACAGATGAAACAACGATACGGCCTAAGAAATCAATTACTTCACGCCTATCGGGTACATTTTCCTAAATTACAGGGGGCATGTAGTAACCTTTCGGATAAGGAATTTATTGCACCTCGACCAGAATTGTTTGAGAATATATTAAAAGATTTGTAAGACTGTTTTGTATAGAATTATATGGAACGATATACTACATTGAGGAAACACGTGATTTTTAGCTAAGCTCGCAATAGAACTTTATGTCTATTTCATGAAATAATACTGTACATGTTGTAAAATATGAGATATACTATATTGGTATTATATGTAAATCAATTCGATAAGCCAAACCAGATCATATACAAGATACATTCTAATAAAAGGAGAACAACTCTATGAATGGTACACAAGTTAAGGTATCTATTCATAGAAAGCGTTTTCTCTAAATATACCGCTAGGAGAGACTATGGTACGTATAAATGACTACGCCATAGCCTTTTTCGTATTTTGAAATATGATAGAAGGTGATTATGTGAGAGGTATAAAAAAGTTTCTCCACTCAATTTGGGGAAAAATCTTTTTTCTACTGATCGGTTTAGTGATTGGAGTGATTCTTGGTGCATATCATATAGAGGTTGCATATTTTCCATCGGTTCTAGCAATGATGGCATGCGTTCTTGTACTAGGGATCTTCATGGCGATCAACTTTGAGATTGATCTTTCTAGATTCATGATCAAAGCAGATAAGAAAAGGCAATATACCCAATATGTGTACTGGGCGATCGTATTTTTGCTGTTTGCTTTGTACTATAATTACAACTATGAGAAATTTCTTAAGACGTATCAGAGGAATATTTTCGGTATTGATCAAAGACAATATATCTTTCTTGTGAACTTTCTGATATTCCTAATTATGTCTATCATAATCTACCAAATTATCATTCAACAATATCGCATAAAAAATATTGGAAAGGGTGGTGTGGAACTAGAACGAATCGTCAGCAACGACGGATTAGCGGCGTTGGAAACAAATACAGATATGGTTAGCAGCATATGCAAACAGTTAGGTGCATTGGATGAAATTGTCCAGTATCTATACCATCAGGGATATGTGGATGATCGTTTACCCTACAAGGAATATGTTGGTATCTTAGACCGTATTTTATTACCATTGTCAGAAAAACATGATGATGTTGTAATACAGGCATTTACCAAGAAAGAGTATAAGGAATATCTTGATCATGAGGTTACGTTGACGACTGGACGAGTGAAAAAGATAGCATATGAATTAGATAAGTATGGAATCTTAAAGGTGGAGGACACCATTCATATTCAATATCGGTTAGCAGCCTTTCACGAGTATACCAAAGATCCCTATGTCTATATTGTGGTAAAACTTGGGCCACTATATGATATTAAAATTGGAGAATTGATTTACGCCTATGTAAAATCATTTGAAGCACTATATTCCAAGTATGTTATGCTGATACTACAAGAAAGAGGGAATTGACATGGATGAGAGAAGGTTAGAAGATTTATTTGCGAATCTACAGCCAAGAGAGAACAATACTCCCAAAAAAGTAAGTAAAGATTATGTCATGGATAGTTACATACCGACCGCTTCCGGTGCAAGCGTGGTGGATAAATTACGTAATCGACATATATATACATATAATAATCGCTAATATGTTTAGGAACCATCGAATTTGCCAAGAATATAATGATAGTACTATGGTAAATGAGGTGGTTCTTTTGGTTAAAGATATCAGTCAGTTTATAAATATAGATGATTTTGAAAAAAGAGAAAATGAACAAGGAAATCGAGTGGATTTTAACAATCGATTTCTTGTAGAATATGAGGAAATTCATCCTTGTGGAAAAGGAATTGTACAAGAAATTTTAGAACAGTATCGGTCTTCTTTGTAAGTTGAAACTGTTTATTGTTCTTTGAGAATAAATTTGAATTGAAATGAGAGCTGAAAATTTTATTTTGTGGAGAAGTTTGGCAAGCGTGTGCTTTCCAAAGACGAATTTGATTAATCTGTGTAAATCCAATATTTATGGGATTCGAAATGGAATGACGAAGTTTTGAAACAAATAATTGTTTTATATAATTTGAAAATCAGCAGTTGAAAAACCGAACAAATTTTCGTATAATGACAAGATAAGAATTCTTATTAAAGAAAGGAAGCACATCTATGCCATCGTGGAACTCCAGAGGACTTCGAGGATCTACGCTAGAAGAATTGATCAATTTAACCAATGAGAAGTATCGAGCTAATCATCTTGCACTGATTCAGAAGATTCCAACGCCTATAAAACCAATTAATATAGATAAGACAACTAGACATATTACTTTAGCATATTTTGACCAAAAGAGTACAGTGGATTACATAGGAGCCGTACAGGGAATTCCAATCTGTTTTGATGCGAAAGAATGCGCAACAGATACGTTTCCTTTACAGAATATACATGCTCATCAAATCCAATTTATGAAGGAGTTTGAACAACAGGGAGGAGTTGCATTCCTGTTGCTTTACTATTCCAACAAAGATTATTTCTATTACCTTCGATTCCAAGAACTTCTTACGTTCTGGGAGCGTGCGGAACAAGGTGGTCGAAAGAGCTTTCGTTATGAAGAACTAGAACCTTGCTATGAGATTTCTACACATAATGGAGTCTTCGTCCATTATCTGGAGATGCTGAATCAGGACTTGGCAAGTCGGACGTGATAGCTAGAGCATGTTTATACGAAATTTCTATTTTATAATACAGAGGGTGAGGTATACGACATGAAGAAAATTGCATTAATAGGAATGGTACTGTGCATGATACTGGGAAGCACGGGTTGTACTGCGAATAAGGATATTACTACGAGTAATCGATCCGTTAATTCTTCGGGAAAAGAAGAGGATGCAATAGAAGTAGATAACCAAGAAAACGAAGCGGATACAGTAGAGGTAGATAACAAAGAAAATGATGAAAACGATGAGGAAAAAGGTTTTCGTTATGAAGAAGTACAAGATAAAATCAAGGATTATATGGACAAGTTAAGTAATGGGTTAACGAATATGGCTCTAGGTAATGAGGAAGATCCTTTATGTATACGTTCACATATAGGTACAATCGATTTAGCAAGTACAGAAGGTAATGAAGTAAAACAATATACCAATCAAAATGGTGAAGTTCTACGGTATTCCATTAGTCAATTTGGTGAATTGGGTTCAATAAATTATGAATATTACAAATTAAGTGAAGAACTGACATATATAACAGAATTACAGTCGGTATATAGTTATCCTATTAATCTAGGGTATGATATAGATGTACTTAGAACGACATTTAAGGAATATATAGTCATGGATAATGAAATATATTGTATCGATAACTGCGAAGAAAAATTAGTTGAATATGAACGTGAAGACTCTGCAGTACCATTTCGCAGCTTTGAGGATCTTAATAAGAGTTTCGTAGAAAACGAAGAGTAGCAATTCTAGTTGACCCGCAAAACATGAGCAAGTAGCGTGATAATGAGGATTGCGAATGTTTTAGAATAAGAAAGAGCGAATAGATTTAAGAATAAAACGGATTTTGCATTTTGGTAATAAAATAATATTCCGTTAATGTTTCTCCATTATTCTAGTAAGGAACTTCCTGTATAATCGTCTACATAACAGGAGGTTATGTGGATGAAAAAGAAAAATGTTAAGCAGATCATTGCAATAATAGGTATTGGTATTTTAACGATGGTGCAGCCGATTTCTGCAAATGCTAGTGCTATACCCAATGAGAAAAGTTCTCAAAAAATGGCTTCTGAAGTACATAAGGATGGTGCCAATTCAGATGGGGAGCAAGTAACGCCTTCAGGCATCGACTATAAGGATTTACCCACGGAGATTGACCGTTTTATAGAGGAACGGAAGGAAGGATGCGCTTCCGTTTCGTTAGCCGTATTTCAACAGGAGGATACGTTGTATGAGACGCAATATGGATATGCCAATCTGGAAGCAAAAGAAAAGGTGGATGAGAATACCGTTTATGAATGGGGATCCGTAAGTAAATTAATGGTTTGGGTTAGTGTCATGCAATTGTATGAGAAGAATGCATTAAGTTTGACGTGTGATATCAGAGAGTACTTACCAGATGGCTTTCTAAAAAAGATATCCTATAAAGAGCCAATAACCATGCTGGACTTGATGAATCATACGGCGGGATGGCAGGAAACAACCTATGATGTAGAGGTGAAAGAACACAGTAAGATCATTGATTTGGAACAAGCATTGAGAGAGACAGAACCACCTCAGATCTATAAACCAGGTACGGTAACGGCATATTCCAACTGGAGTACAGCATTAGCTGCTTTTATTGTTCAGAGAGTGAGCGGAGAAGATTATGTTACTTATGTACAACAAAATATTTTAAAACCTTTAGGTATGGAACATACTTCCATCAGTATTGACTGCTCGGATAATCAATGGGTCATGGAACAGAGAAAACATTTAACGTGTTACTCCATAACGCAGGAGAGTTATGAGAACTATGGGGAAGATATTCGCTATATTCTGCTTTACCCATCTGGGTCGGTAACAGGAACAAGGAATGATTTTCTGACATTTGCTAAGGCATTAGTTCCAGCCGAAGGAGAAGATTGTGTATTGTTTCAGAACAAAGAGACACTTGCTTTGATGAAACAACCAACGAGTTTTTATGGAGATTCCGATATTCCAAGAAATTGTCATGGAATATGGACACTTCAATATACCGTTGATATTATGGGGCATAGTGGGAATACCAATGGATGTAGTTCGATCCTAATGTTTGAACCAAATTCTGGGCTAGGCGTTGTTGTTATGACCAACGAAAGTTCGGAGACGGCGTTTAATTATGGAGTCTTATCCTTGATATTTGGAGATTACAGTAATAGTGAGCGAGTAAAGAAAGCAGGAACCACAGCGAGTAAGGATTTGAGCGGAATTTATACCTCTTGTCGTTCCTTTGAGAAAGGATTTAGTAGGATTTACAAATACATGGGAAGTCTTTTGCCTTTATCAAAAACAAAAGAGCAAGATGTTTATAAGCTTACCATTGGTCAAGGTACATTAACGAAAGTCGCAGAGCATCAGTACATTATGGATAATGAAAATGGCTGGCGTTATTTAATGTATGAAACGGAAAATGATACTGGAACAACGACATTACAGATGTATACGGCGGATGTAGTGAAAGAAAATACGATAACATTTGGCTTAAAAGTTGGTTCGCTTGTAATTTTTCTTTTGTTTGTGTTTTTATCGATTCTTCTAATCCTGATACGTGTTGGTAAAACACTTTTTCAAATGATTGGTTGGAAGAAACACCATAAGGAAGAAGGAAAAGTAAAAGAATGCAATTCCGATGAATTAAATATGAAGCAATCAAAGAAACCAAAGCAAACAAAACAACCAAAACAAAAGACGATGGATACCCTGCTAGTATTGAGTAATATTGTGATCGGAATAATCTTTTATAACCTGATCTTATGTCCTTTGGATAATGGTAGTGTGCAATGTATTCCAGTTGTGATACAATGTAGTATATTGATGGTCTTAATCGTAATGACAATCGTGCTGACAATTTATAAAGTATACTGTTGCAAGAAAGAACAGATAACCATGAGAAAAACATTATTAAGGATAAGGATAGCACTTATGAGTTGCTATATATGTGGATTTCTAATCTACTGGCAAATGTTTAATTTCTGGAGTTGTTAGAACGTAAGGTTCATGAACGGTTATATACGTTATCACAATAAAATCTAAGGATAAGGGGCGTTTTAGCGATGGCGAATATTTTGATTGCAGATGATGAAAAAGAGATAATTAAGCTGTTACGGATGTATATTGAAAAAGAGGGTGTAACCGTATACGAAGCGTATGATGGAGAGATGGCATATATGATATTAAAAAATTATACCATTGATCTAGCAATCATTGATATTATGATGCCAAAGCTAAATGGATTTGATTTGATCAAAAGAGTGCGCAGGACAATGGACGTACCAATCATGGTGATTTCTGCTAAAGTTGATCTATCAGATCGAGTACTTGGATTAGAACTTGGAGCGGATGACTATATAACAAAACCTTTTGAACCGTTGGAGGTAGCAGCCAAAGTAAAGGCTCGGCTGAGAAGAATACAATCTATGGGCGGGAAGGAAGCAGAGGATACCATTACAGTTGGGGAAGTGGTATTACATCTGAAAGAGTGTGTGTTGTACAAAAAGAATGAAGTGATCCCTTTGACTAAGGTGGAATATATGGTACTAAAGATGTTTATGGAGAATCCGGGAAGAGTATTTACCAAAGAACAGATCTATGAGAATGCCTGGGGAGATGACTATGTTATGGACGATAACTCTATACGAGTCATAATAAGTCGATTAAGGGAGAAACTAGGGGGAGATTACATAACAACCATACGGGGATTGGGGTATCGATTGGAGAAACATGAATAAATTAAAAAAACAAATCATTCGTTATTTTTTACTATTTTCCTTTCTAATTGCAGTTTTAGAATCGATTGTGGATAGTTTCTTTGATGATTATGTATTCTTAGTATTGCCAGAGAATTCAATAAAAATGAATATGGCATTTGGCTGCTACATTGTTCTCTCGATTGGGATATTTCTTGTAGTTGCAGTAGTATTCTATCGAATTCTAAGCCGAATCATTACCGAAGAAACAAAGAAACAGATCAACGAAAAAAATCTTCTCTATGCGAATATAACGCACGATCTGAAAACACCAATCACTTCGATTATGGGGTTTGCCAGAGCGTTAAAAGACAACAAGGTAAAAGAGGAAGAGTATGAGGAGAGTATACATATCATCTATGAGAAAGCGAAACAGACAGATGAATTAATTAACACCCTTTTTCAGTACTCCAAATTAGAGACAGATACGTATCAATTACAACTTCAGACGTGTGATATCAGTACATTGGTTCGAAACCTGTTAGCAGAAAGCTATCAGGAATTTGAGAATCGTCAAATGCAGGTTGCAATTGCAATACCAGAAGAGCCGATATTATGTGAGATTGATTCTGTCGAACTGTCCCGTGCTATCAATAATCTGCTTGTTAATGCATATAAACATAATAACCCTGGAACAGAGATTGGAGTAAAGGTGGAAGCACTTCAATGGAAAGTGAAGATTGTGATTGCAGATCAAGGAGATGTTATTGATCCTTCTCTACTGGAGGAGTTGTGCAAACCTTTTATATGTGGGAGCGAATCGAGAACCAATAAGGGGGGAAGCGGCTTAGGATTGGCAATTACAAGAAAAATTGTTGCAATGCATCAGGGAAGATTGTTTATCGATACGAAAATTGAGGGATATACCAAAGGTTTCGTGATTGAATTACATAGGTAATGTGAAAAGCATAATCGAAATCTATTTGCATTTTTTTTCTATCTTTCCGCATTCTTCTAACCTTAAGAGTGGAACAAATCGAATAGTTTTTTTGAGATTAGAAACACTAACTATGTAGAAACTCGAAAGGAAAGGGAATGATAGATTGATCAAATTTTATAAATGTAGTAATGAAGCACTTGTAATACCTGTATGTAATTGTTTTACAGATCCCACATATCTAGCAGATGCTAAGGAGATTGTACCAAATTCAGTAGATGCAGCTTCTGAAAAGCATCTTCCTGTGGTTACTTGCAGTGGTAATACTATTACAGTGAATGTAGGAAGTGTTACCCATCCCATGTCAGAAGAACATTCCATAACGACTGTGATCTTAGAAACACAAAAAGGTGGACAATATCAGTTTTTATCAAGTGATGCACAACCAGTGGTAAAATTCCAAATTGCTGATGGTGATAAGGCATTAGCAGCTTATGCATACTGTAATCTTCATGGATTATGGAAAACAGAGGTATAATAGTGATAAAAATGAAGCGGTTTTCGCATTTGCGGAACCGCTTTTTTTCTATACAAGGGTTCGGGTGTCAAAAGCCCTTATTTATTTTGAGGTCAGTCAATTTGCACAATTTAAGTTTGTTTAACATGTAATACAGGACATAGTTCAATCGCAACACGCTCTCGCTTGGATGAAGTTCGTAGTGGTACATAAGGCTCTAAAGTACAGAGCCAAAGTACCAACGACTTCATACAGTTGCTCATCAAACTATGTCCTGTATTACATGAGATTAGCTAGTGTTTGTGCAAATTAACGAAAGAAAGTTTTACTAAGGGCTTTTGACACCCTAATCATACAAGGAAAGTCCTCCGACTTTCCTTGTATAGAAACCCTTCGAGGGATGCGCACTCGCTCATAATACTTTATAGGAATGAGGGCTAGAATGGAGATTAATTAAAAGGATATGATTTGGAAAAGAAGATATACTACATATTAGATAATTGTCATTAAATTATGGTGTAAGTAAGGAGTGTAAGGAAATATTTATTCTTGTTTCTTGTTTACTTCTATTCTATAATGACATACGAAGATTGTTGATTATCGTCAAGGAACGATTTACATATATTTCAATAAAGTCATTTATGGGAAAGGGTAGTAAGATGAACAATTCTAAGAATAGAACGTATAGAGAAAAAAAGAAGAATAACGATAATAATAGGAACGATAAAACGTTTCGTAAAGCAACGAAAGTTGATAGCATGAAGCAATCAAAGGATAGAAAAACCAGTAATAAATATGATAAAAGTAAGACAAGCAACATAGATAAAACAGGCAATACAAGTAAGATTAGTAAAACCCAAAAAGCAAGTAAAGCAAATAAAAATGCAAGTAAATGTCCAATCTTTGAAAAGTGTGGCGGTTGTCAATATCTTGATCTCTCCTATGAAAAACAGTTAGAAAAGAAGCAAAACCAAATGGAGGAGTTGCTTCAGAAATATGGTAAAGTAAGTCCAATCAAGGGAATGGATGATCCGTATTATTATCGCAATAAAGTTCATGCAGTACTTCACAAAGGAAAAGATGGAGAGATTATAGCAGGAATATACGAAGAAGGAACCCATCATGTCTTACCAGTAAGTACATGTTATATTGAAAATGAAGAGGCTGGTAAGATCATTCAGACAATAACGAAACTGCTTCCTTCCTTTAAATTATCAATCTACAATGAGGATACAAGGCAGGGATTGATGAGACACATCTTGATTAGAAGAGGTCACATAACAGGACAAATCTTGGTTGTCTTAGTAACTTCTACGGTCATGTTCCCATCGAAAAATAATTTTGTTAAGGCACTGCGAAAGATTCATCCTGAGATAACGACGATTGTCCAGAATATTAATGACAAACGAACCAGCATGGTACTTGATAAACGGGAGCAAGTGCTGTACGGGAAAGGATACATCGAAGATGTGTTGTGTGGAGCACGGTTTCGAATTTCCCCTCAAAGTTTCTATCAGATCAATTCTGTACAAACGGAAAACCTCTATAGGGAAGCAATCCAATATGCACAATTATCCCAAAAGGAAACGGTACTAGATGCATATTGCGGAATAGGAACCATTGGTATACTTGCTAGCAGAGAAGCGAAGAAGGTTATTGGTGTGGAATTGAATAAGGAAGCGGTTAAAGATGGAATTCGTAATGCGAAGATCAATGGCATTGAAAATATTGCATTCTACCAAGGGGACGCAGGTGACTTCATGTTGGATTTAGCAAATAACAACGAGAAGGTCGATGTCGTTTTCATGGATCCACCACGGTCAGGCAGTGATGAACGATTTTTATCTTCCGTACTCACCTTATCACCAGACCGAATCGTCTATATCTCTTGTGGACCAGATACGTTAGCACGTGATCTGGAGTATTTAACAAAGAATGGGAAGTATAGGGTGGAAAAGATGAGGCCATTTGATTTGTTTCCTATGACTGCGCATGTGGAGATGGTGGTCTTGCTGTCAAAAGTGAATACTAAGAAGTAAACAAAAGATTGAAAATAAAGGCCTATTCAGGTCCTATCGTTAAGCGATAGGAACAAACCTGAATAGGCCTTATTTTTTAATTTGTTATGTGTTAATTAGGTTATAAATTTTCATATGAAACGAGCTGTTCCATAGGAATGCGTGCTCTGTCAAAACGAGTAGTATCAACGCATCCTTCGTTTGAATAACCAAGAACAAGAATGTTGATAGGTTCCAAGTTCTCTGGCAAATTGAACTCTTTACTTAGTACATCAGGTTTGAAATAGCAAACCCAGACAGAACCTAAGCCTAGTTCCGTAGCTTGCAGCATCATGTGGTCAGTTAGAATAGAGGCATCAATATCGCCAGTCTGCTTGTTGTCAAAAGGACGAACCCATGCTTTGTTATGATCCGCACAAACAATAATTGCCAAAGGTGCTCCATAAATATTAGCTGCTTTGCCAATCTTATCTAGTCCCTCTTTGCTTTGAACAGCAATCAGATGAATTGGTTGAAGGTTTGCAGCAGTTGGGGCTACATGGGCAGCTTCCAATATTTTCTCTAACTTTTCAGGCTCTACCTTTTTTTCAGCATAGTTACGAACAGAACTACGTTCCTTTAAAATGTTTATTAATTCCATGTCTTTTCTTCCTTTCTATAGGCTTTAAATAATCTATGTAGTCATTCTTGATAACTCAACCGGCCTATGCTATAATTTTAGCAGTTACTTTAGAAAAGACAAGAACGCACTTTTTTGTCATATACTACCCAAAAAGATACTGTTAATTAAGGAGAAAAATATGAAATGTCCAAGCACTTTTAGTTGTCCAATAGAAGCCACTCTGAATTTGATCGGAGGAAAATATAAAGCACTTATTTTATGGCATCTAATAGATAGCACTTTACGTTTTAATGAAATCAGCAAGCTTATTCCACAAGCAACTTCAAAGATGTTGACACAACAATTACGAGAGTTGGAGGCAGATAATCTCGTTATTCGTACTGTCTATCCGGTTGTACCTCCAAAAGTAGAATACTCACTAAGTGATTTTGGAAAGAGTATTACTCCAATATTAGATTCAATGTGTAAATGGGGAGAAAACTATTTAGATGGACTAGATGTTCGTCCATTAACTTGTTCGTCCGAAAATAATAATTTAGTAGAAAAGTTGGAACAACAAAAAACGAAATGAAATTCTTAAAAAAAGAAAATATACATTGACAAAAGGTAACATATTACTTAATATTTAAATAAGGTAATATGTTACCTTTTTCGGTTAGAGGAGGAATTAATATGCAAAAGAGAATTGATCGATCAGTTATTATCACAATTGTTTTATTACTAATCACTTCCATTACGGGAATCTTATCTATGAATTTTGATCACAAATGGGTGTTTACCAATCAATACGGTCATACAGTGGAGATGTATGGATACGGGATTTATGCAAACGACACATATTTGAAAGCACCCATTAACATTGGTACAGATTGGATCATTTTGTTGCTTGTGATTCCGATTCTCGTAGTAAGCTACATACAATTTTACAAAAATGACTGCACATTGAATCGGCTAAAAATGGCATCCATTTATGGGGTAATAACCTATTATGCTGCCAGCATCTGTTTTGGAGTGACATATAATCAATTATTCTTGGTGTATGCCGTTCTGTTTGGCATATCCTTATTTAAGACCTTTATCTATACAAGAGCAATCTCCTTGAAGAAAGTCCCAAAAGTTCGTATTAGTATGACAATCTTCTTGTATATATTAGGAGGTTCTTTGTTTGTTGCTTGGTTACCGGATATCATCCCTGCTGTTCTGAATAATACAACACTTTCTTCGATTGGTGTGTACACAACAGAAATTACCTATGTGATCGATATGGCGATTGTGAGCCCATTGATCTTTATCAGTTTATATCTTTTGAAGAAAAGAAATCCGTTGGGTGCAATTATTTACGATATAATACTAGAATTATGTGTCGTGGTAGGAATTATTGTAATATCGCAATCCATCATACAGATGCTATCACATGTAGAAATGCCATTACCAGTTATGATTACAAAGGTTGGTATCTTTGTAGTGCTAGGCGGATTTGCCCTTTATTTTAGGAATAAATTACATAAAGAAATAGCATAAAGAAATTCTATAAATAAATTCTTTAAATAAGGGACTTTGCTGTTCCAGTCTTAGATTTCATTAGTTACAGAACTTATGGAGAGATACAAGGAATAGAAAGCGTAAAATCATATAGAAAAGCTCGGTGATATCAGTTCATTGAGCTTTTGTTTTTATTTAAAAGGTGGCCTACATAAGCTGAGATTTTCTTGAAGATAGGTCGTAATTTTGATAAAATATAAATAAAAAATGTGATGTATTATAGTAAAACAAATTAGTTTATGCTTTTCATTTGACAAAGAGACTGGAGGTTCTATATGGACTATAACTCAATTATTAGAAGAAAAAATCGTATATTATGTATTTCTCTATTTGCCAGTGTTTTATTAAGATGTATTGTAAATGGTTTCTTTTCAGGAATTAAAAACATCTTGACTTTGGGTGCAGCAGGTCTTGTTTTGACTGCAATTGTTAGTTTTTTGTGTTGGAAAATACATAATGGAAGAGTCATGATGTATGGAATGGTTATTGTCTTTTCTGGGCTTAGTATCATGTGTATGAGTATCATTCCTTGTACAACAAACTTTTTGATGTTTTTCCTGGCTATTTTTATGATTTTGATTTACGAGGATGTAAAGCCTATATTTTTACAGTGTGGCATAAGTATGATTTGTATAGTTTATTTTTATTTGAAATACCATGAGAATATGAACAACACATGGACACCAGATACGATGTGGATGAGTTTGGTCTACGTAATTAGTGGTATGTTCGTATTTGGTGCAATGTGCCATTTATCACATGAAGTAAATAAGAACCTTGAGAAGACATATGAGGAGAGCAAAACTGCCAGAGATCAGGCGGAGAGATTATTAGGCGAGATTCAGACTTCGGTACAGGTTCTTGGAGAATCAAGCAAGGTAATTAGCCACAATATATATGATACAAGACAGATATCTGAACTAATTGCGTCTTCTTCTAGGGAAGTTACAGGTATGACTGTGGAAGAGGTTAGTGCAACAGATACCATTGAGAATATGATGGAAGAAGGGTTTGAGAAGACCGTTGTAGTAAAACAGGCCATGAAGGAAATGGCATCAACATCGTCAGAAACCAATGATACAGTTATATCTGGCAGGACCTCAATGAAACAGCTTGTAGACAAAATGACTGAACTCAGTAAACAGATGGACCACACAGTTACAGAGATGAGGATTCTTTCTGAAAATAATGAAAAGATTGTTGAGATTTTGGGAACCTTAGACTGCATTACTTCAAAGACGAATCTATTGTCCTTAAATGCTTCGATAGAAGCAGCGAGAGCAGGAGAGCAGGGACGTGGGTTTGCAGTTGTAGCGACAGAAATTCGTGTTTTATCAGAGAATTCTCGTGAGTTCACGGAGCAGATTCACAAAATATTAGATTCAATCAATGATAAAACACAGGTGCTACAAACGGAAATACAAAATGGAAAACTTGCGGTAAATGAGTGTGTAACAAGTGTTGACGTAGTTGACCAATCTTTGAATCGGATATCAGATAACACCAATCGAATTATGACGAAGTCACAGGATGTAGAGGAAAAAACATCTAAGCTAGAGGAGTTGTTAAACAATACATTACAAGATATCAAGTCTATTCATAATAACGCGGAGGCAACCTCTGCTGCAATGGAAGAAGTATCAGCCAATATTGAAAATATGAATGACAAGGTAGAAAATGTGGTGGCTGGTTATTCGAAAGTTCAGAGTATTACCAAGACGTTGATTCAGAGTGCAGAATTATAATAAACCAGAAGATATAGGATGCTACCTTGTGTATCTTAGCACAAAACAGTATGATAGATATCATACATCAAGGCGCAAAAGAATGTATGTAAAAACGAAACCAGGAGGTAATGTCAAGGTGTAATACCTTTGCATTGTCTCCTGGTTTTGTTTATGTTTTGCTAATATGGACTTATTGTATTAGAACTTGTAGTGATTGTAACATTGGTTGTATTGATGGTTTAGGAAGCAACAGGGGTATTATAAAAAAGAATTTAAGTAGTTAAAGAGCAAAATTAATGGTAAAATAAAGAATAATGACACATTTGAATTATGGAAGGGGAATGACATGAAAAAAATATTAGTTACCGGAGGAACCGTGTTTGTTTCTAGATATATTGCAGAGTATTATGTTAAAAGAGGAGATGAAGTATATGTTCTTAACAGAAATACGAAGGTACAATCCAAAGGAGTTAAATTAATTCAAGCTGATCGATATGATATTGGCGACAAATTACGAGACTATTATTTTGATCTTGTTATTGATAATGGTTATTCAGCAAAGGAGATTGAACTCTTGTTGAAGGCGTTGGGGGATTATAAAGACTATATTTTGATAAGTTCAAGTGCAGTATATCCTGAATATGAGGTACAACCGTTTAAAGAAGAAACGAGTTTAGCAGAAAATAAATATTGGGGAAAATATGGAACCGATAAAATAGAAGCCGAGAAGGTACTGTTGGATCGTGTTCCCAATGCTTATGTTGTTCGTCCACCGTATTTGTATGGACCAATGAATAATATATATCGCGAAGGGTTTGTATTTGACTGTGTAATTAAAGATAGAAAGTTTTATTTACCTAAAGACGGCTCCATGAAGCTTCAATTTTTTCATGTTCAAGATTTGTGCAGGTTTATAGATCTTTTATTGGAACAAAGACCAGAATGTCATATCTATAATGTAGGTAATAAAGAGGCTGTTACAATAAAAGAATGGGTTACCTTATGTTATGAAGTGGTAGGAAAGACGGCGGAATTTGTTAATGTGTATGATGAAATCGACCAAAGAAACTACTTTAGCTTTTATAATTATGAATACTATTTAGATGTCACAAAACAAAATGAATTAATGCCAGAAACCCAGGCACTTCGTGAGGGATTGAAGGAATCCTTTGATTGGTATAAGGAAAATATGGATAACGTTATCAGAAAAGACTATATGAATTATATTGACAATAATTTATTATAGAAAGTAAACGGTTTTTTGCTTGGAGTGCAAGTGCAAAAATGGGATAGGAGAAATCTTTGATATAGGAGGATTATATGATAATAAAAGATTTAAAAGGTAATGAATTGCTCGATATTATACAGATTGATGAAAATCGAATTTCTGATAAATATACTCCATTAACACATGCATTAGTGGTTGTGAAAATTGGAGAAGAGTATTTGATGGGGGGGAATCATTTTCGTAAAGATTGGGAAATAAGTCTAGCACATTTTTCGTGGTGTGCTTTTTCTTTTTCATACAATATTTCTTATTAAATGTATCTTACATTTGACAAAGTATGTTATACTAATAGAGAAATGTATATTGTTAATGGATTATCGGTAAGATTCCTATGGATTTTGTTATAATTAAATCTGCTGAAGAATCTTGCGTATATTCAAGCAAAGGAAAATAACTAGTGAAGACTGAATGGAGAACTTTAGTATGGCGATGAAAGATATGGAAAGAATGAAACAATTACTTGAAGAGAAAAAAGGTAAGAGTAATTTCTTTTATGGAGAGAAGAAAATTGGAGTTGGTAAAGTACAACAAAGACACAAAAACATTGGGACGGATTCAGAAAGAACAAAGAAAATCTCTCAATAAGTAATTTACTTGTAGGATTTATGGAGAATGAATAACCCATAGAGGTCAATTCTAGTAGATAGGATTGGTTTTTATGGGTTTCTTATATAGTGAGTGATGTGTAACAACGGAATAGGTTGGTTAATAATTCTTAAGACGTTGTTATAGAAAGGAACAGAAAAATAACGGATAAATATAGTTAATCTAGAAGGATGCTGTATGAATAAAGGGAAAAACGCACTTGTCTAGTAGAATGGAGAAAAGATGATACAAAATATTGAACCACATATATATAATAATACATATTTGACAAAAGAACAAAAGAATACGGATCATGTATTCGTATTTCAATCAGGCAAAATTTTATTAGTAAAAAAAGAACAGAATTGGACAGTTCCTACAAGACAAGATATAGGAGCATTAAAACAATTTGAAAAGCAAGAAACGATTTACCTATTTTCGATTGATGACCAGGCAATCTTTCTACTGAAAGATTTTGCAGGTAAGACTTATATAAACAATGATTTTACGAATATGAAAGAAAATGAAATATCGGATGAGACTACGTTTGCTTATCATGCGTTAAGTGTACTTCGAAACTTTACCCCAAAATGGCTTGGATTTGCTGGTATTACAGCAAATCATCTATATAATTGGTATCGAAGTAATCAATTCTGTGGTTGTTGTGGCACACCTATGGATTTAAGTACCACAGAACGGGCTGTGCGATGTCCAAATTGCGGATTTACGGATTATCCGAAGATCTGTCCAGCAATTATTGTTGGAGTTATTCATGAGGATAAAATCTTAATGACGAAATACGCCAATAGAAGTTTCAAAAAATATGCATTAATTGCAGGTTTTTGCGAAATAGGAGAGACCTTAGAGGATACGGTACGAAGAGAAATTATGGAAGAAGTGGGGTTAAAGGTAAAGAATATTCGCTACTATAATAATCAACCATGGGGATTCTCAAGCAGTTTACTCATTGGGTTCTTTGCTGATTTAGATGGCGATAACCAGATTGCATTGGATACGAACGAATTAGCAGAGGCAGAATGGTTCAATAGAGAAGATATACCCGAAGATGAAGAGAATAAGTTGAGTCTTACTTATACAATGATGATGGCTTTTAAAAATCAACAAATTTAATTATATAGACAAAGTACCACCAATGGACTTTATTGGAAATATAATAATAATAATAATTCCTATAATTATTTCTTGAAAATTTTTTATCTATCCGTTATGATGAAAGTATAGTTCGAAGTTAATCAGTTTATGTTTACATGAAACAGGACTTTACAAATATGATAATGGATTTAGTAAGAAAGGATCGATGAATATGTTAGAAGTTGGAATGAAAGCACCTGAATTTACATTACCAGATCAAAATGGACAAATACATTCGTTAGAAGAATTTCGAGGTAAGAAGATTATTCTATATTTTTATCCGAAGGATAATACACCTGGTTGTACAAAACAAGCTTGTGGATTTTCAGAATTATATCCTCAATTTATGGAGAAAGATGCAGTAGTTATAGGAATTAGTAAAGACAGCGTGGCATCACATAAGAAATTTGAAGAGAAGTTTGGATTATCATTTCTATTATTAGCAGATCCAGACTTAGAAGCAATCAAATCTTACGATGTGTGGCAAGAGAAGAATATGTATGGAAAGAAGACGATGGGTGTTGTTCGAACCACGTACTTGATTGATGAAACTGGTATGATCATGAAAGTTTTTGGTAAGGTAAAAGCAGCACAGAATCCGCAAGAGATGCTTGAGGAGTTACAATAATGAGGATTATTATCTCACCTGCTAAGAAGATGAATAATCGTGCAGATGAATGTGGGATACAAGAATTGCCGGTATATATTCGTGAGACTGAATTAATAATGAAATGGTTGAAACAGCTATCGTTTGATGAAGCGAAAAGTTTATGGGCTTGCAATGACCAACTAGCAGAACTTAATTATACACGGTTTCAGAATATGGATCTGTATAAGAATTTGACACCAGCACTTCTTGCATACGAAGGACTGCAATATCAGCATATGGCACCAGGTGTATTTTCAGAGGAGGCGATCCATTATGTGGAGAAAAATCTTAGAATCCTGTCTGGGTTTTATGGTGTTCTTAAACCATTTGATGGGGTTACACCTTACCGCTTAGAGATGCAAGCAAAGGCAAACATAGGGGAAAGCAAAGGACTCTACCAATTTTGGTCGGATAAACTATATCATGAAGTATTCGATGAAGATCGAGTGGTAATTAATCTTGCTTCGAAAGAATATTCCACATGTATTGAACGTCATTTATCTGTCGAGGATCATTTTATAACTTGTGTATTCGGGGAAATGAAAGGTGAAAAAATTGTTCAAAAAAGTACCTTAGCAAAGATGGCTCGTGGAGAGATGGTTCGCTTTATGGCAGAAAATAATGTGAAATCACCAGAAGAAATAAAGGAGTTTCATGAACTTTCCCTTGTATTTCAACCTGAATTGTCAACGGATCAACAGTATGTATATTTGATAAAAAAGTAAGGAAATGCAAAACAGTTACATAGCTTCTCATGGAGAAGTATGTAACTGTTTTTGGATATGGAACGAAGTTGCTTTCCATGCTAATCCAAGCTTCAATTCAACAGATGGGATACAAGAAGGTTATTCTTAACACAAGTCAGAGAAATCTTAGGGTCCAACATGTTTATGAATAACTAGGAAAAGGCGTGTTTTTTGGTGGGAAAATATATTGAATTAAGATAAGATCGGAGTGGTATTATGGATACAACTAGATATATTTTTAGGAACATGATATACTCTTTTACAGAAAATAATCATATTCTAGAAACATGTTTGAAGCAAGGAACATATGATATTTTTGAATCATACATTTTATTTAAGAATTTAGGGTAGAGATATAAGGGAGGCTGTCGTATGGATTATAAGAAAGCAGCAGAACATTGGAAAAAGAAAGATGCTGAGAGCATAAAGATGAATGAGCAACAGTTAATGCACAGACAGTCTCTTGTTGTAACGTAATGAGAAATTGTTATTAATGAGGGGGGGATTCGTTATGGAACGACCAATACTTAGTAAACAACTAGATCAAACAACATTTCGTAGTTTTTATTATCGAAAAGAAGAATTAGTAGACTTTTGTAGAATGAATGGTTTACCCACTTCTGGCGGGAAGATTGAGATAACAGACAGGATTGCGTATTTCCTTGAGACTGGAAAAATCATAGAGAAAGCCAGATCTATGAAGGAAGGGACAAAAAAACTGGAAGCAAAAGCCAAAGAAGCAAATAGAATAACAGGAGACATTTTGGAAGATACCAGAATCGAACCTAATTTTGTTTGCTCTGAAAAACATCGAGTATTCTTTAAGGAACATATCGGAAAAAGTTTTACATTTAACGTTGCTTTTCAGAAATGGTTAAAGCGAATACAGGGAAAACATATCGCGATGCCATTATGGCATATAAGCAGATTCTACAGGAGAAGAAAAATGGAAAAACAACCATTGATCCGCAATTTGAATATAACACCTATATTCGAGATTTCTTTGCAGATAACGATGGAATCCATAATGAGAAACGAACATTGAAAGAGGCGATCCAATGTTGGACATATAAAAAACAGTTACAAGGCCATAATAAGTATGAACGAACGGACTTAGCTGTTTTAAAGTGATTGAAACAATTGTATTATGTTTACCATTTGGAGGAGAATATTATATGAATATTAGTTTTACAAATGCCCTTGCTCGAAAGATTACAGCTAAATATGAGGAAAAACAACAAGAAAAACGCAAGAAAGAACAAGGACAACATTTTCTTGTTGCTAAGATGGAGGCAACATTTTCTATATTGTTTACTGGATTTGCTATCTTTTTGTTGGTTTGCTTAATCATAATTTCTTTTCTTATCCCGTATATGGTTGAGACAGAAGAAGATCGGATGGTACTGCTGTGGTTGTACATTGTGTCAGGTATTATGATTATTTTATGTATGGGAACCACCATCTATTATCGTTCTTGGAAGTTGACAAGGTTTCCAGATCGTTTAGTTATCCGAAAGTTATGCTTTCATAAAGTGATTAAACTTTCAGATATAGAGGCAGCTATGAGAAAAGGGAAAGTGGCAAGACGAACGAGTCGATTCTATTATTTGCCTTATAAAAATGGGTATTACAAGGTGAATATATCCCAAACTCAATATACAATATCCATTCTTGATGATGTACTACAAGATTTAAGAGCGGACGAGAAGATGAGTTGTAAGAATTAATACATAACAAAAAGACGGAATATGAATAAAGACTACTCCTTTTGGATACCAGAAGGATGTAGTCTTTTTTACTATAAATCCAAACTATTTGGAGAATTCTTATGTAATTCCATCGGAAAGAGAGAACAAAAAGGAGTAGTAAAGGTATACAAAAGAAGTAGAATGTTACTCTTTTTTTGTGATTGTAGAAGAAAGGAATTCGAGATATAAATAATACATCAAACACAACAACATATGTGTTGCAGCACAAAGACAAAGAATAAAGTGCATTGTATGACCTTTTTTTACATAACAACATGTGCTAGTGCACAAACAAAAGCAAAGGAGAGATGGATATGACAGGAGAAGAAGTAAAAGAATTATCAAAGAAATACGTATTACAATCTTGGAGCAAACAAAAGTATACAAATCCAATTCCAATAGAAAAAGCAGAAGGAATATACATGTATGATTATGATGGCAACCGCTATACAGATATGTCAGCACAGTTAGTCAATCTGAATGTAGGGTTTGGGGATGAAGATATTGCAGATGCAATCAAGAAGCAAGTTGATCAGTACTGTTACTTAGCTCCTTCCTATGCAGTAGAATCTAGAGCAACCTTAGCGAAGATGATTGTTGATCTTCTTCCTGATAATTTCGGAAAAGTATTTTTTACCAATGCTGGTGCAGATGCCAATGAGAATGCAATTAAGATTGCTAGAATGTATACAGGAAAGAATAAAGTGTTAAGTAGATATAGAAGTTATCACGGTTCTTCCTTTGGAGCAGGTAATCTTACTGGTGAACCAAGAAGGTTTCCATTGGAACCTGGTATTCCTGGGTTTGTAAAATTCTTTGATCCCTATATCTATCGGGAAGCCATTGATTTTCCATCAGAAGAGGCTGCTACAACATTTTACTTAACAAAATTAGAAGAACAGATTAACTATGAAGGCGCAGATAGTATTGCAGCGATCGTAATGGAAACAATCACTGGATCGAATGGAGTTATTATTCCTCCAAAAGGATATTTACCAGGAGTAAGAGCGTTATGTGACAAATACAACATCGTAATGATCTGCGATGAAGTAATGGCAGGCTGGGGCAGAACCGGTAAGATGTTCGCATTCGAGAATTTCGATGTAAAACCAGATTTAGTTAGTTTTGCAAAAGGAGTTACCTGTGGATATGTTCAATTAGGCGGCGTTGCTGTTAGTAAGAAGATTGCAGAGTATTTTGATGAACATCTGTTATCCTGTGGACTTACCTATAGTGGTCACCCACTTGCATGTGCAGCCGGAGTCGCTTGTGTGAATTATTATACGAAAGCAAGTATTCTGGAGAATGTAAATAAAGTTGGCAAAGTATTAGGAGAAATCCTAGAAGAAATGAAAGAAACATACAAATGTGTAGGCGATGTTCGATATATTGGTTTATTCTCCGCAATCGAACTTGTGAAAGACAAGAAAACGAAAGAACCGTTGGTTGCTTACGGAAAAGATCCACAAGGAATCATGGGAAGCATTGTTGGAAAATTAAAAGCAAAAGGATTTATGACGTACTCTCATGAAAATATGCTCTTTGTAAATCCACCTTTGATCATTACAGAGGAACAATTACGAGATGAGATGAAAAAGATGGCGGAAGTATTACAGGTTGTTGATGAAGAATATTTATAGAAAAATAGTATAAGTAACAACGAAAGCAGGTGAGATAATGGCACAATTTACAGTTCCATCTCATATTGTAATGGGACAGGGAGCACTGAATGAAGCAAAACTTTACATCAAATCCTATGGAAAGAAAGCATTAATCGTTACAGGAAAACATGTTGCAAAATCAGAGATGATGAAGATGTTACAGGACATGCTGAAAGAAATAGCGGTAGAATATATCGTATTCGATGGAATTACAGGAGAACCGAATGATCAAATGATCGATGCAGGAATCCTTGCCTATACAGAGAATCAATGTGATTTCCTAATCGGTATTGGAGGAGGAAGTCCACTTGATTCAGCAAAAGCAATTGGTGCGATGATTACGAATCCAGGAAAAATTGCAGATTATAACGGCAAAGAAATTCCCAATAAGATACCACCTGTTGTAGCAATTCCCACCACAGCAGGAACCGGATCGGAAGCAACTAAGTTTACAATCATAACCGATTCGAAAAAAGATATTAAGATGTTACTGAAAGGAGACTATCTCATACCAGAATTAGCAATCCTCGATTATTCCTTTGGTATGACGGCTCCAGAAGAAGTAACAGCAGCAACAGGATTAGATGCACTAACCCATGCGGTTGAGGCATATACGTCTAAAAAAGCCACAGTAATGACAGATACCTTGGCAGTGTCAGCAGTTAAGAGAATTGTTCGATTCTTGCCAATCGCTTATCAAGACAGAACGAATACAGAAGCCAGACAGGAGATGGCAATTGCTGCTTTAGAAGCGGGAATCTGTATCAACAATGCAAGTGTTACACTTGTCCACGGGATGAGCAGACCAATCGGTGCACTATTTCATGTACCTCATGGAATGTCCAATGCGATGTTATTATCCAAATGCATGACATTTGCAGCAAGTGAAGTTTCAGAGCGACTTGCCGTATTGGCAAGAGCAACAGAAGTGGCAACGAAAGAAGATTCCGATAAAATTGCAGCAGCAAAGTTTGTGGATCAATTGGAGAAAATCTGTGCAATCTGTAAGATTCCAACGTTAAAGGAATATGGAATTGATCAGAAGACATATGAAAGTTCCATTGATAAGATGGCAACCGATGCTATAGCAAGTGGAAGCCCAGCTAATACACGAAAAGAAGTGACAAAAGACGATTGTATCCGATTGTACAAGGAGTTATACCAGTAGAAGATCCGATAAGTAATATTATCTGGTTAGGATATCAAAAGTCTACATTTCATTTAATTATATGAGATAAGTTCATGTTTGTATTAATTGAAGTAAGTTCGTTTTAGTAAGGAAGTTTGAGTTATTAATTAAATAGTAGGAACAAAAAATGCGTGACAAAGAGGTCATCAAGAAATCTCTTTGTCACGCATTTTGTCATTTACGCAAGTAATGATGCCAATACCATGCTTGCACGTGTATTCGCATATTACATAGTACAGGAGGAGTCGATATGAGTGAGATGTTAAAAGAAGAATGGAAGAAGGAAATTGAGATTAAGATTGATGATGTGTGTATGTCCTTCAAAGATAACAGTGGCAATGATGTACAGGCCTTGAATCACATTAACCTTGCTATACACAAAGGTGAATTCATCTCTCTTCTTGGTCCTTCTGGATGTGGTAAAACTACATTACTTCGTACCATTGCAGATCTATTAGAACCAACTACAGGAAAAGTCAGAATTAGTGGGATGACCCCAAAAGAAATCCGTTTGCAACAAAAGTTCGGAATCGTATTCCAAAGTCCCGTATTGTTCGAATGGAGAACCGTTAAAAAGAATGTAGAGCTTCCTTTAGAAATCATGTACTGGAGTAAAGAGGAACGATCCAAACAGGCAGATAAGATGTTGGAATTGGTTGGACTTACAAAATTCGCGGATCATTATCCGAAACAATTAAGTGGTGGTATGCAACAAAGAGTAGGTATTGCAAGAGCATTTGGTATCAAACCCAACATTCTGCTGATGGACGAACCGTTCTCCGCATTAGATGAATTTACAAAAGAAAAATTACATGATGATTTACTAAAGATGTGGAGAGAGACGAATAAAACCGTTATCTTCGTAACCCATAACATTCAGGAAGCAGTTTATCTGTCAGATAAAGTCTGTGTCTTGTCTCCACACCCAGGCAGATTATCAGCAGTTGTTGATATCGATTTAGAAAGACCACGAAATATTCGTATGAAAGAATCGCAGCATTTTACGGATCTTGTAGCCAAAGTAAGAAACAGTTTTGAAGGAGGGAGCCTATGAGTAAAGCAAAGAAGATTCTCTCATCAAAACCCCTGATCATGATGGTATGGTTTCTTGTGTTGGTTGTCCTTTGGGAAATAGGTGCGAGCAACATGGAGAAAACAAAGCGAACCCCAGAGAATATTCTACCACATGTTTCACAGATTGTTGGATCTGTGACGGATGGCAAGTTGGTGAGTAACAATATGACAGCAACGCAGATAGTTTTGAAAAGTGCAGGAGCAACGTTAGAACGAGCGTTGATCGGTTTCTTATTCGGTTCAGTTTTTGGATTCTTAATGGCACTGCTCATGAAATTATCCAATCTTGTGGAAAAGACCATTTTCCCTTATCTGATGCTTATTCAGATGATTCCCATCATTGGTATGGCTCCAATCATTTTGGCAATTACCCATGATATTGGAACAAGCCGAATTGTGATTGCAGCAATCCTCACATTTTATCCAGTTGCGACGAATACGTTAGCAGGATTGAATTCCGTTTCCAAAGAAAAATATGAACTAATGTATTCTTACGCAGCGAATAAATGGACTATCTATAAAAAGGTGTTGATTCCTTCTTGCATACCTTACTTTTTTACGGGATTAAAGATTTCTGCACCAATGGCAATTACCGCTTCCATCTTGGTGGATACGTTGCAAGGGGATGGAGGGCTTGGCTGTATGTTATCCCAATCACTAAAACATGCCATGAGTATATACGTATTCTGGCAAATCGTTTTCTTCAGTGCCATCATTGGAATACTAAGCAGTGTGTTAATGGGATTTATTGAAAAATTAGTTTCTCCGCAGATGCGACAATTCCGTCAAAGCCGAAAACATAGAAGCAAAGCCTAAGAAAGGAGGCAATTGTATGATAAAGAGAAAAAAGAATGTGTTTGTTCGTTTTATTACGAACCCGAAAGTACAACCCTTTCTAAGCGTGATCTTACCAGTGGCATTAGGACTATTCATATTCATATTGTGGCAAACCCAGGTATTACATAAGCTTCTTCACACGGATACATTTACATTGCCACTACCGAGCCAGATCAATCAGATCATCGGAGATAATATTCCAAAGATTATAACCAATGTAAAATCGACGGTATTGGTAGCAGTAATTGGTTTAACAATTGGTTCCTTGATTGGATATCTGATCGCCGTGATTGCAACGGTATTTCCCAAATGGGGTGCAGGCGGATTATCAATCGTGGCTGCATTCAATGCGATTCCAATCGTTGCATTAGCACCTGTAATGACCAATTGGACAAAAGATGTCAGCAAGGATGCAAGTGTACGAAGTATGGTTGCAAAGATTTTGGTCGTAATGATCGTTTCCATTGCCACAATGAGTGTAAATGCGTATCGAGGTCTGAATGATCTTCCGGTATTTTCCCTTGATTTGATGAAATCATATGCAGCAAAACGAAGAATCGTATTCTTGAAACTGCGATTACCGAACAGTGTACCCTATATATTTACCGCACTTCGTGTAGGTGTTCCTTCCAGTGTAATTAGTGCTATTGTTAGTGAATATTTTGCAGAATATATAACAGGTGTTGGAAGGCAGATTCGAGAGAATATTGTTATCGCACAATATGCAACCGCTTGGGCCTATATAGCAGTCGCCTGTATCATTGGTATTAGTATGTATTGTATATTGATGATCTTTGAGGGTATTTTGCTAAGAAACAGAAGATCGTAATGAAGATTACGAGAGTGTTACTGGCTGAATATAGAGTAATTTCAAGCTTTGAGACCTAAATGAAACTAGTTAATTTGATGAAAGGACATGGTGATGATATGAGAGATATGAGAAGATGCAGAACAAAAAAAATGAGTGCAATACTTATGGTAGCAGTATTAACAATGGCTTCTATGAATGGTTGTAGTAGTAAGAAAGAGACAACGAAAACGAACCAGACGAACCAAACAACAGAGGCTACAACAACGTCACCAGAAGGAACGACAGCAGCTGACACGAGTGAGGCAGGAGTGATGTCCAATGAAGAGATTATTAAACAAGCGGCTTCCGAAGGAAAAGTAGGAAACTGGGGACTTGGTAATGAATATGAGATTCAGGCGTTACTAACAAAGTACGGACAACCAATTACCTATCTTAGCCAGGCATTTGATATGGACGGTTTTGATGATGATTCCATCAGTTTAGCTTCTGCAATGACATTTAATGAATTAGGACTTGTGAAGAATAGTTATGATGGCGGATATAATTACGGAAATACCGTTGGAACCATTGATATGAATGAGGAAGGAGTTGCTATGTTAGAGGATAATATCTTCTGTACAAAAGCATTTGCAATGGCAAATCCAAACACAGTAAAAGCGTTCATCTATGCATCGATGCAAGGTTGGAAGTATGCGTGTGAAAATCCGGAAGAAGCAGCAGAAATCGTTTACAAATACGGTTCCTCTGTTTCACCAGATCATCAAGCTTATATGGCAAGTGAAGTAAAGAAACTAGTTGAGACAGACATGCAAGGAAGTGCAGTTACAGAGCTTGGTAAAATGGATGAAGCAGCAATGCAACAGACATTACAGTTAGCGCAACAATACATACAACTTGATGACGCGACAGCAGCAGACAAATTAAGCAAACTTACCTTAGATGATGTGAGAGACACTTCTTATTGGGAAGCAGCAGCTTCTTCTACGGACGGAAAATTCGGTGATCTGGAAAAAACAGATGTAACAATTCAATTAAAGTGGCTTCCACAAGCACAGTTCATGGGTTACTATGTAGCATTAGAAAAAGGTTACTATAAGGAAGTTGGTCTAAACGTCGATGTTGTTTCTGGTGGTGGAGATATCAGTGAAACAACGGCAGTAAGCAATGGAACAGTAGACTTTGGTGTTACATGGTTAGCAAACTTGATCGCAGCGAATGCAGGCGGTATGGATCTGTTAGAAGTATCCCAAGTATATCAAAGATCAGGTCTTGTCTTAGTTTATAAGCTAGATACATTTACAAAATAGAGAATAACTCAAACTTCATACTTGAATGTATGGAACGCGTATGTGGTTGTGATATTTAGTTGGGGTCAATCCATGGATTGATCCCAGGATCTAAGAAAATAGAAGGTAAGGAATTACCTAAAAGATAATGAAACAGAAGGGATGGATGAAATATGGATTTGCTAATAAAGAATGGAACGGTTGTTACAGCAAAAGAAAGTTTTGTGGCAGATGTAGCAGTAGATGCAGGGAAGATTGTAGCAATAGGAAAGGACTTACCGATGGAAGCGAATCAAGTAGTAGATGCTACGGGAAAGTTAGTGCTACCTGGTGCACTGGATGTGCATACCCATTTGGCAATGCCATTTGGTGGAACAGTTTCTGCAGATAGTTACTTATCAGGAACAAGAGCCGCTGCTTGTGGTGGAGTTACCACCGTATTTGATTATCCAGTGCAGCACAAAGGAGAAACCATCTTAGGATTGGTGAATTCGAAGAAAGCAATTTTGGAAAAAGAGGCATGCGTTGATTATGCGTTTCACTGTTGTATTACCGATCTGAATGAAGGTACGATTCTTGAAGAGATGGAAAAGGCAGTAGAAGAAGGAATCACAAGCTTCAAATGCTTTTTAGTATACAAAAAAGAAAATATGATGGTTGATGATGGAACGTTAGCAAGACTGCTACTTCGAGCGAAAGAACTCGGTGCTATGATTAATGTTCATGCAGAGAATCCAGATTTAATTGACTTAAATATAGAAAAATTCCTGGCAGAAGGCAAAACAAGTGCCTGGTACCATTACCTAAGTAGACCAGAGTTTGTGGAAGCAGAAGCAGATAAGAGAGCTGTGCACTGGGCAACGCATCTTGATGCACCAATCTATCTTGTACATATGGCAGATAAAGAAGGATTGGAGGCTTGTATTGATGCAAAGAAGGCAGGGCATGAGGTTTATGTAGAAACTTGTCCACAATATCTGGAATTTACTTGTGATGTATACAAGAGAGAAGATGGTAGGAATTTCGTATGTTCCCCTCCAATGAAAGGGCAAGAGAGCCAAGATGCATTATGGGAAGCTTTGAAAGCTGGATTTATCGATACCATAGCAACTGATCATTGTCCATTCCAAAGTTTTGAAAAGGATTGGGGAAAAGATAATTTTACAAAAATTCCGAATGGTTGTGCAGGTATTGAAAACATGTATCCATATATGCTTGATGCAGCCAATGCAGGAAAGATTTCGTTTGAAAGAGTTGTTGAGTTATGTTCTACAAATCCAGCAAGAATCTTTGGTTGTACAGAGAAAGGTTCTCTTGCAATTGGAAAAGATGCAGATATCGTGATTTATGATAAAGACAAAGATTTCACCATTCATGTTGAGAATATGCATTCTGATTATGATCATACCATTTGGGAAGGAAAGCAATTACATGGATATCCGGTACAGACCTATTTACGAGGAAACCTTGTATATGACAATGGTGAATTTGTTGGTGAAGTAGGAGCAGGCAAGTATGTGAAACGAGTTCGTAAAGCAAATTAACTAGATCAAAGGGAATATCAATAAAGGGATATATACCAGGATTTTAATGACGAATAAACAATTGATAAAAATGATGGTAGAAAGATGAATGGAGGCGATCCGTATGGTAGTAATAGACAGAAAAATTAGTACATTAACAAATGCTTGCTTTCTTTGTGAAGACCCAACTTGTACAAAGGCATGTAGAAAGCAACTTGATCCAGCTAGAGTAATCCGCGCACTTCGCTTTGAGAACATGCAAGGTGCCAGAGCACAGATTACAGAAGAATCCACTTGTGAAACATGTGAAGAGAAAGCATGTATGAGTGCCTGTGTGAGATCGCAATATGATCATCCTGTTGCAATTGACGAGATTATGAAAGCTACAAAGTTGTTGCCAGTTCAGGAGGACATGCAGAAAATTGACCTGACAACACAAATCTGTGGTGTAACATGTGAGAATCCATTTTTCTTATCTTCATCAGTGGTTGGTAGTAATTATGAAATGGTTGCGAAAGCATTTGATATGGGATTTGCTGGTGTTGCATTTAAGACAGTAGGCATGTTTGTTCCTAAAGAAGTTTCTCCACGGTTTTCACAGATTGAGAAGGAAGGTGAAAAGTTCGTTGGTTTTAAGAATATTGAACAGATTTCTGATCATACGCTGGAAGAAAATCTTGGATTCTTCCGTCGGTTAAAGAAGGAATACCCAAGTAAGATCATTATTGCTTCTATTATGGGACGAACGGAGGAAGAATGGACCAAACTTGCAACATTAGTAGAAGAAGCTGGAGCAGATATCATTGAATGTAACTTTTCTTGTCCTCATATGAGTGGCTCTGGTTTAGGAAGTGATGTGGGAACAAATCCGGAGTTGGTACATCTCTATACCAAAGCGACGAAGAAAGGAACCACATTACCAGTGCTAGCAAAGATGACACCGAATATCACCAATATGGAGGTTCCAGCCAGAGCAGCAGTGGAAGCGGGTGCAGATGGCTTGGCAGCAATTAATACGATTAAGAGTATCATGAATGTGAATTTAGATACCTTCGTATCAGCCCCTGAGGTAGTGGGAAGTTCTTCTGTAGGTGGATATTCTGGTAAGGCGGTTAAGCCAATTGCCCTTCGTTTCATTCATGATATGAAAGTAGACCCGATGTTAAAAGAGATTCCAATCAGCGGAATGGGCGGTATTACAACATGGAGAGATGCGTTGGAATTTATTGCAATGGGTTGTTCAACCGTTCAGATTACAACATCGGTTATGGAATATGGATATCGGATTATTGATGATTTACTTGATGGTTTATCACGATATATGGCGGAACATAAGTTGGGTAAGATTGATGAAATTCTAGGAAAAGCACTTCCTACTGTAGTAGCAGCCGAAAGCCTTGATCGTGACAGCATTTGTTATCCTAAGTTTGATCGGAAACGCTGCATTGGCTGTGATCGTTGTGTTGTTTCTTGTTACGATGGTGGACACCAGGCATTATCCGCTGGAAACGATCGAAAACCAGTTATGGATGCAAAGAAATGTGTGGGCTGTCACCTTTGTACCACAGTTTGTCCAGTGGATGCGATTTCAATGGGAGCTAGAGTGAGGAAGGTCAAATAAACAGTTTTGCAACAGGAATGTAGAGAATAATAAATAACATAATCAAAATCAAGTACATACAAGATTATAAAAGCTCAATTAGAAAGGGAACGGTGATTATTATGTATACATGTAGTTTAGAAAGAATGACAGATAAGATCAAAACATTTTCACAATTTGGAGACGCTGGACATGGTGGAATTACAAGATATTCGTTATCGCCAGAAGCTTTAATGGCAAGAAACGAGTTCAAGAAACGAATGGAAGCAATCGGTGCAATTATTGAAATTGATGATGTAGCCAACATGTATGCAACACTTCCAGGTAGTGATCCAAAAGCAAAACGTATTGTAATGGGTTCCCATGTGGATTCTGTTAAGAATGGTGGTAACTATGATGGTATCTTAGGTGTTATGTCTGCTATGGAAGTACTAGAAACGGTTGCAGAACAAAAGATACCACATAAGCATCCATTAACAGCGATGATTTGGACGAATGAAGAAGGTTCTCTGTATCCACCAGCAATGATGTGTTCCGGAATTGTTTGCTATGATTATATTCCAGAAGACATTCGTGTGAAATTCAAATACGAAGATATGATGAAATCAGCAAGTATCCTAGATCCAACAAAAACATTTGGAGAAGCACTTGAAAAATCAGGCTTTAAAGGGGATAAGAAGTATCGAATCTCTCCTGAAAATTATCAATACATGTTCGAAACGCATATTGAACAAGGACCAATTCTTGAAGATGCTGGAAATACCGTAGGTGTAGTTGACTGTGTACTTGGAATGTTCAATTACCGTGTAAAATTCTATGGACAAACGGTTCATGCTGGAACATTTCCTATGCCAAAGAGAAGAGATGCGTTCTATGCAGCGTCCATGGCTTTATGTTACTTACATGAAGAAATCGATAAGTTAGGTGTTACGGACCTGGTATATACAACAGGTGAAGTTGTATGTCATCCATGTGTCCATACATGTGTACCTGATTTCTTTGATTTCTCCATCGATGCGAGACATGAAGATCCAAAGGTACTTGAAAAAGTTCTTGCAATCGTTAAGAGTGTAGCAGATCGGGAATGGAATGGCTGTATATGTGAAGTAACAAAAGCATGGAATCGTGATACCGTTTACTGGGATAAGAAGCTTGTATCTTATGTAAAAGCAGCAGCAGAAGAAGTAGGTGTAAAACATCAATACATTCACTCTGGAGCAGGGCATGATGCACAATTCGCAGCATACATGCTACCAACTACGATGATCTTTGTACAATCAAAAGATGGTTTATCTCATTGTGAACCAGAATACTCATCACCAAAACATTGTACCGATGGTGCAACGGTCATGTTAAATGCAGTATTGAAAGCGGATGCGGAATAAGCAAGTAAGGAGGGATTGCAATGAAGAATTATGTAATCACGATTGCGAGAGGATTTGGAAGCGGTGGCAAAGAGATTGCAACGAAACTAGCAGAAGAATTGCAGATTCCATGTTATGAACGACAGATTCTTACCATGGCATCCCAGATGAGTGGAATTGATGAGAGCGAATTTGTAACGGTGGACGAAAAACTAAGAGGTTCTTATCTGACCAATCTACTAAAAGCTGTCCCATTTAGTACGGTTGTTGAACCTACTGAAAAGGATTTCGTATCGGATACAAATCTTTTTAATATTCAGGCAGAGATTATTCGGAATCTTGCTAAGACGGAATCTTGTATCATTGTTGGAAAATGTGCCGATCATGTATTACGAAAGTATGGGAATGTAATAAGTGTCTACATAGAAGCACCAAGGTACGCCTGTGTTACTTCTATTATGAATAAGATGAACGTTACTGAAGAGAGAGCGAACCAACTGATTAAGAAAACAGACAAATATAGAAGTAATTATTACAAGTACTATACTGGCGGAAAGGATTGGACAAACCCAATCAATTATGATCTGGTCTTGAATAGTGAACGAATTGGAAGAGACAAATGTGTTCAATTGATAAAGGAATATATACCAATTAAGTTATCCTAATCGTTAGGAGTGTTGCAATATGGCATTAGACCTTCAAAAATTATGTCAAAATGCAGATTATCTATATGGAATGCGTGTGTTAGCTGGTGAGGATGGAATGAATACCGTTGTACAATGGGTACATACCATAGAAGAAATTGAAGTTGGTAATTTTCTGCATGGTGGAGAGTTAATCTTTACTACTGGAATTGCATCCAATGGGAAGGAGTGGTTACTTCCTTTTGTCAAGAAAATAGAAGAGAAGCAAGCAGCAGGACTTGTTGTAAATGTTGGTCCATACATTGATCAAGTACCATGTGAAGTTTTAGAGTATGCGAACGATCGAAAATTTCCAGTACTAGAAGTTCCATGGAAGACAAGGCTCGTTGACATCACCAGAGACTTTTGTAATCAGATTATTAGGGAGGAACAGAAAGAGGAGCAAGTTGCAGATGCATTTAGAAACTTGCTCCACTCATCCCATATGGATGAGAATCAGATTTGTATAATTGAAAAATATGGTTTCCGACGAGAAGCGCAATACTGTGTTGTTGCCGTAAGATTGATAGAGCGGGAAGATGATTCTGCAAGAAGTAAACTATATCACATTATTCAAGAGAATATAGAGATTCTAGCCGGACAGCTTAGTTATTTCCAAGAGAAAGAACAGATTTATATGATCTGCATCGGGTGCGACAGTAACCGTATAGAATTTGTAATTGAAAATGTCGTTCAGATGTGTCATAATAAAGGTATTGATTTATATGTTGGAATTGGACCTAATGTTGATACGATTTACTTATTAAAGAGAAGTTACGATCGAGCAATACGAGTAATGACTTTATCACAAAATACAGATCACAAGTATTTGGTTTATGACAAACTAGATAGTCGTAAAATACTAATCTGTGTGGAAGAAACAATGATTTTACAAGAGTATTATAAGGCGACATTAGGTATGCTAGAAGATTACGATAAAGAGCATGATACGAATTATATCCAGTTGCTAAAGCGATATATTACCAGTGATGGAAGCATTCAGCGAATTGCAGAGGAAGAAAATCTGCATCGTAATACGGTTAATTACCAACTAAATAAAATTAAAAAGATAATAGAGAACGAGATTGGCACATTTGACGATAAGTTCCGTTTGATGTTAGCATTTCGTATAAAAGAGATATCTCAGTGAGGAGAACCACCCTTGCTGAGATTTTTTTTTTCTCTATTAGGAGTACCATGTGAAAAGAATATTCACATGGTAATTTGTGTCTTGGACAAAATCGCAGAACGATAGAAAGGAAATGGTGAGTATAGTGAGTGAATCATGGTATGGAAAATTAGCTGTTATCAGTGATATTATATTGAAAATCTATGCAACACATCAAGTAGGAGACATGGCAAACCGTTTATTTGAAGGAATGCGTATGTTTGTTGATTTTGATGCAGCAGATCTGTATCTGTATAATGAAGCAGAAGAAAACTATACCTTATGTTCTTCTCTGCAGTATCATGCAAAGGAACATACAACAAGTGAAGAACTAGGAATTGATCAGTCGCTTCTGGAAAAGAAGATTAATTTAGTATATCGAGATTCTGATTATATGACGGAACAATTGGAGAATAAAAAAAGTCATAATTCGATGTATCGACGGAACCAATTCCAATATGGATTGCATATGTTACTTGTTTATGAAGCGAAACAGGTTGGAGTAATCAATCTGTATCGTTTTATGGGGAAACCGGATTTTGATTATGATGAATTATCCGTTTGTAATATGTTGAAAGAGCATCTTGCTCTCCGGCTAAGCAGTGAAGTAATGGCAGGAATAGAAATAAAATATACAGTAAGTGAAGTAGTAGATCGTTTTGGATTGACGCCTAGAGAAACACAGGTATTAAAGAATATGTTAGCGGGGAAAGACAATTATCAGATTAGTGATGATATGATGATCAGTACATTTACGATTAAGAAACATATTCTAAATATCTATCGCAAATTAGAGATTAGTAGCCGTACACAACTTTTTAAGAAAGTGAAGGAATATGAATAAAAATTCGCTTGTAGAAAAACGGATAATCATGGAAAATCTTCTTGTATTATGCTATGATAAAGGTATCAAATAATCACAATGAAAGCTTGGAAGATGTAGGATTCATCTAAAAAAATGTAGTTACATAGCAAATGATGCGAGCATAACGAGTTGTGGGAAATGAGGTACAAGTATGAGTTTACAAGAAGATTTAGAACGAATTTATACAGCATTATTCAGCTTAATCCCAATGGTGATTTCGGTTAACCTTACAAAAAATCAATATAAGAAATTAAATTATATAAATTATCATGTGTCCGATCGTAATGAGTCAGATGTATTTGATGATTTTCTTTCTTCAGGGGCTTTGACAATCCCACTAGAAGAGCGACAGATCTTTATGGATACATTCTCCCGTGAAAACTTGTTGAAGGCTTATGAAAGAGGTCAAAAAAAGGTTGAACTAGAACATAGACAAGTTGGTGATGATGGAGTTGTTCGATGGATACAGACACAAGTAATATTCGTAAAAAGTAGTGAAGAAGGTGATTTATATCAAATCACGTTGGCACAAGATATCAGTAAAAAGAAACAACAGGAAATACAATTAAAACAAGCATTAGATGAGGCAAGTAAAGCGAATCATTCAAAGAGTGATTTTCTTGCTCGTATGAGTCACGATATTCGAACGCCATTGAATGCAATTATTGGATTAACAGCATTACTTTATGGCAGACAAACTTCGTATGGATCAAGTGTTCTTTAATATATTGTCCAATGCTGTGAAATTCACTCCAGAAGGTGGAAAGATTTCTTATTATACAACTAACTCAATTATAGATGATAAATTAATTTCTACAGATTTTATTGTTGAGGACAATGGAATTGGTATGTCCCAGGAGTTTTTAGAACATGTATTTCAGTCCTTTGAACAGGAAGATAACCAATATTCGGCAAATCTAAAAGGCAGTGGACTAGGCTTAAGTATTGCTAAGAGTCTAGTAGAATTAATGGGAGGATCCATAACAATTGAAAGCCAAAAGAATATTGGTACCAAAGTAACAGTACATCTTATGTTTACCCGTAGTAACATTGAGAAATCTGAAAAGAAGAAGGATTCCTCTCATGAGGTATATGCAAAAACTTCTTGGGAAGGGAAGCATATTCTTCTTGTTGAGGATCATCCATTGAATGTGGAAATTGCAACAAGACTTCTTGAAAAAGTTGGGTTTGTTGTAACACAAGCATTAAATGGACAAATTGCCGTGAATGATTTCAATGCATCAAAGGAATCCTTTTATAGTGCCATATTGATGGATATTCGAATGCCTGTTATGGATGGAATTGAAGCTACGAAGACAATCCGTGCTTTAAAGAGATTGGACGCAGGATCCGTACCAATTATCGCTATGTCAGCCAATGCTTATGAAGAAGATGTACAGAAATCCATATCGGTTGGTATGAATGAACATCTTGCAAAACCAATCAATCCAGCATTATTATATCAAACATTAGAAAGATATATATAAGAATGTGAGTAGGTATCTTTACACAATATTAACATTATATGTATAATATGTCGTAAATTTGACACAAAGATCTTCTATAGTATGGAGGGCTCATAAGCCAAAAACATATCGTATAGAAGGAAAGGTGAAAAAATGAAAAAGAAAGGAATATTTCAGTATGTATCAAAGGTGACCTTGATGCTTTCACTGGCTGTTTGCTTCACTGTATCAGCGAAAGCAAAAACCATTACGGATGCAAAAGAAGGGAAAACTTACAAGATCGACCTTGATCAAGATGGAGTAAAAGAAAAAGTAAAGTTAAAACATGTCACACAGGAGGATTCTCCGGATAACGTATATGGAGAAGTCTATATTGATGGAAAAAAGAAGTATACCACTGATACGGAAGCCTATGGTTATGGAATTAATATGAAATTCGTTACTTGTGGTGATCAGGTTTTTATTAATTTGAGCCAAGAAACAGATAATGATATTTTGTTGATCAACAAATTGCTGTATCTAAAAGAAGACAAATTAATTGAGGCTGTTGATTTTAAGAGTGTTGAGTCAGGAATAAGAGGTTGTGAAATAACTTCTGCAAAAGAAGGAAAGATTATTGTACGTTGCGAAGCACAGCCAAATCAACTTGCTTCAATTTTATGGAATTCCACCTATATTGTTGATGGAACCAAGGTTACATTAAAGAGTCATGTACATAAAGTAAAAAGTGGGATACCAGATCGTTCTGTCTCATCTTTCGTTACGAATAAGAAACTTACTTTTACAACAAAAGTAGGGAATAAGACAACGGCTTTCAAAGTTGGTGCTGGGAAGAAGGTACAGTTAATTAGCATCGTGACCAAAGGGGATAAGATCTATGGTTACTTCAAGTATGGTAAGAAAAAAGGATATGTACGCGTCGATCCTTACTATGAGAAAGCATACTTTAAAAATGTGTATAAGTATTTAGCAGGATAAATAGATGAGTAGGAATATGCATTTGCATAAAGATAGCGCTAAGAAGGAAGAAAATTCCATATTTGTATTGACTATCAGAAAATGGTCTGTTACTATGTTGTTATAAAGAAAGAGCAAAGATGTTCGAACGAACATCTTTGCTCTTTTTTTGTACAATCGCTCAAAATCTGCAGTTATTCGAACATAATCGTACTGCTGTTTGAGTTAATCATATGGAGGTGCTTTTTTATGGGTAATTCGATGATTATTGATACAATGTGGGTGTTTCTTGCTGCAATTCTTGTTTTCTTTATGAATTTAGGATTTGCAGCAGTGGAAGCAGGATTTGCAAGAGCAAAGAATACAGTTAATATCTTGTCCAAGAATTTTATCGTGTTTGCTATTTCCTCGTTTGGTTTTTTGTTCCTTGGTTGGGGGTTGATGTTTGGAGGAGATAATCCATTAATAGGTACGCAACATGTATTTGTTTTAGGTAATGTAGATCTATCGTTTTACGATAATACATTAACCACCAATGTACCGTTTTGGGGAAAATTCTTTTTTCAACTTGTGTTTTGTGGAACGGCTGCAACAATTGTTTCAGGTGCTGTAGCAGAACGAGTGAAATACATTTCATTTATTTTGTTTTCATTGGTTCTAACACTAGTTGTATATCCAATTGTTGGTCATTGGATTTGGGGAGGTGGTTGGTTAGCAAAGCTTGGTTTCCTTGATTTCGCTGGTGATACTGTAGTTCATTCTGTTGGTGGCTGGGCTGCTTTATCAGGTGCTTGGATTTTGGGACCAAGAATTGGGAAATACGATAAACATGGAAAAGCAAAAGCAATACCAGGTCATAATATGTCACTTGCGGTAATTGGTTTATTTGTTTTATGGTTGGGTTGGTTTGGATTTAACCCAGGTTCTACAATGAGCTTTCAAAATCCTTCTGATGTAATGCATATCTTAATGACAACAAATACAGCTGCAATCGCTGCTGTGATTACATCAACCATAGCATCATGGATTATCATTGGAAAACCGGATTTAGGAATGACGATTAATGGTTGTCTGGCGGGACTTGTTGGAATCACAGGTAGTTGTGCGTATGTCACGATTGAAGTAGCTATGTTAATTGGTGCAATTGTTGGTGTTGTAGTTGTATTTTCTGTATTATTCTTTGATCGAATTCACATTGATGATCCAGTGGGTGCGACTTCTGTTCATCTATGTTGTGGAATATTAGGAACGATATTTGTAGGACTTTTTGCAAAAGAAGGAGTAACAACACTTGCAACAAAAAATGGACTGTTCTATGGCGGTGGATTTACGTTGTTAGGTATTGAAATCGTTGGAATATTGGCTGTGGGAGCCTTTGTATTCCTTTCTTCTTCTATCATATGGACGGTTTTGAAGAAAACAATAGGTATTCGTGTTACACCAGAAGAAGAAATTGCTGGTTTGGATATTGGAGAACATGGGAATCTTGCATATCCTGATTTTACAACAGTTTCTATGGAATCAGAAGATTCACTTCCAAGGAGCCTTGTTTCAAAAACAGAAGCAGTACCAGTTGTCGACTACAAGCAATCAGATTCTAAGATGACGAAGGTTACGATTATAACCAATCAAACCAAATTCACCGAATTGCAGGATGCATTGGAGAAACTTGGTGTCACTGGTTTGACGGTAACCAATGTATTTGGTCATGGTATGCAAAAAGGTCATCAAACGTATTTTCGTGGAGCACCGGTTGATACAAGATTATTGCCAAAACTAAAGATTGATGTAGTAATATGCAAAATTCCTACCAAAGTGATCGTTGAAACGATTCAAAAAGCTCTATATACGGGCAAAATTGGTGATGGTAAGATTTTTGTCTATGATGTAGAAGACGTTATTAAGATTCGAACCAATGAACATGGATATGAAGCGCTTCAAGATGAAGAATAAGTAAAGTTAGATCTTCCAAAACAGGTAATTGGGATGCCTGTTTTGGAAGATCTTTTTAAAGTTTTCTTTGCTTTTTTAGTAACTGCATGTTCAGCCAGATAAAGAAGAGGAGGCTAACAGTAAAGTAGAGAAGGTCAAACTTGATGGAAGAAAGTCCATTTCCTTTCATCATAACTTCAATCATGGCATGTGATGTGTAGTGGAGTGGCATGATGTAACCAAACTTGCTGAATAAACCAGATATCTGGAATAATCCACATAGGAAAATCTGAGGAAGGATGATGATGGGAATAAATTGCACCATCTGAAACTCACTGTTTGCTATAGTCGATAAAAGTATACCTAGGCTTAATGCATGTATGGCGGTAAGTAAGGTGATGAGTAAGACAAGCCAGATGTTTCCATGACTAGGAAGTCCAAGTACATAAACAACAAAAAATGTGATCAAGGATGATTGCAAAATTGCTATGATACCAAATCCTGCAAGATAACCCATGATGATCTCATAACGTCGCATGGGCGTGGATAGTAATTTCTCTAGTGTTCCAGAAGTACGCTCGGATAAGAATTGAATTCCGGCGATCAAGAATACGAAGAAATATACGATAATCCCAATTAATTGTGTACCGAATTTGTCAAAAAGACTGCTAGTTGCATCCCCTACTTCATAATGTATTTCAAAATGCATGGAATGACTTGCGGGTGCTTGTACTTGCTGTTCAAAAGCCCTTTTTACCAGTTGTTGTATTCGGCTAGAAACGGAGGAATCTACCCCTAATAAGTATAATGTAACAGAATCAGAAGATGCATCAATTGCAGCGTCAATCGTTTCTTCATTTAGTGCGTTTTCTATCGCATCAGGTGCAATCTCTTTTATATTAATTGTATAATCTGTTTGATCTTGTAAAGTTTGAACAACACCTTCTGGTGCCTGTATGATACCAATGGTGTATTCTTTGTTCTCTGAATTTAAAATGAAATAGATTAAGGTAAGAACCAGAATCGGTGCGAATAAGATCAGAGCCAGCGTACGTTTGTCATGAAACATTTGTAGTATGATTCGTTTGGTAATTGCTTTAATTCGCATAAGAATACCCTCCATTCTCTTGTTTTTCGCTAAAATGTACAAATGCTTCTTCCATCGTTGTAGTTCCAGCAGCTATTATTATGGACTTAACGGAACCAGAAATTAGGATCGACCCTTCTCGCAGCATGGTTAATTCATCACATTGATTTACTTCGTCCATTACATGTGTGGTTACTAGAATGGTAACACCTTCATCACGTAAGAGACGTAGCTGTTTCCAGATTGCCTGACGAAGAAGCGGATCAATTCCTACTGTTGGTTCATCTAATAACAAAACAGCTGGTTTTGGTAAAAGAGTAATTGCTAAAGACAATCGTTGTTTCATTCCTCCTGAGAATGCTGATATCGGTTTTTTTAGATCAGCGGTCAAGTTTACGAGGGAAGCAACTTCATGGATTCGCTCTTTTCGAAGAGATCGACTTGGAATATAGAGAGAACCAAAGAAATCAAGATTCTCATAAGCACTTAAAGTTGGATAGAGTGCAGCAGATTGCGCCATATAGCCAACTTGCTGCATACATGAAAAATCTGGCATTTCTTTGCCTAATATAGTAATTCGACCACAGTCTGGATTACTGATTCCAGCGATCATCTTAACTAAAGTAGATTTTCCACAACCAGAAGGACCCAATAAGCCATAGATCATGCCGCGTCCGATATTAAGTGAGATATCGGATAAGATGGTTTTTCTACCAAACGATTTCTTTACGGATTCAATTGTTATGCCAGATGTGGAACTTGTTGAAGAGTTGTTTATCATAATAGTCACCTGTCCTTTCTAATGGATTTTTATTGGAAGATCGTTGTTTCAACGTTTTGTATCAATCCAACATCTAATTAATCCAACATGGTGTTGCAACATAGAATAGTATACGGTAGAATACACCTTAATAAAACAAACAATATTTGAAAAAATGTTGGATTCAGGATTCCTATTAATTCATGCAAAGGGAGGAAATTAAGATGGCGAGAAAAGCAGAACATACCAGTGAGGAAACAAAACAAGCAATCATAAAAGCATTTATCGAACTATATCGGGAGGAGCGCTTAGAGAAGATTACGATTCAGGCAATCACGAAAAAAGCAGGTGTAAACCGAGGGACGTTTTACTATTACTTTCAAGATATCTATGAGCTTTTGGAATCATTAGAACAGCAATTTGTTGAACGGATCCAACGAGCAATCCAACAAATTATTAATGGAGTTTTACAGAGTGACCTTCCCATGTATGTTGAACAGTTGTTGGCATTTTATAAAGACAATAAAGTATTATTGGAGTTATTCTTTCTTCAGAGACCAAATCGTAAGGTACTAGAGTGCGCAAAACAGTATGCGATGTCGTATGCCTTATCCCATCTAGGGTTATCTCCAAACAATCTTTCAAAAGAAGAGGAGTGTATTATAACGTATATGGCACATGCTCAGATTGGATTAGTTTTGTTTTGGTTGGAAAACAATCAAGAAATTCAGATTGAGCAGCTGGCCAATATCATGGTGAGAGTAAACCAAGAGGGACCAGTAACAACATTTAAAAGTCTTGAACGAAAGAAGTGATAATAATAGGATGCAAGGCTATTATCTGTTAAATTAGCAAATGTTTAGTTGAAATCAGTAGATAATAATGTTATTATTAGCATTCAGTACTATTTATGAAGAAATATGGAGGTACACGCAAGCGTGAAAACAGTAACAGTAAAAGAAAGAAAATTTGATACAAAAGAGAAAAGAATCCAGCTCAATAATAAAATTAGTTTATTGATCTTAACCGTTATGTCTGTAATTGTTGCTGGAGGGATGATGGTGCAATTAGGTTCTGGTTCTGTTGAACGACCAATTAAAGTCCTTCTTCCATCCGTGTTAATGGCAATAAGTGTTGCTATTGGTTGGGGGTTATACATAAAAGATAACCAATACAGAAAATTAATCGTAATTCCAAATGCAATGTATACTTTTGCGTATATTTATCTGGTGATTACAGCTAATAATTCCTTTGTTGTGATGCATGCATTTCCAATTGCAATTGGAACATTGCTCTATTTTGATAAGAAGTTTCTGACAATATTGACTTCTGCTATTACACTAGTAAGTAGCATACGAATCTTGCTCGGTGTAATGGGACAATATCCGGAAGAATTGACAACGACTATTATGTCTTGTGGGATTGCAGGGTTAACAGGTATTATTATTATGATAGCAGGAAGAATTTCTGTTCAATACAATCATGATGCAGTTCATGCGGCAAAAGATAAAGAAGGTTTACAAAAACTTATATTAGAGGATGTTCTTAACATTTCTGTAACCGTTAATGAAGAAGCAAAACGCCTTAATGATGAAATGAATGAATTAGAGAATTCATCACGTTTTGTTTCGAATGCAATGGATGAAATCTTGGAAAGTACGAAAATGACTGCAACAAGTATTGAAGAACAAACCCTCATGACACAAAATATTCAAGAAACGATTGAGAAAACATCCCATGTTTCAAAAGAAATGTTAGAAGCGACAAGCCAATCAAAAGAAGTGGTTGCGGATAGTTTAGCAGTTGTAAAGGATATGAAAGATCAGGTAATGATCATTGGAGATACCAATGCATCAGTAACAGATTCTATGGAACGTTTGCAAGGGAAGATGCAGGAAGTTAAAGAAATCGCCAAATTAATCTTTGGTATCTCCAATCAAACGAATCTTCTTGCCTTGAATGCATCCATTGAGAGTGCAAGAGCAGGAGAAGCAGGCAAAGGCTTTGCTGTTGTAGCGGAACAGATCCGTTTACTTGCAGAACAGACTAGAAAATCAACGGAAGAAATCGCAGCGTTGATTGGAGAATTGGAACAGAATGCGCATGATTCGGCACAACGTGTAAATGATTCTTTAGAAGCAACGTCTAGACAGAATACTCTCGTTGTACAAGCTTCCGAAAGCTTTGAAACAATTGATCACCAAGTTGGCATATTAGTAGAACAGGTTCGTATCATGGATCAGATGATCTCAAATTTAAAGAGTGCCAATGACAATATCGTTGATAATATCAATCAATTATCTGCTACTAGTGAAGAAGTAAATGCAAGTGCAGAAGAATCAGCGAATACGACGCATCATAATGAAGAAAGTACTAGAAAAGTAAAAGAAAAATTCAGCAACGTATTATCCTCAATCGGTGAAATCGACAAATACTTACTCGAAAAAAATGAACAAGATTGACTTATTCGTGGAAGAAGAATACTATTATGATACAAGACGGAAAAATCATTTTTCACATTGTAAGAATCAATTTTGGGAGGTCAACATGAGTAAAGTAAATCATATAAAAATGCAAACATCCAATCGTTTTCTTAATTTGTATGAATTAGAAGCAGAACATAGAGATGGCAGAATTTCGCCATATTTTCTAGCTTCTCGATCAGAAAAGATAGAAGATTTGAAGATATCTACAGGTAAGAATTCTCCAGACGGGGTTGCAATCTATGGATTATATGGGGAAAAGAAAGACAAGGTAGCACTTGTGAAACAATTTCGCTATCCCATCAATGATTACATATATGAATTCCCAGCAGGTTTGGTAGAACCAGGAGAAGACGTACAGCAAGCTGCTGTTAGAGAAATGTATGAAGAAACAGGATTAACACTCACCCCTGTTCCTTGTAGTCAGGAATATCAGAAAGCATATTTCACTACGATTGGTATGACGGACGAATCCTGTGCAACTGTTTATGGTTATCTTAGTGGAGAACCTACAAATCGACACCAGGAAGCAGCAGAAGATATTCAGGTGATCTTAGCGGACCGAGAAGAGTGCAAACGAATCTTAAAGGAAGAAAATGTGGCAATCATATGTGCTTATATGTTAATGCATTTTATTCATGATACGGAAGAACCATTTGCATTTTTAAAATGATTTTACAAGTTGAGAATTACAGAAAAGTTTCATAAGATACAATAGAATGAATGCTCCTATCAATAGCCAGAGACAATGATTGGATAGAAGTAATTGATTCATCAAAAAAACAACGGTATTGATTTTCCGTTGTTTTTTTGTTAATTCACGTTTGTACACATTCATATACAATGGGATCAGGGATAGGAAGTATGGAATTGCAACCAAGAAAGTGATTGACATAATAAAAAGTATCGATTATAATAGACTAAGATTTACTCAGGTAGCGAATTATCACTTTAAAGCAATAAAGTATGATACAAGAAAGTATAAACCAAGAAAGAACAGGAACTTGAATTCGAGTAGAATTCGTAAGATAGAACAGGTTTAGAAAGGGTGTTTGATTATGATTGATAAGTTATTACATACGCCAGAAGGTGTTCGAGACATATATAATGGAGAATGTGAGAAGAAGCTCATCTTGCAAGAACGCATGCATGAAATCTTAAAGTTATATGGATTTAAAGATATTCAGACACCAACGTTTGAATTCTTTGATATATTTAACAAGGAACGTGGAACAATTGCTTCCAAAGAGATGTACAAATTCTTTGATCGAGAAGGGAATACATTGGCATTACGTCCGGATATGACACCTGCAATAGCAAGATGTGTAGCAAAATATTATCGAGAAGAAAATCTTCCGATTCGACTATGCTATATGGGAAGTACTTTTATCAATAATAGTAGTTACCAAGGAAAATTGAAGGAAACGACACAGTTAGGTGCGGAACTAGTGAATGACTCATCGGTAGATGCAGATGCGCAGATGATTGCCTTGTCCATTGAATGTTTAAAGAAGGTTGGATTGAAAGAATTTCAGTTAGAGGTTGGACATGTAGATTTCTTCCGAGGATTAGTCGAAGAAGCTTGTTTTGAAGAAGATGAGATTGAACAATTACGGGCGGCTATTGAAGATAAGAATTTATTCGGTGTGGAAGAACTGGTATCCAATAAAAATATCGACAATAATTTAAAAGAAGTGTTGTTCAAATTACCAGAATTGTTCGGTAATGAAGAGATTCTAAATTATGCGAAGAAGATGACATCAAATCAGAAAGCACAAAAAGCCATTGAACGTTTGAAAGAGGTTTATGAAATTCTTAATCTGTATGGACTTGGGGATTATGTAACATTTGACCTTGGTATGTTGAGCAAATACAATTATTATACAGGAGTTATTTTCCGTGGATTTACATATGGTACAGGTGATGCCATTGTTACAGGTGGTCGTTATGACAAATTGGTATGTCAATTTGGTAAGGATTCCGCAGCAATTGGAGTTGCAATCGTAGTCGACCAATTAATGAATGCATTATCCAGACAAAAGATTGAAATTGAACTGGCAGAGAATAATACGTTGATCTTGTATAAGGAAGAGTTTCGGAAATCTGCAATCACATTAGCAGGATATTTTAGAAAGAATGGAATGAACATAGAGATGCTTTGTGTTAAGCCAGGGTATACGGTAGAAGACTACAAAGAATACGCATCGCGGATTGGTATTGGTGGAATATTAATGATGGAAAACCAGGAGACCATTCAAGTGATCAATCGAAAAGAAAATGTTACAAATGTGGTGAAGATGTCAGACTTGATTCAATAGAGTAGGAGAATGGATATGAGATATTTAACATTTGCCTTAGCAAAAGGCCGGTTAGCGAAAAAAACATTAGGAATCTTAGAACAGATTGGGATCACTTGTGAGGAGATGAAAGATCCTGACTCAAGAAAACTAATATTTGTAAATGAAGAATTAAAATTACGTTTTTTCCTTGCAAAAGCAACAGATGTACCAACTTATGTAGAATATGGTGCTGCTGATATTGGTGTTGTAGGAAAAGATACTATAATGGAAGAGGGACGAAAACTTTATGAAGTAATTGATCTTGGACTTGGTAAATGCAGAATGTGTGTTGCTGGTCCTGCATCTGCAAAGGAATTGTTACAGCATGGAGAACTGATTCGTGTAGCAACCAAATACCCAAACATTGCAAAGGATTATTTTTATAACAAGAAACATCAGACAGTTGAAATCATTAAATTGAATGGATCCATCGAATTAGCACCAATTGTTGGCTTATCGGAAGTGATTGTTGATATTGTAGAAACTGGTTCCACATTACGAGAAAATGGATTGGAAGTGTTGGAAGAGATCTGTCCATTATCAGCACGTATGGTGGTAAATCAAGTGAGTATGAAGATGGAACATGAGCGAATTCAACAATTAATTACCCAATTAAAAGATATTATGTAATAATCCGAAGGTGTTTTAGGTATTTTCTGCTATGATTTTAAAGAAAAACGATGTAGAATATAAAAAAAGCTTGTATAGAAGATGCAGAAGGAGAGAATGGAATGAGAATTGTAAAAGTAGATGAACAATCAAAGAATAATATACTAGAAAATCTATTACAAAGAAGTCCTAGCCAATATGAAGAATATGCTGGTCGTGTCAATGCAATCTTACAAGATGTCAGAACAAAAAAGGACGAAGCCATCTTTGAATATACGAAACGTTTTGATGGTTGTGAGAGCAACAAAGAGACCATTCAGGTGACTGAGAAAGAAATTGAGGAGGCATATGCTACTGTTGATCCTTCTCTATTAGATGTCATTCGCAAAGCAATCGTTAATATACGAGATTATCATGAAAAACAAAAACAATATAGCTGGTTTGATTCAACACCAGAGGGAACCATACTAGGACAAAAAGTAACAGCTTTGGAAAGTGTTGGTGTATATGTTCCAGGAGGGAAAGCAGCATATCCTTCTTCTGTCTTAATGTGTGTTATTCCTGCTCAAGTTGCTGGGGTAGAACGAATTGTTATGGTAACGCCACCTGGAAAAGATGGAAAAGTAAATCCCAATACCTTAGTAGCAGCAAAAGAAGCGGGTGTTACAGAAGTATATAAAGTAGGTGGGGCACAGGCAATTGGTGCACTTGCTTATGGAACGGAAAGCATTAAAAAAGTATGTAAGATTGTAGGACCTGGGAATATCTATGTTGCATTAGCAAAAAAGGCAGTATTTGGCTATGTAAGTATCGATTCCATTGCAGGACCTAGTGAGATTCTTGTGTTAGCAGATGAAACTGCCAATCCAAGGTTCGTTGCAGCTGATTTATTATCACAAGCAGAACATGATGAACTTGCATCTGCAATCTTAGTGACAACAAGCAAAGAACTTGCAGAACAGGTTTCAAAAGAAGTGGAAGAATTCGTAAAGAAACTATCGAGAAAAGAGATTATTCAGAAATCTCTTGATAATTATGGATACATATTATTAGCGGAAACGATGGAGGAAGCCATTGAAGTAGTCAATGAAATCGCTTCTGAACATCTAGAAATTGTAACAAAGGACCCATTCAACACAATGACGAAGATTCGTAATGCAGGTGCAATCTTCCTTGGTAGCTATAGCAGTGAACCATTAGGTGATTATTTCGCTGGTCCAAACCATGTATTACCAACCAATGGAACTGCCAAATTCTTCTCACCTCTTAGTGTTGATGATTATATTAAGAAATCAAGTATCATTTCCTATTCCAGAGAAGCGTTAGAGCCAATACACAAAGATATCATCAAATTTGCTACGGAAGAGCAATTAACGGCACATGCGAATTCCATTGCCGTTCGTTTTGAGTAAGAAGAGAGGAAGGTGTGTATGATTAACAGAACTTCAAAGATCAACCGAAAGACAAAAGAGACGGACATCCAATTGGTACTAGATATTGATGGTTCAGGAATAACCAATATAGATACTGGTATCGGCTTTTTTGACCATATGTTAAACAGCTTTTCAAGACATGGATTTATGGATCTGGATCTTCAGGTAAAAGGTGATCTCTATGTAGATGGACATCATACAGTAGAAGATACAGGAATTGTACTTGGTCAGGCAATTAAAGAGGCAATTGGTGAAAAAAAAGGAATCAAACGCTATGGTTCTGTTATCCTTCCTATGGACGAAACGTTGATGTTGTGTTCCCTTGATCTTTCTGGAAGACCATATTTTGTATATAATCTTGACTTAACAACAGACCGTGTGGGTTACTTGGATACGGAATTGGTAAAAGAGTTTTTCTATGCCGTTTCGTATTCAGCAGGTATGAACTTACACATCAAACAATTAGATGGCAGCAACAATCATCATATTATTGAAGCTGCTTTTAAGGCATTTGCAAAAGCACTTGACGAAGCAACAAAATACGATGATAGGATTACCGATGTGTTATCCACAAAAGGTGCACTATAAGAAAAGGATTTGATGACAAGGAGGAAAAGTATGCAACTATATCCAGCAATTGATATAAGAAATGGACAATGTGTTCGATTAAGACAAGGACAATTTCATGATCAAGAGATCTATTCAAACTCACCAGTAAAAGTTGCAATGCAATGGGAAGATATGGGGGCTACATTCATTCATCTGGTTGATCTTGATGGAGCATTGCATGGACATGGAGTTAATGAAGATGTGATCAAAGAAATTACAAATGCAGTATCCATTCCTGTTCAGGTTGGAGGTGGTATTCGTACCATCAAAGATATTGAGAATAAAATGAATCTTGGCGTCAATCGTGTAATTATTGGAACAAAAGCAGTAGAAAATCCTGTATTTATAAAAGAAGCAATCAACACCTTTGGTAGAGATCGAATTGTTGTTGGAATTGATGCAAAGAATGGTATGGTAGCCATTGAAGGCTGGGAAAAAGTGAGCAATTACAATGCGGTTACATTGGCAATGAACATGAAAGAATTAGGCGTTAAAACAATCGTATATACGGATATTGCCAAAGATGGTATGCTACAGGGACCAAATATTGAATGTACAAAAGAGATGGTTGAAGCGACTGAATTAGAGATCATTGCTTCTGGTGGAGTCTCCTCATTGAAAGACTTAGAGTCTGTAAATCAGATTCATGTACATGGTGCGATCATAGGAAAAGCATTGTATGAGAATCGCATTCAACTTGATGAAGCAATTCGTTTGTTTGAATAATAAAGCAACGCCACAGACTTTTGAAAGGACTGGTAATGAATATGGTAAGTAAAAAAATTATTCCATATATGAATATAGAGAATGAAGTTGCTGCGAATGTATTAACAACAGCAGAACATTATGCTACAGAAGGGGCAGATGAATTATTCCTGTTTGATTATTCAACAGACGATTATTCAAAGGAAGAGCTACTTCGCATGGCAAAGGAAGTTGCAAAAGCAGTAGATATTCCTTTTATCCTAGGTTTATCAGTAAAAAGGTTTGAAGATGTAAAGAAAGCACTTTACACGGGAGCAAGCTATGTAATGGTGAAACATTCCTGCGTGGAAGACTACAATGTAATTAAAGAAGCAACCGATCGTTTTGGAAAAGACAAAGTGTTAGTAGAAGTAGATACGATTAAGCAATTTCGACAAGAAGGATTTGTGAAGCAACTTTTAGAGTGTGGTGTTTATGGTATCATGCTTAAGCACCTTACGATGACATCAGAATTAGCAGCTGAGATTGCTTCCTGCCCATTACCTGTCATGATTCGTGATAGTTTTACTCGAAATGATCTAGAAGATCTCGCTAGTGTAGATAATGTATTTGCTGTATCGACCAACTATTTTGAGAAAAAAGATATCATGAAAGCCAAATATGCTTTAAAAGAGAAAAATATTCCGGTGAATACATTTGAGAGTACGGTATCATTCACTGATTTCAAATTGAATGCAGATGGATTGATTCCGGTAATCGTACAAGACTACAAGACAAGTGAAGTACTTATGTTGGCATACATGAATGAAGAATCCTTCCAATTGACTGTAAAAACAGGAAAGATGACATATTTTAGCCGTAGCCGCCAACAATTGTGGTGTAAGGGAGAAACTTCAGGACATTTCCAATATGTAAAAGCATTAAATCTTGATTGTGATAATGACACGATCTTGGCAAAAGTAAAACAAGTTGGAGCAGCATGTCATACAGGAAACCGTTCTTGCTTCTATACAGAAATTGTAAAACGGGAGTATGATGATACCAATCCACTAACGGTATTCTCTCAAGTGTATGATGTAATCATGGATCGCAAGATGCATCCAAAAGAAGGTTCCTACACAAACTATCTGTTTGATAAGGGAATTGATAAGATCCTAAAAAAATGTGGGGAAGAAGCTACAGAAATCGTAATTGCTGCAAAAAATCCAGATGCGGAAGAACTTAAATATGAAATTTCTGATTTCTTATATCATATGATGGTATTAATGGCAGAGTGTGGTCTGGATTGGAACGATGTAGTAAAAGAATTAGCACATAGACGTTAGTATAATTGAGATATATTGTGAATAGCAAAGTGAAAAGTAATAGAAATATTCTGACATTTAACATGATTTAAAAAAATATTTGTATATTTGTCGAACATATTGTATAATCTTAATAGTAGAACAAAGGATCACCAGTAAGGAGGCAATTATATGGTATTTCTTGGTCATTTAGTTACAGCAATCGTAAAATTTATCTTCCTTGCAGCTGTTGCAGTAGGAGGAATTTTCCTAGGAAAGTTTTTAAGAACGAAAAAAGATAGCAAGTGCTAATCTGCGTCTCTTATATATGTGAATAGGCATAATGAAAAATCTGTGTACATGAGAATCGTCTTGTACACAGATTTTTTTGTTTATTTCAATGAGTAAGGATTTGTTTTTCGTAAATACTATGATAGGAACTGTAAAGGTTAAGTATAAACGACGAATGAAATAATAAAGTATGTTGATTGAAAGAAGGAATACTCATGAATACAGAGAAACGTCTAAATGAAGCGTATCGTAAAGCAAAATGCATTCCCATAGATCAAAAGACAAAAATGGTGTTTTTTAGTGATCATCATCGTGGCGATGATAGTATTTCAGATGAATTCGCAAGAAATCAGGCGCTAATGTTAAGTGCTCTACAGTATTATTATTCCAAAGGGTTCACTTATGTTGAAGTTGGAGACGGAGATGAATTATGGCAACATAGAAGTTTTAAACATATACGAACTGCACATACAGATATTTTTACGGTAATGAAAGCATTGTATCAGGAAAATCGTTTAATCATTCTCTATGGCAACCATAATATTTATATGAAGCAACCCTATTATGTGAAAAAAAATTACTACTATTATTATGACGAGTATTATGAAAGAGAAGAAGAACTATTTGTTGGATTACGACCTCTTGAAGCTATACGGTTACAAGAAAAACAATCAGGGAATGAGATTTTAGTTCTTCATGGACACCAAGGGGATTTCCTTAATGACCAATTCTGGATTCCGTCTATGTTGGCATTGCGGTATTTTTGGAAATTCATGTATCTTATTGGTTTTCGTAACCCTGCAAGTCCAGCAAAAAATCAGTCCAAACGACATAAGATTGAAAAAAATTATTCAAAATGGATTGTAAAACATAAAGTTGCAATGATCTGTGGACATACCCATCGCTTAAAGTTTCCAAAGAGTGTACAGGTTCCTTATTTTAATTGTGGCTGCTGCATTCATACAAAAGGAATTACAGGAATAGAGATTGAAAATGGAAAAATAATGCTTGTACAATGGAGAATACAGGCAGATCAGGAAGGGATTATGCGTGTAAAACGGATTTTGGTACGTGATGGAATGCCAATTGCTAATTTTTTTAAAAAAGACTAAATAATTCGTACAAATATGTCGAAAAAGATATAGAGGCATTGGTACTCTTTTTACAGGATCTTCTATATATTGATATGTTCTGGCTAGTGTGATACTATTAGAGTAGTGTATCTTAGCGTATGAGCAATCTTTTATAGAATGGGAACAGATTCTATAAGAATAAAAAAAAGATAAGATGAAGGTAAGAAATGAATAATAAGTAAGTGTAGTTAAAGTAAGACTCGAAACATAAAAAGTAGTGAACATAATAAAACAAAATGGAGTGGTGAGGATGAAGAAGAAAAAACTTCTAGCTTATCTACTTGTACTCGCTATGGCAGTGCAAATTCCTTGGCCAGTACAGGCAAGTGCGAAGAGTATGGGTGTAAGTGAAGCAGAAAAATCTACAACAAAAAAACAAGTAGCAGCTGAAGAACAAACGCAAAATGGTGATTTGTCCATTATGCGGGGCGTACAGGTATCAGAGCAAGAAGCGAAAAAGATTCCTTTGTATGAGCCTGCTACGGATACATATGCATCGGTATTTGCAAAAACGAGGAATTCCTATTCCTCTACTTATGGATACTCGAAATTGAGCAATTCCGCACAAAAAGAAGTCTATGTTGCATTGTGTACAGCAGCGAAGGAATTTACAGAAAATCATACGGATGCAACAGCAGTTTCTAGTGGAAGTAGTTATTATGCATTTCGGTTGGATATCAGCAGTTATAATATACCAACATCCGCATTGTTACCAATTGTAGCCTCACTCTATTACGATCATCCAGAGTTTTATTGGATGGAAGCTTACGGTTGTACGTCGTCAAGCACTACAGGTTATGCGATTAATATCATGCTTCAATGTCATGAGGATTATTACCGTGGTTCTGTAAGACGGAGTCTTGATACCACAATGGATACGAAGATACAGTGGTATTTAGATCAGGTAGAGGGTGTTAAAACGGATTACGAAAAAGAATTGATCTTACATAATACAATGATTAATAATATTAGCTATGCAATGGATGGAGGCTCTCCAAGCAGAGAAAGATGGGCACATTCCATTGTTGGTGTATTTGATGATGTACATAATCAAGCAGTTTGTGAAGGATATGCGAAAGCATTTCAATTGCTGATGAATGCCTGTGGTATTAACTGCCTCTACATACCTGGATATGGTGATGGTGGTGGACATGGTTGGAATAAAGTACAACTAGGTGGACAATGGTATAATGTTGATACAACTTGGGATGATCCAGTTGATGCAGAAAATCCTGAACACGCAATCTTACGATGGGACTTTTTCAACCTTCCGGATTCTACATTTGGTATACGACATGTTACAGCTACAACCTCTGGCACGACAATCAACGGATGGTGTTATGCGGTGCCAAGTTGTACAGCAACTACTTATGCATATCGTGCAATGGAAGCCAGTACAAAGTACGCAGTACAGTATACACAACCAAGTAATGCTACAGTAAAATTATATAATAAAGGAATTGAGTTGGATTCTGGTACGGAAGTTGCTTCTGGTACAGCAATCACAGTAGAAGCAACTCCTGTAAATCAATCCATTAATTATACGGTATCCTGCAAGTTGAACGAGGAATCTCCGCTTACCATGACACGTCATACAACGGAAGCAGGTGTTGTTTATTATAGTACGATACTTAATATGCCGGAGAGAAGCAGTACCGTTTATGTAACTTTAGAAAATCCTATACCGATCTATACGGTGTCTTTTGAATCCAATGGAGGAACAGCGGTATCGCCAATTACGGAGGTTGAGGAGAATTCGACCATAACCTTACCAACGCCACCAACAAGGACAGGCTACTCATTTGAGGGCTGGTATACGGATGCTGAATGTACGGACGAATTTAATACAGCTACTGCAATTACCTCTAATTTTACGCTGTATGCCAAATGGGATGCTGCAGAACTGGACCATATAACGGCTGTATATAATGGTGAGAATGTTCTAGTTGGCAGAGAGGTAAATAAGTCTGACATTTTGGTGTATGCACATTATACAGATGGTACAAGTCCGATGCTTGGAGTAAGTACATATACGATCAATCCTTCTGTGATTACCATTGAAGGAAATAATACCATTGAAGTTAGCTATAATGGTAAAACTACAAATATTACGGTAGTTGGTTATACGCAGGTTATGACCCATGCAGTTACATTTGACTCAATGGGTGGTTCGGCAGTTAATCCAATTACCAATGTTCCAGATAGAGGTACCATCACATTACCTGCAGTACCAACAAGAAATGGATATTATTTTGCAGGTTGGTATACACAACGTTCTTGTCTGACCAAATTCGTTCAAGACACAGAAATTAGCCATGATATTACATTGTATGCAAAATGGATAGCATTACTTGATGATCCTTCCACAACGATAAGTCGAATTTCTGCTACTTATAATGGTAGTAATATATTGGTAGGCAATGATATATCTCGTTCAAATGTTATTGTAACAGTAACGGATAACAATGGTTCTACCCATAGAGTGACGAATTTTACCTTGTCAACAACAAGAATATCAACCGTTGGTACGAATACGATCACGGTTATGTATGGTGGATTTTCAACAACTATTTCCGTAAGAGGGTTAAGTACCCAAAGTAGTGATCATACACCATCAAAATATGTAACCTTTGTAACCGCTGGTTACCATGGTGGACCTGTAGAAGTTGGTTCTACCGTCGATCGCTCGAATATTACGGTTGTAGTCGTTTATAGTGATAATACGGTAAGTTATGTAACGGATTTTGCGATTTCCAATGCAACGATTAATACAATTGGAAATAATACGGTGTATGTATATTATGATGGATTCTCAGCTAGTATAACAGTTACAGGAGTAGCAAAAGGCTCGCTAACGCCAACAACACCGGTGCAGCCGAATGTAGCAACGACTGTACTAATTAATTCTTCTTCAATTACAACTACTACGGTTACAGGTGGTTATACTGGTACAGTAATACCAAGATTAACCTTGACAACCAATACGAATTACTCCGTGATTAATGCGGAAATTGAAGAAAGTGTATTGGCGTCAAATCTTAGTGGAAAAACATTAAGTAATATCAATACCTATCAGTTAACAATTACAAACTTAAGTTCTCGTATATTGAATCAGTTGGAAAGAAGTTCGGTTGATGAAGTTTATGTGAAGATTTGTCTTCCTGTACAATACTTTGGAAGAAATGATATTCGTATTGATAGTGTGCCAATTGATTATACGACAATGACCAAATTGCAAAACAGTAAGAAAAAATTGATCATTCAGTATATAGGATCTTCTTATGATACAAACACTGGAAAAACTGCATATACCAATCCGTTAAGCTCTATCGTAATCGATGGAAGCACATTAACAAATGCAGTTGCATGTGATGTTTCGCTTGCAGTAAATTCATTAGATAAAGAATACAAAATTGAATCAGCTGTAAATGCTTATCTAAAAGAGGAGGATCGTGGAAAAGGTGTTGTTGTTACACTTGGTCAAACAGGTGAGTTAAGTAATGCGGGTACTGTTACTGTTGATGTAGGTGGTAACCTTGGAAAAGTTAAGGACGATTATGTTTATGTCTATGGTTTTAATGAAAAGAAAAACCGCCTTGAGGAATTACCAAAGACCAAATACAAAGTGAATAAAGCACAATGTATCGTGCTGCAAATGGAATTCTACTCCAAATATGTGCTTCTTTCAGAACCGACAGAGGAAACTGTTACAACTTTAGCAAGTCGAGCAAAAGTATCTAGTTCGTTAACGATGAAAAAGAACAAGAATAAACAGATCTCTGTTACATTACCAAAGGGAATAACGAGCAGTGATGTTAAGATAACCTATTCTTCAAGTAATAAGAAGATTGCATACGTATCCAAGACAGGTAAAGTATACGGTAAGAAAAAAGGTATAGCCGTTATCACAACAACTGTAAAGTATGGAAATTATTCAAAGAAGTACAAAACAACCATCAAGGTAAAATAGAAAAAAGACTTCTAGTCTTGACAATCGGTTAGAAATCTTTATACTAGATTATATGAGTAAACCGTTGAGTAAGAAGAGTATGCAAAAGGTAGGAATTACAGAGAGTCGTATAGGGTGAGAGTACGATATTTTGAATTTGTTGAATGGGCTTATGAGGGCAACCCGAACGAATAGTAGGCGTTGACGGAAATCCTAACCGTTATAATGGAAGCATATGGTAGTATGTGAACAATGGTGGCATATAAGATGATTTGACTCTTATCCTTTGTTGGATAAGAGTCTTTTTTAATGTTGATTCAGGAGGGAAAATCATGGAAAAGACAATCTTAACGGGCGACCGCCCAACAGGAAAATTACATTTAGGTCATTATGTTGGCTCTTTGAAAAGAAGAGTTGAATTACAAAATTCAGGTGATTACAAGAATATATTTATTATGATCGCAGATGCACAAGCATTAACGGATAATGCGGATAATCCAGAAAAGGTAAGACAGAATATTATTGAAGTTGCACTTGACTATATGTCAGTTGGACTAGATCCGAAAAAGTCTACGTTGTTTATTCAATCACAGATTCCAGAACTTTGTGAACTTTCCTTTTACTACATGAATCTGGTTACTGTTTCTCGTCTACAGAGAAATCCTACTGTAAAATCAGAGATTCAGATGCGTAATTTTGAAGCAAGTATTCCAGTAGGATTCTTTACCTACCCAATTAGTCAGGCTTCTGATATCACTGCATTTAAAGCAACTACCGTTCCCGTGGGTGAAGATCAACTTCCTATGCTGGAACAAACAAAGGAAATTGTTCGTAAGTTCAACTCTGTTTATGGTGATACCTTAATCGAGCCAGATATCTTACTTCCTGAAAATCAGGCATGCTTACGTTTGCCAGGAACAGATGGAAAAGCGAAGATGAGTAAATCTCTTGGAAACTGTATCTATCTTTCTGATCCTTCTGATGAAGTAAGAAAGAAAGTAATGAGCATGTATACAGATCCAGATCATATTCAAGTATCTGATCCAGGTAAAGTAGAAGGAAATAGTGTGTTCACGTATCTCGATGCGTTCTGTAAAGAAGAACATTTTGCAAAATATCTTCCAGAATATCCAAATTTGAAAGAATTAAAAGCACACTATCAACGTGGTGGTCTTGGTGATGTTAAGGTTAAGAAATTCCTATATGCAATCTTAGAGGAAGAATTAGAGCCAATCAGAGCAAGAAGAAAAGAATTAGAAAAAGACATTCCAGCAATTTATGAAATCCTTCGGGAAGGTAGCTTGAAGGCGCGAGAAGTTGCATCAAAGACACTTGATGATGTAAAGAGTGCAATGAAGATTAATTACTTTGATGATACGGAATTAATCCGTGCGCAAAGTGAAAAGTATGGGAAATAACAACTCTTTAGAATAATACGGTAAAGCGCAATTAGTTAATTATACAATCATTCTATAGGAAGAAATAAAAATCTCCATGTGTGGTATTAAGATAACCAGTAAAGTATCCAGTGTTATCCTACCACTTGTGGAGATTTTTTTGCTTTGTATCCCGTGTTTAGATGTGGTTTGTATTGAGATTCTATATAGAGCTGTTTTTACGTTGTTTGCCCGCTATGAATGACAGGGATTGTCGTAAAACTTTGAACCAATAAAGAAGGGTTCTCAAGCTTTCTAATCATCATACTGCCTGCCTGTGCGCCCATATCAAACACATCAATATCAATCACAGTTGGTTTGGGGTCAATGATGTTTGAATAGGGATATGCGTCAAATGTAAGAAATGCAATATCATCTGGAAGCGAAAGACCAGCCTGTTCGATGGCTTTCATGGAACCAATTGCAAGGGTATTGTTCTCGCAAACGATTCCACGTGGACGATTAGGTTGTGATAACAGATGTTTGGTTGCTTCAAAACCTTCGTCAACGGTAGACGTGGTATAGATGACTTTATCTTCAGGAACCTGATATCCATATTGATACATTGTTCCGAGAAATCCTTTTTGTCTTTGGAAGGAGAGCTCATCTGTCTTTTGCCCGCCAATAAATGCAAGAGAGGAATATCCGTGTTCGATCATATGTTGTGCGGCAAGCTGTCCCGCTAGCGCATGATTGGTATCTACCCAGCAGAGCCTGCTTTCAAAACCTGGATGTCCTATAATAATGTGGGGGAAATTCTGCTTAATGATCGCTTCGGCAATATGAGGAGAAATCGCAGAACCATGAATGATCAGTCCGTCACAACTTTTCGTGGATAGAAGATAGGAGATGGTTTCTCCTTTGGCGGTATCCTTAGAAACGTCTTGGAGGGTCATTGTGAATCCATTCTTCGATATTTCACTGTATGCCCCACACATGATATCAAACATATGTGGATTTACATAAGCGCTATCTTTTTCAAGGTAGGTTAGGAACACAATATTTTTTGTAGATTGCCTAGCAAAGCTTACAGCACGGGCATTGGGAATATAGTTTAATTTCTCGATTGCTTGATGGACACGTTTTGTAGTTGCAGGTGAAATGGTTGTCCAATTGTTAAGTACTTTGGAAACAGTTGAGGTTGAAACACCAGCCTCTTTGGCTACATCAGTTATGGTAATTGGCATATTACTCCCTTCTTTAGGAAAACGTTTTCCTAAACATATACAAATATACATATATAGTATAGCGTTTTCCTAACAAAGTCAACAGAATATTTCTAGGGTTTATTGACGAAAACCTTATAAAATGGTAAAACATAGATAACAACAAGAACAGCTGATTTGTTGAATATTAAAAATCAAGGAAAATAGTTTCCTAACTAGTTTCCTAAAATGGAGGGATTCATTATGAAGAAAAAGTGTCTTGTTTTTGGTCTTATAGCTGCTATGTTGATTGGTTCCTTTACTGGATGTAGTTCAAAAAAATCCAATAATCAAGCGACAGAGAACAATGGTACGAAAGAAACAACAACGGAAACGAAAGAAACAACGGATGACGCCCAGAATACAGATGAGACTTCTGGTGATACAAAAGCAAATGTAGAACCGGTAGCAATCACAGTTTGGCATGATGGGGCTGACAACATTATGCAGACAATACAGGATTATGTGAATGAACAGCTAAGTGCTGATCAAATTACAGTTACTTTTGAAAAGAAGACAGGTTTAACCGATCAATTAAAACTATATGGAAATGATTCTGCTAACGGACCAGATCTATATTTCTATGCACATGATTCTTTAGGAATGTTTGCTGAAATGGGAATTCTTGCACCAGTAACAGATCTTGTAGAAGCATCTACGATGGGTGATTTCTTACCAATGACAGTTGATGCCTGTACCTATAAAGATACACAATATATGATGCCTGTTTATTTTGAAACATTATTATTCATGTATAACAAAGCATTATGGGAAGGTGAAGTTCCATCTACTATGGACGAAATCTATGATTACATGGTAGCGCATACGGACACAAAAGCTGGAACTTATGCACTTGTTAATCAACATTCTACTGCTTATAATGTAGCTCCGATCATCAATGGATTTGGTGGTTATATTATTAATGAAGACGCAAAACCAGGTTTGAATGAACAAGCAACAAAAGATGCCATCACGTATAACAAAAAGTTTGCTGAATTAGAAGCAGACGGAGACTATAATACCGTAACAACGTTGTTTAATGAAGGAAAAGCAGCAGCAATCATGGGTGGACCATGGTTAGTATCTGGAATACAGGAAGCAGGAATTGATCTTGGAATCAAAGCACTTTCAAGTATCACTTTACCAAATGGAAATGCACTTGCTCCTTATTCAGGGGTTCAAGGAATCGGTGTACTAAAGTATGCAGCAGAAAATAAAAAAGAAGCTATTGCAAAAGTATTAACAGCAATCTCAACAGATGGATTAGGAATAGCATTATGTAAGTCAGCAAACTGTGCACCTGCAAATGGTAAATCTTACAATGATGCAGATGTTTCTGTTAATGAAATGGCTATGGCTATGAGAGCAACCGCATCAACAGCAGTACCAATGCCAAATATTCCAGAGATGAGTGTAATGTGGGGACCAGCAGAAAGCTTACTAGCAGCTGTTAATAAATCAGGTGATGATGTAGAAAAAGTTGCTGATCAATATCAAAAAGATGCTGAGACTGCAATCAAAGATATGCAATAGATAAAGATATACAATACATAACGAGATATACAATAGGTATAAAAGATCGAAAATAGAATAAGGATCTACAATAGAAATAAAAGATCTGTATTAGAATAAAGAGCTACAATAAAAATAGAAGATCAATATCAGAATACAGATCCATATTAAATAAAGATCTATAATAGACTAAGAAATGAAACAGCACACGATATGTATAAAAGGAGTAAGACAGTATGAAGAGAAAAAAACGATTACCGTGGCTATATTCCACACCAGCTCTGCTTTTGATCAGTGCAATTATTGTCTTCCCAATTCTATATACAGGCTATATATCATTCACGAACATGAACGTTTTCCATTGGTTTGATTATAAGTTGATTGGATTTCAAAATTACCAAAGAGCTTTGCTCAAGGTAGATTCAGGGTTCTTGAAAGCGATACTGACTACACTGGTATGGACCATTATTAATATGGTCCTCCAGGTAGGAATCGCTTATTTAATCGCATTAGGACTCAATACACCAGGGCTTAAATTAAGCAGATTGTATAAAACATTATTGATGTTTCCGTGGGCGATGCCTGCCTATGTGTCCATCCTTCTTTGGAGAGTAGGAATCTATAACACGGAATTTGGGTTGTTGAATAAGATATTGGTTGCACTTGGCTGCGACAAGATGAATTTCTTGTCGGAAAATGTACCAGCATTTCTTTCTTGTATGGTTTTGAATCTCTGGATGGCACTTCCGTTTATGATTATGATGATCGATGGGGCACTGCAAAGTGTAGACCGATGCTATTATGAAAGTGCAACACTAGATGGAGCAGGTTTTCTTGTGAAAAACCTGTACATAACGATTCCTTCCATTAAGAAAATCATTGCGCCAGCAGTAATAATGACCACATTTACAACATTTAAGCAATTTGACATCATATATTTGCTGACGTTACAGAAAGGATCGCTAACTGGATCAACGTTGCAGACGATTATTACATATGCACACCAGAATGCATTTGTTTCTAATAATTATGGTTTATCCTCAGCGGTTTCCATCGTTATCTTCCTAATCATTATTGTTTTTTCATTGTATACCAATCGTGGCATAAAGGAGGAAGTTTAGATGATGAATAAAAAAACAAAGAAAAGAATTGGTTTAATTCTGTTAAATATCTTCTTCCTTACCATTTGCTTTCTTGCATTGATTCCAATCTTATATGCATTTACGTTATCAGTGAGTGGGGAAGGGGGAGCAATCTCCTCCAGTATGTTACCAACCTCATTTACACTGAAAAACTATGCAGCAGTGCTTAATGAAAAACCCTTTTTAGTGTGGTTTAAGAATTCTATGGTACTTAGTGTGGGAACGATGATCGTAGCAATGTCTTTTGCAGTGGTAGCAGCGTATGCTTTTTCTCGTTTTCAATTCAGAGGGAAAAGAGCGGTGTTACTGTTACTACTCCTTTTAAATGCATTTCCACAGATTTTGTCGATGTTTGCAATCTTTCGTTTATTTAAGACGCTCAATCTGTTGAATTCGCAAGGCGGTTTGATCTTAATCTATGCCGGAAGTATGTGTATCTTTAGTATTTGGAATATGAAAGGGTATTTTGATACGATTCCAATTGAAATTGAAGAAGCTTCAAAAATTGATGGAGCAAGCAATGGTCAATTGTTAACAAAGATCATCTTACCGTTAGCCAGACCTGCAATTATCGTAACATCTGTCATGGTATTAATCTTTGTGTGGAATGAGTATTTATTTGCTACAACATTTTTACTAAATGACAACAGCTACACATTAGCTGGGGGACTCTATCAGTTGCAGGCGAATGATTATACACGAAGTTGGCCAATGTTTACTGCAGCGGCAATCATGGTATCTATACCAATCCTTATTATCTTCTTCGCGATACAGAAATATATGGTATCTGGTTTGACAGCGGGTGGAGTGAAAGGATAATTAAACTAAGATTGAAGGAATGAACCTATGAATAAAAGTGCTATTTTACATATTCCGCTATCCCAGTATGCATTTGCAACAGGAGAACATAGCTTGACGATTCGGATTCGTACGGGTAGGGATGATCTCACATCCTGTATTCTGTATTACGGAGATCGTGCTTGTAATTTTACACCAGTACGATTCGATCCATTACCAATGAAAAAAATTGGGGATGACAGCTTATATTCCTATTATGAAGCAAATTTGGAGAGCGATTATAACCGTATCTGTTATTATTTCAAATTAGAGAAAAATGAAGAATGGTATTATTACTATGCTGACCAATTTACAAAACAGTTAGCAGATGTGACGATTGATTCACACATTATTGAAGGTAGAAGTGAATATTACCAATATCCTTACATTTTGCGAGAGGAAATCGTTGATGTCCCAGAGTGGTTTAAGGACGCCATTGTCTATAATATATTTCCAGATAGTTTTGCTGATCAATACCGAGATATCTCTCAAACAGCAAAGAACTTACAAGTAAAACTGCAGAATTCCAACGCCGCAGAGGAGTATACAACGAGTTCTAAAGCAAGGCTGGGAGGAACCATTGAAGGAATCAGAAAGAATCTGGATTACATCAAAGAGCTTGGTTTTAACTGTATTTACTTGAATCCAATCTTTGTTGCTGGGGAAAGTCATAAGTATGATATCTTGGATTATTACCATATTGACCCATGCTTTGGAACGGATGAGGATTTTGCAACACTTGTCAAGGAAATCCATGCACTTGGAATGCACATTATCATTGATGGAGTATTTAACCATTGTAGTTGGTATTTCTTCGCATTTGAAGATGTGGTTCGGCATGGAAGAGATTCTGCATATGTAGATTGGTTCTATGATCTGAATTTCCCTGTTATCAGACCAGAGGATGCACAAGACACACCTCAGTATGCATGTTTTGCTTATGAAAGAAAAATGCCAAAACTAAATACCTCCAATGAAGAGGTACAGGAGTATTTTGCTAAGGTTGGAGAGTATTGGATTCAAACCTATGGGGTGGATGGCTGGCGTCTTGATGTTGCCAACGAAATTGATCGAAACTTTTGGCGTAGATTCCGACAAGCAGTAAGAAATGTGAACAAAGAAGCAGTGCTGATTGGAGAAGTATGGGAGGATTCCTCTTCTTGGTTGCGTGGAGATGCATTCGATTCCACGATGAATTATGATTTCAGAAAACATTGTAGATCCTTCTTTGCCCTTCATGAGATCACAGGAAAACAATTCACGGAGAGAGTTCTACAGATGTATCTACGATATCCAAGTAATCTTTCTGTTGGTCAGTTAAATCTTCTAGATAGTCATGATGTACCACGTTTCCTATCCCTTTGTAAGGAAGAGGAGAATACATATTGTCAAGCGATTGTATTTCTTATCTTATTTCCAGGAGTACCTAGTGTGTTCTATGGAGATGAAAAAGGTGTAGTGGGAATCACGGAGAATGAATATCGGCAGCCGATGCCTTGGAAAAAAGAAGATGAGACAGCAGTGAAGATCACAGATTTGCTGCGTTCGTTACTTGCAATTCGAAAAAGGTATCTGCATGCACTTGATCCGTTTACAATGGGATATGAGAAAGAAACACCAGACGTAATCTACCTAAGCCGCCAGACGAAGAAAGGTACGCTCATGGCCTGGTTTAATGGGTCCTCGGATCTTTTCACAATAGATAAGAGGAAGATGGGGACAATTCTATTAAGCGCAGGATATCATGAGGGATTCTTAGAAGGAAGAGGTTTTGTAGTTACCTGGCAAGAATAAGGATTAATGAATCCATAGATAAGTTATGAATTAAGCTTTTTTATAAGCAAGATACGAATAAACAAGATATTGATAAACCAACATATTAATAAGAGAAGATTAATAGACAAAATTTTTGTAAACAAGATATCAATAGACAATTCACCATAAACACATATTGATACGATGATTTGAGTGAAATGATTATTTTTCCACTAGTTTCATCCTATTGCTGCGCATGATGTGCGTTTGCAAAAAGAAATCAATTGTGATTTTGATGAGTTGTCTATTTTATTTCTGTGGTAGATTTCCTCCAAATCTTTTCCCGTTGAGGGGGGAGACTTAAGAAACCCTTATTAATCGCGTCTCGTACTTTTTTTGCGTAGCTCCGCTTTAGTTGACAAAAATTATAGAACAATTTATAATAGATTACTAGTATTAGGACGACTGCTCGCAGTACGTGTTTTTCATATAATAAGAAAGTCTTTCGACAATCTTATTATATAAACCCGCCGTGGGATGCGCTGGCACATAGGTAGATATCAGCTAACGATGACTGTGCTCGGCGTGGAGAACAAATTGTACTTTGATACTGTTATTAAAGCGAGAGTGTACGAAGTACACTTTGTTATATAATAGGACAGTCCTTCGACTTCCCTATTATAAAACTGAAATAGGAAGTATGTGGCAATTACTGCACACACGAATAGAATATATACGCAGGAGGCAAACACAGTGAAAGTGTATGGACTTAACGATTTAAGAAGAATGTATTTAGAGTTTTTTGAAAGCAAAGAGCATTTAAGATTGAATAGTTTTTCTTTGGTTCCAAGAAATGATAAGAGTTTATTGCTCATTAATTCTGGTATGGCACCTCTAAAACCTTACTTTACAGGACAAGAGATTCCTCCAAGAAAAAGAGTAACGACTTGTCAAAAATGTATTCGTACAGGTGATATTGAGAATGTAGGTAAGACTGCTCGTCATCTTACTTTTTTTGAAATGCTTGGTAATTTCTCTTTTGGAGATTATTTTAAAAAAGAAGCAATTGCTTGGTCATGGGAATTCCTTACGGAAGTGGTTGGTTTAGATGCAGATCGCCTCTATCCTTCCATCTATTTTGAAGATGATGAAGCGTTTGATATCTGGACAAAACAAATTGGTGTAGCACCAGACCGTATTACTCGTTTCGAGAGAGATGAGAATGGGGATTGTGATAATTTCTGGGAACATGGTGCAGGCCCTTGTGGTCCATGTTCAGAAATCTATTATGACCGTGGTGAAAAGTATGGTTGCGGTAAGCCTGATTGTAAAGTTGGCTGTGAATGTGACCGTTACATGGAAGTATGGAATAATGTATTTACACAGTTCGAAAGTGATGGAAATGGTCATTATACAGAACTACAACAAAAGAATATTGATACAGGTATGGGATTAGAACGTCTTGCAGTTGTTATTCAAGATGTAGATACCGTATTTGATGTTGATACGATTAAAGCACTTCGTGATAAGGTTTGTGAAATAGCTGGTGTTACGTATCAGACAAATGAAAAATTTGATGTTTCCATTCGTTTGATTACCGACCATATCCGTTCTGTAACCTTTATGATTTCAGATGGAATCATCCCATCGAATGAAGGACGTGGCTATGTACTTAGAAGACTTCTTCGTCGTGCTGCTCGTCATGGTAAATTACTTGGAATCAGCGGCAAATTCCTTGCTGAATTAAGTAAAACAGTAATCAATGAGTCAAAAGATGGTTACCCAGAATTAGAAGAAAAGAAAGAATATATTCTTAAATTATTAACGATTGAAGAAGATAACTTTAACAAAACAATCGACCAAGGATTAAGTATTCTTTCTGATTTAGAAGAAAACCTTAAAAAAGAAGGTAAGAATACCTTAAGCGGAGAGGATGCTTTCAAATTATATGATACGTATGGTTTCCCTCTTGATTTGACGAAAGAAATCTTAGAAGAAAAAGGATTCCTAATCGATGAAGAAGGATTCCATAAAGCAATGAATGTACAGAGAGAAACAGCAAGAAATGCTCGTGAAGTAACAAACTACATGGGTGCTGATGTTACGGTTTACCAATCCATCGACGCAGCAATTACCTCTGCTTTTGTTGGTTATGAAGAATTATCTTGTGATAGTAAGGTAACTGTTCTTACTACTGACAGTGAAATCGTTGACGAATTAGTAGCAGGACAAAACGGTACGATTATCGTTGATGAAACTCCTTTCTATGCAACAATGGGTGGTCAATTAAATGATACTGGTGTGATCAAAACTGCAAATGCTTCCTTTATCGTAGAAGATGTTATCAAGTTACAAGGTGGTAAGATCGGCCATGTTGGTAAGATGGAAGAAGGTATCATTAAGAAAGATGAAATGGTTACATTAATAGTTGATGGAGATCGTAGAACAGCAACTGGTAAGAATCATACCGCTACTCATCTATTACAGAAGGCATTGAAGATGGTTCTTGGAAATCATGTTGAACAGGCGGGTTCATATGTAAGCAAAGATCGTCTACGTTTTGACTTTACACATTTTTCTGCAATGACAAAAGAAGAGATAGAAAAGGTAGAAGCAATCGTGAATGAACAGATTGAAGCTGGTATTGCTGTTCATACAGATGTAATGTCGATTGAAGATGCAAAAAAATCTGGAGCAATGGCTCTATTTGGAGAAAAATATGGCGATTCCGTTCGTGTTGTATCTGCCGGAGACTTCAGTAAAGAACTTTGTGGTGGTACGCATGTAAGTAATACAAGTGTGATTGCAGCATTTAAGATTATCGCAGAACAAGGTGTTGCAGCTGGTGTACGTAGAATAGAAGCATTAACTGGAAAAGGTGTGTTTGAATATTATAATCACCTTGAGGATACACTAAATGATGCAGCGAAAGTTGCGAAAGCAGAGCCTACAATGTTAGCGAAGAAGATTGAAACGATGCATGAAGAGATCAAAGCACTTCAATCAGAAAATGAGAAGTTAAAGAATAAGTTAGCAAAAGATGCACTAGGCGATGTTATGAACCAAGTAGTAGAAGTGAAAGGTTTAAAAGTTCTTGCAACGAAAGTAGCTGACGTAGATATGAATGGGCTTCGTAACCTTGGTGACCAATTAAAAGAAAAATTAGGTGAAGGTGTAATCGTTCTTGCTTCTGCACAAGGCAATGATAAAGTGAATTTAATTGCAATGGCAACAGAAGGTGCAATGAAACAAGGTGCTCATGCAGGAAATCTGATTAAATCCATAGCTTCAATCGTAGGTGGAGGCGGCGGTGGCCGTCCAAATATGGCACAAGCAGGTGGAAAAAATCCAGCAGGAATTGATGAAGCAATCGCAAAAGTTGTGGAAGTAGTAGAACAACAAGTTTAACAACTCTTTTGTTTAGGGTATAAGATATTGATAGAATGTATTGCTAAGCAGAAAACTATAATTATTATAAGAATTTTTGCAAAAAATTGTTGACATTTATACTAGTAAATACTATAATCTTAATAGTGCTATTCAAATTATACCCAAACAGTTGTATAGGCACAATACACAACTGGAGGGAGGTTAGGTGTGAGACTATGTCAAATGTAATTGTTAAAGACAATGAAACTTTAGATAGTGCTCTACGCAGATTCAAAAGAAACTGTGCTAAAGCAGGTATCCAACAAGAAATACGTAAAAGAGAGCATTATGAAAAGCCAAGCGTAAGACGTAAGAAGAAATCTGAGGCTGCTCGTAAACGTAAATTTAAATAGTTAATTATTAGTGTATAAAGCGCTACGTAAAAAGCCAATAAACCCTTAATCATTTATGATTAAGGGTTTTTTACGTTCTATCGAGATGTATGAATTTACCAATAAAAAGTATATACTATTTGTACAGCTACATATACTGTTATAGTACTTTTATGTGCGAAAGGCAGGGAAAGGCATGTTCTGTACAAAACGAAGTATTAAAGTAGTATGGCAACATGTTAATGATAATGAGTAAGAATATAAAATCAAGTCATAATACATTTAAAAAGAAATCTAAGAAAACACTGTATAAGCAATTTGATCGTTCCCAAAAGAAGGTATCACCAGAAGAAAAAGAATCGTATCTTGAAACGTTATCAAAGAATCTTAGCCTTCCTGGAGATATGATCGCAGGAGCACCGATCATTACAACCACAGGTCGCTGTAGTTTGTGTATTGAGAATTATAAAGGAATTATTGAGTATAATTCTAATGTGATCAAAGTACAGACAAAAACCGGAAAGATTTGTGTGGAAGGAAATAATCTGATAATCAAATATTTTACCAATGACGAGATGCGTGTAACAGGTATCGTGCATTCTATCAAATATTGTTGACAAGGAGGACCTTCATTGCTGATTCGAATTATTAAATGGTTTCGAGGGTATCTACTGGTTCGTATCAAAGGATATTCTCCTGAACGGTTCATTAATTTATGCAGTGCTAAAGATATCCTAATCTGGGATTTGAAACAGGTTGGAGATGAGTACGAATTTTTTATTAGTGTACAAGGATTTCGACAACTGAAACAAATCGTGAAGAAAACTAAGACACGACCATACATTAAGAAAAGATACGGATTACCTTTTCTATTACATAGATACCGCAAAAGAAAAATCTTTGCTTTTGGCGTTCTTTTGTGCTGTATCTTAGTCTATACGATGTCTTTGTTTATCTGGGAAATAAGCATATCAGGAGAACAAAAACATACAGATGAAGCAATTCTTAAATTCTTAAAAACGAATAATATCTATACGGGCATCCAAAAGAAAAAAGTCAGTTGTCAAGAAATTGAAGAAGAGATACGTGCCAAGTATCCTGACATTGGCTGGGTTTCAGCTGAAATAAGAGGAACAAGATTACTAATCAAATTGAAAGAAACGAACATGCCAAAAACGGTTGAAAAACGTACGGAAGTATGTCATATCGTTGCTATGAAGGATGGAATCATCACATCCATAATTACCAGAAAAGGGGTGCCACTTGTAAAGGAAGGAACCGTTGTTAAGAAAGGGGATATTCTGGTATCCGGGGTTGTTGAGATCATGGGTGATTTTGATCTGTTGATTCGGAAGGAAACGGTTGTCTCTGATGCAGATATACGAATGAAAACGTATTATGACTATAAGGATTCGTTCCAAATGGATTATTGGAAAAAAGAGTATACAGGAAAGAAGAAAAAGGCATATAGTGTAAATATAAATGAAAATAAAATATTTTTATATAGTCCTTTTAATGTTTATAAGAAGTATGATATAATTGACAATGATGAAAAATTAAGGATCGGTAAGAATTTCTATTTACCGATATCATTTACAACTACTTGTTTTAGAGAATATGAGATGGTATCGACTACCTATACCAAGGAAGAGGCAAGTCGGATAGCAAAAGAAAAATTGCAACTTTATCTGGAAGATTTAGAGGAGAATGGGGTTACAATTCTTGAAAATAATGTTAAAATTGAATTTAGTGGGAAGAAATGCGTTACTTCTGGCAAGTTGATTGTGGAAGAAAGTGCTACCACCTATCGATCAATTGATGACAGCGAGTGGAGGAATATAGAGACTGATGAGCATAGTGGAAACGATGATTGACATACCTGTAGAACATACAAAGAATGTATTTGGTCAATTTGACTCATACATTAAGATAATCGAGAAAACATTGAATGTTACCATAGTAGCAAGAGATGGAGCCTTAAAAGTAATTGGGCAAGATGCAAAGGTTACTAAGGCTAAAAGTGTGTTCTCCCAATTGTTGGAGCTCTCAAGAAGAGGAAATGAAATAACAGAACAACAAGTGAATTATGCACTTGCACTTGGTATGGATAATAAGGAAGAGGAGATTGTTGCAATCGATACGGACCTAATCTGTCATACCATTAATGGCAAGCCGATTAAGCCAAAGACGATTGGTCAAAAGAACTATATTGATGCAATTCGAAAGAAAATGATCGTATTTGGTATTGGTCCAGCTGGAACAGGTAAAACGTACTTGGCAATGGCAATGGCAATTACGGCTTTTAAGAATAATGAAGTGAATAAGATTATTATGACAAGACCTGCTATTGAAGCAGGAGAGAAACTAGGTTTTCTACCAGGAGATTTACAAAGTAAAGTCGATCCTTACTTAAGACCTTTGTATGATGCACTTTATCAGATTATGGGAGCGGAATCCTATGTTAGAAATTCAGAAAAAGGCTTGATTGAAGTAGCGCCTTTGGCATATATGAGAGGGCGTACACTGGATAATGCATTTATTATTCTAGATGAAGCACAGAATACAACACCAGCCCAGATGAAGATGTTTTTAACAAGAATTGGATTTGGGTCAAAAGTAATTATAACGGGTGATCAATCCCAAAAGGATTTGCCAATCGGTCAAAAATCGGGTCTTGATCATGCAATCAAGGTACTAAAGAGAGTGGATGATATTGGTTTTTGCTACTTGACTAGTCAAGATGTTGTCCGTCACCCACTTGTACAAAAGATTGTAAAAGCATATGATGATTATGAAGCAAAAGTACAAGCAACACAAAAGGATAGTCATGTAAGTACAGATGCAGGAAAAGGAAAATATGCGAGAGAGAAAGGTCAAAGAAAGAAAACCGGAAAGGCAAGGTTTTAGAATGACAATTAATTTCGAGTATGAAACAGAAATAAAATTAAACCTGGATTATGAGACGATCATAAACCAAGTAGTTGAAATGGCTTCTGATTATGAAGAGTGTCCTTACGAAATTGAAGTGAGTGTTGTTCTGACTGATAATGAATCCATTCGACAGATTAATGCAGAAAATCGGCAGATTGATCAACCAACGGATGTATTGTCTTTCCCAATGATTGATTATGAAGAACCAGCAAACTTCACTTGGATTGAAGAGGAAGAGCCAGATTATTATTTCAATCCTGACTCAGGGGAGCTTGTATTAGGAGATATTGTAATATCTGTGGAGAAAGTAATGGAGCAGGCAGAAAAATATGGACATTCTCAAAAAAGAGAGTTAGCATTCTTAACTGCTCACAGTATGTTACATTTATTTGGATATGATCATATGGTGGATGAGGAACGTGTGGTCATGGAAGAAAAACAAAATGAAATACTGAATAAACTTGGAATAGTAAGGGAGTAAAAGATGAAAAAATACAAAAGTATGATTGTTATTCTTCTAATTGCTATGTTGTGTGCAGGTTGTAAGAAAAAAGCGGATAAGCAAATAGAAGAACCCATAGTGGAAGAAACCGTAGAACCTGAGGAAGTTACACCAGAACCAGAAGTAGAAGAGGAAGAACCCGTTGTAGAAGAGGAGAATCATGATGGAATGGTACTTAGCAAATTAACAGGGGATTGGGTACCTGAGGAAGTAGGTAATCGTCGCCCCTATGCAGTTATGTTGAATAATCATGAAATCGCTTCTCCACAAAGTGGGACTTCTGAAGCATCAATTTTGTATGAAGCCATTGTAGAAGGTGGTATTACTCGTTTAATGGGTATTTTTGAAAATTTTTCAACAGACCGAATTGGATCGGTTCGTAGTGCGAGACACTATTTTGTCAGCTTTGCTGATGAGTATGATGCTATTTTTGTCCATTATGGACATACGAAGTATGCTTTAGCGAAGATCGATGAACTAGGAGTCAATAACTTAAGTGGTTTATCGGGGATTGGTACAACGGTATTCTATCGTGACAAATCCATAAAAGCACCACATAACGCATTTGCTAGTTATGAAGGAATCCAAAAAGGAACAGAAAAATTAAAGTATCGTACAGAATATAAAGAGGACTTTGAAAATCATTTCACTTTCTATAAAGAAGATACTGATTTAACAAGTGATATTGTAGCAAATAAAGTTACTTTAAAGTTTTCTAAATATACGAATCCATACTTTGTTTATGACAAAGAGAAAAAAGTTTATGGACGCTATCAGTTTGGAGGCAAGCATATTGATTACAATACGAATGAGCAACTGACATTTAAGAATATTATTGTTCAATATGTAAAGGAATGGAACATTGATAAGAACGGTTATCAGACCATGGATTTAGGCAATGCATCTGGTGACGGATACTATATAACGAATGGGAAAGCGGTTAAGATCACTTGGAAAAAGAATGAATCCTCATCGAAGATGCATTATTATGATGAGGAGGGGAACATTCTGACCATTAATCCAGGAAAGACGTATATTGCAATCTTCCCAACGGATCGCCAAAGCGATGTTGTTCTCTCAGATAAAACATCCGAATAAGTTAACCAATGATAGGAGTATATTATGAGACAGACAACAAAAAGAAAACAGAATAATTTTATCGTCCAAGGAAGTATCTTGGCAATCGCTTCCCTGTTAAGTCGGATCATCGGTTTACTGTATCGTGTCCCAATGACCAATATCATTGGGGATGAAGGAATGGGGTATTATAATGTTGCATTCCAGATATATAATCTGGCATTGCTGATTTCTTCTTACAGTATGCCTTTAGCGGTATCCAAATTGGTTGCCGCCTATTGTGTTAAAAAAGAATATCGTAGTTCATATCGAGTTTTCAAAGCGGCAATGGTCATTGCAGGTTTATCAAGTTTAGTAGTTGCTCTTATAATCTATTTTGGCGCAGATTTCTTTGCAGGTACAATCTTCAAGAGTCCTAGAAGTGCAATCCCGCTAAGGGTATTGGCGCCAACCATATTAATTGTTGGAATTATTGGTTCATTGCGTGGGTATTTTCAAGGAAAAAACACCATGTTACCAACGAGTGCTTCCCAATTATTAGAGCAGATTGTTAATGCCTTTGTTAGTGTTTATGCCGCATATACATTTATGGTAGCCAATAGTGCTTCAGCCAGTATTGCTGCCTATGGAGCAGCCGGAGGTACTTTAGGTACGTTAGCAGGTGCGTGCGCTGCTTTATTCTTCTTATTGTTTGTATACTTTGCGTATCGGCCAATCATCAAAAAGCAGATTCGTAGAGATACGATGTCACCAGTAGAGGATTATCCTAGCATCTATAAGATGCTGTTGTTAACGATTGCGCCTGTTATCTTAAGTCAGACGGTTTATCAATTAAGTGGAATCTTGGATAATGCCCTATTTGGTAATATCATGCATGCAAAAGGATTTACAGCAGAAGAACATTCTGCGTTACTTGGTATCTATTCATCCAAATATAATCTTCTTGTTACGGTTCCTGTTTCCATCGCATCTGCAATGGCATCGTCAATCGTACCTGCAATTGTTCGCGCGAGAGTACAGGGAGCATTCAAAGAGGTAAAGAAAAAAATTCATGTTGCCATTAAGTTTAACATGATTATCGCAATTCCTTCTGCTGTTGGAATGACGGTATTGGCGCAGCCAATCCTTAATATGTTATTCCCAACCAATGATCAAAAAGCTGCAGAAACAGCGATTCGATTACTGACATTAGGTTCCATTGCCATTGTATTCTATGCACTGTCAACGATCAGTAATGCGGTATTGCAAGGAATTAATAGAATGAGTTTACCAGTAAGACATTCAGCCATTTCTCTTGGTATTCATGTGGTATTGGTGTTTGTATTATTGAAGTTTACCAATATGGGCGTATATGCCTTGGTAATCGGTAATATCACATTCCCATTGGTTGTTTGTATCTTAAATTGGAGATCCATTGGAAAACTGTTACGTTATCGACAAGAATTACTGCAAAGCTTTATTATCCCTACGATTTGTTCATTTCTTATGGGAATTTTGGCATTCTTCTCGTATAAAGGGGTACATGCAGTTGTACATTCAAATGCCTTTGCGACGGTTGTAGCAGTAGGAATAGCAGTAGTAGCTTACTTTATCTTCCTAATCATATTCAAGGGTGTAACAGAAGATGAATTAGAAGGACTACCAAAGGGACATCTTATTGTGAAAGTAGCAAAAAAATGCCATCTTATGTAAGGGTAACATATGTAACTATGCATAGAGACAGGCTGTATAATTAAAGAAAAACTGGTAATAACTATATCCAAAGGAGTGAATACCCATGAAGAGGATTTATGTTATTATCAGTAGTTTTTTTATACTAACCATATTATTTAGTATTTATTTTTACGGAAGTTATCGTTTGGCGTTACGAAACTTCAATAATCATGCCGATGAAAGAAACGGTTTAGTTGTTAAGATGAAAGAAATTGATACAAAAATGGTAGATACAACCAAAGTAAATACCATTACGCCATTTACCAATATCGTGGTAAAACAATATGATGTTGCTACGAGACAGATGGACACGTTCCGAATGAATGTAAGTGAAGAAATGATTGGGTATACAAGAGAAGATCTTGTTGCATATTGTGCGCAATATATGCATCAACTTCCTGTTGCAGAACAAAAAGAAGGCTTGTTATCTTATCAGGTAGAGTCGTTCTCGGAAAGTGAAGTTGTCTTAAGTAAGAATTATGATAGTGATCGATTACAATACGAATATTATATAGTTGAGCAAAATGGTTTACTAACCGTTTTTCATAAAGACAAACAAACGGTGTTCGAATATACCAATATTGAAATAAAGGATTTACCACAAGAGGATATTGATAAGATTGAGGCTGGGATTTATGTTTCTGATAAACAGGAACTGTACACAATTCTAGAAGGATATTCTAGTTGATTTCGCTCTTATTATGAAAGTGATGTGGTTCCTTTTATGTGTTAAAATTATCTAGGAGGTGCTGTGTGAAGAGAGAAGTTATTGTAGTCGGAGGAGGCGCCGCTGGTATGGTAGCAGCGATTGCCGCCGCTTCCGAAGGTGCAAGAGTCACCATACTAGAACATAAAGAAAAAGTAGGTAAAAAAATATTAGCGACAGGAAATGGAAAATGCAATTATACAAACCTGTATCAATCCATGGAATGTTATCGAAGTGAGAATCTTCCGTTTGTACAGGAGGTATTCTCACATTTTAATGAAAAGGATACGATTGCGTTCTTTCAAAAATTAGGGATTGTACCAAAAGCGAAGAATGGCTATCTATATCCTGGTAGTGAACAAGCCTCCTCGATCGTTGATGTATTAACGATGGAATTGAAGCATCTAAAAGTTGAAGTACGTTGTAATGAAGATGTGACAAAGATCATACCAACGAAAGAAGGGTATCATATACAGACCCTTGTTCGTGTTTTGGAAACAAGAAGTGGTGCAAAACAAAATGGAAAGAATAAGAAAAAAGAAAAAGCAATAGAAGTTGATTCTTATGTGGCAGAGTATGATGCAAAAAAAGTGATCATCGCTACTGGCGGAAGAGCTTCAGAAAAGCTAGGCTCTAATGGGAGCGGTTACCGCTTGTTGAAGGAGATGGGCTATGGTCTTGTGCCGGTCGTACCTGCATTGGTACAACTAAAGGCAAAAGGAGCTGATTTTGAACAGGTAGCTGGTGTACGCTGCGATGCTAATATAACACTTCTTGTTGACGGGGAAAAGGTTGCTCAAGAAGAAGGGGAACTGCAGCTTACAAACTATGGCGTATCTGGAATTCCCGTATTTCAAGTGAGTCGGTATGCTGCTAAAGCATTGTATGATCAGAAAAAGGTAACGATGGAGATTGATTTCTTACCACAATTTGGTTTGGACGAGCTGGGAGCACTTCTTTGTCAACGTTATCAGGAAAGTTCATATAAAACAGATCATGAAGTATTGATTGGCTTGATGAATGATAAGTTGATTACCCTGTTATTAAATAAAGCGAAGAATATTGATCCTTATGGTACCGATTGTAAGCGATTAGCGAAGAGGATGAAGCAGTTTACGATTGAAATCACAGATACAAATGGATTTGATAATGCACAAATCTGTGCGGGTGGAATGGATACAACAGAACTTGCAGGAGTGACAATGGAGTCGAAAAAACATAGTGGCTTCTATATAGTTGGTGAAGTACTCGATGTGGATGGAATCTGTGGTGGATATAATCTGCAATGGGCTTGGGCAACCGGGTATCTTGCAGGGAAAGCTGCAGGAAAAAAGCTTAAACTGCACGAGTAGGAAGGATTATGAATAGCAAATGATTAAGATAAATCAATTAAAACTTGGAATTGAACATAGCAAGGAAGCATTAGAAGAAAAGATTGCTAAGACGCTGAAAGTGTCTAGGAAACAAATCCTATATTATGAAATCAGCAAGCAATCCATTGATGCAAGAAAAAAGAATGACATAATGTACACGTATACCGTATTCGTTACATTAGAAGAACTAAATGAGAAGAAAATTGTGGAACGCTGTAAGAATAACAATGTGACGATTGGTAAAAAGACAATTTACCATACGGTGAAAGATGGAACTGAGGAATTAAAAGAACGTCCTGTTGTTGTTGGTACTGGACCTGCAGGAATCTTCTGTGCTTTAAAGTTGGCAGAAGATGGATTCCGTCCTATTGTTATCGAACGAGGAGATGACGTGGATCAACGCGTGGAAGTTGTGAATCACTTTTGGAAGACCAATGAATTGAATACAGAATCCAACGTACAATTTGGTGAAGGTGGTGCAGGAACATTTTCCGACGGAAAACTGAATACTCTTGTGAAAGATGTAACAGGTCGGAATACAGAAGTCCTTCGTCTATTTGTGGAATATGGGGCACCAGAAGAAATATTGTATCTTAATAAACCGCATATTGGAACAGACCGGTTACGTGAAGTAGTGAAAGCGATGAGAAATCGTATCATTGCCTTAGGAGGAGAAGTACGTTTTCGAACAAAATTAACAGATCTGAGATACGAAAATGCTAAATTAAATGCCATTGAAGTAAATGATTCAGAATGGATTCCTTGTGAGGTCTTGGTTCTTGCAATTGGGCATAGTGCGAGAGATACCTTTACCATGCTTTATGAGAAAAAACTAGAAATCACAAAGAAGCCATTTGCAATCGGTGTTCGAATGGAACACCCACAGGAATTAATCAGCAAATCCCAATATGGGGAATCTTATTCAAAGCTTCCTGCAGCTGATTATAAAGTCACGCATCAAACGTCCAATGGAAGAGGTGTCTATTCGTTTTGTATGTGTCCAGGAGGATTTGTTGTGAATGCTTCCAGTGAGAAGGAACGTTTGGTTGTAAATGGAATGAGTAACTATGACCGTGGTGAAAAAAATGCGAATAGTGCCATTATCGTAACAGTGAATCCAGAAGATTTTGATGGAGATTCTCCTCTTGCTGGAATGGAATTTCAGCGAAAGTTGGAACATCTTGCTTATATGGAAGGAAAAGGGAGTGTACCAGTACAGTTATTCTGTGATTTTGAAGCAAACCGACCTACTACGGAATTGGGTTCTATGACACCGAACTTAAAGGGACAATATACTTTAGCAAATGTTCGAAATTGTTTGCCATCCTTTGTTAGTGAATCAATCATTGAGGGAGTACATGCATTTGATCAAAAAATTCATGGCTTTGCAAAACCAGATGCTCTAATGCTAGGGGTTGAGACAAGAACCTCCTCTCCGATTAAGATGATCCGTAATGAGGAGCTGGAATCCAATATTGCTGGACTTTATCCTTGTGGAGAGGGAGCAGGATATGCAGGTGGAATAACTTCAGCAGCAATGGATGGAATTAAAGTTTATGAGATGATTGTGCATAAATATAAACCTTTTTTGTAAAGTTATAATTGCGAGAAAATGGGCAATGTGTTATGATTGGTAAGAATACATTGTAAGGGAAAACCTTATAATTCGTCAAAAAACAAGTCAAGAGCGTCAAATTACTTTTGACACGTTGCTCATTATTATCGCAAATAGGCAGGAAGGGATTGTAGTACAATGAACACAAGAGAGTTTTTGAAGGATAAGAAGCGTATCGTTATTAAAATCGGATCGTCAACGATTACCCATCCAGCAACAGGAAGCTTGAATCTGAAAAAGATGGAACAGTTGGTTCGTGTCTTAACAGATCTAAGAAATCAAGGAAAAGATGTAATCCTTGTTTCTTCTGGGGCCATTGCTGTTGGACGAAAATCACTAGGACTTACGCAAAAACCGAAAGAGACAAAGACAAAGCAAGCTTGTGCAGCAGTTGGTCAAGCAAGATTAATGATGGTATATCAAAAATTGTTTGCAGAATACAATCAAGTACCAGCGCAGATTTTAATGACAAAATATACAATGTTTAATGAAATCAGCAGACAGAATGCACGTAACACATTTGAAGAATTGCTTGATTATGGAGTAATTCCAATCGTTAATGAAAATGATACCGTAAGTACAGATGAGTTAGAACTGGAGTTCGGAGATAATGATACCTTGTCAGCAATCGTTTCTGCTGTTATTGATGCAGACCTTTTGATCTTAATGTCGGATATCGATGGATTATATACGGATGATCCACATACAAATCCAGATGCAACGTTTATCGATGTGGTAGAAGAATTAACCGATGAATTATGTTCTATGGGAAAAGGTTCAGCTAGCAGTGTGGGAACAGGTGGAATGGCAACTAAGCTTTCAGCTGCGAAGATTGCTACAACGGCAGGGACTGATATGTTGATTGCCAATGGAGAAGATGTAGAGATCATCTATGACATTATGGAAGGAAAGCAGATTGGTACCTTATTTAAACAAAATAAGAGTGACAGTTTTAATTTACTTGATTATATATCGACAAAGCAATATAATATTCAGAATAAATGATGAATGCTTTGCTTCGTCAATTAGGAATAGATTCATGGAGGAAGATATGGACGATTTATCAATACAAAGAATTAATGAATTATATAAAAAGATGAAAACAGTAGGATTAACAGAAGAGGAAAAGAAAGAGCAGGCAGAATTACGTAGTGCATATATTAGTGCAATTCGAGCAGATTTACAAAGTTCCTTAAATAATATATCAATTAAGAATGAAGATGGATCAATCACACCACTAAAAAAGAAAAATCTACATTAAAGCTGGTACTATTGATGAAAACAAAAACGGAAATCAGGCAGTATATGAAAGAATTGAAGAATCAATTATCCAAACAGGAGATACAAGATCGAAGTAAACGAATCGCTTCGATTTTTCTTGCGCAACCTTTTTATCAACAAGCTGAGAATATTTTTCTATACGTCTCTTATAACCAAGAGGTTGATACAAAGAAGTTGATTCAGTTGATCCTTAGGGATGGGAAACATGTTGCTGTACCCAAAGTTGTAGATGATCATATGGAGTTTCATGAGATAACGAATCTTGATCAGTTAACGGTTGGAGCTTTTGGTATTCTTGAACCTTCCATAAATTGTCCTATTAATAGGAATGCAAGTTGGGAGTCAAAGAAGAATTTGATGATTGTTCCTGGATTAGCTTTTGATAAATCAGGGAGTCGAATCGGATATGGCGGAGGGTATTATGACCGCTATATACATAATTACCCGGAACAGATTGGATTAAAGATTGCTCTAGCATATGATTTTCAAGTTTTTGAGCATATTGATATAGAGAGTTTTGATGAGAAAATCGATGGTGTCATTACTGATAAAGATTACATTGGCATAACGGTATGTGAACCACAGTAATTTGCGATACTTGGGTAGGAGCATTTCGAGGTTGGTTAATCAGTTGTAAAGAGATAGAAGGGGGAAATCACATGAGTTATCTAGAAGAGATTGGTCGTAAAGCAAAAGAAGCTGCAAGTTTTATGAATCGTGCTAGTATGAATGACAAGAATGAAGGCTTACAAGCAGCAGCTACGGCACTTCGTGAACATGCAGAAGAATTGATTGAAGCGAATCAAAAAGATTTAGAAAAAGCAAAAGAAAATGGAATGAAAGAATCCTTACAAGATCGTTTACGCTTAACAAAAGAACGCATTGAAGCTATGGCGATTGGGTTAGAACAAATTATTGCTTTGGAAGATCCGATTGGTGAAGTTATTTCAATGAAAGTACGACCAAATGGTTTGCAGATTGGACAGAAAAGAGTTCCCCTTGGTGTGGTTGGAATTATCTATGAGTCAAGACCAAATGTTACAGCAGATGCGTTTGGATTGTGTTTTAAAACGGGAAATGCCGTTATCTTACGTGGTGGAAGTGATGCATTCCAATCCAATCTTGCCATTGTACATGTGATTCAAGAAGCCTTACGAGAAAAAGGATTATGTGAATCAGCCATTCAATTACTTGAAAAGACAGATCGTGAAACAGCAAAAGAGTTCATGCGAATGAACCAATATGTGGATGTGTTGATTCCTCGTGGAGGAGCTGGTCTCATTCGTTCTGTTGTAGAGAATAGTACCATTCCTGTTATTGAAACGGGAACCGGTAATTGTCATGTCTACGTAGATGAATCAGCAGATCTTGCAATGGCATTAGATATCATCGAGAATGCTAAGACCCAACGTTATGGAGTCTGCAATGCGTGCGAATCACTTGTTGTTCATAAGAATATTGCACCAAAAATCATACCATTGATTCAAGAAAGACTATCCATTAAGCAGGTAGAGATTCGTGGTGATGAAGAAGCTTGTAAAATCTGTGATCAACTGGTAAAAGCAACACAGGAAGATTGGGGTACGGAATATCTTGACGCGATCATTTCCTTAAGGGTAGTCAATACCATTGATGAAGCAATTGAACATATTAATCGCTATAATACAAAACATTCAGAGGCGATTATCACAAAAGATTATGCTAATTCAATGAAGTTTTTAAATGAAATTGATGCAGCAGCCGTATATGTAAATGCCTCCACAAGATTTACCGATGGATTTGAATTCGGATTTGGTGCAGAAATTGGTATAAGTACGCAAAAATTACATGCGAGAGGACCAATGGGACTGCTTGCACTGACAACGACCAAATATATTATCTTTGGTAATGGTCAGATTCGTTAAACTGAGATAGAAAGAAGAAGACAAAGATGTCATATATACGCGATGTAAAATATTATGAAACGGATAAGATGGGGATTGTTCATCATTCCAATTATATTCGCTGGTTTGAAGAAGCTCGTATGGATTTCTTGGAAAAATTGGGATTTCCATATGACAAGATGGAAGAGATGAAGATTATGTCTCCTGTCCTTGCAGTAAGCTGCACATACAAATCGGTCGTAAAGTTTGGAGAGAAAGTTACGATTCATACGAAGGTGACCTCGTTTGATGGAATTAAACTCGTCTTAGCCTATGAAATTGAAAAACAAGATCATACCCGTACAACACTGGGTACATCCGAACATTGTTTTGTTGATGAAACATTTCGACCAATCAACATGAAAAAAGTGAATAGAGAGTTTTATGAAGCAATTAATGCTGTAAAGCAAACGCAGTAAAGAAGCAATGCTCCATGAAGTGGAAGAAAGAGTAAGGTGAGAGTTATCACCATTCTTTAATTCAACTCATGGAGCTTTTTTGATTCTACAGAACGTATCATCCAATCTTTCCCGTTATTCGAAAAGAGAAAACAGCCGAACTATTAGAAAATGGTATAATAAAAAGTCTCTTTGCATATATTGTACAAATGACGAAGTCATGTACATATATGGAAGGGGTATATTCATGGACAATATTTCTATAGCAAATGGCTATAATGTATACAAAGATATACAGGTCCGTACAGGTGGTGAGATCTACATTGGTGTAGTTGGCCCTGTCCGCACAGGAAAATCAACATTTATCAAACGGTTTATGGATTTGTTGGTCATTCCGAATATTGAAGATGTTCATAGTAAAGAGCGTGCAATCGATGAACTTCCTCAAAGTGCAGCAGGCAAGACAATTATGACAACAGAACCTAAATTCATACCAAAAGAAGCAGCCGAGATTGGATTATCTGATGAAACAATGGTAAAGATTCGTTTGATCGATTGTGTTGGTTTTATGGTAGATGGTGCGTCTGGTCACATCGAAAATGATCAGGAACGGTTAGTAAAGACGCCATGGTTTGATCATGAGATTCCATTTACACAGGCAGCAGAGTTAGGGACCCAAAAAGTAATCAGTGAGCATTCCACAATAGGCATTGTAATTACAACAGATGGCAGCTTTGGAGACTTATCAAGAGAGAATTATGTGAAAGCAGAAGAGAAGACAATCAGTGAGTTGAAGAAAATGAAGAAACCTTTTATTGTGCTTCTTAACACGAATAAACCATACTCCGATGATACAAGAGCGCTTGCAGATAGTCTTATGGAGAAATACAATGTTGCAGTAATGCCTGTTAACTGTGAACAATTACGTAAAGATGATATTAATTCCATTATGGAGACCATATTAAATGAGTTCCCAATTACGGAACTTGATTTCTTTATTCCGAAATGGGTTGAAATGTTATCACCAAATCATTGGTTAAAAACAGATTTAATTAATAGTGTTAAGAATATCATGCAGAATATTAATCTGATCCGTGATGTGAAGTCGGAAAATGTTCGATGTGATTCGGATTACATAAAACGCTGTAAAATTGACCGCGTGTCTATGCAAGATGGTAGTGTTAAGATCTTCGTTGACTTTGATGATAAGTATTATTATCAAATCTTAAGTGACTTGATTGGAACACCAATTGAAGGAGAGTATCAGCTGATTGCCACCTTACGTGAACTGGCTGCCATGAAGAATGAGTATACGAAAGTCGGTGGTGCCATGGATGACGTTCGCTATAAGGGGTATGGCGTTGTTACACCAATGCGGGAAGAAATCAAGATTGAGCCACCAGAGGTAATTAAACATGGAAATAAATATGGTGTGAAGATTAAAGCAGTGGCCCCATCCATTCATATGATCCGTGCCAATATCGAAACAGAGATTGCGCCAATCGTAGGCAGTGAAGAACAAGCAAACGATCTGATTACGTATATCAAAGAAAGCGCAGACGAGGAACCAGAAGGAATCTGGGATACCAATATATTTGGAAAATCCATTAAGCAATTGGTGGATGAGGGTATTAATAATAAAGTGCATAATATGAATGACGAAAGCCAGTTGAAGTTACAGGAAACGTTACAGAAAGTAATTAACGACAGTAATGGTGGCTTGATCTGTATTATCATATAAAGTGGTTTACAACCTTCTCTTGTGTAGAAAAACAAACCCAGTTTTTCTTTCACTTGTGGGAGGTTGTTTTTATCTATTGACCTAGCTCCATCGCTCAGCCATGGTAACTTTATGATGCTTTTTGTATTTTCTTTGAAAAAGGTTGACGATATTACGAAATTGGACTATAATTCTTCTAAATAAAAACTTCGATTTTGTAAGATACGAAAGGAGTGATCGATATGAAAAAATTGGACAGGGTGATTTATCAGTAATTTCATATGCTGTATGCGAAGCTTTATGCTTCCGTATACAAGGAACCTTTCGTAGTTAATTCAAGTAGACTTGCTGAAAGGCAAGTTTTTTTGTGCCCAAAATTGGAGGAATGTGTAATGAAGAAAGAACACGAGAACGTCCTGTTGAGAGGACGAATCAGTGAAATGCAACGAAAAATCTATACAATAGAATATGATCAGGGAAGTGTAAAAGCTCAATTAAGTGGACATTTCTATAAAAAGACTATGGATAAACCGGTAGTTGGAGACTATGTATTGTTTTATAAGAATACCAATGGAATATCCTTGATCAAAGAATTACTGAAACGAAAAAGTATCTTGAAACGTCCAGATCAGTCGGGACATCTTGCTGGTTATGTTAAGACGATGAAAGAACAGGTATTGGCTGCTAATTTTGATTATGTATTTATAATGGATTCTTTGAACCAAAACTATAACATCAATCGAATTATGCGATACATAACAACAGTCTTACAAAGTGGGGCAAAACCGGTTGTAGTGCTAACAAAAGCAGATTTATGTGATAATCCAGATTATTATGTTCGTGAGGTAAAACAGGTATCGAAACAAACAGATGTATTTGCAATCAGCGCAGTAACAGGGGAAGGGTTGGAAGCGTTAAAACCATATATGAGAGAAGAAACAACGATTGTATTCATAGGCTCCTCAGGTGTTGGTAAATCAACCTTGGTCAATGCCATGGCAGGGAAAGAAATCATGAAAACAAGCCAGATTAGAGTAGACGATGCCAAAGGTCGTCATACAACAACCCATAGACAGTTAATTACTTATCCATCCGGAGTAACGATTATCGATTCTCCGGGAATAAGAGAGATTGGAATGTGTGATGTGGAAGAAGGAATAGAGCATACCTTTCCTGATATACTGGAATTAAAAGGTCAGTGCCGATTTTCAGATTGTAAACACAAGACAGAGCCAGGATGTGCGATTAAACAGGCACTTGCTGATGGTACTTTATCAAGAAATCGCTGGAACCTATATTGTAACCTTACGAATGAAAATGATTGGGGGACGGAGAAACTTGCTAGAAGGAGATAGAAAGAACGAACGAAGTGGAGTAGAATCTATCAACTCTTCTGGAACATAGAAGAAAAGGAATTGCAGAAAAGTTAGGACGTATTGTTTCGGATAAGAAGTTGCTGTAATAGGTAACAGCAATATAAGTGTAGGAGGGAGGTCATAGGATGAGAGAGCTGAAAAGAATAAAAAGAATAAAAAGAAGATGGAATCATATGTTTCAATTACAGGTATTCTTTTTTTGGATTTCTATGACTTTTTCTGTACTACCGTATCAGATGGTTCCGATATATGGACTTTTGGGAGAAGTACGAGAAACTACCGTACTGAGTGAACTTGAAATAAGCAATATACAAGCAGCAAAATGGAAATTACGGTTTAAAAATCAGAAGCAAAGGAATGGTCTGAACGCGTGGTTTGCACTATGGATGGTAATAATCTTTTTTATCTTTTATTCCTTTAGCAAGCAGTTCCTCATACATTTGAATATCGTATTGTGGAAGGTACGAATGAATTGTTGATCCTTACGGCATTACTATACTTAAATGACGAAAGGTGATCGATATGTTTGAAAAAGATTATATAATGAGAATTATTCATGAAATGGTACGAGCCGTCTTAAAACTCGTTTTTCGAATTGATACGGATTCTCCTACTACGGTATTAGTTGAAGATACAGAGAAGAGAGAAGTGTTAGAGAATCTATTGGCACTGTCCGATGATGGCCAGATTAATGATGCAGAAAACAAACTTTTCGAGCTACTGGAAGAACAGTCTCGTGACCATACGATGGCAGCACTATTGTTCTATGAACATTTGAATGCTATGTCGGATGAATTCCTGGAAGCACACGATTTTACGAGGACAGAAGTACAGGAAGGTTTGAAGGCAGCATTACGACATTGTAAGATTAATTTCTTTCAGTAAGATTCGTTTGTTTATGGTTTAGATTTTGGAGTGCGAAACTTGTGCTTATATGTTCTAGGAGAACAAGTAAACTTCTTGAAGAAGACATCTTTAAAATAGTTGGCACGGTTAATCCATATGATGCAAGCAACCTTGTAAAGAACCAGCTATTAATATTCCCAGGTAGATAACCGATACATATTGTAGAGAAGATTCTTAGTACTCATTTCATGATTTGCAAGATGCTTCATAATTTTTCTGTATCTATCACAATAGAGAAGCCGACGAACTGTGATGAAGGTATTAAGCGAGAAGATAAGTAAATGAGAAAGTTAAAATTTAAGGTGGAGTTATAGGGAAGGAGAGTCTACATGAGAATTACAGAATGTGTTGTATGGAATACGATACTACGAACAGGATACATAACGAATAAGACAGATTCCTTTCAATCTGTTTGGACAGATGAATTACAAAAAAAATCGTTGTCTAGTAAAGATGCAATTGTAGTAATGAAGAAGGATTATTATGAACAAGGAGATTCCATATTCGATTCTCTTAAGGAACAAACTCTGAATTATAATCGGTCTGGTTATAGAGCTAATCTTAATAATGTTTTGAGTTATGAATGGAATCAGGTAAAGCAGACAACAAACGGGATTGATGGAGAAAAAACGAATCAATCTGAGAAATGCAGTGGATCTGATAAAGCGGAAAAGGCTGAAAAAACAGAAAGTAATATTGTTGTAAAACCGGATGGTTCGCGAGTATTAGTAATCACAACATATGTATGCGGTATGGTAACAACGATGAGTTTGGAATTATCAAAGGCGACGGAATTTGTGAACGATAACAATGATAAAATGCCGGGAGATACTGAGACATGGAATCAATCCATTGAGTCAGGAATGGAAATCCAATAAGTTCCTGATAAGAGTACATATTGACGAATAAGAGAATTATGATATGCAGAAATAGATACGTTAGTATACGATGTATCTGTTTCTGCATATTTTATGTCTCTATAAATGTATAACAATCGCATATAAACAACATGTAGTGACGAATGAAGCTAGACGTGATTACGCAATCGTTTTGTTTGTGATTATTTGTATGAATATGAAAATTAGTATGAAATACTTGACCTTATACCAGTAACATGATAAATAATATAACACAAGGTAATCGATATATTATGTAGAAATTTCTACTTTAATAGATTATCGGATATAAAAAAAGAATGAGAGAAGAATGGAGAGAACCCTAATGAACATACAGATTTTTGGAAGAACCAAATGCTTTGATACGAAAAAAGCACAGAGGTATTTTAAGGAAAGAGGTGTTAAGTTCCAATTTATTGATCTTTCGCAGAAGGGCTTAAGCAAAGGGGAATATCAAAGTGTGAAGCAGGCAGTAGGGGGTATGGAACAGTTGGTAGATCCAAAAACAAAGGATCAACAAACTTATCTTTTGTGGAAATATCTTGCAAAAGAAGACCAGGAAGAAAAATTGTTGGACAATCCCCAGCTATATAAGACACCAATCGTTAGAAATGGAAAAAATGCAACAATCGGGTATCAACCGGATGTTTGGAAGATCTGGGAGTAGCCTCTTAATTTTGACGAAAAAACAAGTCTGTAATTGTTTATTGTATCTTAGTTCTTTGGTCCTACAAAAAAGAAGAATGTGGTAAAAATGCATAGGATTGCCATAATTATTAAAAAGTTTTGACATATAGTTGACAAATTTACGCAGTATTGGTATAATACTCTCGTAATATATTTAACAATTATGTAACAAATTAAAAATTTCGATTATAATATGAGTTACATAAGAGTACAAAAAGCAAATATTTATATGTCAAACTACTAGGGATAAGAAAAGTAAATTGGGTAACAGGGAGTTACCAATAGGAATAGAACCATAGATCAAACCGATACGAGAGATTTGTAGATTGTTTAAACAAAGCGTTTAGGAGGCGTATTATGAATTTTAACAAGAAATTGCTTAAGATTTCAACATTATGTGTTGCTGGAGCAGTTACAGTTGCAGTAAGCGCAGTTGGAATGGGCGCAATGTCATATACTACAGAAGAACCAGTTGCAGGTATTTCCATTTCATTGGATGATTACTACTCTTCAAAAAGCACAGCAAATGAAGTTGCTTTTGCTGGCGTATTAGCTAAAACGGTTGAGAATTCTTTTGAAGATGCAGAGAATACAACGGAAGAAGAAACCGATGAGCAAGCTCCAGAAGAAGAACCTACGGAAGCTACTGCGACGGATCAAGAAAAAGAAGATGCGATTGCGCTAAATTATGAAAATCTTGGAATAGCAAAAGTAGATAATTATTTGAATATCCGTGAAAAAGCAGGGGAAAACAAAAAGATTATTGGAAAGCTTCCTAAGAATGCTGGTTGTGAAATCTACAGTATTTCAAAAGATGGATGGGCAAAGATTAAATCTGGTAAAGTTGTTGGCTATGTATCTGCTGAATACCTTGTAACGGGAGATGAAGCAAAAGAATTAGCGAAGGAAGTTGGAATGATCGTTGCAACGGTTAATACAACAACATTAAAAGTTCGTGAAAAAGCAGATAAAGAATCTACTTGTTTAACGTTAGTTCCAGAAGGGGAAGAACTGGAAGTTAAAAAAGTAAAAGATGAGTGGGTTAAAGTTGTTATTGATAATGATAAGGGATATGTATCAAAAGAATATGTGGATTTATCTTATCAATTAGCAAAAGGTGTTTCTGTTGAAGAAGTGGAAGCTGGAACGAATGGAGTATCTTCAACTCGTGCGAATATGGTGGCCTATGCAAAACAATTCTTAGGAAACCGTTATGTATGGGGAGGTACAAGTTTAACAGGTGGTACCGACTGCTCTGGATTTACAATGCGAATCTATCAACATTTTGGAATTCCTATTCCAAGAACTTCTCGTGCACAAGCATCAAGTGGAACAACAATTTCAACATCAAGTGTAAAACCAGGAGATTTGGTATTCTATAGCAATGGTGGTGGAATCAACCATGTTGCTATGTATATTGGTGGTGGTCAGGTAATTCATGCCAGCAATCCAAGAAGTGGTATTAAGATTAGTAATATGTATTATCGTACTCCTGTGAAGGCTGTTCGTTACTTTGACTAATGGAATGAATCAATGATGGTGAGATCATAGGGTTTTAACAAATTCGAATTGATTTCATCAACTAAATGATAGAATAAAGGTGAGGAAATCAGATATTAATCTGTAAGCCTCACCTTTTTATGTTGTAACGTATCTTTATTGTGTTAAAGTATCTTTATTACGTTTTGTTCGTTTTAACTTTTCATTATATAAAAAATGGAAAAAATGTACGTTCCCTATCCTTTCCTGTTTGAAATAACTAACTGTATCATGTATAATGATACTTGTGCCAATCGTACTAAAATCCACATTCAGAAATCGGATGGAAGTATTATCGAGAGGAAAGATACGATGGGGATTACGTAAACAATTAGGAGGAACACCATGAAATATATCATTTGTGTAGTTGCTATAATTATTTTTCTTATCATCATAAGTAAGAAGGAAGAAAAGCGCCGTATGCTCGTGTGGAGAGAACGGATTCGCAATGCCTTCGGAGAGGTGCCGGAGCAGGAGTATACATCAGAGTATTTCAAAGGGTTACAAGGATATTACCAGTATAAGAAAGTTACTAAGGGTGATGTGGACGATATTACCTTTAATGATCTGGATTTGAAGAATATCTATATGTTATTAAACAATACAGAAAGTTCTGTAGGGGAGGAATATCTCTATTATGTGTTACGCCAATTACGCTTTGATAAAGAAGAGCTACTAGAGCGAGATAAAGTGATGGAGTATTTTACTCAACATGAAGAAGAACGAATCAAATTTCAATTAATCATGAGTCGTCTTGGTAAACTTCCGAATCTTTCTGTATTTACCTTTATGAACCGTATGAAGGAATTGAAAGCTTATGGTCTGGGGCAACATTATTTCTGTATCGGATCATTACTTGTGGCCTTTGGTATCTTAGCAGTTGAACCTAAAATAGGTATTCTGGCTGTCTGCCTTACGATTGGAAATAACATCTATCAGTACTATAAGCGTAAAGGAACGGTTTCTGATTACTTCAAGATTTTAGCGTTTATCGTTAGACTTCTTCGTAGCGTAGATGAATTAGAAAAACAAGACGATCCATTTTTACGACCATACGTGGAGAAGATGATAAAAGTAAAACAGGATTTTCGTTATGTAAAGAAAAATGCGAAATGGATCAGTTGTGGCTCCAGTATGAATGGAAGTCTTTTGGATAGTATATTAGATTACGAACGTATGCTTTTTCATACGGATTTGATTAAGTTTAGTCGTATGGTCAAATTATTGAATGAGAAAAATGATGAATTGGTTATGATCTATGAAACGATCGGTTTTCTTGAAAGTATGCTTGCAGCAGCTTCGTTCCGTCAATTACTTGATTTTTATAGTAAGCCGGATTTGGTACCAGGGGTAAAACCATTTATAGAGGCAACGGATCTATATCATCCATTGTTAGATGAGCCAGTAACGAATTCGATTAAGGAGAAGCAAAATATTCTAGTAACAGGATCCAATGCTTCCGGAAAATCAACATTTATAAAGACCGTTGCAATTAATGCAATTCTTTCTCAAACGATCTATACAAGTACAAGTCATGGTTATCGTGGAAATTATTATCGTGTCTTTACTTCTATGGCGTTACGGGATGATATATTCAACAATGAAAGCTACTATATTGTTGAGATCAAATCATTAAAGAGAATTTTAGATGCAGTAGATGAAGAAACACCGATTCTATGCTTTGTAGATGAGGTATTACGAGGAACGAATACACTAGAACGTATAGCGGCTTCCGCACAGATTTTACGTAGTTTATCAAAAGGGTATGTGCTTTGCATGGCAGCAACCCATGATATCGAATTAACCTATATATTAGAGAGATATTATTCCAATTACCATTTTCAAGAGGAAGTAGTGGACAATGATGTATTGTTCGACTATCGCTTATGTAATGGAAGAGCCCAGTCAAGAAATGCAATCAAGTTATTAGGAATGATTGGATATAAACAAGAAATCATTGACCAGGCAACAAAAGCAGCAAATGATTTCCTAAATACGGGGACTTGGGAAACGATTTAATAGATGGGTTTCCAGATTAATTTCAAATTAGACAATAAATATATGAGACACGGGAAAAGGGAAGGTTGATACTATGCAGTTAACTCCAATGATGCAGCAATATATGGAGATAAAGAATCAATATAAGGATTGTATTCTATTTTATCGTTTAGGCGATTTTTATGAAATGTTTTTTGAAGATGCTACCATTTGTTCGAAAGAGTTAGAGATTACGTTAACGGGAAAAAACTGTGGGCAGGAAGAACGTGCTCCTATGTGTGGAATCCCTTATCACTCTGTGGATGGCTACTTAACGAAGATGATTAGCAAAGGGTATAAGGTTGCAATCTGTGAACAGATTGAAGATCCTAAATTAGCAAAGGGAATTGTAAAGCGTGAAGTAATTCGAATTGTAACACCTGGTACAAATCTGAATACCCAGTCTTTAGATGAATCGAAGAATAATTATTTATGTGGAATATATTATACAGACAAATGCATTGGAGTAACATTTGTTGATATTACAACGGGGGATTACTATGTTACAGAAGTTGACTCTAAGAAAAAATTATTAGATGAGATTAATAAATTCCTCCCAACAGAAATCGTAAACAACGACGCATTTACTAGTTCAGGTGTAGATATTACGGATTTAAGGGAACGCCTTAAGATTGCGGTATCAACATTGGATAGTTGGTATTTTGAACAGGAAACTTGTGAGAAGAGCTTGAAGGAGCATTTTCAAGTGACATCCCTTGACGGTTTAGGTTTGCGGGATTATCCATATGGGGTAATTGCGGCAGGATTTGTTATGCGTTATCTCTATGATACACAGAAGACGTCTCTTTCACACTTGACACATATTCAACCATATATTACAAGCAAATACATGCTACTTGACAGTTCGACGAGAAGAAATCTAGAACTGACAGAGACGTTACGTGAAAAACAGAAACGAGGTTCTCTTTTATGGGTATTAGATAAGACAAAGACTGCGATGGGTGCTCGTCTATTACGTAATTACGTTGAGCAGCCTTTGATTGATATCGACTTGATTAATGAACGGTTGGACTGTATTGAAGAGATCAACCAATCAGCAATCACAAGAGAAGAATTACGGGAGTACCTTAATCCAATCTATGATCTGGAACGTTTGATCAGTAAAGTAAGTTATAAAAGTGCAAATCCAAGAGATTTAATTGCGTTTCGTGCATCGTTAGAGATGTTGCCATCCATTAAGATTCTTTTAGAGGATTTTCATTCCCCATTGATGCAAAAGATTGACCAAGACTTAGACACGTTAGAGGATATCTGTGCATTAATCACAGATTCCATTGAGGAAGAACCACCAATCTCCCTTAAAGAGGGTGGAATCATCAAAGAAGGGTATCATGAAGAAGTCGATCGATTACGTCATGCCAAAACCGATGGGAAATCGTGGTTGGCGGACTTGGAAGCGAAGGAACGAGAGAATACAGGAATTAAGAATCTGAAGATCAAATTCAACAAAGTATTCGGGTACTACCTAGAAGTAACTAACTCCTATAAAGACCTTGTGCCAGATAGTTGGAATCGAAAACAAACCTTGGCAAATGCAGAACGATATATAACGCCAGAATTAAAAGAATTAGAAGACATGATCCTTGGCGCAGAAGATAAATTGTTCAGTCTAGAATATACTTTATTCGGAGAGGTTCGAGACCAAATTGCAGACCAGATAAAGAGAATTCAAACAACAGCAAAAGCAATAGCAAAATTAGATGTATTTGCCTCTTTGGCATTTGTAGCAGAACGCAATAGTTTTGTAAAACCAGACATGAATGAGAGTGGAATCATTGATATTAAGAATGGACGTCATCCTGTTGTTGAGAAGATGATCACCAATGATCTGTTTGTAGCCAATGATACCTTCTTGGACAATGAAGAAAATCGGGTATCCATCATTACGGGACCAAACATGGCAGGTAAGTCAACCTATATGCGGCAGACTGCCTTGATCGTGTTAATGGCACAGGTGGGAAGTTTTGTTCCTGCAGAATACGCAAAGATTGGGATTGTGGATCGTATCTTTACCCGTGTTGGCGCATCGGATGATCTGGCGTCAGGACAGAGTACATTCATGGTGGAGATGACAGAAGTCGCCAACATCTTACGGAATGCAACGAAGAATAGTTTGTTGATCTTAGATGAGATCGGGCGTGGAACAAGTACCTTTGACGGATTAAGCATTGCTTGGGCGGTCATCGAGCATATCAGTAATAAAGAAATCATTGGTGCGAAGACATTATTCGCTACCCATTATCATGAATTAACGGAACTGGAAGGAAAACTAAGTGGTGTTAATAATTATTGCATTGCAGTAAAGGAACAGGGAGAAGATATCGTATTCCTTCGTAAGATCATCAAAGGTGGAGCAGATAAGAGTTATGGAATACAAGTGGCTCGTTTAGCTGGTGTTCCTGATGCAGTACTCCATCGTGCCAGAGAAATTGTGGATGATCTAACCGATAATGATATTACGGAAAAAGTGAAGCGAATGTCAGACTCACTTGCTGAGAGCGCGCTTACAAGTGAAACGGTACAAGAAGCAACAGTACAAGCAACCGAGATTGACAAGAAGAAAAAAATAACAAAAAATCAGAATGAAACCTATGGAACACAGCTGTCGTTCTTTATGGTTGATGAAACAAATCAAGTAATTGATGAGATTTGTAACCTTGATGTTGCTAATATGACACCAATGGATGCAATGAATACCTTATATCGTTTACAAAAACAGATCAAAGAAAGCAAGTAACGTAGAGAAACTTAGGATAGTCTTATGTCAACCATTTTGCGTTATGGACAGATTAGAAAGCGTGGTGTTAAGAGATGGCAAAGATAGAATTGCTGGATCAAAATACAATCAATCAAATTGCTGCTGGAGAAGTAATTGAGCGTCCGGCGGCGGTAGTAAAAGAATTAATTGAAAATGCAATTGATGCCAAAGCGAATGCTATTACCGTTGAAATCAAAGAAGGCGGTATTAGTTTTATACGTATTACGGATAATGGAGGCGGTATTGCAAAAGATGATATCAAAGTTGCATTCTTACGTCATTCAACAAGCAAGATCCGTTCTGCTCTTGATCTGCTTCATGTATCTAGTTTGGGGTTTCGAGGAGAAGCTTTATCAAGTATCGCCGCAGTTGCGCAGGTGGAATTGGTTACGAAAACCCCTGGTGAACTAACGGGAACGCGATATGTGATTGAAGGTGGTGTAGAAAAGACAATGGAAGAAATAGGTTGCCCAGAAGGAACAACATTTCTTATTCGGAACTTATTCTACAACACGCCTGCAAGAAGAAAGTTCTTAAAGAGCGCGACTACCGAAGCCTCCTATATTGGGGATATTATTGAGCGGATAGCAATTTCCCATCCTCATATCTCCTTTAAATTCATGAGCAATAACCAAGTGAAACTGCATACGTCAGGGAATGGAAATCTGAAAGATATCATTTACAATGTGTATGGAAGAGAGATTGCTTCTAACGTTGTACAGGTCAAAGAAAGTAGTGAGAATGTTCAAGTGGAAGGCTTTATAGGAAAGCCGATCATCTCCAGAGGAAATCGAAATTATGAAAATTACTATATCAATGGACGTTATGTGAAGAGTAGTATTGTGAATAAAGCGATTGAAGAAGCCTACAAATCCTATACCATGTCTCATCGATATCCATTTACAGCCATTCATCTGCATATACCAGGTGAGTTTATCGATGTGAATGTTCACCCTACTAAGATGGAGATTCGTTTCCGTAATAGTGAGGAAGTCTATACAACGGTGTATCATACCATTAAGGATTGTTTGTCGGGACGGGAATTGATTCCGGCCGTTACATTGGTGGAACAAAAGGAAAAAGAAAAACGATATGAGAATACACCAGAACCGTTTGAAAAAAATCGACTACGTGAGAATAAAAATCAAGGTGGGAACACCAGAGCCATGGTGAAGGAAACTGAGATTGGACGAATGAAGGAAATTATCAAACATCCCCATGAAGCCATTCAGCAGAATCGAAAGGAATCTCATTCTGGTAAAGATTTTGAAACCAAGGAAAATCAAGTGACCGAGGTCCCACAGAAGGGACAGGCTGAGAAGTGTGAAAATAGATTGGTTTCTAAAGAAGAAAGTTATGAACATAAAGTCGATCAATCTAGAAGATTAGAAAATAACAATGGAGAATTATACCTTACCAATCAGAATACCATCAATCAAACGAAGGGGAGTCAATATGAAGATTCGATAACTCCTAGTGAAGCACCAAAGGTAGATGATGCAAGAATCCAAGAAAACGAAGTAGTGAAGGAAGCGGAAACGTATGGACATGGAGAACAGATTAGTTTATTCGAGGATAAGTTGATCTCTGAACGGGCTCGTCCTCGTCAGCGAATCATCGGACAATTATTCGCAACCTACTGGATTGTGGAATACGATGATAAGATGTTCATGATCGATCAGCACGCGGCCCATGAAAAAGTGCTTTATGAGAAATTATTGGCTAGTTATAAGAACAAAGATAATACTGCACAAATGTTACAGCCACCAATTATCTTGTCTCTTTCTATGAGAGAAGAAGATGCTTTGAAAAAACAGATGTCGGTATTACAGGAGATTGGATTTGAAATCGAACATTTTGGTGGAAAGGAGTATTCCGTTCGCTCGATACCAAATAACTTGCTGGGTATTGCTGAACGAGAATATTTGATTGAATTAATCGATTCTCTAGTTGAGGATAATCATACCAATCTAGTAGAGTCTCTTCTTGAAAAAGCAGCTTCCATGTCATGTAAAGCGGCTGTAAAAGGCAATAACAAGTTGTCTTTTGAAGAAGCCAATGCATTAATCGATGAGCTGTTACAATTGGAAAATCCTTATAACTGTCCTCATGGTAGACCGACAATCATATCTATGAGCAAATACGAAATTGAGAAAAAATTTAAGAGAATTATTTAGCTCTCTTTTTTATACGCGCTGAGCACAGTCAGCTTCAGCTGATATCTACCTTATGTACCACTACGAACTTCAGCGGGGCGAGAGCGTGCCCGGAGTGAACGATGTCTTGTATTACATGTTAGACAAACTTGATTTGTGTAAATTGACGGACTTCAAATAAATAAGGGGTTTTGACACTCGAACCCTATTATAGAAAACAGAGACACAACCTTTTGGGAGTGTCTCTGTGAGTTTACTCTGACAAACCGGAATTTATTTAGCTTTTGTTCTTTTGATTTTATCACCAATGATTGAAAAAATAAAGTCTACAATCATTGAAACTACAAATGTCACAATGATATCTATAAAACCTATTTTATCTTTCATAACCACATTGACGATAAGCATTCCAATAGTTAGTGACACTCCAAATTCCAATGCTTTCATTACTCTTTCTTTCATCTGTTTCCTCTCTACCTTTCGACTTTTATTTTTTATTTTCATTGTATATCCACATAACTAAAGTGTCAAACAATATAGTTCGAATGACTTTGGGTTTGTTGGTTGTGTAATCTGTCATAGCAGGCAAGGAAAGAAAAAGGTAACGAGAAAACAGTTCGTTTCCCAGTAAGCAAACGAACCGTTGTTTTACAAGAACAAGGTTCTTTGCTATGATACTTATAACGTATTGATCAGTACAGACTCAAACTTTACACATACACGTTTTGAATGAGTAGGAAGCTGTGATTGTGTGAAGTTTGAGTACAGAATAAAAACTAGGAGTGTAAAGCATATGAATATACAACAATTTGGCTCAAATCTTGTACAGTATCGACAAGCAGTAAAAATGACACAGGAAGATCTAGCAATGAGACTGGGAGTTACATCGCAAGCAGTATCCAAGTGGGAGCGTGGTATTGGATATCCTGACATTGAAAGTATCTGTTCCATTGCAGAAATCTTACATCTTACGTTGGATCAGTTGTTCAATAGCAGTGAGAAGATTACGGAAAGCGGAAATTCGCAGGACATACATCGTGTGATGAGTGAAATTCTTGCTGACCCAATCATGTTTCAAGCGGGAGAATCCTTTCTACCTATGATGATGAAGGAAAATGCAGAACATTTTAAAGGAATTCAAATTATTAGAGAAGAAATTGCAAAAAAATATGGGTATCTCATGCCAGTAGTACGAATGAAGGATAATTGTGAATTAGCAAAGAATCAATATCAAATCTGTATCTATGATGAAGTAGTCATTAATAAGACGATTACTGATATGGAGACATTTTCATTTGAAGAAATCTATGCTCAGATCAAGGAGGTTGTTACGAGTCAGTATGAACGAATATTAAATCGCCAGCTTGTTAAGAATCTATTGGACAATGTAGAAGAACATTATCCAGTGATGGTAAAGGGTTTCATTCCAGAGAAGATTTCTTATGGAACAATGCAAAAAATTCTTACTGGAATTATCCAAGAGAAGAAACCGATTCGTAATTTAATAAAGATTTTGGAATGGATTGAAGACGATCTCAATAATAAGATTGCTGTTGAGGAAATTGGAAAACGAATTGCAGCAAAGTTATAGAAAGTAAATAGAATATATTGCTGATGGACATGCATATAATGATAAGGAGCTGTTGTAAATTCGCATACAACAGTTCCTTATTTTGATGTTAAACGGAATTGTTCCAATATTTTTAAGTTTTAATTAAGAAAAGGGAAATCCAATTGCACTTAGATTATGTTTCAAGTATAATTAACAAGTGCATGTATTGGTACATATGTAAACGAAGAACAATACGTAAGTATTAGGGACAAAGTACATCTTGACCGGACTTCATCATTATATGTAATCATACATATCGATCGTTCATAAAGGTAGGATCAATCAAGAAGGATGAATAGGAAGGAGAAACAGATCCAATGATAGAATTTTTAAAAGCAATACTATTTGGTATTATTGAAGGAATAACAGAATGGCTTCCAATAAGTAGTACAGGTCATTTGATCTTATTCCATGAGTTTGTGAATCTAAAAGTAAGTGATGCATTTTTCAGTATGTTTGAGGTGGTAATTCAATTGGGTGCCATTCTTGCAGTTGTTGTGTTATTCTGGAATCAGTTATGGCCATTTTCCAAGAAGGAGAAATATTTTATAAAGCAAGATATATTTATGATGTGGCTAAAGATCGTTGTTGCCTGCATACCTGCCGCTGTAGTTGAACTTGGTTGGGGGGACGTGATTGAAGAAAAGTTCTACCGTTATGAAGTAATTGCAGTGGCATTGATCGTCTTTGGTATTGGTTTTATCGTAATCGAGAACTTGAATCACAAAAGACGTTCTCACATCAATTCTTTATCGGAAATTACATTCAATACGGCTTTGATTATTGGGATGTTCCAATTGATTGCAGCTGTATTTCCAGGAACCAGCCGTTCTGGAGCAACAATCCTAGGTGCAATCTTGATTGGCGTATCTAGAAGTGTTGCCGCGGAATTTACTTTCTTCTTAGCAGTTCCCGTCATGTTTGGTGCGAGCTTTATGAAGTTGTTAAAGTTTGGATTTGTTTTTACAAGCACAGAGCTAGTCATTTTGTTGACAGGAATGGTCGTTGCATTTGTAGTATCAATCATTGTTATCAAATTCTTAATGAGTTATATTAAGAAACATGACTTTAAGATCTTTGGTTGGTATCGAATTATCTTAGGAATCGCAGTTCTTGTTTTCTTTGGATTGGTCAAATAAATTATATATTTTCTTCATCATAACTATGTGTATAGTTTGCAAATTTTGGGAGGAGGATTCACATGATGATGCCAGATAATAGTTTGTTCATGAGTGGTTTTTTTGTTATCTTCTTTATCATCTTTGCAATGGTCATCATTACATTTGGAATAACCATTGTAAAGGGTGTGAAACAATGGAGCAATAATAACAATTCACCTGTATTAACGGTTATGGCGACTGTCGTTTCCAAGCGGATTAAGGTGAGAAATACTTCTTCAAACTTGAATGATAATAGTGGATTACATACGAGTTCCTCTACGGATTATTTTGTGACTTTTGAAGTAGAGAGTGGTGACCGACTAGAGTTCGAAGTACATGGAGAAGAGTATGGATTACTTGTAGAAAAAGACCAAGGGAAGTTAACCTTTCAGGGTACCAGATACCAAGGATTTGCAAGGCTGTAGATAATATTAATAATCAAATGATAGTATTGCTGTGCACTGCGTGCAATCGCAATAAAAAAGGAGTCGCTACATATACATACTGTATGGGTAGCGACTTTCTTCCGCTAATAAAAGGAAGGAATAAGAAAGACAACAGATAATAGAAAGGTTTTGAAATTACAATGGATAAAAAATTACATATATATACAAGTGAAATACAAAGAGATGGAAAAGACACCTATTATTTTCATAAATATGAACCTACTTCTTATGAAGTATTAGCGTTCTTTTTTGATCGCTTTCATCTGGATAAGAAAGAAATAAAAACAATAGAAAGCACATACATGCTTTCTATTGCTAGGAAGAAGAATATAATGGTAGTAAGCATTTGGGATTATCGATATTTTCCACAATCTTTACAGCTTAATTGAGCGCGGGGATTATGTGCACCGCAGGAAGGACAGACCCAAAAGTCTTGATTTTCTTGTGTTGCTGTGGAAGCCTTCTTTTTCGATACTTTATCAACAGAATTCGTCTTGCTAAAAAGTTTTGATAGTTTTCCCATATGGCAACCTCCTATGATCGATATGAATCCTGCATGTTGATTTGGGTTCTAGTAGAGTATATTAATTTATTTGCAATAACATGCTAATCATTTCTTACTTTTCATTGTATTTTCGGTTGAGACAGGAATGATACTTGACTTGTTTATATGGTATGATATACTAAAGAAAACTGAAAAAGGAAATTTAGTTTTCGTATAAATCATAAGATTTGAATGAGCGTAATCGTTGCTCACCGGCCAATGAGTAAAAGCAAATCATTTATTTTCACTAGAATGGAAATAAGTTGTCTAGGAGAGAAAGAGAGGAAGAACATGATGAAACAGAGAATCCCATGGAATTATGGTTGGTTTTACCAAAAAACGTTTGACAAAGAAATGTTACAACAATCCATTACTAACGACATGGAAAAAGTAGATTTACCACATACCAACCAGATATTACCCTATCATTATTTTGATGAATCCCTCTATCAGTTTGTTAGTTGCTATAAAAAGGTATTACATCTAAATCAGAGCATTACCAATAGAAGAATTTTTCTTACATTTGATGGTGTTGCACATATTGCGTCCGTATATGCCAATGGAAAATTCGTTGGTAAGCATGAAGGAGGCTATACAGGTTTCTCTGTTGAATTAACGGACGCGTGTAAAGGGGAAGATACCGTTGTGATTACAGTAGTAGTAGATAGTAGAGAAGAAAAATCTCTCCCTCCATTCGGTAATGTAGTAGACTATCTTACTTATGGAGGAATCTATCGTGAAGTCTGGCTAGAAATCAGGGATCAGGAATATATAGAAGATGTTCGGGTGAAAACCAGTACGAATGAAGATCATTCTGCGTTGCTCTCAGTAGATGTAACATGGTCAGCTGAAATTGATTCAAATCATAATTGGACGGTTCAGTTATTCCTAAAAAAGGAGAAAGAAAAAGACTATCGTGCAATCGGTAAGTATGATATGTCTGCCAAGATTAGTAATTATTCAGCAACCATATCGAATATTGAAGCATGGGACATTGAGAATCCGGTTTTATATCATCTAAAAGTTGTCGTGATGGAGCAAAAAGATTTCGAATATGGAGGTTCGGATGAAACAATTGTACGGTTTGGATTTCGTACAGCTGAATTCCGCAAAGATGGCTTTTATCTTAATGAGAAGAAAGTTAAGATTGTCGGACTTAATCGACACCAGTCCTATCCCTATGTTGGATATGCTATGCCAAAACGAATGCAACAACTGGATGCGGAAATCTTAAAAAACGAATTAGGTGTTAATGCTGTCCGTACATCACATTACCCACAATCACAACATTTTTTAAATCGTTGTGATGAATTGGGATTGTTGGTTTTTACAGAGATGCCTGGTTGGCAACATATTGGGGAGGAAGTTTGGCAGGAACATGCGTTAGACAATATTCGAGAGATGATTCTACAGAACAGAAACCATCCTTGTATTATCTTGTGGGGGGTTCGTATTAATGAATCTCCTGATCTGGATTCTTTTTATAAACGTACCAATGCCTTGGCAAAAGAACTGGATGATACAAGACAAACTGGAGGCGTACGATGTATTAAGAAAAGCCATCTCTTTGAAGATGTATATACGTATAATGATTTCTCCCATAATGGAACAACCAAAGGCTTAGATGATAAGAAACATGTCACCTCAAAAACAAATGCCCCTTATCTTGTGTCAGAATGCAATGGTCATATGTATCCAACAAAGATATTTGATCATGAAGAAAAAAGACTAGAACATGCGAAGCGTCATATGGCTGTATTAGAATCTCTGTACAAGGAAGAGGATATAACGGGCATGTTCTCATGGTGTATGTTTGATTATAATACCCATAAAGATTTTGGAAGTGGTGATCGAATCTGTTATCATGGAGTAATGTCAATGTTTCGAAATCCCAAATTAGCAGCCAGTGTATATGCAAGCCAATCCGATTGTTATCCGGTATGTGACATAACATCTACGATGGATATTGGCGAACATCCAGGTGCATACTTAGGAGAGGTAATGGCGATAACGAATGCGGATAGTGTACGCTGCTATAAGAATGATCGATTTATTAAAGAATTCTATCCAGATACGAAACAATATCCACATATGCCACATCCGCCGATTATCATTGATGATTTTATCGGGGATGCCTTGGTGAAAGAAGAAGGTTTTCGTAAGAAAAGTGCAGAGCAGATGAAAGAGTTATTGCGAATGGCACCCAAATATGGAGTTGATCATCTCCCAATGAAATACCTCTTAATGGCTCTTCGTATTGCAATAAAAGAACGATTGCATCTACAAGATGGTTTTGCGTTATTTAACAAATATATGAATAATTGGGGTGGTGAAGTAACCACTTATCGATTTGATGCGATAAAGAATGGAGAGGTTGTGAAATCTGTATATCGTACACCGGTTACAGAGGTACAGTTGCATGTAACTGTTGATGGTAATGATTTACTGGAAGAGGAAACATATGATGTTGCTTCTGTACGGGTAAAGGCAATCGATCAGCATGGAAATCAATTACCATATTATCAGGAAGCGATTACCATAGATGTAGAAGGACCAATTGAACTCATTGGACCATCCCATATTAGTTTAAAGGGAGGTGCTTTTGGATTCTATGTTCGTACAAAAGGGCAGGAAGGAAACGCAACTGTGCGATTACATGCAGATGGTGTTCCAACAGTTATGATACCTTTTCATGTACAGATAAAACGACTAGAAGAAAGGTAATACGGTGATATTGGCATAATATGCTAGACTTTTGAAAGGGCATGGTATGATCATGAAAAAAGCAGAAGACGAGAAACAATTGCTTGGTATCCGAGAATCAAAATTAATCTATTCTAATCTTGAGATTTCCTATGAAATGATGAGGTCCCGTAGAAAATCCATTGCCATAGCTATCGCAGTTGGAGGCAAAGTAACGATTAAGATTCCTACAAATGCAAGAGAGCAAGAGGTGTTGCATTTTTTACAGGAAAGAAGTTCTTGGATCTATGATTCATATAAGGAACAGATACAACGAGAAAAAAGAGGAATTCATATTGAAGATGGAGGCAAAATCCCTTTCCTAAGTGAAGAAGTTACCGTAAGGATTTTACCAAATCTGAATAAAGTAGATGCAAAAATCCGTTATATAGAAGAACAGAAGCAGCTAATCATTGAAACACCTAAGCTATGGCCAGCATTTCTCCGTGAATGTGTGGAATCATGGTATAAAAAGAACGCAAAATCTATCATCCCATTTCGAGTGGAACAAGTTGCAAAAGTTATGCAATTGACATATGGTAGAATTACAATTCGTAGTCAGAAAAGCCGATGGGGAAGCTGTAGTAGTGAAGGTAATCTAAATTTCAACTGGCATTTAATCATGATGCCACCTGCCATACTTGACTATGTTATTATCCATGAACTTGCACACCGAGTGGAGATGAACCATTCCAAACAGTTTTGGGCGATCGTTGAGCAAGCCTGTCCAGATTATAAGCAACGAAGGTTATGGCTGAAAGAGCATGGTTCTTCCTATGAATTCCTTGATACCTAGCAAAAACATGGAAAATATACACAAATTTAGGTTGTATTATCAGAAATATTCACAAAATTGCAAATATTTTAAAAATTTAACTTACATAAAATGAAATTGTATGTTAAACTATAAGCAGGCATATTAGAATCCGACTTATCCGTTCGAATATTGGGTAATCGGATTCTTTTATTAATAAAATGAATGAGGAGATGGAAACATGTTTGAAGTAGGAACTTTTATTGTCTATGGATTAAATGGCGTTTGCAAAGTAGAAAAAGTAGGAATGATGGAATCTTCCTCTGACAACAAAGATAAACTATATTATACATTAATTCCTGTGTATATTACAGGAAGTAGAATAATAACACCAGTTGATAATAAAAAAGTAAAGATGCGCTCAGTTATGAAGAAAGAAGAAGTTATGGAATTAATCCGTATGATGAAGCAATGTGAACCATTATGGATTCAAGATGATCGGAAAAGAGAAGGAATATACAAACAAGCCATAAAAGAGAATGATAGTGCGGAATTGGTCCGTATGATCAAAGCACTTTACTTGAGAAAAGAATCTCGTCTTGCAGAAGGGAAGAAAGCAACAGCCTCCGATGAAAAATATTTTCGATTAGCGGAAGAAAGTCTTTACGGAGAGTTTGCAATTTCTCTTGACATGGACAAGAAAAGTGTTATGGATTACGTTGCGGAGTGTCTGTAAAAAATAATCAAGAACAACCATAAGAAAGATAATTTTCACGTATTGTATGCTAGATTACATGTTTGTTATGCACACAGTTCGTTGAATATTGTCTTTTTCTTATATGATGAATAATATGAAAAAGAATTGTTAATGATTGTGTTAGGAGTGTCACACAAAATAAAGTGAAAATGCCTTTATGAACGATGAGAGTAAGGTTGTGAAAATGAAAAATAGAAATAAAATTGGTATCATAGAACATTCTGAGGAAAATGTAAAAATCCTTATACGAAGGAAACTTGATGTATCAAAAGTTGATATGGAAGAGACGGTAACGGAGATTCAAGAGGATTCCATAGAAGAGCATTTAGAAGTATTAATAGAAGAGAAACTAGGGGATTCGATGAAGGAGCCTTTGGAGGAATCAATAGAAGAAGCACTAGTACCAGAGGATGGTCAAGAGGTTTCTGATGATTTACTTAAAGTTTATCTCAAAGAGATTGGAAAAATTCCTTTATTAACCCCAGAAGAAGAGATTACTCTCGCTATTCGTATGGAACAAGGAGACGACGTGGCAAGAAAACAACTGACCAATTCGAACCTTCGTCTTGTGGTTAGTGTTGCAAAGCGTTTTGCGAGAGGAAGTGGTATGTCTCTTCTTGATTTGATACAAGAAGGAAATATGGGACTAATGAAAGCCGTGGACAAATTCGAATATAAGAAAGGGTTTAAGTTTAGTACGTATGCCATGTGGTGGATACGACAAGCAATCTCACGGGCAATATCAGATCAATCAAAGACCATTCGCATTCCAGTGCATATGCGTGAAATAATGAACCGATTAGGTAGGGAAATGCGTCAGTTCGCGTCGGAAAAAGGAAGAAAACCAACACCAGCAGAACTAGCCAATATTACGGGATTTACCAATGAACGTATTGAGGAAATCTTAATGTTATATGGAAACACCCTTTCACTAGATAATCCAATTGGTGAGGATGAAGAATCAACACTGGCCGATTTTATTACCGATGAATCGGTACCAGAACAATATCGATTGACGGAATATAAGATGCTACAAGAAGAACTGGGGAAACTGTTGAATACCTTAAGTGATCGGGAGAAGATGATCTTAAAACTTCGCTTTGGTTTGTACGATGGTGAAATATGGACGTTGGAAGAGATTGGACAAGTATATCATGTTACAAGGGAACGAATTCGTCAAATAGAAGGAAAGGCAATCCGTAAATTGCAAATGAAGAAGGAAGTTCGACAATTGCAGGTTTATCTAGAATGACATTTGACAGAAGTTGATGAAATGTTTATAATAAAAATATTGTTTATATAAGCAATAGAAATATTTGCTTATATTGGGAATAGACCTTCCTTACTTCAACAGTAATTGGGAGGTTTTTATTTGCCAAAAATGTAACAATAGGACTTGATGTGTATAGTAGACGGAGGAAGTATGGAAGAAAACACTTTGAAAAATCCATTAGGGCATGCGCCAGTTGGAAAACTAATGGTAAAGTTTGCAGTACCTAGTATCGTAGCAATGCTAGTTAGTGCATTATACAATATTGTCGATCAATTATTTATTGGACAAGCAGTAGGAACCAATGGAAATGCAGCAACGAATATTGCATTTCCACTTTCCACTTCTTGTGTAGCATTAGCCTTGCTTTTTGGTATAGGTGGAGCTTCTAGTTTTAATTTAGCAATGGGAAGAAAAGAACCGGATAAAGCAGCGCATTATGTAGGAAATAGTGTAGTACTCCTAGTGGGGAGCGGTTTAATTCTTACTTTGATTACGCAGATTTTTTTGACACCAATGCTCAGATTCTTCGGTTCACCAGATGATATTTTGGAATATGCGAAAACGTATGTAAGAATTACTTCATTTGGGTTTCCGTTTCTAATCTTAACAACTGGTGGCGGTCATTTGATCCGTGCAGATGGAAATCCGAAAATGACGATGATTTGTAATTTATCAGGAGCAATCATTAATACCATTTTAGATGCAGTTTTTGTAATCGGACTTGATTGGGGGATGGCTGGTGCTGCTTATGCAACAATCATTGGCCAGATCTTTTCTGGGTGCCTTGTGATCAACTATATGAGAAATTATAAAACAGTCAAGGTTAAGAGGGAACAATTTCGTATACGTATGGAATATGCGGGACGTATCATTTCTTTGGGTACCGCATCTTTCTTTAATCAGATTGCTATGATGGTAGTACAAATCGTATTGAATAATTCCCTAAAACATTATGGTTCTTTGTCTGTATATGGAGAAGCAATCCCACTTGCCTGTGTTGGTATTATATCGAAAGTTAATATGGTTTTCTTTTCGATTATTATTGGTATTGCGCAAGGAACCCAACCTATTGAAGGATTTAATTATGGAGCAGCAAAATATAAGAGAGTGAAGGAAGCATATCGCCTTGCTACCATTGTTGGTGGTGTAATTGCCGTAATCTTTTTCCTTCTTTTCCAGCTTGCGCCAAGGGAGATTATTCGCTTATTCGGAAAAGGAGACGAAAACTATTATCAATTTGGTATTAGTTATTTCCGTGTGTTCCTTCTTTTTACTGTACTGAATTTTCTTCAGCCAATCACCTCTACCTTTTTTACTTCCATTGGTAAACCATATAAAGGTATTTTCCTTGCACTGACAAGACAAATCCTTTTCTTATTACCATTAATAATTTTATTGCCAATGAAAATGGGCATTGATGGAATCTTATATTCTGGACCAATTGCAGATTTATTAGCAGCTATTATTACGGTGATTATGGTAGTTTCAGAATTCAAGAATATGAAACGATTGGAACAAGGATTACAAAAGCAATAAATTGCTTTACAACAGTAAGAAGTGAAATAAAATGAATAGAGAAAGAGTTGAAAGAGAAACTACCTATTATGGGAACATAATGAGTGGTTTGCTTTCAGCTCTTTTTTTATATACTAGGAAAATCCTCTAACTTTCCTAGTATATAAACCCTCCGGGAAATGCGCACTCGCATATAAGGTAGATGTCATCTGAAGTTGACTTTGTTCTGTCGTTTCCGTGTGGTATAGAAAGCATGAGAGCCTTCAACAATTATTAATTAAAAGTATGGCTGGGTAAATGGATCGTAATTGATAATCTTCGATCAATAAGGTGATTGATTTTTAGGAAGAAGTTCGTTATTATAGAGATAGGTTAGACATAACTAACTAATAGGAAAGTAGGAGGTATTATGAGCCAGGAATTACTACAGATGATCTACAGCTTGAATCAAGAAGACATTACAACACAACTTGCATTACAATGTGCACCTGTTTTAACAGGAATTAAGATGTCAAATCTTTTTATTATCCATAATTCATATGGAAAGATGATTTATGATATATTCAAGAATTCACCGATTTCTATATCTGTTATATGCAGGTCAGCAGATAAAACAACCTATCTTTTATATAATAAAGAGAAGATCGTTTCTTATCTTTCTGAAACAAAAGTACAAGAATTAATGCATATTTTGGGATATAAGAAGGTAGAACTCTATGCTGCATTGGTAGAACTTCGGGGGCGTTATACTGCTTATAAAGAACAATCTAAACCATTTCCACATGAGTTAGGTATTTTACTAGGATATCCGGTAGAAGATGTGATCGGTTTTATCCAGAATAAAGGGAAAAATTTCTTATATACAGGTTATTGGAAAGTATATGAGAATTTGCCTGAAACGCTAAAAATCTTTCAACTTTTCCATCAAGCTAGAGAAAATGTTCTAAAAATGTTAACACAGGGAGTAACAATACAGAGCATTTTGTCGCAATATTATTATACGGAAAAGGTAGAATCAGCAAGTTTTATATAAGAATTACCTCGTTGGAGCATAGAGAATCCCAATGAGTAAAAAAATAAAGGAGACAGATAAGTATGAGTAAAGTAAGTATTGTATATTGGTCACAAACAGGGAATACAGAGGCAATGGCAGAAGCAATTGGGCAAGGAGTAAAACAAGGAAATGGAGAGGCAAGTGTTGTTGATGTATCACATGCAGATTTAGAAGAAGTAAAGAATGCACAAGTAATCGTCTTGGGTTGCCCTGCAATGGGAGCAGAGGAATTAGAAGATGGAGAAATGGAACCTTTCATTACTTCGTTAGAGGCAAATCTTAATGGTAAAAGTATTGCATTATTTGGCTCATATGGTTGGGGAGATGGTCAATGGATGCGTGATTGGGAAGAACGAATGCAAAATGCTGGTGCTATATTGATTCAAGAAGGATTAATCTGCCAGGAGACGCCAGATGATGAAACATTAGAAGCATGCAAAAATCTTGGCAAAATAGTTGGAGCAATGACACGTTAGTCAAATACAGAATTGGAGGAAGAACAATGAGCATTGTAATCATTGGTGGACATGATCGTATGGTATGTCAATATAAGAAAATATGTAAATCCTATAATTGCAAAGCAAAGGTTTTTACACAAATGACAAGCAATCTTAGAGAACAGATTGGTAAGCCAGATTTAATCGTATTATTTACAAATACCGTATCGCATAAAATGGTGAAATGTGCTGTTGCTGAGGCAGAGAGAAATCATGCAGACGTAATACGTTGTCATACCAGTAGCAGCAATGCTCTTGGCGAGATATTAGAATCGCATATTTCTTTCACGTAAAACGCATAGGAAGTTCTAGATGCATTCTCTATTGGTTTAATTTGTAGAATACAGTATAATAATATAGTAAGGATACAATACTCTATATTGTTATACTGTTCATAACAAAGAAGAACGAAATATAAGAAGATCTTTCACTGTACGGTTTTGTGTAACGGACAAAATCGCCAAATTATTAAGGACATGGTGGTTTCAATGGAAAAAATATTATTATTTCAAGCTACGCAGGTGGCACAAATCAAAAAGATTGCATCAGCAATGAGAATACGTGTAGAGGAAGTTTCTCCAACGCAATATTATCATAAACTTGGTGTATTAGCTGGGGTACTACCGAAGGAAGAAGTAGAATCCTTTACAGGTGAGCCCCCAACGGAAAGTATGATGGTATTTTGCGGTTTAACGGATAAACATTTTAATGCGATGCTTCAAAAGTTGCGATTGGATAAGATTTTAGTAACATACAAGGCAGTGATTACTTCCCAAAACATGCAGTGGAATATCCTGCGACTCTATATGGAGATGGAACGGGAGCGCAAAGCCTATGAAAATCTATAAGGAGAGATGTCTCCTAAGATTCTTCCACTTCAAAAAAAGAGTTCTTCAATGCTTGTTGTCTCTGGCGAATCTTAGACCAGTTAAAAAATCCGTATAGATCATTTAACAGGAACATCAAAAAGCAGATTATCATTGGAATATAGGAGCGATCTTCTATGGAAGCAAGAATCCAAAGTACAATCAGTACAAGATCATTTGCTGCATATGCTAATGCATAGAATGCGCTTCGACGAAACATTAGATAGGATGCTAGGAAGCTTGTGGTAATGGAAATCGTACTAAAGACGATGTTATTCGTATGATAATGCACAAGTATAAAATAAAAGATAGTAGTTACGGTACCACTAAGGAAAAGTAGGAATAGGATTTCTTTCCAATCTAGCTGATTTACAGTAACTTCTGATTTTCCTTTCTCAAAGGGATTCCTCAACCAAGATATGATCGAAAGAATGGCAATTGGTGTAGTCATGAACAGATAAGTGATCATTTCTCCATAGTAATGGAATGTTAAGGATATCAATGCATAGAGTAAGCTAAAGATTACGGTTAAAATCTGTCCTAGTACGTCGCCTTTGGAAACAAAGATTAATGCAGTAACACCGATCAAAGAGGCAACAACCGTTACTGTATCTCGTTGACTAGAACATAGAAAAGATAAAAAGACGACAGTAAGAGAGAAAATGAGCAATCTGCGTTCAAATTTCGTGAGATTTTGAAATGATTTTACTAGGGGGGTTAATTTGTTCATATGTACTCCTTTAAATAATAGTAATAAAGAGATCTACCTTTCCGTGCAAGTGCGAATCCATTAGGAATTGGTAACGAAAATAGCATATTACAGAAAAAAGCACTTCAAGACACATCTTCTAAGACCTAACGATGTGTTTGGAGTGCTTTTTGCACAACTACCCGGTGGCAGTATTTCAATCTTTTTTCAATATACCATCTAAATCTGAGATTGTAAAGACTTTATTTGTAAAGATAAAAAGTTAAGGCCTATAACTTCTATTGATATACTACTAGCAATCCCAATTGTACTGTGCTAAGAGGAAGAATGGGAAAGAGAAAATTCCTAGAAATCACCTGAGAAAAGAAGTCTAAAGCATAATGAACCACAAGACTTAAGATCATTACAGAGATTCATAAATAATTATTCCAATATTTACATTTCGATATTGACGTACAAATGGTTTTGAGGTAAGATAGAAGTATAAAAATAGGAATCATTCCTATTATAAAATATGGATAAAAAGGAGAAAATATATGTACGAAATGAAAGAGGAATATCTTACTGGAATAGAGATGATTGATAATGAACATAGAACGTTATTTGAAATTTGTGAAGAGGCATACCAACTAAAAAATAATGATTTTATCGCTGATAAATACGATGAATTACATGCTATTTTACATAGGTTAAAGGATTATACCATCAAACATTTTAATGATGAGGAAGCCTATATGGAATCCATATCGTATAAGAGAATGTTTACACAAAAGGTACAGCATAACGCTTTTAAAGAAAAATTAGAAGCATATGATATTGATGGAATTGATGAGAATACCGAATACGTGATTGATGATATATTGAATTATCTAACAGATTGGTTAATTGAACACATCTTAGAGAATGATGTATTGATCGCACAACAATAATAAAACATTACTCCCAAATACTCTTATAGTATGGTAAAATAAAAAAGTCTACACTATTATATTATGCTTTCCTATGAAAGCATAGAAAGATCATCTATAAGTAATTTGTAATTACAAAAGAATGAGGAAAGAGGAGTATATGAAAATTAATTATGAATGTTTGCCATGTCTCGTTAATCAAGTTGTAAAATTGGCTGATATGACACAATCAGAAAATTGTGAGCAATTGTTTAAGAAGGTATTCTGGGAATTGAGTAATATGGATTTTCAAAAGACGAATCCTGAAGTTATTGGTATGATCTTTTCCTTGGTGAAAGAACATGTGGGGAATCATGATCCCTATTATGGAATTCGGCGATACTACAATGAGATGTTCTTACATATGGAATCGGAATTAGAAGAAAAGCTCACAGGAGCAGAGGATGTTCTGGCAGAAGCAATCAAATATGCCATTGTAGGAAATGTTATCGACTTTAATCCTGTACATAACAACACACAAGAAGATATCCTTCAATACTTTGATAAAATGTCGGAATTATCTCTTACGGTTGATGATACACAAAGCCTGCGTGACGATTTATCCAAAGCTAAGGTTTTATTGTATCTGGGGGATAATTGTGGAGAAATCTGTTTAGACAAAATATTGATTAAGAAAATTAAGGAGTTTTATCCAGAACTATCGATTTATTTTGGGGTTCGTGGAGAAGCAGTAGTGAATGACTCTATTGAAGAGGATGCATATTTTGTTGGAATGGATCAATATGCGAAGATAATTAGCAATGGGGACCAATCACTAGGGACTGTATTGGAACGAACCAGTGAGGAATTTCGACAAGTATATGAACAAGCAGACATCGTAATTGCGAAAGGACAGGCTAATTACGAGAGCCTTAGTGAACAAATGAATAAGAACATCTATTATTTACTGATGGTCAAATGTAAAGTTATATCTGAATATATTGGTATAAAACAAAAATCGCTTGTTTGCAAGAAAGGATTGAGAGTGGATTAATAGCGGAGTGTATCGAAAAGCACCCTTTTATAAATGAATAATAGTGAGAAATAGAAAAGATACGTTTATGAATTTGAAATGAAGTTCATGAACGTATCTTTTTCACATAAAAGGAAAGTCGAAAGACTTTCCTTTTATGTTATCCTCCGGTGGGGAGACACACTCGCACATAAGGTTTCCTATACTGAAAATGTAAAAATAGTAATAATGTACAACAAAAATATAAATTATATGCTAAAAATTATACAATTTACTTAAAAAGAGCAATGTGTTACAATATCTTTATATTAATTTACTAAATAAACTAAATACTGGAAGGATTAGTGTGTGTAAGGAAATCTTAATGAAATTTGAGAATATTGGGGGTAGGAACACATGGTTAGGAAAGGGATTAAATGGATCAGTAAGGCAATGGATAATGTAAAGATTCCACATAAGTTGGTAATCCTATTTATTTGTTGTGTGCTGATCCCTATTGTTACAACAAACTGTGCGCTTTATTACATTGTTAGTAAGAAAGCAGAGTTAGAACGAATAACAGAAATGAAGAATGCCAAACAACGATTGGAATATAACATTTCTGTTATGATCGATGCAGCAACTAGTGTGGCAAATCAATTTAAAGAAGATCAAGTTCTAAACAATTTTCTTGATACGACCTATGGAGATCGCATGGAATATTATACGAAATACTATAAATTGATGCAGGATAATGTCTTCAGTTACTATTATCAATCGGAGTCGGTATATAAGATTTCCATATTCACCAATAATACTACAATCACACGTAGTAGTTCGTTTTATCCATTAAGCGACGTAGTCGAAGAACCTTGGTATGAGGAGGTTGTAGGGAAAGATAAAGAAGAAAATAGTTTACAATTCTATTACAGTAATCCAGTGATCAAAAATCCTTATGATGCATATACAAGTCGGAAAATTTCTATATTTTCTAAATTCAATGATTATGGCTTAATTCGAAAATATCTTAAGGTAGATATTAGTTATATTGACATGGAACGATTGGTATTCAATGAGAAATCCTTTCAGGATATCCTGATCGTATGTGATGGCAAAATTTTATTTGATACAAGGAATGGTCGCTTAGAGGCAAAACCTTTTTCTCGATATGAACCTATGAAATCGGATTTATTACAAGTAGAGGAGCCAATGCGCATTTTTGGACAAGAGTGGAAAGTTATCCTCATAGCAGAGAAAAAACCTTTTTTTGATAATTTCCTAGATAATCGTGTTCTACTTGGACTTACGATTCTTATTAATCTAGTGATACCATGTACAGCAATCAAGATTATTGGAAAGTCATTGAAAGATCGAATTCGGATAACAGAGGACTACATAAAAGAATTGAAAGATGGGAAATACCAAAGGATTGATTGCTATGAAGGGAAAGATGAGATCGGATGTTTGATTCATAGTTACAATATGATGGTTCTTCGAATTCAGGAATTAATTGAAGTTGTTCTTAAAGGGAATGCAGAACGGCAGAAATTGATCATATCCAAGAAAGAAGCGGAACTGCAGGCATTACAAAGCCAGGTGAATCCGCATTTCATCTTCAATACATTAGAAAGTATCCGCATGAAGAGTTTGTTAAATGGGGAAGAAGAAACAGCCAATATCATTGGAACTCTTGCGCTTCATATGAGGCGTACGATTGGTTGGGGGGATGACTTAACTACAGTTGGAGAGGAAATCGCATTCTTAAAGGGATATCTGGAGATTCAGAAATACCGTTTTGGAGACCGTATGGATTATTCCATACATGTACAGGAAGAATGTAAGGCATATCATATTCCAAAGTTCGGAATACTGACCTTTGTTGAAAATGCATGTATCCATGGTATTGAGAAAAAAAGTGATGGAGGAAGGATTGATGTGATCATCATGAAAGAAGGAGTCCATTATTTTATTGAGATTATGGACAATGGAATAGGCATTGAGGAGAATAGACTAAAGCAAATTGAGCAACTGGTTCAACGCGCATCCATTGATACGGTAAGAGAAGGCAACAATATAGGTATATTGAACTCCTTTCTGCGATTATTCCTATATTTTCAAGGAAATGTAGAGTTTCAGATTGAAAGCAAACAAAACGAAGGTACCGAGGTCTATATTGTACTTCCATGTGAGGAAGAAAAGGAGGAGCAGAATGCTGTCAGTAATGATTGTTGATGATGAACCGTATATTCGTGAAGGTCTCAAGGTAGTGATTAATTGGGAAGAGCAAGGATTTCGAATAACAGGAGAGGCTTCCAATGGGCAAGAAGCACTAGAATTGTTAGAAAACAAGAAATTTGATCTGGTGATTGCTGATATCCGGATGCCAATCTATAACGGATTAGAACTGATCGAAATTGCAAAGAAAAAGAACAAAGGAATCACCAAGTATGTGATTCTTAGCGGATATAGTGATTTTGATTATGTAAAACGAGCGCTGAATCAGAGCGTATCAGATTACATATTAAAACCAATTCAAAAGGAAGAATTAATTCAAACATTAAAAAAAGTGAAAGAGGATATTCTGAAGGAACAGCTCGATGAAAAAGAGATTCAACAATTACGTACAAATCAGATTAAGAATTCAATAGATGGATTGCTTGGTGGATTATATAGTGATGCTAGTATTGGACTTCTAAAAGAGTACTTTGGAAAATTCATTTCTATGCGATATATACTGATAAGAATGGAGGAGAAGAAAGCTGCCAACAAAAAATGGAATGCGAGAGCACATTTAACGGAACTTCTAAAATCCAAAGAAGAGGAGAAAACATTCTATATAACAGATGGGAAAAAAATCAATGGAACAACTTATGACATTGGATTGCTCGTGTATGCAAGAAATCAAAAGAAGAAAGATACGCAGATCATAGAGGAAATCTATTCGATCTGTGTTACAGACGAAGGAAAAACGTATCGATTCTATGCAGGCATACAAGTTCCACATCTAGAAGACTTAATGGACAGTTTCAAAACGGCTATCAAAGCAACGGTGAACCAATGTATGACCGATGAAAAAGACCAGATCATCTATTTTGATGATTTGAAAGCGAAGGAATCCACAAAGCATACCGTATCCTATGAAAAGATTGAACGATTAACACGTTATGTAAAGGAACATGAAACAGAGAAGATTATACCTGTAATTAAAGATATCTATAAGGAATTAAAGGAAGGGTTGGTTGAACCGAATCTTATACAGCTTAATATACGCTATATCCTCTACAACCTAGTTGATGTCTCACAGAATCTATTAGGTTCTTCGGAACAGACAGAGCTTTTGGATTATCTCAATGACACATTGTTAGAAGATATCTCTTATTGTGGGGATATGGAGGCATTTATCCATGTAATAAGCGACCTTTCTGAATATCTCTATCAATTGAAGAACTGTCCTTCCGCGAATATACTCTCGAAAATTACGAAGGAGATCGATGAGCGTTATGCGGATAACATTACGCTAAAGGATCTTGGTAAAAAATATTATATTAGTAGTGTCTATCTTGGACAGATCTTTAAGAAAGAGATAGGAAAATCCTTTAAGGATTATTTGAATACGGTACGTATAGTAAAAGCAGCAGAGCTTTTATTACAGACAAATGAACGTGTATATGCCATTGCAGAACGTGTAGGATATCAAAAGGTTGATTATTTCATTAGTAAATTTGTTAGTATAAAAGGCACTACACCACATCAATATCGATTAAGAGTAAGGAATGAGCATATCCCCACAAATTAAATATCTTTATCCTTATTTCTAAAAATAACTAAATTTTATGTGGGTGTTTCCTGCTTGACCGGATGGTATGATAGGGGTGTTCTTAAAACTATTAAGGAGGTAGTCATGGTGAAAAAGTGGGGAAAAGTAGTATCTGTTATTATGGCGACAACGATGTTAGCAATGTGTTTTACTGGCTGTAGTAAGAAGAAGGACAGTAAAACAACAACAGCGGATGGACAGAAAATCAGAGAGTATTCGTTGTTTGTGGCAACTGCGGGAAAAGAAGTTCCCGATGATAACAGAATGTATCAGAAGATTACAGAGAAGATAGGTGCAAAGGCAAAAGTAACTTGGCTTACTGGTCAAACCGATAAGGAAAGAGTTGGAGTTATGATTGCTGGTAATGAATATCCAGATATGATCGTTGGATCAAATGCAACTCCTGATCTTGTAGCAGCAGGTGCTTTAATTGACTTAAAAGACAAATTAGATAATTATCCGAACTTGAAGAATTTCCGTTCTACTGAAGAATGGAACATGGTGGAAGGTGCATGTGACGGACATATCTATTACATACCGATCTTTGGTAAATCCAATGGGGAATCCATGATCGTAAAACAGAACGATGAAGCATTTTGGATACAAAAGAGAGTTTTAGAATGGGCAAATTGGCCAGATGTTAAAACATTAGACCAGTATTTTGATTTGATCCAATCGTATCTAGCAGCAAATCCAACGGATGCGGATGGACAAGAAAACATCGGTTATGAAATTCTTTGTGATGACTGGAGATGGTTCTGTTTAGAGAATGTATCTCAGTTCTTGGCTGGTTACCCAAACGATGGAGCGGCTATTGTTGATCCAGTAACAAAAAAAGCAAAGAATTATGATGATATTCCAGAAGCGAAAGCATTTTATACGAAACTGAATGAAATGTATAATGCAGGAATAATTGATCCAGAAACATTTACCATGTCATATGACCAATATATAGCGAAATTATCTTCCGGTCGTGTGCTTGGAATGGTTGATCAAGGTTGGCAGTTTAATGATGCTGTGACATCTTTGGTAAGCCAGGGAAAAGATGATTGCACATATGTGCCTCTTGATTTAACCATAGAAGAAGGTGTTGCTACGAAGTATTTTACACCAGCTTCATTGAATGTAGGAGATGGTATAGCAATTACAACCGCTTGTAAGGATGTTGATGGTGCTTTACAATTCCTGAATGATTTACTTGACCCTGAAGTGATTACAATGCGTACTTGGGGGGAAGAAGGCGTAGATTACATGGTAGATGATGACGGAATGTTCTATCGTACAGAAGAACAGAGAGAGAATGCAAAGGATGCGGACTGGGTTAACCAAAACCTAGCATCCACCATCTACAGTTATTTACCAAATTATTCTTCTGGATTATTATTTGACGGTAAGAATGCGGTGAGTCCAGCAGAACAGCCAAGTGAATTTCGTGAAGGTTTATCAGAGTACGATAAAAAGGTATTGGACGCATACGGATACGAAAAATGGACTGACTTTTTAGACTACACCGAAGATATTGGACCATGGTATCCAATTTATTCTGCAAAGAATACATGGGAATCAAGCTCAGAAGCTGCTATCGCTGCACAGAAGATGGAAGAAGTAAAGAGAGAATGGTTACCGAAGGTAATTATGGCATCAACCAGTGATTTTGAAAGTACATGGACAAAATACATGGATAAATACCATAATGATACGAATTATAAAGTTTTTGAAGATGCATTGTCAGAAGCAGTAGCAGAACGTATTGCCATTGCAGAAGGAAAGAATTAAGGGTTAATTAGTAGTAAAAAGGTGTTTGCAAGACAAACTGCAAACACCTTTTACAAATTATAAGAAAGGACGAATGCATATGAAGACCGAAACTGCTATTGCATCAGCAACACCGCTTAAAAAAAATCAATTTAGTAAAAAAATTAAGAAGCAAAAAACATTAGTATTCATGTCCATACCATTTATAATCTATGTATTTATCTTTAATTATCTTCCTCTAAGTGGATGGCTTATGGCATTTCAAAAATACCGTCCAGGTAAGGCATTGCTAAAACAAGAATGGGCTGGGTTATTTCAATTCCGTTTATTATTTCAAGATGAAACGTTTCTCAGAGTTCTTAGAAATACATTGTGTATGAGTTTAATTAATTTGATATTAGGTTTTATTACAGCAATTGGGCTTGCAATCTTGTTAAATGAAGTAAAAAGTATGTTTGGGAAGAAACTGGTTCAAACGATATCATATCTACCACATTTTTTGTCGTGGATTATTGTGTGTGGAATTATTGTTGATGTGCTATCTCCTGAAACAGGTATCATTAATCAATTGCTATTAAAAATGAATATAATCGATGCTCCGATCAACTTCTTTGCTGAGGCTAAGTATTTCTGGGGAATTGTTGGTATTTCGAATATATGGAAGGAAACAGGCTGGAACAGTATCATCTATCTGTCTGCGATTACAGCAATTAGTCCAGAGCTATATGAAGCGGCGTCCATTGATGGTGCTAATCGATTACAAAAGATTCGTCATATTGTTTTACCAGGATTAAAGTCAACAATCTTCATCTTGTTAATTATGAATATCGGTAATATCTTGAATGCTGGCTTTGAAGTTCAGTACATATTAGGAAATGGCTTGATTCAAAAAGTATCTCAAACCATTGATATCTATGTTTTGAAATATGGTATTAGTATGAACAACTTTTCTTTGGCAACAGCAGCAGGTATCTTTAAGAGCGTGATTAGTATACTTTTGATCGTAATAGCCAACAAAGCGGCAAAGGCAGCTGGCGAAGAACAACTATTCTAAGGAAGGGAGGAGAGCCATATGGAAAGACAAGAAAAGAGACATGCACCACATTATAAAATGAGCTTTGGTAGTATACTTTTTGACGTAATAAAATGGTTGATTCTAATTGTATTTGTGATCGTAACGTTATACCCAGTAGTTAATACATTGGCGGTATCCTTTAATGATGGTCTTGATACCATCAAAGGAGGAATCTATCTCTTACCACGGAAGTTTTCTATGCAAAATTACCTGACTGTTTTACGAAAGGATTCCTTAAGGATCGCTACAATGGTCACGATTGCAAGAACTGTAATCGGAACGATAACACAATTATTTGTTACAGCAATGTTGGCATATATTGTTAGCCGAAAAGAATTTGTATTACGGAAATTCCTAACAATCATCTATGTATTGACCATGTATGTCAATGCAGGCCTGATTCCAGGATACCTGTTGATTAAGAATCTTGGATTGCTGAACTCCTTTTGGGTGTATATCGTCCCAGGTATGGTAAGTGCATTTAATATGATCGTGATCCGTACCTTTATGAATGGTATACCTGATAGCTTGGCTGAATCGGCAGAGGTGGATGGTGCAGGGCATATGCGAATCTTTATGCAAATTATGCTTCCACTTTGTAAACCTGTATTAGCGACGGTTGCTTTATTCATTGCAGTTGGACAGTGGAATTCCTGGTTTGATGCAATGCTGTATAATTCCTTTAATGAGAATCTGACCACCTTACAATATGAATTAATGAAATTGTTATCATCGGTAAGTAGTCAAAGTGGTAACGTAGATGCTCTAAAGAACACCGGATCGATGGTAACTCCAATGTCAGTCCGTGCAGCAACGACGATCGTAACTGCAATACCAATCGTTTGTTTATATCCGTTCTTACAAAGATATTTTGTTAGTGGATTGACGATCGGTGGTGTTAAAGAATGATATTCCTATAACTTTACCTTATAATTTTATAGGAATGGGATTACGAACGAGTAATTGATCTGGTGTGACAGTACAATCATATGCGAGTATTGTTACACCAGATTTTTTTGCTTCAATAAGAGCCGTTGCAAAGGCTGGCTGCGTTTTGCTATTTGGGGTAAAGTAAGTAATCCCATCCATCTGGATTACGAAGAAAAGAAGCGTATGAAATCCTTCCTTTGCATGCCTTGCTAGCCCTTCTACATGTTTTATGCCACGTAAAGTAGGCGCGTCAGGAAATAGTGCTACATGGTCCTCTTCTAATGTGACTCCTTTGACTTCAATCAACCAGCGTTCCTTGTGATATTCCATATAAAAATCAAAGCGGCTGTCTTCGTATTGGTATTCCGGTTTGATAAGGTCAGGTTGAAAACCAAGTCCCCCTGCTTGTAACCATTCACCCACAACTTTATTGGGTGCCTGACTATCCATATTAATGATGACATCGCCTTTCTTAACTGCAATAAGATCCCAGTTGGTTTTCCGATTAGGTAAATCCCAATGCTGCACATATACCGTTGCACCTGGCAATAATAATTCTTTACATCTTCCTGTATTCTTAACATGGCAGGTTTCAATTGTTCCATTAATTTCTATATGTGCGATAAATCGATTGGGGCGGCTGACAAAGCGTCCTTCGTAGATTCGTTCGTATTTCATAGGTGTTCCTTTCTAGTATGGGTTGTACATATATATTCGAGCATTTTTTATCTTTCCTTACTGCAAACGTTCAATTTATGATCAAGTTCATTCTATACTGCGTTGGTGTTAACCCTGTTACTTTTTTGAAAGCATGCGTAAAATTGTGACTGTCACTGTATCCTAAACTATATGCAATCTGTGAAATGGATGTATTCGTAGTAGTCAATTGTGCTTTCGCATATTCTATCATTGTATTACTGAGATATTGCCTAAGGGATATACCAGACATTTGTTTAAAAAACGTGGAAAGATATTTTTCATGATATCCAAAGTAAGCAGCTAAATCAGAAACACGAATCATTCCAAAGCGATTCCATGTAATATAATCTAGTATATCTTGATATAGTTGTTCCTTATTGGTTACTTTCGGTATACTTTGTTGTATTTGTTGGTTATACAACTCCATTAATACGCCCACAGTAAGTACATTTGAAGTATATTCTTGATGATAACGGCGGTCGGTTTCTTGTAACTGACTAAGAAGTATGGTAATCCGCTCTATATTGGTTATTTTACCACGGTTTGGAAGTAATAAACCAGTCTCCTTGTTGATCGAACGACCCAGTGGTTGTGTAGTTACATTCTGTATTGCAGCATCTGGAGCAGTAAAATGCAACCAATAAAAAGAAGCAAAAGAAGGTTTATACCCATATTGCTTTCTAGTTGGTGGCATAATCAAGTATTCTCCTTTTTCAACGGTATGATAACGGTGTTCTTCAGCAATATAGAGAGTACCTGCCGTTACAAAGAACACTTCGTATTCGTTTAGTTCACGACTCATATGGATCCAAGAAGAGGAGGAAGCCGTGAAGATTCCTGCCCAGAAAAAGTGAAAAGTTTCTGAGGAAAGTAAATCATGGAGATTCAGGTTCCAATGTTGTGAATAGAACATCTTACAAAATCACACCTTCCATAACGTATTCGTATTTACCTGAATGAAAAATATAAGGTAAAATAAGTTTGTAAATAAAGGAATAGTGAAGATTCAAATAGGGAATGATTCACTGTTAATTAAGAGTATACATACGTAGCATGTAATTTACAAGTAGAATTAAACGTTGGTGTTCAATTGAGAGAGTAATACCTAGTGATAATGTAACAAGATAAAATAACACCAGGAGCAATTCGAAACCAGAAATTGATAAACTAGAGAGATTCGAGTGAAATAGGAGTCGATATACGTCAATTTGAGGTTGTATTCATCAATATTAAGAAGGGCGAGGAAATTCATATGAAGGAAACAGAATTTAGTAAACCACTTGATCTAAAGCAGATTGAAGTAACGGATGTATTTTGGAAAAAAGAGATGGAATTAATCAGAACAGAAGTAATTCCGTATCAATGGGAGGCACTCAATGATCGTGTAGAAGGGGCAGCACCAAGTTTTTGCATGCGTAACTTCAAGGTTGCTGGTAAGTTAACAAGGCAACGACAAAAAGATGCAAATTATCCAAAAAGCATTGAGATTGATTGGAAGGAATTTGAGTATCTTCCGGAAAAGGAAGGAACACTAGAAGAGAAATTCTACGGTTTTGTCTTTCAGGATAGTGATTTTGCAAAATGGATTGAAGCGGTAGCCTATTCTTTAACACAACACCCGGATCCATCGTTAGAGAAGATTGCTGATGAAGCAATTCAAATTGTTTGCCAAGCACAACAGCCGAATGGTTATTTGGACACGTTTTATATCATTAATGATATGAGCAAGGTATTTACGAATCTACGGGATCATCATGAATTATATTGCTTTGGACATCTAACTGAAGGGGCAGTCGCATACTATAATGCGACAGGAAAAGATGCGTTATTACAAGCTGCAAAACGATATGCGGATTATATCGATCAAGTATTTGGCATGGAAGAAGGAAAGGGTAAGGGGTACCCAGGACATGAAATTGCAGAGATGGCTTTGATGCGCCTATATGAAGTGACGAAGGATGAAAAGTATCTGAACTTAAGTGCGTTCTTTATTAATCAAAGAGGACAAAGACCATATTATTTTGACCAGGAACGAGGAATTGAGGAAAACAAGACGGAACAACGGTATGCATATCATCAGGCACATCTTCCAGTTCGTGAACAAAAAGAAGCAGTTGGACATTCTGTTAGAGCAACGTATCTCTATTCTGGTATGGCTGACTTGGCTAGAGAAACCAAGGAAGAAAGTTTATACCAAGCTTGCTTAAGCTTATGGGATAACATGGTAAATCGCAAGATGTATATTACGGGTGGAATTGGAAGTACACATATGGGAGAAGCATTTACCTATGACTATGATTTGCCGAATGATACTGCGTATGCAGAGACTTGTGCTTCAATTGGTCTAGTTTTCTTTGCAAGAAGATTATTGGAAATTAAGGCTAATGGGAAAATTGCTGATGTTATGGAACAAACCTTGTATAATGGTGTCCTTAGTGGTATGGCATTAGATGGTAAAAGCTTTTTCTATGTTAATCCTTTAGAGGTAGATCCAATCGCTTGCCAGAAGGACGATAGAAAAAAACATGTAAAACCAGTCAGACAAAAATGGTTTGGTTGTGCCTGTTGTCCACCGAATCTTGCAAGATTGATTAGTTCCATAGGGGAATATGCATATACACAAGCAGAACAGGAACTCTACATTCATCTTTATATCGGGGCAAACCTGAAGGTCAATGTTCAGGAAGAAGAGCTTATAATCAAGATTCAATCACAGATGCCATGGGATGGACATGTGACAATTCAAGTAGAAGCTAGTAAACCATTGAAACATACAGTAGCACTGCGTATACCTGGTTGGTGTGAATCCTATACCAGTAATATAGATCAGAAAAAAGAAATTGACTATGTGGTAAAAGATGGCTATCTATATTTGACAAAAGAGTGGAGTGCATCTGAGAAAATTGTTTTGGATTTCAAGATGAAACCTCGCTTTGTCTATGCAAATCCTAAGGTACGGGAAGATGTGGGAAAAGTTGCGGTAATGCGTGGTCCAATCGTGTATTGTCTTGAAGAAGTGGATAATGGAAAGAATCTTCCTTGTATACAAGTTGATCCTAACGATTGCTTGATTGAAGAACAAGAGGGAACAGTACTTACAGAGCCTGTTATGAAATTATGTTTTATGGCAGAGCAAGTTTGTACGCAGCAAAAGGAAGAAGCTTTGTACGATACCAAGGTAAAACAATATGAAGCAAAGAAAGTGACAATGATTCCTTATTATACATGGGCAAACAGAGGAGAGAATGAGATGCTTGTCTGGATCAGGGAAAAACATTAACAATCGCAACAATATAGTTAGAAAAACTACATGTAAAAGAAAATGATACTAGAAGATATTGACAACAATACTGAATACTCGTATACTGTAGATAGTTTGATTATCAAACTATCTACTTTTTCTATGGAGGTATACGGGTATGTTAATGAAACCATTATTGATTGGAAACCTGAAATCTCGTTTTCCGATTATTCAAGGTGGTATGGGCGTTGGTATTAGCAGAGCTAGATTAGCTGGTGCAGTTGCAAGCGAGGGAGGAATTGGAATCATATCTACGGCACAGATAGGATATGATGAACCCGATTTTGAGAAACATCCCATAGAAGCAAATCTATTGGCGATAAAGAAGCATTTACAAAAAGCAAAAGAAATAGCAAAAGGCGGAATCGTAGGGGTGAACATCATGGTTGCTACGAAACGCTATGCTGATTATGTGAAAGCAGCGGTAGAAGCAAAAGCAGATGTAATTATAAGTGGTGCGGGTCTTCCGGTTAATCTTCCAGAACTGGTTCGAGGAGGGGTTAGTAAGATTGCACCAATCGTATCCAGTTGCAAAGCAGCTTCTATCATACTGAAACTATGGGATAAAAAGTATCAAAGAACAGCTGATTTTCTTGTGATTGAAGGACCAAAAGCAGGGGGACATCTTGGATTTCATGAAGAGGAATTAGGAACAATCAACGAGGAGTCCTATGATCAGGAGATTCATAAAATTATTGATGTCGCAAGGGAATATGAGGACAAATACAAACAGAACATACCAGTGATTATAGGTGGAGGAATTTACTCAAAAGAAGATGTAGAACATGCATTACAGTTAGGTGCAGCAGGAATACAAGTAGGAACACGATTTGTAACAACGGAGGAATGTGATGCTTCAGAAGCATACAAACAAGCCTATCTCGCTTGTAATAAAGAAGACATTCGAATCATAAAGAGTCCTGTTGGCATGCCAGGAAGGGCAATTTGGAATCCATTTCTAGAGAAAGTGACCAAGGAGAAAGAGGTGATCACAAGATGTTTTCACTGTTTGGAACATTGCAATCCAATAGATGTCCCTTATTGTATAACAAGGGCATTAATCCATGCAGTGGAGGGGAATCTTGATCAAGGTCTTATCTTCTGTGGTGAAAATGCATACAAACTTAAAGAAATGTCAACGGTAAAAGAAGTCATGAGAGACTTAATCGTCTGATCATCGTTAGTAACCTTTATAATTAAGTTGATTGATATAGATGAAAACGCTGTTTGATGATTGAATTAGAAGAGGAGAGATATTGACATATGCCCAAAACGATCTATAATAGAACTTAACAAAAGATTATATGGAGGTTATAGATATGAAAATAGCAGTAACATATGAAGCTGGGCAAATCTTTCAACATTTTGGTCATACAAGTCAATTCAAGATTTATGAAGTAGAAGATCAAGAAATTAAAAGTTCAAAGATTGTGGATACCAATGGTAGTGGGCACGGAGCTTTAGCTGGTTTCTTGGCAAATGAAGAGGTTCAAGTACTTGTTTGCGGAGGTATTGGTGGTGGTGCACAAGCTGCATTAGCAGAACAAGGAATTCAGCTGTATGGTGGTGTTACAGGAGATGCAGATGAAGCGGTAAAAGCACTTCTTCATGATGCGCTTGCCTATAACCCAAATGTATCCTGCAATCACCATGATCATGAACACGGGGGAGAAGGTCACACTTGCGGAGAACATGGTTGTGGCAGTCATCATTGTGGTGAGTAGATACCAATTCGATCGTATAAACGGAAGCAATGCGTGAATTGTGAATAACAATCTTTCTGTACATGGTTGGAACAAAGGGTTTTCCTTCTGTTTCACCTATGTCATGGAAGGTTGTTTTTTTTATACTAGGGTTCGGGTGTCAAAAGCCCTTATTTACTTTGAGGTCCGACAATTTGTACAATTTGTTCTTATAGGTTTATTTCCTTACACACCTCTCTTGTTTGAATACATAATTTGTTTTATAATAATTTGATATAATGGAGAAAGGATATGTGCCATATCTTTTGAACTTTCGTTCATAAAAAAATTGAGGTGAAAGCAATGGCTAGACCAACGAAATTAAGAAAAATAGAATGTAGTCCTTCGATTCCCTATTTCGTACCGTCGGAAACAGGATTAGACGGTGTGGAACAGAATGTATTGTTATTGGAAGAATTAGAAGCATTGCGATTAAAAGACCTAGAAGGGTTAGAACAAGCAGAATGTGCAGCACAGATGGAAGTTTCTCGTCCAACTTTTCAGAGAATTCTCCTATCTGCAAGAGAAAAGGTGGCAGATTGCTTAATTCATGGAAAGAGCATTCATATTGAAGGTGGCAACTATACTAGGAATATCTGTCCAGTAAGATGTGAGGATTGTCACAAAGAATGGAAAGAAAGTTTAGAGAACATGCAAAAGATCAAAGAAGGAGCGTATGGATGCCCTACTTGTGGCTCAAGTAAAGTTGCTTGTATGAAACAATGCAACGGGATGCTGTGTCATAAGCAATGTGGAAAACATAGGGGGGAAGGAAAGACGTGTGGCTGCATTACATAAAATGCTACATGCATTGAAAGCCGATTCCAATATAATAACACGACAAATCGGAGTAACGTACCGTACAGTAAGAAAAACACCAAAGAAATCACAGGATACATCAAGAATACATGGTAAAGGAGAGAAACGATGACAACGGTAACTTTAGGTATGACAGGAATAACAACGAATAAGAATGGATTTGGCGCTCTACCAATTCAAAGAATAGGAGCCGATCAAGCGATAAAGCTATTACAGAAAGCATTTGCACATGGGATTACTTTCTTTGATACAGCAAGGTTTTACACAGATAGTGAAGAAAAGTTAGGAGAAGCCCTTTCTTCCGTACGAGAGCAGATCTATATTGCAACAAAAACAGCAGCGACAGATGCAAAAGCTTTTTGGAAGGACTTAGAAACTAGCCTTCGTTTATTAAAAACGGACTATATCGACTTATATCAATTCCATAATCCTTCCTTTTGCCCTAAACCAGGAGATGGAACAGGATTATATGAAGCAATGCTCGAAGCCAAAGAACAAGGGAAAATCCGCCATATTGGTATAACTAACCACCGTTTATCTGTTGCTAATGAAGCAATTGAATCGGGGCTTTATGAAACGCTACAATTTCCTTTTAATTATCTTGCAACAAAAGAGGAATTACGTTTGGTTACAAAGTGCAAGGAACAGAATATGGGATTTATCGCGATGAAGGCGTTATCAGGAGGACTAATTACGAATTCAAAAGCAGCATATGCTTACCAGGCACAATATGAACATGTCTTACCAATTTGGGGAATACAAAGAGAAAATGAACTGGATGAATTCTTAAGTTATATGGAAAATCCACCTGTTATGAGTGAGGAGATTCAAGCTATTATAGAAAAAGACCAAAAAGAATTGGCTGGAAACTTTTGCAGAGGTTGCGGATATTGTATGCCATGTCCAGTTGGTATAGAAATTAATAACTGTGCTCGAATGTCGTTGCTTCTTCGTCGCTCTCCATCTGAACTACAATTAACCAAGGAAGTTCAAGAAAAAATGAAGCGCATTGAAAAATGTATTAACTGTGGAAGATGTGCTTCACGATGTCCATATGGATTAAATACACCAAAGCTTTTAAAAGAAAATTATAAAGATTATAAAGAAGTTCTAGCAGGAAAACCTTTATAAATTCTTTCCTTTTGCCGATATAAGTAAGGAAAGGGTGATGAGAATGACGACAAATCCAGTTAGTCAAATGGGTCAAGGTATGTGCCAATCATATTTTGATGAAGTACAAAGACAAAAGGGAACAGAAATGTTAAGTCAGAAGGATACTGACTCTCTACAGAAATCATTTACTAAGGCTTTGGGAGATTATGAAGACTATGTAAGAGATCGTCTAAAAAATGGAGCCCCTAAATTCCAAATCGGCGGAGCAGAACTTTCTATAAAAGAATGGGATAATTTAATATCGAAAGTAGATGCTGCCATCGATCAGATCAAGGAAGAGCTGGAAGAAAGAAAAGAAGTCGCAGAAGAAGACGAGAAAAAAAGCCGAGAATGTGAGCAAAAGCATAAGAAAGAGGAAAAAGAAAAGCTGGAGCGAAAGAAAAAATCGGAGAAAGAGCGTCTTGAAAAACTCGAACAAAAGAAAGAAGTGCAAGAAAAGGAAACAGAAGAAAAACAACAAGACCAAGAATTAATTGCAAAGACCTTGGAAGAAAAGGAATCCTCCCAAGTAGAGAATGAATTAACGATCACGGAAGAGCAACTGAAACAGTTAGTAATGGATCCTTATCTTGGCTAGATGAAGCATCTTGTATAGAAATCTTTATTAAATAATAGTTTCCATGCTAATTGAATACCCTATATATTATATACATGTTCTGTGAGATATAAAGTAAAGCGATAATCTATTTCTAATTTACGGATAATTTATGTGAATATGTATATGAAGAAACAGAATGGTAATTTTATGTAGAGACAGTCTGAAAGTAACAATATACGAGCATTGTGTTTTTGCTCGCATTTGATAAGTAGGGTTGTCTCTTTTGTTGTATTAATTTTTATTGTAATACTTTTATTGTATTAATATTTTATTGATAATCGCTTTGGCAATTTTTATTTACGTATACTTGCAAGCGATTGTATGAACAAGTAGGTGGATTGCTATATTCGCTAGTAAACGTGCTCTCGCTTGGTTTCACAGGTAACGGTAACGAATTGACCTTTTCAACGACAACACGTATAATGTTTTGTAAGAATATAAATCAGATGTACCAAATATTAATCTGATTGACTTGGATTTGAAATTGAATAGTATACAAATAAGTAGTTTAACATCGACACATAGAGAAAGGATTATCACATGAAAACAGTAGTTATCGCAGAAAAACCTTCTGTAGCACGCGATATCGCACGGGTATTGCATTGTAATCAGAAAATCAATGGAGCACTGGAAGGAAAACAATATATTGTTACGTGGGGCTTAGGACATTTGGTTACACTTGCTGACCCAGAAAAGTATAAACCTGAATATAAAGAATGGAAGATGGAACATCTTCCGATGTTACCGGATCGAATGGAATTAGTGGTGATTAAACAGACAGCAAAACAATTTCAAGCAGTGAAGACGCAGATCTTTCGTAAAGATGTAGGCGATATCATTATCGCTACGGATGCGGGAAGAGAAGGGGAACTGGTTGCAAGATGGATCATTGAGAAAGCTGGCTGTAAGAAACCAATGAAGAGACTTTGGATTTCTTCTGTTACGGATAAAGCAATCAAAGACGGTTTTGCGCATCTAAAAAGTAGCAAGGAGTATGATGCCTTATATGATGCGGCAGTTGCAAGAGCAGAGTCCGATTGGTTGGTCGGAATGAATGCAACACGTGCTTTGACATGCAAATACAATGCGCAGTTATCCTGCGGTCGTGTACAAACACCAACGCTTGCCATGATTGCAAAACGAGAAGAGGAAATCCGAAAATTTCAACCTCAATCTTATTATGGTTTGCATGCAAAAGCAAATGGCGTATCGTTCACATGGAAAGATAGAAAAACAAACAACACAACATCATTCGACAAGGATAGAATGATGAATATCCTTAAAAAAGTACAAAATCAGAAAGGAACTGCAACTATTCTACAGGTGAAGAAAACGTCGAAAAAGACATTCGCTCCAGCGTTGTATGACTTAACGGAATTACAAAGAGATGCGAATAAACGATTCCATTTCTCAGCGAAGGAAACGTTGAACATTATGCAACGTCTGTATGAAAATCATAAGGTGCTAACCTATCCAAGAACGGACTCTAGATACATTACTACTGATGTAGTAGCTACAATTCCAGAGCGTCTTCGTGCATGTGCGGTAGGTCCTTATAAAAAATTGGCAGGAAGATTAGCGAATACATCAATCAAAGGAAATGGAAGTTTTGTCAATAATAATAAAGTATCCGATCATCATGCCATAATTCCAACAGAACAATTTGTCCAACTGGATCATATGACGAATGAGGAAAAGAAAATATATGATCTTGTAGTTCGTAGATTTTTAGCAGTCCTTTACCCACCGTTTGAATATGAGGAGACAACTGTAGAATTTGAACTAGCAGGCGAACTTTTTGTTACAAAAGCGAAAGTTGTAACGAAGCTAGGATTTCAAGAAGTATATGTGGCGGATCAGGAAGAGAATTATATGGACTTTGATGACGAGGAGACGGAATCGAACCTGAAGGGACAATTTGTCCGAAACGAGAAAGTGCAAACTTGGAAAGCAGGCGACCAGATTGAAGGTGTACTTGTAACAATTTCAGAAGGGAAGACAAAACCACCTGCTTATTTTACAGAAGCAACGTTACTTTCCGCTATGGAGAATCCAGTGAAATACATGGAGCATTATGAAAAGGAAGCGGCTAAGACATTGGGAGAAACAGGTGGACTTGGCACTGTTGCAACTAGAGCAGATATCATTGAGAAATTATTCTCTAATTTCCTAATTGAGAAAAAAGGAAATGAAATCTTCATAACATCAAAAGGAAAGCAGCTACTTACTTTAGTACCTGCACCATTAAAGAAACCAGAATTAACGGCAGACTGGGAAACGAAACTGGGTCAAATAGCAAAAGGAACTATGAAAAAAGCAACATTTATGAAGGATATCCGTTCCTACTCTATGGAACTTGTGGAGGAGATCAAAGGCGGGGAAGGAACCTATCGCCATGATAATCTAACGAACAGTAAGTGCCCTGTTTGTGGTAAACGAATGTTGTCTGTAAAGGGGAAAAACAGCCGTATGCTTGTCTGCCAGGATCGTTCTTGTGGATATCGAGAAACGATTGCTCGAACAACGAATGCACGCTGTCCAGTATGTCATAAGAAGATGGAACTATGCGGAAAAGACGATGCAAGTGTATTTGTCTGTGCTTGTGGTCACAAAGAGAAGTTGTCCGCATTTCAAGAACGGCGGAAAAAAGAAGGTGCGGGTGTTTCCAAAAAAGAGGTTGCTAATTACTTGAAAAAACAACAGAAGGAAGCAAACGAACCAGTAAATAATGCATTTGCAGATGCATTTGCAAAATTGAAGTTATAACCTTGTTCAAACATGCCATACTGGTGTCATGATTCATTTGCTAAAGTATAGTTGTAAACAAAACAAGACAAGTCGAGACATATATGTAAGAAGGATTCGTCTTATACAAGGCGGTTTGTGTTATGCGCAACTATGCAAGACTTATGAAAGGGCAGGTTATTAATATGATTGAATCAAGATGCGGTATTGTTTGCAGTAAATGCGAGTATAGGGATCAATTTTCTTGTAAAGGCTGTGTAAATATTGAAAAGCCAATGTGGGGAGAATGTAAGATCAAAAAATGTTGTGAGTCAAAGAAAATTACACATTGTGGATTGTGTGAGAAATTCCCTTGTGAGGACCTGATTACATTTTCTTACGATAAGGAACAAGGCGATCATGGTGCAAGAATTGAACAGTGTAGATGTTGGTACAAAGGAGGAGATGACTCATGCCAATTATAACGCCAAACTTTGTTTTTAATGGTCAATGTGAAGAAGCAATACAACTATATCAAAAAGCATTTCAGGCAGAGGTTACGGTACTTCTTCGTTATTCGGATGCTCAGGTTCAAGATCTGCAAAGAGAATTGACACAAGTGGAACAAAATTATATTTATCACGCAGAACTTACCATAGGTAACCAAAGAATAATGATGGCAGATAATTTACCAGAATCTTATATTGCAAGCGGAATGTCTCTAACAATAACGATGGATACGAAAGAAGAGGTTGAGCGAGCATTTCGTGTAATGGAAGAAAAAGCTACCATCATCTTACCACTTCATCGAACAACCTATAGCTCGTGTACTGTAAGTTTTGTAGATCAATTTGGATTTCGTTGGGTTATTATGACGGAGCAGGTGGAACGTTAACGATAGCAGATCTAATTAAAAATTATAAAAGTATTAAAAAGATTGACAAATTGAACACAGTAGAGTAGAATCATAAAAAAATAAGAATGGCATTGAGAAGGAAGAGTATATAGTCCTGGATTTCAGAGAGAAGATGGTTGGTGCAAATCTTTAGGAAAGGAATATAGAAGGCGCCTTTGAGCTGTGTGTTGAACGAGTGATCAATTAGACATTACCGGAGTTCCTACCGTTATCAAAGGAACAGCATACGGAGAAATCCTGTGTTGATGGAGAGCAGAGAAATCTGAAGTTAGGTGGTACCACGGACAATATAAACGTTCGCCCTAAGCATAATTGCTTAGGACGGACGTTTTTTTTACGCGAGCAACGAGCCAAAGTCCAACTTTCTATTAAATAAACCCTCCGGTGGATGCGCACTCGTTCTAACTAACGCTCTCAATAACACTCTTATGTAGATATGGATTCATTAGTAAAATAGAAAGGCTATGGGGAATAAACCACATAGAAGGTGAGAAAAATGAGAACATTTACAATGGATGAGATGATTGCATATTGTAATCAGTATGGCTATATTTTTCAAGGAAGTGAAATCTATGGTGGATTAGCGAATACTTGGGATTATGGTCCTCTAGGAAGTCGACTGAAGAATACGATCAAGGATGCATGGCGTTATTATTTTATTCAACGTCGTAAGAATAGTTATGAAGTGGATGCGGATATCCTTATGAATCCAATGGTATGGAAAGCAAGCGGACATCTGGATGGATTTTCGGATCCCTTACTGGATTGCAAAGAATGTAAAACAAGACACCGTGCAGATAATTTAATTGAGGAATTTGATGAAAATGCCCATGCGGATGGAATGTCACAAAATGAAATGTTATCTTATATTCGAGAACATCAAATTCCATGCCCTGTATGTGGAAAAAGTAATTTTACCGATATTCGTCAGTTTAATCTGATGTTTGCAACGAAACGTGGGGTAACAGAGGATTCTTCCAATACCATTTATCTACGACCAGAGAATGCACAGGGGGAATATGTGAATTTTGTAAATGTACAACGAACAATGCGCGCAAAATTACCATTTAGCATCGGACAAATAGGAAAAGCATTCCGTAATGAAATTACCCCAGGAAATTTCACATTTCGTACGATTGAATTTGAACAAATGGAGTATCAAACATTTTGTAAAAAGGGCGAAGATGAATCCTTATATGAGTATTTTAAAGAATACGGTTTAGAATTCTTCCAGTATCTTGGCTTAAGTAAAGAGCATCTAAGATATCATGATCACGAAAAACTAGCACATTATGCAAAAGCAGCATGCGATATTGAATATGCCTTTCCATTTGGTTGGGGAGAGATTAATGGTACGCATAATCGTACAGATTTTGATCTGACCAGACACCAACAATATACAGGGAAAACATTAGAATACATGGATCCTATTTCAAATGAACGATATATTCCATACATTATTGAATCTACGTATGGTCTTGATCGTCTTGTATTAGCCGTTTTATTCGAAAATCTAGTAGAAGAGGATCTAGAAGAGGGAGATACGAGAGTTGTTCTTAAAATCAAACCATTCTTAGCACCAATTAAGGTGAATGTATTACCATTGATTAAAAAACGTCATGCAGATAAAGCAGAAGAAATCTACACGATGCTTACGGGTGTAATGATGGCTACGTATGACGAAGCAGGGAATATTGGAAAGAGATATCGAAGGGGAGATGCAATTGGTACACCATTTGCAGTTACCATTGATGATGACACATTGGAAAAGAATACCGTTACTGTACGAGAACGTGATTCCATGAAGCAAGTAACGATACCAGTTGATGAATTAGTAGTTTATCTTCAAGAAAATATGAGATAGATAACAGTGGGAGGAAGGTTCGAAACAACAGAACCTTCCAAAATACTGTTTTACACCCTGTGGTTTCAATGCCAATGTAACTATAGAAAACGCCTTAAATCAATCATAAAATCCTCTTCGATGTGAACGATCTTTCTTGCAAGAGCTTTCACTTCTTCAGAAGCCGCAGGATATTGATTCAGATATTTACAAACGGATTTAATCCCCATATTACAACCGTCAGTCATTAAGTCAGCGATTTTGGGATCTGCATTATCCGTCATCAGTTTCATATTGGTTTTTAACCATGACATCGCAGTTGCAACAGGATTGGGCTCTTTTCCATCATCATGATATCGCTGTAAGAGTTGGTCTAATTCTGTTTGTAAGGTAATGTGCTCTTTCCTTGATTTTTCTAATGAGTCTTTGAGATCATTATTTTGTGCATGATCCACAACCTCATCAATACTTTTAATTGCCATTTTAAGTCCTGCATCACACTCATCAAGTAGATGAAGCGAATCTTCTTCAATCATATTGATACCTTCTTTCTAGTTCGTAACTGGTTGGAATGCGAAAAGCCTGATGAAAAGGAGTCAATCACTATTAAACAAAGCTTTTGGCAGATTATATAGAATCTCATATATAGTGTTTGAAAGAAATGAAAAAATATACACATTGTAGTTCTATGAATTGGATTTGCAAACGAGTGATGATGTGTTCGAAATTGTATTCCTTGAGGATTTCCTGTATTTAGTCTAGATATTGTTTACATGTGTATAGTATGAGCATTTTGTGAAATGATGATAGGGATTGATGATAGAAAAATGGACCAAACATACACAGGGAAAGAAAAACGTGTTATAGTATAAGTAGCTCATACATTCATGAGAATATTTAGAAGGAAATGAAAAAAACAAGATGTTTTATTGAAAGGAGCCTGTGTTTACAATGGGAACAAAATGGAATTTGGTTTTTCCTGGAGGAAAGAGAAATGCTCTTACTTTCAGTTATGATGATGGTTTGATCTTCGATCGTCAGTTGGTACAATTATTTAATCAATATCAGGTCAAAGGAACATTTAATCTGAACTCTGGGGAGTTTGGACGAGTTGCTGTTGATTATCAGAATGGTGTAGAAGTAGAAGATTCAACCATAAAGAGTGAGGAAGTAGCAACATTATATGAAGAACATGAAGTTGCTTCTCATACAGTGTCCCATCCATCATTAACGAATATGGATACAAGTACAATGGCATATGAAGTGATTAATGATCGGAAAAACTTAGAGGACTTGACGCATCAATTTGTCACAGGTTTTGCTTATCCATACGGTACATACAATAATGAAGTAGAGCAAGTTTTAAAAATGTGTGGTATTGAATATGCTAGAACAGTACAGTCAACCCATGGCTTTGATTTACCTGCTAATCCATTGGAATGGAATCCTACATGTCACCATAATGATGAGCAATTGATGGAATTGGCAAAAGAATTTTGTGAGAAGAAAGATCCATATGGTAGAATTCGTGTTTTTTATGTTTGGGGACATAGCTTTGAATTTGGAAGAAATAATGACTGGTATAAGATGGAGAATTTACTTGCATATATGAAGCCATATTTTCCAGACATCTGGTTAGCAACGAATCATGAGATTATGGACTATTATCTTGCTTTTAAACAAGCAAAATATACAGCTGATGGGAATAAAATCAGGAATACAAGTGGGATTGATCTCTATTTCTCAGGAGAAGAAGGAATCTTCTGTGTTAAAGCATTTTCGGAAAAGGAACTTTAAAATCATATAAAAAGCCACCCTATGGACTGGATTGCGATAAGTCTATAGGGTGGCATTACTTATGTGTTCTGTTATTATTCTTCTGACTCAATCTCTTTTTCATGTTGCTGCGGATTTCCATTATTGGAGTTGTTTGAACCATTATGACTAAATACATTGATTCCCTTTTGGAAAGGTGAGAAGATGAAACCAGCAACCACACCTAATAAAGTTGCTGCTACAACAACTAAAACCTTTTCTTCTTTGGACCAGGAACGATTTACGAATTCTGCGATACATTGTTTCATAAAATACACCTCCGATTATTTTTGTAATGAAAAGTCGATTTTAAGTTTCGTGTTCAACATAAAATTGACTTTTCATAATACAACGATTACCATACAATTTATGTCCTCGTATTATAAAACTAGTATTATTTTAAAACATTTCTAGCAATTATTCAATAGATAACGCAGAATCAATGGGGATTAATGTGCCGAACCGCTGCAAAGGGAATACCATTCGCAATCACCACAGATTTCTTTGTGTTTACCTGGCTCAAGAATATTTTTCTTTACAGAATCAAGAAAATCGGAGATGGTAAGGACTTGATCTTTTTCAAGATGGCAATACTTAAGTACCAGTAGGTCGTACCGCGTCACTTTCTCTTGAGAACGACATTGGTGGACTTCGTGATTTGCTATATTATGGGGGCAGTGGTTACATAAGAAATCAACATTTGCATGTAACTTGATTTTTTTTTGTGGCTCTTGTTGAATCTGTTTCACAAAAGAAGTCATATAATCGGTAAACTCTTTGCTATACCCTTTTCCTTGATAAAATTGTATACAAAGCCCATGATGGGGGCGAAGGTTAGGAATCATACCCTTACCTCTACTTGCATTAATTCAGGAAGAGTTTTTCTTAACCGAAGTGTAAGGAAGGTTGCAGCTAGAATCTTAATCGCATCCCCTGGCAAGAATGGATAGACACAATAAACAAGTGAAGTGGAAAGGGAGAACTTCATCACATTCATAAACCATATGGTACCAACAATATAACAAAGCATCATGCCAATAATCATAGATAAAGAAAGCTTCCACCATGTATATCCCAATTTTTTTGTAAGAAAACCGACTGCAAATGCGGCGATTATGTAACCGATAATATAGCCACCTGTTGGACCAATGACACAACGGAACCCACCTGTGAAACCTGCGAATACAGGAACGCCAGAAGCGCCTAATAAGACATATATGAATACAGAGATTGTCCCATGCTTAGGGCCGAGTAAAGCACCTGCTAGATAAGCACCGAATAAGGCTAAGTTTATGGGTACCATAGGCAATGGAATCTGAATCTGAGAACAAACAGCTAAAAGAGCTGCAAATAGAGCACTCATTGTTAAGTATTTGGTTTTGTTATTCATTGTTATTCCTCCGATTGTATGTATGTAATCCAAATTATTATATCTGATTACGTATAATGTTAACCATAATAAAGCATTGGTTTACGATAGTATAACGCGAAAAAAACGGTTTGTCAACCTTATAATATAATTGGTTAACAAACCGTTTTGGTCTATATTTTAGTCATTGAACAAAAGCCTACAGCAAAATTTCTATAACAAAACTTTGAATCTGTAGTTTTGAGCCCTATGTATCACTACAAACCCATATGTTTACTCTTTTCCGTTCCAGCAATACGTACAAAGTTTGCATGGCTCAATTCCAACTGATTCAATCATATCATCTAGACGATGATAGCGAAGGGAAGTGAAATTCAATTGTTTTCTGATCTCTTCTAACATTGCCTGATAACGATCCGATTCTGGATTCGCATATTCATCCAACGTATTCTCGGCATTATCTCCTTCTTTATCTGCAATAATTCTTCTAGTAATCAGATCCATTTCTGAAGTGGAACGAGAAAAATTCAGGTATTTACAACCGTATAGCAATGGTGGACATGCAGGTCGGATATGAACCTCTTTAGCACCACTTTGATATAAGAATTCAGTCGTTTCCCTTAATTGTGTTCCACGTACAATAGAATCATCGATTAATAACAGACTTTGGTTTTGAATTAAGTCATGTACTGGTATTAATTTCATCTTTGCAATTAAATTTCGTTTGCTTTGAATGGTAGGCATAAAAGAACGAGGCCAAGTTGGGGTGTATTTGATAAAAGGTCTCGAGAACGGGATACCAGATGCATTCGCATACCCAATGGCATGTGCAGTACCGGAATCTGGAACACCTGCAACAATATCAGGGGTAACGGTATCGCGGCTAGCTAACTTTTCTCCACAATGATAACGCATTTTCTCTACGCTGATTCCTTCATAAGAAGAGGAAGGATATCCGTAATAGATCCAGAGAAAGGTACAGATCTTCATATCTTTTCCTGGTGAACATAGAGTACGTACGCCTTCAGGAGTGATAACAGCGATTTCACCTGGACCAAGTTCTTTATATTCCGTATATCCTAGATTTAGATAAGCAAAACTCTCAAAGGAAGCGCAGAATGCATCTGCTTTTTTCCCTATAGAGACAGGTGTACGTCCATAACGGTCTCTTGCTGCATAGATGCCTTTTGCTGTCATAAGGAGCATTGTCATGGAACCTTCAATCAGTTCCTGTGCATATTGAATACCTTCAACTAGATTCTCCTTTTGATTGATGATCGCTGCAACTAGTTCCGTCGCATTAATATCTCCACCGCTCATTTCAAGAAAATGTGTATGTCCTGTTTGGAAGATTTGTTCCACGATCTGATCTGTGTTATTGATCTTTCCAACGGTTGTAATGGCGAAGGTGCCATGATGGGAACGAACAATTAACGGCTGTGGTTCGAAATCAGAGATACAACCAATACCGAGATAGCCTTCCATGTTATTCACATCCTTTTCAAATTTCGTTCGAAAAGGAGAATTCTCTATATTATGAATGGCACGATTAAATCCAGTCTTACCGTATACTGCTAAACCACCTCTTCTTGTTCCAAGATGAGAGTGATAATCTGTTCCAAAAAATAAATCAAATACACAATCTGTTTTTGATGCAACACCAAAAAATCCACCCATAATAAACCTCCAGTTAATTTTATTGTATATGTTCATGTAACGATCTCTTGCTCTTATAATGCAATCATGTTAAATCCATAGAAAATACGTGAAATCTACAGAATCTATTTAATTTTATTAGATGCAAGACAAGAAAACAACCTTTTTATAAGTATATACTAATTAATCATGAATCTTATTAATTTTACTTATGAATAACTGAGTTGATAACGAAGTTTATAACTAAGAAATTTGGTTTATGGTGAATACGGAAAGAAAGATCCAATAGTAAGAAGTTAAGTATATTAAACAGAAAGATAAAGTAAACAAAAAATAGAGTAAACAAAAAATAGAGTAAACAAGAAAGATAGTAAGAAAGTTTAAATAAATGAAAGAGAAAGTTTAGATAGAACGATCAATAAAACGTATTACCAAAAGAACCATTTACAAAATTAACAGACTTAATAGAAAAGAGGATTACCGGTTTTATGGCAATCCTCTAATAAAATCATACGATATTGAAGGAAAGAAACAATCTATTCTACTGTTACTGATTTTGCAAGGTTCCTTGGCTGATCAACGTTCAATCCACGATGAACAGAAGTATAGTAAGCAATTAACTGTAATACAACTGCTGCAGTAAATGGAGCAAACTGATCATCTGTCTTTGGAAGGATGATATGATGTGTACATAAATCATCATCAACTGGCATTTCTCCGTTCGTAATCAGAATAACCATAGCACCTCTTGCACGAACTTCACGGATGTTAGAGATCATCTTTGCATAGACATGCTCCTGTGTTGCTAAAGCAATAACAGGTACTTGATCGGTAACAAGAGAAAGAGTACCATGTTTTAATTCACCAGCAGCATAAGCTTCCGAATGGATATAGCTAATTTCCTTTAATTTTATTGATCCTTCACAAGAAAGAGCGTAGTCTAACCCCCTACCGATGAAGAAAAGGTCTTCTGCAGAAGTAAGACAATTACTGATTTCTTCAATCTTTTTATCATAGCCAATGGTTGTTTCAACTGCAGTAGTTACCTCTTGTAATTGTTTTAGGTAGGAAGCATATGTCTCCTCGTCAATCATACCGCGAATATGAGCAAACTTGAAAGCAATCATATAGATGCTAGATAATTGAACGGTATAGGCTTTTGTACTTGCTACAGCGATTTCTGGGCCTGCATGTGTATAGAAAACGTAGTCGCTTTCTCTTGCAATAGAAGAGCCTTTTACATTAACAATGGATAATGTTTTACAACCCGCTTCTTTGGATAAACGAAGAGCAGCAAGCGTATCTGCTGTTTCACCTGACTGAGAAATCGTAATTACAAGAGTATTCTTATCTAAAATTGGATTATTATAACGGAATTCAGAAGCAATCTCAACCGTTACAGGAATTCGTAATAATTTTTCGAACATGACTTTACCAATCAGTCCGGCATGCATAGCTGTTCCACATCCTACGATTATTACACGGTTAATTCCTGTAAAGACATCATCATCAATTCCATCTTCTTTGAAATCTAATTTCCCGTTCTTAATACGAGGAACGATGGTATTATGAAGAGCAGTTGGTTGTTCATGGATTTCTTTTAACATGAAGTGAGCAAACCCACCTTTTTTAGCAGAAGTGATATCCCAATCTACATGAAGCATCTTTGGTTCCATTTGATTTCCTTCAAGAGTAGTTACTTCAATTGATTGACCATCTAATTTTGCAATATGGTGTTCTGGTAAAACAAAGTAATCCTTGGAATATTTGATCAATGCAACCATGTCAGAAGCAATGATGGATCCTTGTTCTGCTTGGCATGCAACCAAAGGACTGCCATTACGAATCGCGTAGATTACACCAGGTTGATCTTTGAACAGGATACAGAATGCGTAGGCACCGTCTAGGATTGTTGTTGCTTTCTTGATCGCTTCATAAGCATCTCCCTCATAGAGATCATTGATCAACATAGCAGCTATTTCAGAATCCGTCTGTGAAACAGGATGTTTTCCTGATTTCGCAAATTCTTTCTCAATCTCATGATAATTTTCTATGATACCATTATGAATCAACGTAACATTACCAAAAGTATGAGGATGGCAGTTTGTATCGGATACCCCACCATGTGTAGCCCATCTTGTATGCCCGATTCCGCAAGTTGTTTGTTTATCAGCAATACTAGCTACTTTCTCTATTAGATTAGAAACTTTTCCAGTTGTTTTGATCGTTTTGATGGTTTCGTTTTGAAAGAAAGCGATACCAGCACTATCGTAACCTCTATATTCTAATTCGCTTAATCCATTTAATAAAACTTCAGTGGCATCTAAATTGCCTGAAAATCCAATAATTCCACACATAATACAATCTCCTTTTCAATTTGAATTAAATATTAGTCAATTCATATTCCTCTATATCAATAAGGAGCGTACAAAAATAAAACCTAAATGAAAAACTTCCATAGGATAAATAGGAGATATGAAAAAAGACAATAAAAAATAAAGCTTGGTTATATCTCTTTGTTCCCTGATTACTCAAGTATTTGAAGATATATATCGCATCCAAGAATACGAAAAGGTCCCCGCCGAATTTTCGAACACCTTTTACCTCGTTACCCTTTGCTTTTTCCGCCCAGGCAAAGGTACATGGCGCTAAGTTTATCAAGTTCGGATTATACAAGATAATATCACGACTTGAAGACATTTCTGTCAAAATAACAATCAATGGGCTAGATTGGTCTACTTTTTATAATTCCCCCTTATAATACCAGAAAAAAGGTATTCGATCCTATATAATATGTATATGATGGATCCAACTAGACTGGTACTTATTTTGTAACAATTTTTTGTTACAATCACCTTACAATATAACAGGTTTCCGTTGTAAAGTCAATATTCGCATAAAATGGTCATAGAATTGTTTCTATTGTGTTTGAAAATTCATTCATTGTATGGTACACTAACCATGGTTTCCGATAATGGAAATCAATTCATAATTATTGGAGGTGCATATGAACGAAGATAAAAAACCACTTATTATCTTAACAGGACCAACTGCAGTTGGAAAAACTGCACTATCCATACGCCTTGCAAAAGCAGTGAATGGAGAGATTATCTCTGCTGACTCGATGCAAGTATATAAGAAGATGGACATTGGTACTGCAAAGATTATGCCAGAAGAGATGGATGGTGTGAAGCACTATCTAGTGGATGAATTAATGCCGGATGATGAGTTCAACGTAGTGAAATTCAAACAGTTAGCTTTGACATATATGGAAGAAATCTATGGAAAGGGAAAGATTCCAATCATAGTAGGTGGAACAGGGTTCTATATTCAAGCGATATTGAATGATATCGATTTTACTGAAACAAATGAAGATCATTCCTACCGTGAAGAACTACAAAAGATTGCAGAAGAAAAAGGTGCTGCATACCTATATGAACAATTAAGAGTGGTGGATGAAGAATCCACAAAAATCATTCATCAGAATAATGTAAAGAGAGTGATACGTGCACTAGAATATTATCACCAGACGGGAGAGAAGATTTCTAGTCATAATGAAGAACAGAAACAGAAACAGTCGCCATATCAATTTGCGTATTTTGTATTAAACCATAATCGTGAAATATTGTATGATCGAATAGAAGAACGAATCGATTTAATGATCAAGCAAGGACTAGTTGATGAAGTCACTTCATTATATAAAGAAGGATATCGACGAGATCTTGTTTCTATGCAGGGACTTGGCTATAAGGAAATCCTAGCGTATCTTGAAGGAGAATGTAGTCTTGAGGAAGCTATCTATATATTGAAACGAGATACAAGACATTTTGCTAAAAGACAGATTACTTGGTTTAAGCGAGAGAATGATGTAATCTGGCTAGATCGTACGCAATATCATGATGATGAGAATGCAATCTTATCAAGAATGTGTGAGATTTTAAGAGAAAAAAATATAATTAACTAAGGTTTTTGTTATGAAAACAGTTAGGAGAAAACAGATGGAACAAATGAAAGAGATGTATAAAAGCTTAGGTATACAAGAAGAAGTGCTTGAATTTTGTGAAACAATTGAGAAAAAACTGCAAGAGAGATTTTATAATATTGATAAAGTTGCTGAGTTCAATCAAATGAAAGTAATTAAGGCAATGCAGGAGAATCATTTATCGGATGTACACTTCTGTGCAACTACAGGATATGGGTATAATGACCTTGGTCGTGATACGCTTGAGAATATCTATGCTTCCGTATTCCATGCAGAATCAGCTTTAGTACGTCCACAGTTAACTTGTGGAACCCATGCACTTACCGTTGCGTTATCTGGAAATCTTCGCCCAGGAGATGAAATTCTGTCCCCAGTAGGAAAACCATATGATACCTTAGAAGGTGTTATTGGAATACAACCATGCAAAGGTTCATTAGCGGAGTATGGAATTACTTATCGACAGGTCGATCTTCTAGAGGATGGAGCATTTGATTACGAAGGAATCAAAGCAGCCATGAATGAACGAACAAAATTAGTGACCATTCAGCGTTCCAAAGGCTATCAGACGAGACCAACACTTTCAGTAGCTAGAATTGGAGAATTAATTGCATTTGTTAAGGAAATTAATCCAAATGTAATCTGTATGGTGGATAATTGTTATGGAGAATTTGTTGAAACAATCGAACCGACAGATGTTGGAGCCGATCTATGCGTTGGCTCCCTAATCAAGAATCCAGGAGGTGGACTGGCACCAATTGGTGGATATATTGTTGGAAAAGAAGAATATGTAGAGAATGCAGCATATCGTTTGACTTCACCTGGTTTGGGTAAAGAAGTTGGTGCTACACTTGGTATTAATCAACAATTGATCCAAGGATTTTTTATGGCACCACAAGTTGTGTCAGGCGCATTAAAAGGAGCAATATTTGCAGCAAACATCTATGAAAAATTAGGTTTCTCTGTTGTTCCAAATGGATCAGAGTCCAGACATGATATTATTCAGGCAGTTACACTTGGCTCCGCAGAAGCAATCATTGCTTTTTGCAAAGGTATTCAAGCAGCTGCTCCTGTAGATAGTTATGTTACACCAGAACCTTGGGCTATGCCAGGATATACGTGTGATGTAATTATGGCGGCTGGAGCATTTATTCAAGGTTCATCGATTGAATTAAGTGCAGATGCTCCAATTAAACCACCATATGCCGTGTATTTCCAAGGTGGGCTTACCTGGTATCATTCGAAGTTAGGAATTATGATGTCTTTACAGAAACTATATGAAAAAGGATTGTGTAAGCTATCCTAACTTGTCGATGAAATTGTGTATACAAACATGCAAATTTGTGTTAAAATGTATGTTGGAGTATGACTATTCGTTAGTCTGCAAATGAAGTAGGGACAAGTTAAGAAAATGATAATGATGGAGATTGATTAAGATGCGAAATTCTGCCAAAAACGGTTGGTCATTATTTTTATTGTTATTAACAGGCATTGTGCTTGGAGGTTTTATTGGCTGGGTTGCCAAAGATGTAAAGTATCTGACCTGGTTGAATTATGGACAACAGTTTGGATTTAGCGAACCATTTCAATTGAATCTTGGAATCCTGAAGGTTACATTCGGGTTGACAATCAAGATTACAATGGCAAGTATTATTGGGGTATTATTAGCGATTATTGTCTATCGAAAGATCTAATGTAGATAGAACTTTTGCATAGAAAGAAAGCTATTTGCTTGATGAGAATCCTTAGAAAAGGAAGGATTATATGAAGCAAAAAGAGCATTTAACAGTAAAAGAATTACCAGTAACAGAGCAACCTTATGAAAAATGCGAACGCTATGGAGCAGCCAGTTTATCGGATGCAGAATTACTAGCGGTCATTATACGCTCGGGTTCGAAAAGGGAACGGGCAGTTGATGTTGCGAGTCGCGTCTTAACGAATCGAAAGACAGAACAGGGGATTGTATCCTTATGCCAGTATACTATGGAGGAATTATGTAAGATCAATGGTATTGGCAAAGTGAAAGCAATACAATTGCTATGTCTCGCTGAAATCAGCAAACGAATGGTGAAGGCAACCTATGGAATGAAGATTCGATTTTCTTCCCCGGAGGCCATTGCGAATTATTATATGGAACAGATGCGGCATCTTAAAGTAGAACAAGCTGTATTACTGTTCTTAGATACCAAGTGCCAGTTAATTCGAGATATGGAACTATCAAAAGGGTCAGTGAATGCTTCGATTACGGCACCACGAGAGATATTTTTGAATGCACTAAAGTATGGTGCAGTCTATATTATTTTGATGCATAATCATCCCAGTGGAGATCCTATGCCAAGCAATGAGGACATTCAAACGACCAAACGAATACGGGAAGCGGGTTTAATAATAGGAATCAAACTTATGGATCACATTATTATTGGTGATACTACGTATGTAAGCTTAAAAGAACAAGGGTATCTTGAGTAGAAGCCCGTTCAGTTTGGAAGGAGTAATAGTAAGTGGCAGCAAAAACTTATGGTATAGACTTAGGAACTAATACAATAAAAGTATACAAAAAAGGAGAAGGCGTTGTCCTTCATGAAAGAAATATTATTGCAATCGAAAACAAGAAGAATGTACTTGCCGTTGGTGATGAAGCCTATGAGATGAATGAAAAGGCTCCTGTATCCATTAAAGTAATATCTCCTGTTAGGAATGGAGTAATTGCTGATATCGGGAATATGCAGCGCTTACTAACGTATACCATTAACAAATTAAATGGTGGTAAGAAAAGTACAAGTTCATTTTTTATTGCAGTACCAACTGATATTACAGCTGTTGAGAAAAAATCATTTTATGATACAGTATTAGCATCGAATTCAAAAATCAAGGATATTAGTATTGTAGAGAAAAGTATTGCTGATGCATTGGGAGTTGGACTTGACATTACCAATGCAAGAGGTGTTATGGTAGTGAATATTGGTGCAGATACCACAGAAGTATCTATTATATCGTTAGGTGGTATTGTATTGAGTAAGTTGATTAATATCGGTGGTAATAAATTAGATGAATCAATTAAATTATATGTTAAGAAAAAATATAACCTTGCTATTGGAAGTAAAACAGCAGAGACAATTAAGAAAAATCTAACATTTGCATTACCAGGAAGCAATGAGTCCATCTCCGTTTTTGGACGAAATGTAGTGAATGGTTTACCGGCACAAATGGAGATTAATTCAGAGATGGTTTATGATTCCATTCGAGAATATCTTCATACCATTGTGGATGCGATTAAGGTGATTCTTGAGAGAACTCCTCCAGAAATCTCTTCTGACATTATTGAATCTGGTATTTATGTGACAGGGGGATCTGCAACAATCAAGGGGTTGGATCGATTAATTGCGGAAAATACAGATTTGAAAGTTAATATTTGTGACAAAGCAGACAGTACCGTTGTTGAAGGGTTAGGCAGAATAATTGAAGAACCTGATTTAAAGGAACTGGCTACCAATGTGAAACAAATAATCAATAGACGATAGACAAGGGAAGTCGAGGGGGACGTTATGAGACGTAGAACAAGGTTTTCGCTTGAACCAAAATATATCTTAGCAATTTGTTCCGTACTTTGTATTATTTTGATTTTTGTATCAGTACGGTATGAGGATAAGATACAGCCAGTTAAGAATGTAGTGACAGGGGTATTCACTCCAATGCAAAAAGGTATTAATACGGTTGGAAATTGGATCACTGATAAGATGGAACTTCTGAAGAATATTAAAGATTTGCAGAAAGAGAACAAAGAACTACAGGAACAATTAGCTGAAACAACGTATGAAAACAGAATATTACAACAAGAAGGATATGAACTTGATACATTACGTGATCTCTATGAGTTAGACAAACGCTATCCAAGTTATCCGAAAGTTGCAGCAACAATCATCAGCAAAGATACGAATAATTGGTACAGTCGTTTTGTTATTGACAAAGGTTCTGATGATGGTTTAAAAGTTGGAATGAATGTATTAGCTGGGAATGGACTTGTTGGTATTATTATTGATGTTGGACATAATAATGCAACGGTTCGCTCCATCATTGATGATGCCAATAATGTAAGTGGTATGTTTTTGAAAACGAATGATCAATGCAATGTTAAGGGAAACCTGGAATTGATTGATAATGGTATGATCGAAGTACAGGGAATCGATAAAGATGCAAAAGTAAAAGATGGGTATGAGGTTGTTACTTCAACAATCAGTCCAAAATATCTACAAGGAATACTCATTGGCTATGTATCAGATATTACGTTGAATTCGGATAATTTGACAATGTCAGGTTATCTAACTCCTGCGGTTGATTTCTCTAACTTAACAACTGTACTTGTTATTACAGAATTAAAAGAAGCTTTATACTAGAAAGGATATTGATCAATGAAACGATTTTTCATGTTTTTTATCACCATTATAGTATGTTTCTTATTACAAAGTACAGTATTTCAAGCACTATCATTAGCGGGCGTAGCGCCAAACCTCCTTCTTATTGTTACTGTTGCTGCGGGATATATGTATGGCAGAACAAAAGGAATCTATGTAGGGTTGGCATGTGGACTTTTAGTAGATATCTGTTATGGTGATATTATTGGATTATTTGGATTGATGTACATGTGTATTGGATATCTGAATGGATATGCACATAAGATTTATTTCCGTGATGACTATACAATGCCAATTATCTTAGTATCAATCAGCGATTTCTTATACGGTTTCTTTTATTATGTTTTTTTATTCTTATTAAGAAATCGTCTGAATTTTTTCTTCTATTTGCGAAGGATCATTTTGCCAGAATTGATCTATACAGTAGTCGTATCGATTGTACTATATAAGATACTTCATATACTGAATGTAAAGTTAGAGCGTTCTGCGCATAAGGAGGTTTAGGTGTGTTTGATATATTTATGGAAAAAGTAAAACGACTTTTTCAGTCGCGATTACTTCCTATTGTAATGATCTATCTTCTGTTATGTTTCGCTCTTGTTAGTCGAATCTTTACGATCCAAATCGTTGATGGAGAAGAACATGAAGTAGAAGCACAGCAAAAGATTACAAAAGAGAGAGAATTGAAAAGTACAAGGGGTAATATACTAGATCGCAATGGAGAACTTCTTGCATACAATGAAGTGTCTTATTCAATCACGTATGAAGATACAGGTGAATTGACGACCAATGCAGAGAAGAATGCAATGATTTATAAATTAATTAGGATTATTGAAAAGAATGATGATGTTCTAGCAGGAGACTTCTTTATTCAACTTGACAAAGATGGTAATTTTACTTTTCAAAAAGATGGGAGTTCCGAACTTCGCTTTAAACGAGATGTTTTCTCTTTGAGCAAAGTTGACCAGCTGACAGACGAACAAAAAGCAATGAGTGCTGAAGAAATCTTTAACTATATTCGATACGGTTCTGAAGAGAAATCAACGAAGATGTATGACATATCCGATGAGTACAGTACGGAAGATGCTTTGAAAATCATGATGATCCGTTTCAATATTCTTATGAACAAATACTCTAGATATTTACCAATAACAATAGCCACCAATGTGAATGACGAGACAGTTGCAACTGTTAGAGAAAGTATGGAAGAACTACCTGGAGTTGATGTCTTATCCCAAACACACCGTGTGTACAATAAGAGTGAATACTTTGCTCATATTTTAGGATATACAGGCCTAATATCACAGGAAAAATTAGAAGAGCTAAAAGAAGAGGGAAATGAGAATTATAGTGCAACGGATCAAGTTGGTATTACAGGTGTAGAAAAAGAATTTGAAGAGTATCTACATGGCGAAAATGGTAGTGAGACAGTTGTAGTCAATGATCAAACTCGTGTATTGGAGATTTTAAATACCAATGAACCAAAAGCTGGAAATGATGTATATCTTACCATCGATGCAAAATTACAGGAAACCTGTTACAAATTGTTAGAAAGACGATTAGCAAGTATCATTCTGAATGCATTAAAGAATAATGACAAGATGACAATCTATGATGTTTATTATGCGTTGATCAACAATAGCGTAATTGATATAACAGCATTGAATAATGATGATAGTACGAATCTGGAAAAACAGGTATACAAACTGTTCGCTTCACAACAAAAGGTTGCATTCAAAAATCTGAAAAAGGAATTATCTATATCAAATACGACGCCTAAGAAATCATTATCGGATGATATGATTGAATACATGGATTACATCTATAGTATGCTAAAAAAACAGAAGATTCTTCTGATCTCCGATATTCCTGATGGAGATGAAACGTTAGCTGCTTATAAAAGTGGAAGTATAAGTATGAGCAGTTTTTTGAAATATGCTGTTTCCAATAATTATGTTGACCTATCAAAATTAAATGTTAGTACTGAATATTATAGTACGGAAGAATTATATGAAAAACTATTGGATCTTATTATTGATACGTTAGCAGATGATAGCAGTTTTAACAAAATTATCTACCGTGATTTGGTATATTCGTACAAATTATCGGGAAAAGAAATTTGTCTTTTATTATTTGACCAGAGTGTGATAGAATATGATGAGAAGGCAATCGATGGTTTAGTGAATGGTACATTAACCCCATCATCCTTCATTCAGGCGAAGATTCGTAATCTAGAAATAACACCTGCACAACTTGCACTGGAGCCATGTTCGGGTTCGGTTGTTGTAACAGATGTAAAGACAGGAGAGTTATTGGCTTTGGTAACTTATCCAAGTTATGATAACAATATGCTTGCGAATCAAGTGGATTCTGCATATTATGCAAAACTGACGAATGATTTATCTTACCCATTGCTTAATCGTCCATTACAGACACGAACAGCACCGGGTTCTACGTATAAGATGGTTTCATCAGTAGCTGGTTTGGAAGAAGGTGTAATTGGACCAACGGAGAAAATCCAGGATAAGTATGAATTTACCGCAATCAAACCAAGTCCAAAAGACCATACAAGAAATTCACATGGAAAGATTGATGTGCCGAATGCCTTAGAGGTATCTTGTAACTATTTCTACTATGAATTGGGATATCGGTTAAGTCTAGATTCTGCTAAAAATTATAAGAGCCAATTAGGTTTGGACAAATTGAAAAAATATGCAGAGATGTTCGGATTTGGTGAAAATAGTGGAATTGAACTTCCGGAGTACGAACCACAAATTTCTAATTTTGATGCCGTTCGTTCTGCGATTGGACAAAGTGAAAATAATTATACCCCATCTCAAATCTCAAGATATGTTACAGCTATTGCGAATCGAGGAACGGTATTTAATCTTACAATATTTAAAGAAGTACAAGATTTGAATAAGAAGGTTATTGAGAAGAATAAAGCAACGATATTTAATAATGTTGAAATCAGTAATACGACCTGGAATTTAGTACAGGAAGGTATGTACAAAGTTGTAAATGGAGAAGATAGTTCAATTAAGAAACTATTTAAAGATATTGATGTAGAAATTGCTGGAAAGACTGGTACAGCCCAACAAGATAAAAAGAAACCAAATCATGCTTTGTTTGTTTCTTATGCACCATTTGATGATCCAGAAATCTCTGTTACTGTAGCAATACCAAATGGTTATACTTCTAGTAATGCTGCGGAATTAGCAAGAGATGTTTATAAATATTATTACAAGCAAGATGGATACAAAGATATGTTAAAAGGCAAAGTTGACCTACCTGAACTAAGCAGTGGCATTTCTGACTAGACTTAGAATTCGTTAGACACCATTCTGGTAGAAAGATTTTTCTACCAGATATTTTGAAAGGAGTAAGTTGATAGATGGATAATTCAGTTATGATTAAAGGGAATCAATCAGGAATAATTGTTGTATTAGATCCTGCTCTTGATTTTACAGAATTAAAATCAAAAATAGCTGAGAAGTTCAAAGCGTCAGCAAAATTTCTTGGGAATGCTAGTGTTGCCGTTACATTTGAAGGAAGAGAATTGACAACAGAAGATGAAAGAGAGATTCTAGATATTATTGCAGAAAACTCTGAACTTAATATTATATGTGTAATTGATTTGAATGAAGAACGCGAGAAGATATTTAAACAATGTTTAAATGATAAGTTGATGGAACTGTCCAATAACACTGGACAATTTTATAAAGGTAACTTACGATCTGGACAAGTTTTGGAATTTGAAACAAGCATTATCATTATTGGTGATGTAAATGCTGGTGCTAAAGTGGTTTCAAAAGGGAATGTTATTATTTTGGGAGCACTGAAAGGCAACGTATTCGCAGGAGCATCTGGTAATCAGAACAGTTTTGTTGTTGCGCTTTCCATGGATCCTGTTCAGATTCGTATAGGAGATATTATTGCGAGATCTCCAGATGATAAGTCTAAGGAAGTTTCAAAAGAGGCGAAGATTGCATATGTAGAAGAAGGTAACATCTACATTGAATCAATTAGTAAGGATGTTCTTAATGACATTCGTTTGTAAGTTTTTGAATGTATCTATAATATGATGCAAGGTTCAAAAGGTCATTTCGCGTCTTGTTTGGATAAAAGGGAATGACGTGTGACTCTCTAAACATGAGCAAGTAGCGTATATGCTACTTGTGATCCTTACATCATAATATTTGTGTTATAGAAACATTTCATCATTAGGAATAACAAAAAGTTTGGAGGAAGATTTCATGGGTGAAGTAATAGTTATAACGTCAGGAAAAGGTGGCGTTGGTAAGACGACTACCACAGCTAACGTAGGTACAGGTTTAGCAAAATTGAATAAAAAGGTTGTATTGATTGATACAGATATAGGATTAAGAAATCTTGATGTTGTAATGGGACTTGAGAATCGTATCGTTTATAACTTAGTTGATGTTGTGGAAGGAAATTGTCGAATTAAACAAGCATTGATCAAAGACAAAAGATATCAAAATCTATATTTATTACCATCGGCACAAACAAGAGATAAGTCAGCGGTGAGTCCGGAACAGATGAAAAAGTTAGCAGATGAATTAAAAGAAGAGTTTGATTACATACTAATGGATTGTCCAGCAGGAATTGAACAAGGGTTTAAGAATGCAATAGCAGGAGCAGACCGCGCATTAGTAGTAACAACACCAGAAGTTTCGGCAGTTCGTGATGCAGACCGTATCATTGGTTTGTTGGAGGCTAATGAGATTAAACAAACACATCTAGTTGTGAATCGATTACGTATGGATATGGTAAAACGTGGCGATATGATGTCAAGTGATGATGTTGTTGAAATCTTAGCAGTTGACTTGATTGGAGTTGTTCCAGATGATGAAGGTATTGTAGTTTCTACAAACCAAGGAGAACCATTAGTAGGAAATGAATCCCTTGCAGGACAAGCTTTTATGAATATCTGTAAGAGAATTACTGGAGAAAGCATTCCTTTCTTAGATTTAAATGGTAAAGCGTCATTAATGCAACGTTTGGCAAGTATATTTAAAAAATAGAGGAGGAGAAAAGACCAATGGGTATTGCAGATTTATTTAAGAAAAAAGCATCTGGCAATGTAGCGAAAGATCGATTAAAACTTGTGCTGGTATCCGATCGTGCAAATTGTTCTCCTGAGATTATGGAACAGATGAAAAATGATATTATAAAAGTTATTTCAAAATATGTGGAAATTGATGAAGAAAAGTTAGATATTGAGATTACACAAACTGACTCTGAGGAAAATAACGGCAAAGTTCCTGCCTTGATCGCGAATATTCCTATAAAGGACCTGAAATCTCCACGAAAATAAGGATGATTATTAATGTTTGATTTTAAACAATATGACTTTAAGAGAATGAATTATTCATTAGTCGTACTAATTCTTATACTGGTAGGTATAGGAACCTATTTAATACAACTAGTAGAGCCATCAGACGGGAAAAAGCAGATTCTTGGACTTGTGCTTGGCTTTATGGCAATGTCTTTTGTTGCTGTAGTTGATTACCATTATGTATGTCGCTTTATATGGTTTATCTATTTAGCGAACATTATTCTATTAGTTATGGTGTTTATACCTGGTATAGGTAAGACACAGTTTGATACACAACGTTGGATTAACTTACGTGTTTTTGATTTACAACCTTCAGAAGTATGTAAGATCATGATGATTATTGTACTGGCACAATTTTTTACTGATCGTAAAGATAAGATGGATAAGATTTCAACCGTAATCTTATCAGCAATCATGGTTATTTTACCGGTATTGTTAATACTGAAACAACCTGATTTATCTTCTAGTATGGTTATGTTATTCGTTTATGTGATCATGATCTATGCTGCTGGACTAAGTTATAAAATTATCGTGCCAATTCTAGCGGTGGGTATACCAGGTTCTATTGCTTTATTCTGGTATATTCAACAACCTTATCAGAAATTACTTGGAGATTATCAACAAGGTAGAATCTTATCATTCAAGTTTCCAGAAAAATATCCAGATCTTGTATGGCAACAAGAGAACTCTGTTGAGTTAATTGGATCAGGTCGATTGTATGGAAAACTATTTTCTGGGCAATCATTAGAGTTAAAGAGTAAAAGTCTACCTGTATCAGAAAGCGATTTTATCTTTTCTGTAGTAGGAGAACAATTGGGCTTTATTGGTGGTTGCGTCATTATTGGTTTACTAGCAATTGTAATCTTTAAGTGTTTGTCTGTAGCAAGAACAGCAAAAGACCGTACTGGTATGTTGATTGCAACTGGTATATCAGCTATGCTTATGTTCCAAGTATTTGCTAACATTGGTGTATCAACTTTTATCTTACCTAATACAGGATTACCATTACCTTTTATCAGCTATGGATTAAGTTCATTGGTAAGTTATATGATTGGTATTGGATTTATATTAAATGTAAGTTTACAAAGAAAAAATATAAGGGGGTAAATGCATATGAATATTGGAATGATTGCACATGATGCAAAAAAGAAGTTAATGCAAAATTTTTGCATTGCCTATCGTGGTATACTAAGCAAGAACGAACTATATGCGACAGGAACAACAGGAAGATTGATTGAAGAAGTTACCAATCTTAATGTTCATAAATATCTTGCGGGACATCTTGGTGGAGAACAGCAATTAGGTGCACAAATTGAGCATAACCAGATTGATATAGTTATCTTCTTAAGAGACCCATTAACGCCAAAGTCACATGAACCGGATGTTAATAATGTGGTTCAATTATGTGATACACATAACATTCCATTAGCGACGAATCTAGCAACTGCCGAATTGCTGATCAAAGCTTTGGATCGAGGTGATCTGGAATGGAGAGAAGCGTTACGATGAGACTTAGTAGAAAAATAAGAGTAGTTGGTTCCCTGTTGGTGATGTTATCGCTGACAGGGTGTTCTTCGTCTACAGAAGCACTTATGAAATATAAGGATAGTAATACTAGTACAGTAGCATTATCTGTAAGAAACGATGAGATTGACGATTATGGAAATCTATTCAGTGAGAATTTATGTGTAATACCTTTGAAGTCAGATACAGATAATGATGGAAATCTTACTGCCGAAGCTACACTTTTAGTTAATAATACAGATAAGAAAGTCCTATATGCAAGTGATATATATGAAAAATTATACCCTGCAAGTATTACAAAAGTATTGACTGCTTTAGTGACAATTAAGAATGCTGATTTATCGGATACGGTAACAGTTAGTTATGAAGCTTCTCATATTACAGAAGTCGGGGCGAGTCTATGTGGACTTAATGAAGGAGACAAGATTGTACTTGCGGATTTGCTTAATATATTCTTGATTAGTTCAGGAAACGATGCTGGTATCGCGATTGCAGAACATGTTGCAGGTAGTGTTGACAAGTTTGCTGATATGATGAATGAACAGGCAAAAGATTTAGGAGCTACCCATTCCAACTTTGTGAATCCTCATGGATTACATGATGAAAATCATTATACGACTGCATATGATATATATCTAATCTTTCGAGAAGCATTAAAACTAGAAACCTTTGTAGATATTATAAGTACCAAATCATATGAAGTATCGTATCAAAATAGTAATGGAGATACGATCAAGAAAAATTATACAACAACAAACCTTTACCTAAAAGGAAATGAAGCAATGCCAGACGGAATCACTGTAATTGGTGGAAAGACTGGTACAACGAATAAAGCAGGATCATGTCTTGTTTTGTATTCGAAAGACAAATCAGAGAAGGAGTATATCTCTGTTATCCTAAAGTCAGACTCGAAATATAGTTTGTATTCACAAATGTCTTACTTATTAAAATTTATCTATAAATGATGAAAAGGTCATGATCACTTTTGTGCAAGCACAACGTGACATGACCTTTTGACCTTTGCATCATATAATAGTTGTAAATTCTTATGACCTACTTTATAATAAACTCATAGACTTATGGTAATGGAGCATATAATACAAGTAACGGTGGCAATGTTATTAATATTTGAGCATCACATAAGGAGGAAATTCTATGGTTCAGATTATTGTTGGTGAAAAAGGTAAAGGTAAGACGAAGGTAATCATTAACCAGGCAAATGAAAAGATCTTACGATCAGAGGGCTCCGTTGTATACATAGACAAGAGTAACAAACATATGTATGAGCTGAACAACAGACTTCGATTGATAAGTGTAAAAGATTACTTTGTAGAGAATTACAAGGAGTTCATTGGCTTTATCTGTGGTATTATATCACAGGATCATGACTTAGAATGTGTTTATGTTGATAGTTTTTTGAAAGTTGCTCATATTGATGAATCAGAAGTTGAAACCGTAATTGAAAAGCTGAAGATGATTTCGGAACATTTTCATATTGATTTTGTTTTGAGTATATCAATTGCTAGTAAAGATACACCATCAAGCTTAGTAAATGATGTTTTGGTGGCATTGTAGAACAGAACGAATGTGGAATAGGATATAATAACTTAACGTAAGTGATATGTTCTATGAATGTACGTATAAAAGAGCAGATTCTTAATTTTGAGAATCTGCTCTTTTCGTATGAGTACAATGGGGAGAGTAATTCGGATGGTATTTAATCGTTTCGAAGTCTTCCAAAGAAACTTAAGGCATAAAGACCACATATACCAATAACTGCGTAGATGATTCTTGATACCAAAGTCATATCTCCAAATATTACGCGTACAAGGTCAAATCCTAAAAAACCAATTAAACCCCAGTTAATCGCTCCTATTATTACTAGAATGAGTGCAATATAATCTATGGTTTTCATAATATACCTCCTTTATCATTCTAGAGTTAGTATATCTAATTTAAAAAGAATTATACATTTGTATAAAAACATTTACTAAAAAAATACAAACAAATCTAGATTAAACATTCGATATAAAAAATAATAACTTTTATAACGAATTACATGGATAACTTTTTCATCGAACTATACAATTTCATGAATATATGATACAATAGATATAATGATTTGATTGACAAATACCAACAATATAGGATAGCAGTGAATAATTTAGAATATTTATTCATTGAATTAGGGAAAAGAAGATATCTAGTAAATTTGGCTTATTAACCAAGAAATACATATCTTTTGAACCTTAGTATTGTATTATTAAATTAACAAATGTTATACATTGGAGCAAATATGTATTATAAATATTCAGATTATTTAAAAAATAGATACGGAACGAAAGTATATAAATTACCTGTGAATCTGCCAATTACATGTCCTAACCGTGAACATGGGACTGGATGTACATTCTGTGCGGATGTGGGAACTGGTTTTGAAGCACAAGAAGCGGAAATGACTGTGGTAAATCAGTTGTTGACCAATAAAGAACATATTGCTAAACGTTACCATGCTGAAAAATACATTGCTTATTTTCAGAATTATACGAATACGTATATGCCATTAAAACAATTTAAACAATATATGAGTGCAGCTGCAAAGTTTCCCGATGTTGTAGAATTATCGATTTCAACTCGACCTGATTGTATTGAAGAGTCCTATCTTCAGTATTTAAAGGAGATTTCAGAAGCGCATCAAATATCAATAACGATTGAATTAGGCTTACAGACGGTAAATTACCATACGTTACAGAAAATAAATCGAGGACATACTTTAGCTGAATACTTAGATGCTGTTCTAAGAATCGCAAAGTATGGTTTTTGTGTGTGCACACATATAATATTAAACCTTCCTCAGGATACGATGGAGGATGTAATAGAAACAGCAAAAGTTCTTTCTGTATTACCTGTTCAGATTGTTAAGTTACATTCCTTATATATCGCTAAAAATTCTGAGATGGCAAAAGAATATATGGCAGGAGAGATCACAATCTGTTCCAAAGAAGAATATATTACACGATTGCGTATGTTCTTGGAATATGTAAGACCGGATATGGTTATAGAACGACTGTTTTCAAGAATCCCAGAAGAAGATTCGGTATTTAGCAACTGGGGGACAAGTTGGTGGAAGTTGCGAGACGAATTTGAGGAAGAGATGCAACGAAATGAAAGCTACCAAGGAAAACAATTTCGATATATCAATGGGTCTGCACTAAAAAGAGGAGGTTACTTACATGAGTCGTAGAAGCAGGAAAGTGGCCAAGTATCGGAGACCAGTCAATATAAACATAGGAGTAATCATATTTTTTGTCTTATTTGTTTATATTGGCATTAATGTAATCTTGTATATGAAAAAAGATCATTTGGCAATCTATGAAGTAGTTGAGAAAACAATTGCCGATGATAATACTTGCCAAGGAATTATATTACGAGAAGAAGAAGTTGTGAAGACTACACAAGCTGGATATGTGAATTACTATATAAAAGATGGTGAAAAGGTTGGAAAAAACTCGGTTGTGTATTCCCTTGATCAGAATGGAAATATTGCAGAATCACTTGCGCAATCCAATGAATCTTTGCGCTTATCTGCAAAAGATATTGCTAGCATTCGTTCTGATATCAGTAATTTTAAAAATACGTATACAAGCAATGATTACACAAGCGTCTATGATTTTAAATTCAATCTGGAAAATCAGATCTTAGATTGTTTGAACAATTCAAATATGAAAAGCATTGAAGATTTATCTTCTTCAAAGAAGTCAGGAACAATTTTTGATATTGTAAAATCAAAAAAGAGCGGTATCGTAACATATTACGCAGATGGTATGGAAGATTTAAAGGAAGATGATGTGAATCTGGATACTTTTAATACCGAAGAATATGAGAAGAGGATGTTACGAAGCAATGATTTGGTAGAAAAGGATAGTCCGGTTTATAAGATCGTAACCAATGAAAAATGGACTTTGATTTTGAACATTTCAAAGGAGCAGTTTGAAAAATTAGCAGAAAAGACAGCCGTTAAGATTACCTTTAAAAAGGATGATCTGACAGTAACCGCACCAGTAACTTCCTACCAAAAAGGTGATGGCTATTTTGCAAAGCTAGAATTCAATTCATATATGCTTCGCTATGTAGAAGATCGATTTGTTACGGTTGAGTTATTATTAAATTCTGCAAGTGGATTAAAGATCCCTGTTTCTTCTATAATAGAAAAAGAATTTTATAAAGTACCAAGAGACTATTTTACAAATGGTGGTGATTCTAGTGAAATCGGCATCGTGAAGGAAACCTATACGGAAAAGGGAGAAAAGAAATTCACATTTATCCCTACGGAGATCTATTACCAAGATGATGATTTTGGTTATGTTGATACAGCAGTTGTGAGTGCAGGTGATGTGATCAGTAATGTTGATACGCAGGAAACTTATACCATATCAGAAATGGATAAGTTAGAAGGTGTCTATAATGTAAATAAAGGATACTGCGTATTCCGTCGTATAGAAAAAGTATATGAAAATCAGGAATATTGTATTGTTAAATCCGATACAACATTTGGATTATCCGAATATGATCATATTGTATTAGAGGCTTCTATGGCAGTTGAATCCAATATAATATACTAATAGAGTAGATGTGACGTTCAGCCACAGGAAAGGATGAAGTAAGAATGGTAAAAGAAAACTTAGCGTATGTGGAAGAACAGATTCAAAAAGCTTGCGACAAGGTGGGAAGAAAACGTGAAGAAGTTACCCTAATAGCTGTCAGTAAGACGAAACCAGTTGCGTTAATCGATGAAGCAATCGACTATGGAATACAAGAGTTTGGTGAGAATAAAGTACAAGAAATTATGGACAAATTTGATACCGTCAAGGCTCCTGTTCATTGGCATATGATTGGTCATCTGCAACGGAATAAAGTAAAATATATCGTAGATAAAGTTTGCTTGATCCATTCTGTTGACTCGTATCGGTTAGCAGAGATGATTGATCAGGAGGCTGAAAAAAAGGGTGTTATCAGTAATATACTTCTTGAAGTAAATATTGCGAAAGAAGATACGAAATTTGGTGCAATGGAAGAAGATGTTCCTGGTTTAGTGGAGCAAATTGCAAAACTTCCACATGTACGTATTAAAGGACTTATGACAATTGCTCCTTTTGTGGAAAATAGTGAGAAAAATAGGGTCCATTTTAGAAATTTGCGAAATTTATATGTTGACATCAAAAACAAAAACATTGATAATGTTGATATGAAGATTTTATCTATGGGAATGACAAATGATTATGAAATTGCAATTGAAGAAGGTGCAACAATGATTCGTGTTGGTACTGGAATCTTTGGTGAACGTAATTATACAATATAAAAAAGGAGATATGTTATGGCTAATATATTGAAAAATTTTCTTGGCTACTTAAAGTTAGGAGAAGATGATGATTATGATGATTACGTAAATGATTATGACGAAAAAGAAGAAGAACGAGAAGAAAAGAGAAGAAGCAGACGTGAAAGTTCTGAGGAACGGATGGATGCTAGACCAGAAAGAAGTTCTCGTCTTGAAAAGATGCCAACGCGTTCTTATATTAATAAGGATAAGGATGATGAAGAACTTCATATTCCAGTATCAGAAACAAGAAAAGAACGGACACAACGTCTTGAAAGAGAACGAGGAAGTGCAAACAAGGTTGTTCCAATTCGAACAACTGCTAAGGGACTTGAAGTATGTATTATGAAACCTACTTCATTTGAAGACTCACAGGATATATGTGATATGTTATTAACGGGACGAGCTGCAGTTGTTAATTTAGAGGGATTTGATCCTCTAGAAGCACAACGTATTATGGACTTTATCTCAGGTTGTGTGTATGCAATTAATGGAAAACTTCATCAGATCTCGAGATACATATTCATCTTTTCTCCAGATTCTGTTGATATTTCTGGAGATTATCTTGATCTGGTACCAAATGAAAGCTTCGGAGTTCCAACCATCAATAAAGAATTTTAAGGAGTTATATGAGTAATTTAATCGTTAATTCACTGTATGTATTTTTTATTGTATTAGAAATAATTCTCTTTATCTACTTTTTTACTAGTTGGTTTCCGGTACACACTAAGTTTAAAGAGTTCTTGATTGTGCTTTTAGAACCTATATTAGCACCAATTCGGTTTTTATTGAAACATTCTATTTTTAATACAAAAATGATTGATTTAGCTCCAATGATTGCCTTGGTTGTTATTTTGTTTTTTCAAAATATATTTTATTATTTAAAACTGTAAGCAGAGGTTATGGAATATGACGAAAGAAGAAGAATTGCTTTGTAAACGATTAAAAGATATGGCTTATCAAACCTATAATAAAGGCTTTCGTACGTATTCAGACTTTTTGAATTTGAATGAAATAAGCTTGTTATTAACAAGGAAAAAGGAAATGCCAGACGTAGAGATGGATCTATATGGTGGTTACGAGGATGCGGAGAGAAAGATGGTTTGCTTCTATCATGATACAGAACGTGAATCTTATGAGAGAACCTTTCCTATTTATTGTGTAAAGATTAGCCCACGAAGTGAGAAATTTTGTGATGATTTAAGTCATAGAGATTATCTAGGCGCATTACTTAATCTTGGCATAGAACGATATACAATTGGTGATATCATTATTAAGGATAAGTATGGTTATGTATTTTGCAATGAGACGATGAATTCCTATATCATACAAAATCTTACCCGTATAAAACACACCGACGTAAGATGTACACAAGAAGATGATGGTTTGATAAATATTACTCCACAATTTAAAGAAATCCGTGGTACCGTTGCTTCCATCCGATTAGATGCAATTTTGTCATTAGCATTTAATGGATCAAGAAGTAGTTTGAGTAGTTTAATTACAGCTGGAAAAGTGTTTATCAATAGTCGTTTGGTTGAATCCGTTAGTCACAATCTTAAAGAAGGTGATGTAGTATCCGTTCGAGGATATGGTAAATTCATCTACCAAGAACAACAAAATCAGACAAAAAAAGGACGATATTTTGTCGTATTAAAGAAATACTGCTAGGAGGCATACAAATGTTAACACCAATTGAATTACAAAGTAAAAGTTTTAAGTCCGGTATCGGTTATGATCGTAAAGATGTGGATGCATTTATGCGGGAAGTACTAAACGGATATGAAAAATTATATAAAGAAAATGTAGAATTAAAAGATAAGATCGGTGTTTTGAATGAAGGTATACAATACTATAAAACAATAGAAAAGACCCTTCAAAAAGCATTAGTTTTGGCTGAACAAACAGCAGAAGAAACGAAGCAAGCGGCTCTTAAGAATGCGAAAGCAATTGAAAAAGAAGCGCAGGGAAAAGCAAATCTGATTATTGCAGATGCGAAGCGTGAACTTGCACATGTTAACCAAATGATTACTGGTTTAACCCAACAGTATGAAAGTTATAAAGTTCAATATAAACAGTTAGCTGCTGCGCAGATTGAACTATTACAATCACCAACATTTGAATTAACCTTAATGAATGGTGAAACATTAAAAACAAGTTATACCAATCCGGTAGATCTTAATTTAGCTTCTGAATTCTATCCAAAAGAGAATCCTATAAAAGCCCACAACGAAGTAGCGAGAAACAGCGAAGAAAAGACTGACATAGCAAAATCTACAATGCAATCTGAAGCTGAAAAGTCTCTTGTAGAACATACTCTTGCAGAACAAAAAGAAACATCTGATAAAGTAGAAAAAGCAGGAGAACTCTTTACACAAGAAGAACTAGAAACATTTGCAAAGATATCCAGATATGTGAATACAGAGAATATGGAAGAACTAAAAGCTGATTTTGGTGTAGATCAAGGTGTGATTATGCCATCTTTGAATGAAACAACGGATAAGCAAAGTGATGCGATAGTAGAGACTACAGAACAACTGAACATAGATCAGAGGAATATGGACCAGACTAGTAAAGATCAGTCAGCTATAGAGCAGACAACTACCGATTCTGCCTTCACTTTTGTTGAAGAAGGGGTATCTACTGAACCAATTATTGATAAGTCAATGGAAAAGAAGAGTCCAACATTAGAATCTGAGTTTGAATTTATAGATTTTGAAGTAAATCTTGATTAATAGAGTGATTTTCTTACTTGGGAGTACAACGATAGGGAAGAGACCGGCGATAAGGGGGATATGATGCAGAATATATTACAAGTAAATTATGAAGATACATGGTGTTACGATATTATCTTTCATGAGTCTTACGATACCTTGGGAGATGAAATAAAAAAACTTAATTTGTCAAATCGAAAGGTATGTATTGTAAGTGATTCGAATACAATGAGATACCAACAGGAAGTACGGGAACAAATCCAAGGTTTCGTAGGGTCAGTGGAGACATTTGTTTTCCCTGCGGGAGAAGAAAATAAAACGTTGGATACGGTAAGACGTTTATATGAACACTTAATCTTAAAAAAATTTGATCGTAATGATATCTTATTTGCCCTTGGAGGCGGTGTTGTAGGTGATCTGGTCGGTTACACTGCAGCTACTTACCTACGTGGTATTCGGTTTATTCAATTACCAACTACTTTACTTTCAATGGTTGATAGCAGTATTGGTGGAAAAACAGGTGTTGATTTTGATGCGTATAAGAATATGGTTGGAGCATTTCACCAACCAAAGTGTGTCTATATGAACCTTTCAACATTGAAAACTTTACCACCAGAACAATTTGCGTCAGGTATGGGTGAAGTTTTAAAGTATGGATATATACAAGATGCTGCATATTATCATTGGCTGATTGAACATCATGACAAAATCATGTCACATGACTATGAAACGATGAAAGAAATGGTGTATCATAGCTGTTATTGCAAAAAAATGGTTGTTGAACGGGATCCTTTGGAAAAGGGAGAACGTGCGCTTCTTAATTTTGGTCATACCTTAGGCCATGCAATTGAAAAGAAGATGAATTTCCAGCTGTTTCATGGACAATGTGTAGCAATTGGTATGATTGCAGCTGCGTATATGTCTGCTAAACGTGGATATATTACAGAACATGAGTTAGAGGAAGCGATATCTGTAATTAACTCGTTCTCTTTAAAAGTAGGCGTGGATACAATTGATTCGAAAGAAGTAGTGGAAGCAACGAAAAATGATAAAAAGATGGAAGCTGGTAAGATCAAGTTTATCTTGTTGCAACAGATTGGTAAAGCCATAATTAAACAAGACGTCACAGATGAAGAGATGCTTGCAGCTGTAGAATATATTAAAAAGCTTGCCTAATTAGGGGGCAAGCTTTTTTTGGAGGAATTTGTAGAATGAAGAAGAAAATGACAGGTTTAATCTGGGTTATCTTACTAGTAATTATCGATCAAATCACGAAGATTGTATCAAAAGCAAATTTAGAAGGAACCGATGGGTTTGATGTAATAAAAAAAGTATTTAAGTTTGTCTATCATGAAAACAGAGGGATGGCATTCGGAATGTTACAGAACAAAATCTGGTTGTTTGTAATATTTACTGTAATCGTTGTTATTGCACTTACGTATGTGTATTTCAAGTTACCAGAAGAAAAACGGTATCTTCCTATACAGTGGATTCTAATCTTTTTGGTAGCTGGTGCGCTAGGAAATTGTATTGACCGTGTGGTTAGAGGCTATGTGGTTGATTTCTTGTATTTTGAATTAATTGATTTCCCTGTCTTTAATGTGGCAGACTGTTATGTTACGGTTTCCTGTTTTGTTTTGGTCTTACTGTTCCTATTCTATTACAAAGATGAGGATTTGGAATTCTTATCAAAAGACAAGAAGGTTCAAAAAGAAAGTTAGGCTGTAAGAGAGGAATCTATCGCATTGAGTAAAGAAAATATAAAAGAAAATATAAAAGTAAATATTAAAGACAATATAGAAGAAATTAATAGTAATAAGAATGTTGATAAGTCTGTTCAAGAAATTTTATCTGAAGATCTGGAGAATCAATTAGATGAGGAAGACTTGATTGATCTTGAGTATGCTAGAGAAAATCAGGAAAATAATTTGATACAAGATACCTCCAGTACTATTACTTTTACAGTTGATGAGGCAACAAAAGGGATAAGAATTGATAAGTATCTGGCACAAGCATGTGAAGAAAAAGATATAACCATATCTCGTTCATATCTTCAAACATTAATCAAAGAGCAAGCAGTTTGGGTGAATGGAAAAGTTGTAAAAGCAAATTACAAAGTCTGTGTAAAGGATCAAGTAGTTTGTACTATACCTCAACCTAAGAAATTAGAGATTGAACCAGAAGATATTCCTCTTGATATTCTCTATGAAGATAATGATATTATTGTAATCAATAAGGGAAAAGGCATGGTTGTACATCCTGCTGCCGGTCATTATTCTGGTACAATTGTTAATGCATTGCTTTATCATTGCAGAGATAACCTGTCTGGAATAAATGGAGTGTTACGTCCTGGAATTGTACATCGTATCGATATGAATACGACAGGTGTTATTGTTGTATGTAAGAATGACAAAGCGCATACTTTTATTGCGGAACAATTAAAAGTTCATTCCATTACACGAAAATATGAAGCAATTGTATATAATACCTTTTCAACAATGGAGGGAATGGTAGAAGGTCCAATTGGCAGACACCCAATAGATCGAAAGAAAATGTGCATTAATCACAAAAATGGAAAAGACGCAATAACGCACTATAGAGTTATTGAAAATCTAGGGAAGGGATTTGCCCATGTGGAATGCCAGTTAGAAACAGGACGTACCCATCAGATTCGTGTTCATATGGCAAGTATATCGCACCCGCTATTAGGTGATGATGTATATGGACCAGCAAAATCAAAATACAAATTGCAAGGACAAGCTTTGCATGCCAGAGTCCTTGGTTTTATTCATCCGACCACTAAGGCGTATGTAGAATTTGAAGCACCCCTTCCAGATTATTTTGTTGAACTATTAGAAAAATTGAAGTAATATACTAGCACATCCTAGACGATTCTTAGAAATTTGACAAATACTATCTATTCATGTAGAATATGGTTATTAGTAAAGCTCTTATAGGTCTGACTTGTGTGCTATAGTTGAAAGGATAAATCCGTATCCGTTTTCTTATGAATACAGACCGAAAGGAGCTAGTATTCAGAGAAAGTATGGGGATATGTGTGATGAAAGAGATACGTCTGCATGAAGGTGAATTAAATATCATGGAATTACTATGGTCGAATAAATCACTAGCTGCAAAGGATATTGCGAAGATCATTAAAGAGTATATCGGTTGGGAGAAGAATACCACCTATACGGTGATCAAACGTTTGATCGATAAAGGAGCGTTGATTCGTGAGGATCCAGGATTTCTATGCAAAGCTGCTATTTCAAAACGAAGTGTACAGAATATAGAAACGAAAGCTTTGATTAATCAACTATATAGTGGTTCGTTAAGCAAATTTATCGTAGATTATCTTAAAGAACAAGAGCTGTCAAAAGCTGAAATTATGGAATTAGAACGCATCATTAGTGAACAGAAGTTTTGATTGAAAAAGGAGGGTCAAAAAGATATTATATATCTTTTTGACCCTCCTTCATTTTATTAATAATTATTTATATTTTAACAATTTTTATTTAATATTTGGTTTGTATGATAGATACATAAACAAGTTGAAGAACAAGAAACTGTATGATTTGAAGAAAGGACGAATATAATGTGGAAAAAATTATTTAGACAACGTAAAGTACAAACCATTATGATTTTTTTGGTTATATTGTTATGTACAGCATTATTAAATGGGGCAATGACCATATTAACATCCATTGATGAACCTTATGAACGACTGAAAAAAGAATGTCATACACCGGATATCACCGTGTTCTCCTATTCAGAAGAGAAGGAAGGAGCTAATCGGCTAGAACAACGATTTAAAAAACTATCTTCCGTTGAAAAAGTTATCTCCATTCCATATTCCTATATTGAGGATGATATGTATGTAGGTGATCAAAAAGTTGAAGCTTTCTCTGATCTTGTCAAATATGACAAAGAGGTATATGGTTCCATTCGTGTAATTGAAGGAGATGGAGTCATTAAAGAAGGGGATAAATCTTCTTGTTTAATACCAGCGTGTGTTAAGAATGAATTTGATTTAGAAATTGGAGATACGTTAACGGTAAAAAATCCTCAGGGAGACATCAATTATATCATTCGAGGCGTCTTTGTAGAACCATATTCAACTTCCACAGCGTTTGATTCTGCAATACTTATTGATGAAGTACCTACCGTATGTAAGATACAATATCTTTTAAAGATTTATGCGAAAGAAGGTTCTACCGCAGAGGATGTAAAGAATGATTACCAGGAACAATACCCAGAGCAATTTGTTGGTTTTTTGGAGAGTGTAGATGATGTAATGTCCAACGGGTTGATTACAATTAATATTGTAGCTGCTGTCTTTTTAGCAATTGGTTGTATCATGTTGGTCGTAAGTTGTCTGATTATAAACTTTATGATTCGCCATGCCATGATCACCGATGCAAAAACCATCGCTGTGTATAAGACGATTGGCTATCAGACCAATGATATACTTAAGATGTATCTAACCTTTTATTTCGTAATCGTTCTTTTCGCAAGTACCCTAGGTATATTGGTTTCAAAATTAATATCCAAAGTGATACTTTCTGGTATATTCGATAATATTGGCGAAAATGCAGCAATTAATAGTATTCGTACAGGTATCCCTTGTATAATTATTGTACTTGTATTTGTCTTAACTATTATCTTCTTAATTATTCGAAAAACAAAGAATATAAAGCCGGTTTACGCACTTAACGGATTGCAAAGTACCAATACGAAGAAAAAGAAGATGCACGGAAATGTAAATACTGCATTTTCTCCCTTTGGTATTGCAATACGTAATATCGTAAGGGATAAAAAGGGAATTATTGGAATTTTAATTACAGCTATTGTTACGGTATTTAGTATAAATTTTGCTATGATCTCTTTGGATGTTGCATTTTCTCAAAAAGAAAAGAATGATTATTGGCTGGGTATTGATGCGTCAGATGTTATTATTAATGTAACAGATTCAAGCCAATATGATTATGTAAAATCCATTGTAGAAAAAGATGAACGTGTGGAGAAAGTTCTAAATGTTGTTCAAGATGAAAGAATTTTATTTGATTGGAAAAAGGGAGTTGCATCTCCAAGTTTATCAACTTTTATCTATGATGAGTACGAGACGGTTCAATTACCAGTGATTGAAGGACACAACCCAAAAACAAAAGAAGAAATTGCCATATCCACAAAAGTAGCAGATGATTTTGGAAAAGAAATTGGTGATTATATCGAATGCTATTTGGGATATCAGTATAAGAAAAAATTTCTAATCACAGGTATTTTTCAGACATACTACCAGCTAGGAGATGCATGTCGATTACGTAGCGATTCTTACACCGCAGACGATATACCATTAAACTATAATTCCTGTTCTATTTACCTTAAATCTAAAGAGGACCAAAAAAATTTCATACATGATATGAAAGAAATCTTAGGTAATAAAGGACAGGTAATGCCAAGAACAGAAGCATTTTCATCAATAATGAACATGATCATTGCTCCACAAATCAAAGGAATCCCACCTGTTATTCTATTGGTTTTCCTTATCGGTGGAATCAATATCTTCTGTATCGTTATGCTAAAGAATGCCAATAACGAAAAGAACAATGGCATTTATAAATGTATCGGTTATTCTACGAAAGATTTGCTGTTGTCAAACCTATATTATGTTGGAATGATTGGTCTTGTTGCCATCATTATTGCAATTCCATTAACGATTGCGTCCTATGGAAGCATAATGTCACTTGCTTTACAGGTATTCGGATTTAAGAAATATCCAATTACGTTAAATGTGATTCATTTGCTCATTACAAATGTAAGTTCGTTCTTGTTGTTTATCTTAAGTACAGTAATATCAAGCCGATCCCTGCATCATGTTGATGTAAGAGATTTGATCATGGATTAGAAAAGGAGACGTTTATCATATGAAAAAAACAATCATTCAAACACAGCTGTTATGTAAAAGTTTTATAACCGATGGAGAGATTAATAATATCATAAAAAATATGGATTTAAATATATATGAAGGGGATTTTACAGTTATCATGGGAAGTTCTGGCTCTGGTAAATCTACACTACTCTATTCATTAAGTGGTATGGACCAAGTTACAACGGGAAAAGTTTTCTTTGATGGCGAAGATATTACCCGAATGAAAGAAAAGGAAATTACGAAATTACGTAAGGAAAAATTAGGCTTTGTATTCCAGGGTATCAATCTGATTCCAAATTTAAATGTATATGAGAATATATTAAGTCCAACATACAAAACAAAAAAAGACCGAAAACAAATTGAAAAACGCATTCAGGATCTTATGGAAAAATTGGAATTAACAAATCATAAGAGTAAATTTCCAAATCAAATGTCAGGCGGACAGAAACAAAGAGTTGCAATTTGCAGAGCACTGATTAATGAGCCAAAAGTATTATTTGCAGATGAACCAACAGGTGCATTGAATTCCTCACAAGGGGATAGTGTGTTAGATATCTTTACGAAAGTACATGGAGATGGACAATCCGTAGTTATGGTTACCCACGATCTGAAAGCCGCATTACGAGGAAATCGAATTCTTTATATCAAAGATGGTAGAATAGATGGAGATTTAGCCCTAGCAGAGTATGGAACAGATGATCTTGCTCAAAGAGAAGAAACGGTGTATAAATTTTTGAAGGCAAAGGGGTGGTAAAACACGATTCCTTATGGTAAATCGTACGGTATGATGCTATACTAATACTAAGAATTGTTATGATGTTACGTTATTACCTTAGTATATTGTAGGTTATTCAAAGTGCATGATACTATGCTATAAGGAGTGATTTCCATTGAATACGTTGATTAAAAAGATTACAAATTGGGGAAGAGAAGACCTACAGGTAGAAGCGATTCTACTTGTTGGGTCTTTTGCGCGTAAACAGAACAAGATTGATTCGGATCTGGATGTTTGCATTATTACAGAAGAAAAAGAAGATATGTTACATACCCTTTCTTTTATCCATACTTTTGGTGAAGTGAAACGATATGTTTTAGAATACTGGGGAGAATGTACATCTGTCCGTGTTTGGTATGAAGAAGGTGCAGAAGTGGAATTCGGGATTGTAAAACCAAGTTGGTATTCCCTTCCACTTGATCAAGGAACAAAAAGTGTCTTGCTTGATGGCTATGAAATCCTAGTAGATAAAAAAAATGTCTTATCGAATACGAATTTTCCGGTGAAACCTTTTCATGAAACGATGGAATTAAGTGAAATATATAATGAAGGATAATAAAAGATAAAACTAGGATAAACCACAAAGTATAAAAGATAATTAAGGGAAAGTCACAAAAGATACAACTAGGTGAACAATAAGAGAAGAATGGAACAAGGAGATTGTTATGTCACATACAATATTGATCATTGAGGATGAAAAAGAACTGGCTAGTATTGTTGCAGCCTATCTAAAAATAGAAGGATTTCAAGTAGAAATTGCCAACGATGGAAAATCTGGATTAGAAGCATTTCATCGTTTCAATCCCAGTGTGGTGTTATTAGATATTATGTTGCCATTATTAGATGGAATCGAAGTATGTAAGGAGATTCGAGCAGTCTCAGATGCCTCGATTATCATAATTTCTGCTAAGAATGGGGAAATGGACAAAGTTATTGCACTTGGAATAGGAGCGGATGATTATGTCACAAAACCATTTAGTCCAATTGAAGTAGTAGCAAGAGTAAAAGCGCAAATTCGTCGTTACGAAAAAATGTTGCATCAGGAAAAGGAAGAAAATCCTTCTACCCTCGTAAGTGGGGAGTTGATGTTAACCAAATCGTCCTATACAGCAACGGCAAAAGGAGAAACGTTGAATCTTACAACGAAAGAGTTTGATATGCTTTATTATCTTGCATCGAGTCCAAATCAAGTATTCTCAAAAGAACAGATCTACGAAGCCGTTTGGGGGTATAATGAGTGTGGTGATGATAATAGTGTTACAGTATACGTGAATCGAATTCGTGAAAAGTTAGACCATTATGGCCTTAATTACATAAAAACGGTTTGGGGAGCTGGATATAAGTTCTTCCCACAATAAACCAAAAGAGGAGAAAGACAGGGAATGTGGGGTACCTGTAAGGGATAAGATGAGGAAAGATACGATAAAAAAATGGAATACCATGACTGCTATTGTATTGATTATGGTCTGGGTTCTGAGTATTGGAAGTAGCGTTTGGCTGTTTATTCAAAGTGATTTTACAATCTATATGAATGATATCCGTATTCAATTGGAGATGGAGAAAGAATCCATAGAAGAAGGAATCTATGAGAAGGGTACCTATCCTTATCTTGTATTTGATTTAGCAGGAGAGGTAGTATATGCAGATGATGAATTTGATTATCTGCCGGGTGACCATGTGATTGCAGAAGAGATGCTTCAGAATGATAAGAGCTTTGCAAAGAAGTACAATGGAAAAGAAAAATGTCCACTATTGTTAAATGATAAGAATGGCGTTTGTAAAGGTTTTGTTGTATATCTAGTTTCAAAAGAACAGCTAAAAAATGCAACCTATAAAAAGAATAGCGAAAAATGCTTCTTCCCGTTGGTTTTGGGGAGTCTTGTTAGTCTGTTTCTAATCTTGTTTCGAACAAGGTATTGCAATAAAAGGATACTAAATCCCTTACAGAAAATCAGTACTTCTGCCAATGCTATTATTGCCGGAAATTATGATGTGGAAGTACATCGCATCTATGAAAGTGAACTTCAAAGTAATGAGATTGGTGATTTGACCTATTCCTTTGAACTAATGCGTGATGAATTAAAGGAAAAACAAATGTCTGAGCAAGCATTACGGAAGTCGCAACAGGAATTGATCTCTTGTATCTCTCACGATCTTCGAACACCAATATCAACAATTAAAGCATATGGAGAGGGACTCCGTGATGGAATAGCTGGCAGTGAAGAAGAAAGAAAAGAATTCTTGACCATTCTTTTGAATAAAACCAATCTATTGGAAGAAATGATTACAGAATTGTTGGAATACTCCAATACCCAATTAAATCAATTAAATATTGTACGAAAAGATATTTATTTTCAAACATATATAAAAGAAATTGCAAGAGAGTTGCGAATCTATGCAGAACAACAAGGGTTTACATTTAAACAATCCATTATACTAGAGGATTTTCTGATTAATATTGATGAAAAAAGAATAACAGAAGTCCTATATAATCTGATCGAAAATAGTATGAAATACAGTGACAAGACGAATGGTGTAATAGAGTTTTTGGTAACACGGGAAGAAAAATATGTTACATTCCATGTGAAGGATAACGGAATTGGCATTGGAGCGGATGATATTCCTTACGTATTCGATAAATTCTATCGAGCTGAAAAATCTCGAAGTTCCAATGTTCCTGGTTCTGGACTTGGCTTGTCCATATGTAAATATATTGTAAATCAACATAATGGGGACATCTATTGTCGAAGTAGAAAGTCACAAGGAAGTGAGTTCTGGTTTACAATTGGTATATAACGTTACGAATGATGAAGCCAGTAGAATGGTTGATTCCTTCTAAAAAATCGTGTATACTCTTTTCGATACGATACGATAGATAGAAAGAGGATTAGATTATGAATATTGTTTCTTTATTAGCTGGACCTATTATTGGAGGAGTAATCGGATATTTTACGAATTATATTGCAGTTAAGATGCTTTTCCGTCCTAAGAAAGCAATCCAGATTGGATCTTTTACGTTACCATTTACACCTGGTATCATACCAAAGAGAAAACCTGCTCTTGCACATGCCATAGGACAAGCAGTAGGGAATAATCTTGTGGATGAGGAAGAATTAGCGCAAGTTTTTCATTCTGAAGCGATGAAAGAAACCATTGTAATGGGTATTCGCAATGCAATGGATCAAAATCTCCTTCACGAGACGATTCATGAAGTGGGGCAAACTGTATTTCGTGAAGATGAGTACATGGAGAAGAAAGAACAAGTTGCAGAATGGATTACCAATAAGATCACGGAAGGTTTTTTGGGAATGGATGTGGGCAACTTAATCGCAACGGAAGGAGCAGCTGCAATACAACAAAAAGGTGGTATGCTTGCGATGTTCATTAATCAGGATATGATTGCTTCACTGGCAACACCTATTGGGAACAAGGTTGATCAATATGTACAAGAACAAGGAAAAGAGAAAATACGAGCTTATGTAGCCAATGAAATTACAGAAGTAGAAGGGAAAACGCCAGGAGAACTATTGAATATATCAGATTCTACAAAGGTAGACAATATGATTTCAGCCATATATGATGCCTTTGTTGAGGAACAAGCATCTAAGATTGCAGGCACATTTGATATCCAAGGTATTGTAGAAGAGAAAATCAATGCAATGGATGTTTCGGAATTAGAGACATTGATTATGTCTGTTATGAAACACGAGTTGGGAACAATCGTGAATTTGGGTGCTATAATTGGGTTCTTAATTGGGTTACTTAATTTATTATTCTAATACAGAAGAAAAGAGGCTGTTTTATGTGGATTGTGTTTGCTTTTTGTTCAGCCATATTTGCGGGATTAACAGCAATTCTTGCTAAGTGTGGGATTAAGAACACCGATTCAAATGTAGCTACTGCATTGCGAACGATTATTGTACTCGTATTTTCGTGGATTATGGTAGGAATTACAGGAAGTTACGAAGGAATAGATGCAATTGGTTTGAAAACATGGGTGTTCCTGATTCTTTCTGGTCTTGCTACAGGTGGTTCCTGGCTTTGTTATTTTCATGCATTACAAATCGGTGATGTGAACAAAGTAACACCAATCGATAAATCAAGTACCATTATTACTATGATTCTTGCAGGGGTGTTCTTACAAGAAGGCTTTCCTATTATAAAATGCTTTGCAATCCTAACAATTGGAATTGGCACATATCTAATGATCCAAAAAAAGAATGACGTTAGGATTCGTGTGGAAGAAGAAAAGAGACAAACGCGTAGTTGGATTTTTTATGCTTGTGCTTCTGCATTATTTGCTAGTTTAACGTGTATTCTTGGAAAAGTAGGTATAGAAGAAATAAACTCAAATCTTGGTACTGCTATTCGAACTGTGGTTGTTCTTGTAATGGCATGGATTGTTGTATTCGTTACAAAAAAGCAACACACCATCCGCATGATTGATCGAAAGAGTTGGCTATTCCTTGTATTATCAGGATTTGCTACAGGTGGTTCGTGGCTGTGCTATTATCGGGCATTACAGACGGGAGAAGTAAGTATTGTTGTACCAATTGATAAACTCAGTATCTTAGTCACCATAGCATTTTCCTATTTTGTTTTTGGTGAAAAGTTATCCCTAAAATCTGGATTTGGTTTGTTCTTGATTATAGTTGGGACATTCAGTTTACTTATATAAGGTACAGAGAGCAAAGCAGATTTTCATTCTTGTAAAACAGGATTTTACCCAAATAACAGGAGAAAGCGTTATTCATAAGGAGGAGAAGGATATGAATCAGTCTGATCTGAAAAGAAATTTGTATATGCTGCATGGTCCTTTAGCAAATCAAGGCTATGATTGGTGGTGGCATTCATTTACAGCATACCATGAAAAAACAGGAGAAGCGAAGGCATTCTATATTGAATTCTTTCTGATTAATCCTACATTAGCACCAGAAAGTGTTGTACTTGGACAAGATCCAGATAATCAAGCCGCGGGTATAAAACCAAGTTATTGTATGATTCATGTTGGGACTTGGGGAAAGGATCATAAGCAGTTACATGCATACTATCCAGTGGCAGATGTAAAGATGAAAGAAGATGTGTTGTCTTTAGAAGTAGATGGGAATCAATTAACCGAGCAGTTTACATGCGGTAAAGTACTTGTTACAGAAGATATGGCAATGCAACATCCGGAATATATGAGTGATGCCGGTGAAATGGAGTGGAATCTAAAGATTCATAAGAAAATCTGTTATAATGTAGGGTATGGTGCATCAAAATTTTTCCGATCTTTGAATGCGTTTGAGATGTTCTGGCATGCAGAAGGTATGAAAACCGAATATGAAGGTACGATCTGTTTTAATGGAGAATACTATCAAGTTATACCTGAAAAAAGTTTCGGATATGCAGATAAAAATTGGGGTAAGAACTTTACAAGTCCATGGGTTTGGATCAGTAGTTGTAATTTGTATAGCCACAGAAGAAAGGAACGGTTAAAAAATTCCGTCTTCGAAGTAGGTGGAGGCAGACCGAAGGTATTTGGCATTCCGATGAATCGTAAATTACTAATTGATTTTTACTATGAGGGGAAAGAATATGAATTTAATTTCTCAAAGTTCTGGATGCTTGTACGTACAAAATTCCATTGTTATGAAACAGCAAACTATGTTCATTGGAAAGTTAAAACGGAAAATGCAACGCATATACTTATTATTCAATGTCGATGTCGAAAAGAGGAGATGTTGAAGATTAATTATGAAGCACCAGATGGCTCTAAGAAACATAAGAATCTTTGGAATGGCGGTACTGGGGAAGGAAAATTGATCCTATATAAGAAGCAAGGAAATTCAAGAATCTTAATCGATCGCCTTACCTTCCATAATGCTGGTTGTGAATATGGTGAATACGAATAAACTTCGAATCCTAGGTTATAAGCTACGGAAAGAACTTGGAGTGCAATGGTAGTAGCGTTTGAAAATACGGGCAAAATAGTTGTTGTCAGTAAAACCACTTTGAGTTGCAATCTCTGTAATCGGTAGTTCTGTATTCTTAAGAAGCAAACTAGCGTGATGTAAACGAAGCTTAATAACATATTGCATCGGTGATATCTGATAAGTATTCTGAAAAATTCTTGAAAAATGTCGTTCGGATAGATATGCTATCTGTGCAAGCTGTTGTACTGTAAGGGTTTCCGTATAGTGATTTTCAATATAGGATACCGCATTTGCAATATAGATTAAATCATGATGATCTGTCTTTTCAGGAAGTTTATAAATCCTGGAAAGGTAGATGATCAAATGCAGAAAACAAGATTTCAGCATTTCTTGCCATCCTTCTTTTCGTAATCGATATTCCATCATCATCTCTTCAATCATATGAGATACCTTCTGATATTCTTCAAAATTCATTCGTAATTTACTCTGAAATTCATATTCCTTTGTTATGTAAGGCTCTAGGACAAAAAGAGCATGAAATCCTCTGGATCGCTTTATATCGCTTTCTTCTGGAAACATAAGCTCTGGGTGAAACATGATGTTACAGAGTCGAAACTCTTTGGAGTTACGAAATCCATGAGCAGTATTACTTCCGATAACAAAGATATCGCCTTTCTTAATTTCATAGGATTCTTCTTCAACCACATGTATCGCTGAGCCCTCCATAACAATAACAAGTTCTGTAAAATCTTTATGTGTATGCATAAAAAAGTCACCAGAATGATGTCCATATTGAATAAAAAAGGGGAATTTATGGTTGGTTGTGAAAAAATCTAATTTCATCTCGTACATCGGCTGAACCTCCATGACCGTTTTATGCTATTCTGTGTCTGAAAACTCGTTGTAGGTTACTATTTATGAATGATACACTATATACAGTATAGTGCTAGTATATATAGAAGTCAAACAGAAGCTTATTAGGAGGAGTACATATGATATATCAAAATCCAATTGTGAAAGGGTTCTACCCAGATCCGAGTGTATGTAAAGTAGGAGATACGTTCTACATGGTTTGTAGTTCCATGCAATATTTTCCGGGCGTTCCGCTTTTTCAAAGTAAGGACCTTATAAATTGGGAGCAGATTGGACATTGTCTTACTAGAGAAAGTCAAATTGCTTTAACAGGTGTTAATAGTTCCGGTGGTGTATTCGCGCCAACCATACGCTATCATGAAGGACGTTTTTATATGGTTACGACCAATGATACAACACATCAAAATTTCTATGTATGGACAGATGATATTATGGGAGAATGGTCGGAACCAAATTATGTGGATCAAGGTGGTATCGACCCTTCTTTGTATTTTGAAGATGGTAGGACATATTTCATGAGTAATGGAAGCGACGAAGATGGTGTACCTGGAATTGTTCAATGTGAAATTGAGATTGAAACAGGAAAAAAGCTTTCGAAAAGTAAGACCATTTGGCAAGGTTCTGGTGGAAGATACTTAGAAGGACCACATTTGTATAAGATCAATGGAAGTTATTATCTGTTAGCAGCGGAAGGTGGTACCGAGTATGGTCATATGGTGACCTATGCAAGAGGGAATTCAATCTTTGGTCCATTTACTTCATATGCATCGAACCCAGTCTTAACGAACCGTAATCTTGGTGGATATGAAATCCAGGGAATTGGACACGGGGATCTTATAGAAGATAACCATGGAAATTGGTGGATTATCTCTCTTGGTTTTCGACAAATTGGAAGATGGGATACATTCCATCATCTAGGTAGAGAAGTATTCCTTACTCCAGTAACCTTCCAAAAAGATGGCTGGTTTATTGCAGGTGAGCAGGGTACAACACAAAGAACAGTGGATACGGATCGCATCTCTGATTCTGTAGTACAAAAGAAAGTAAAGTCTGTGACATTCGCAGATACAGACTGGAAAAAGGACTGGAGTTACTTACGAATCCCAACGGAAGAAAATTATCGAATTCAAAAAGATAGGGTTCAATTACATGGTACAGATGTAACGCTGGATCAAGCAGATAGTCCAACGTTTCTTGGATTACGACAGAGAGAATTCTGTGCAAAAATCACCTGTGATGTCCAAACAGATAGTGGGGAAGCTGGAATTACATGTTACATGGATGAAAATCATCATTATGATCTTGCAATTCGTGAAAAAGACAAAGTGTTCGAAATTATCGAGCGATTGAACATAGGAAACATTAAATCCATTGAACATATTGTTATACAGAAGGGTTCGAAGATACGATTCCAAATCGTGGCGGAGAATTCAAAATATCATTTCTATTGTATACAGGAAGACAAAGAAAGTCCAATTGTTTTGGGAGAAGGGTTAACGAGATATCTATCTTCTGAAGTAGCGGGTGGATTTACTGGCGTTATGATTGGTCTATATGCTTCCGATCAAAAGGAAGGATCATTTGCAAACTTTACGAATTTTACTTGTGAATATGTATAAGCAAAGTTAGGAAACACTTAAAAGTAACAAATACGAAAAATAACAAAGATCACCCATATCTTTCAATGGAAAGGTATGGGTGATCCTTTACATTCCTAAATTAGATACAGAAAGGTCCTTCTTCTGTTTGAATTTCACAACTGCATTCTCCTTTTGTCGTTCCACATACTTGTGTGCTTTCAGGTGTACATTCAGGATTACGTGCTAATTCGGTATTATCACAGCGACGGTTTTGTAGTTCACATATTGGATTTGGTGCAACTTCAAAACGGTAATCACAGCCTTTGCTGTTGATGTAACGATCAATCACAGCATGACTGGCTACTCTACACACTTTTTCATTGACAACATCCTGGTAGCAATAGAATGGATCATCTGCTTGTAATGTACACAAAGGAACGATACATTCACCGAGTTGCGTATTACCTGTTGTAGTTTCAATAACGGAACGAACGTAATCAATATTTGGACGTAAGCAGAGAAGTTCAGGGAAGTCTCCACAAGGGATAACCTGCTGCCATTCTTTACCTTCATATTTGCAAAGAAGGTCTTTCGCCTTATGCAAATGAGCAATTTCTTGAACGAAACATTCTTCCCATAAGCAACGGATTTGTTTATCACATTCTGTTTGCATACATGAATAATACAGATAACATTCCGTATATTCATGCATTAATAATTCTTCTAACCATGTAGCAGTGGTATCTTTCAAGCTTTCGTATTGACTAACATGTTGTTCTTCGATCATACCAATTTCTTGATATAGACGACGACCAAGATCAGACTTATCATATAAAGATGCAACATTCATATAATAATTCATTGTTTGTTGTTCGGCTGCTGTAATGATGCCGATATTTAATTTCGTTAAGATGGAAGCGGTATCATTATTTACATAAGGGAAGATACTATCCTTTGGATATCGGTGTTCGGATATGGTAGGTCTAGCAGGTGTAATTTCCGTATAGCCACCAACTAATTTTTTCGGACAAATTCCATATTCATAATCAAGCAAGTTCGAATAACGGTAGAGATGATCAAAATCCTCTAATAATGCAAAGTTTAATGCATTTCTTACGAGACAATCTGGTTCTTGTTTTGCTAAAACGGAAGTAAGATCGACAGCAAGTTGTTCATACGTGATTGTATGCTCTAATATGGATTCGTTCTTTGGTTTCAAACAGCTGATTCGTTTTTGCTGCTGTTGCTCAATACGCCTTACTAGCGCTAATTCTCTACGTAAATCATTATCGGTACAATGACGGGAAAAATTCCGTGAAAACCATTGTGCTTCAAATTCCGTACCATTCATTAAAACAATTCGGCATTTGGTATAGGGATCAGTAGTTTCTTTGTTATATGGACAAGGATAAATGGTATCCCAGTTCATAAATGTCTTCTCAATTGGTAACGGTTTTTCTTCAAAAGGATTAAAACTGCTCATAAGTTCCCTCGATTTTGTGTTCCTATACATTATATGTTCAATCCGAGAAATGGTGAAATAGACTGGAAAAATGATATGTATTGTGATACAGTGTAAACGAAATTAATACGATGAAGGACATGTAGGTATAAAACAGAAAGGTTGGTAGGTAGAATGAAAGTCATTGCGCATAGAGGATTTAGTGGAATATATCCAGAGAATACGATGTTAAGTTTTGAAAAAGCAGTGGAAGCAGGCTGTGATGTGATTGAATTAGATGTGCAGGAAACGAAGGATCATGTACTTGTTATCATTCATGATGAAACGATTAAACGAACGACAGATGGAGAAGGCTATGTAAGAAAATATACCTTTGAGGAATTACGAAAATTCAATGCTGCTTCTATTAAGAAAAACTTTGATTTTTTACCTATTCCTAGTTTTGAAGAATACGTTGCATGGGCTAAGACAACTTCTGTTACAACCAATATTGAACTGAAAAATAATCGGTTTTATTATACAGATCTAGAAAAGAAAGTAATCGACTTGTTGCAATCGTATGATATGCTGAACCGTGTTATGTTCTCTTCCTTTAATCATGTTTCCATGCTGAAATGTAAACAACTTGCACCAGATGTGCCATGTGGATTTCTTACGGAAAAAGAGATTGGGAATGCGGGGTATTATGTAAAAAGTAGTGGACTGGACTGCTACCATCCGGATGTAACGAATCTAAGTGAAACAGTGGTCAAGAATTGCAAAAAACATGGTGTTGCAATCAATGCTTGGACCGTTAATGAGATGGGAGATCTTCGTAAACTCTATGATTGGGGGATTTCTGGCGCTATAACCAATTATCCGGATATTTGTAAAGCATTTGTGAATAACGCAAACAAGAATCTGTAATAAAATATGGTATTTTATGGTTGACTTTTATGGTTCGTATGCTATAATTGATAGAAATATTGGAAAGGAAGAGTGTTATGGTAGCGAAAAATCGTACATTTATTATGGAATATGTCATTGTACTCGTGGGTATTGTCTTATTAATTACCTACTTTTTTTGCTACGCAAATACATAAGCCTACCACATATTCTAATTTAACATGAATTCATGTGTCGGTGTTTTGCGATAGCAAAGCACCGTTTTTTTTTATAAAATAAGATAGTCCTCCGACTTTCCTATTTTATAAACCCTCCGAGGGGATGCACACTCGCACATAAGCTAGATGTCAGCTGAAGCTACACAGAAGTATACTTTGTGTATGATATTACCTGCTCTTGATCAAAGCAGATGATTAGCTTTACAAACAGTAAAACAGTAAATAAAGAGAGGAGAACCAATTATGCTAAAAAAACTATTCTTAGGAATCCCCAGAAAAATCATTATAACGAATACCATTATTACCTTGATTTGGTCAATTATGAATTCTTATCTGACGGTGGCTTTATCAAAAGTGGCCGCAACACAGATTGAGCATAAAGCATTTATTCATGCAGCTTGTTTTTTTATTGTATATATCCTGTTGTGGGAAATGATTGAGTTTATATGCGATTATCTACAAGGAATCCTTACGGTATATGTTCAAAATTACAGCTATTCCTATTATTATCAAAAATTGTATACAACGAAGCCAGAAGAATTGCAAAAAGGAAATACAGGGTATGTAGCAGGTATATTAACACAATTGATTGAGAAAAAAAGTACCCTACTATTCAGTCTTTTGATTACGACAATCAGTCTCGTATATATTATATATTTAATTGTTTACATAGCGCAGTATTCCTTGATTTTTTCAGGAATCATCATCTTCTTATCGTTTCTTTCTATTGTTATACGATTGGTTTGTTCAAAAAAAATAGCAGCATCATTGAAAAATATGACCGTAGTACGAGGGGAGCAAACGAGAATCTTCATGGATGGCATTAATAATATATCTACTGTTCAAAAATTACGAGGATTGTCATTCATTCAACAAAAAGCTACAAATATAGAGAAGAAGAATCTACAAGCCTCCAGACGATTTATAATTGGAAATGAGATTGGATTTACGGTATATAAGACGATCAATTATATGATCTACCCAATCTGTATGTTTGTTGCATTGGAAATTTACCAACGTGATGCACAGTTTCCCATCGTACAGTTTTTGGCATATCTATCCTTAGCAACGATTCAGTTGGTTTTCAACAACAGAAATATTGCTAACTTTATAAAAGATTTTACTGTATATTGTACATCACAAAAAGAAATGGACCGGTTGATTAGGGAACAGTCTTCCATCTATACCTCCACCTCTATAGGAGCAGATTTCCATGAAATCTCCATTCAGGAACTTACCTATCAATATGGTACACAAGAAGAAGCATTAAAGATATGCATCCCATCTTTTGTTATTCAGAAAGGGGAAAAAATCTGTATTATGGGAGAGAGTGGACAGGGAAAGACAACTTTATTAAAAATCTTATCAGGAATTATTGAGACAAAAGGCAATGTATATGTAGATGGCATTGCAGTGGATAAGAATATTGATGCTGTTTTCATTGCACAGGATACGGAAATGTTAGACTTAACATTACGGGAGAACCTGACATTTGGTAATCCTTCTATTACAGACGAGCAGCTATATAACATGCTTAAAGAAGTTGGGATGTGGGATTGGTTTGAAAAACAGGAAGAAGGATTGGATACCTTATTGGGTGAGCGTGGTGTATTCGTATCCACAGGACAAAGACAACGACTTAATGTAATCCGTGGTCTATTGATCGATAAAGAGATTTATTTGCTTGATGAACCAACAAGTAATCTAGATGAGGTAACTGAAGAACGGATTATAGCAATGATTAATCATTATCTAAAACAAAAAACGGTAATCATCGTTACACATAAAGAGAAGATTAGTCACATTTGTAATCGAAAGTATGAATTTATTGATAGTGAAATACGAGAAGTAAAAGAAGTTACGATATAAGGGAAAAAACAAAGTGTACTTCGTAAACGCTCGTATTAATAACAGCTTCAAAGTACACTTTGTCTAACTATATGTTATTTTCCAATCTTAAATACATAATCGGTATTGTACGTACGTACATAAAGTTTACTACCTTTTTTGATAATATATTCCGGAGCAGTCTTTAAAGCTATTTTGGAAATTACTTTACCATTTGTACGATTTAATTGGTAGAGATAATCCTTTTCATCGGTAAATCCATATCCGCAAATAATGACATTACCGATAATCTCAAAATTCGTACAATTAGCAACTAATGGACTAGAACGCCATAAAATCTTATATGTGGATAAATCAATTGCAGTTATGTAAGCATTCATATTGTAAGAACTCTTGGCATAGGTATCATGGCTGTTGGATACATAAAGGACATTACCTACGATCTTTGCCCATTTAATTTCTTGTTGGACATAATCATAATCTTCTTTGACGTATTTACTGGAATAGCGATAGTTGGAAAAATCAAGTTTATACACAATTTCTCCATTTTTTTTACTGTAAATATAGAGTTTGTATCCTTCTGCATAATTTCCTCCATATACACAGTAGATGTAAGAAGCATCTTCAAAAGCATTGGTGATGTAAAGATCCCCGCAATACCAATCAATATAATATGGTAAGTTCGAAGAATAGTTGTTGAACTCCCCAGGAATAACAAAAACAGGTAATTCTAAATCATTTTTTGAAAACCATTCCTCATCATCTGTTATTTTATTGGCTTTTTTTGATTTCAACGTGAGCGTCAAAGGACTAACTTTTTTTGTTTTTGTACCCTTTGTTAGTGTATACTTCATTGGCGGTTTCTTTAGTTTCTTAAATTTAATCTCTGTTTGTGTATCTTCCTCTGCATGAACTGTCTGCACAGAATAACCGAACACAAGACATAGACATAAAAAAAGTGTTACTATTCGTTTCATTTGTTATCCTCCCTATTAATTCCTATAATCATCTTGACAAATGCTTACTTATCGCACTTGTTTCCTTACATATGTTAATAGTAAATCTTTGGCTGTAATTCGTCAAGAGGTAGCTTTTCTATACATCTTTAATCACCAGAAAATCAAGTTGAATAATAAAATAGAATGCCGTATACTGGTAGTGAATTTAATGAAGAAAAGAATAGAGATACTCCTAGGTAAACAATTTCGAGGATACTTGAAAGATATAGGAGAATAAGTTAAATGGAGAAAGCAAAATGACAATTAATGAATACCAAACATTAGCGATGAAAACACGCAATAAAGAAATGTCTCAAAAAGACACATTGATTAATGGAGTAATGGGATTATGTGGGGAATCTGGAGAAGCTATTGATCTTGTTAAGAAACATCTTGCTCAGGGTCATCCCCTTAATCAAGAGGAACTTGCAAAAGAATTAGGAGATATCGCATGGTATCTTGCAGAAACGGCTTTGGCGATTGGATATTCATTGGAGGAGATTTTTCAGATGAATATTGAAAAATTAAAGAAACGCTATCCAGAAGGATTTGATCAAGAGAAATCCATTCATCGTGAGGAATAGAGGAAAAGACATAGAAGAAAAGACATAGAAGAAAAGACATAGAGGAAAAGACATAGAGGAAAAGACATAGAGGAGACGAAATTATGCCAAATATTGATTTTTTTACAGATTTGTGAAGTGACTATTCATCAGGAATATTAGCTTCTACCTCTTCTAATTTGTTATTAATAACAGATAAACCGTTTACGAAAACTTTCCGTACATATCTTACACCTAGGGAATATGGAACATTAACATGGCGATTCTGGCATACGAATACGGTGGATTCAACTTGGGATGATGGTTCTGTATCAAAAGCGGGACAAGAGGGAGGAACATGGACCGTTTTAGAAGCGTGTATATCGGATGGAGGAAGGATTGCCGATGGAACAATTGAACCGAATACGAGTATCCCCATAATTTTTGCAGGGAAAGAAACAAAGACAGTAGAGCCGGGGGAGGCATTCTTCAGTGATGAAGTAACATTTACATTAGAAGAGGGACATTATCTTGTATTTACCTGGACAATTCAAGCAAAAAAAACTGGGTATGTATTCCCGTATAATACAGAACGTTGTTTAATGTCTACCTATATCGCAGATGGTCTTGTGGCTCAACAGTGTGAAAAGGAATCGTTTGTACCATCTGATAATATGGTTGTATTGCCCCATCTATTTGCTATTCGTAAGAAGGTTACGAAAAAGATCTGCTTCATGGGAGATTCCATTACGCAAGGAGTGAATACCAAGAAGGATGCCAATGAATATTGGGTATATAAGATAGGAGAAAAGTTACCAAAAGAATTCGGTATCTGGAATATTGGAAGTGGCTGGTCACGAGCATACGATGCGGCCCAAGATGGTTCCTGGCTGAATAAAGCGAAACAAAATGATGAAGTCATTCTTTGTTTTGGCGTTAATGATATTGGTACGGGGAAACGTACATATGAGCAGCTGCTACAATCTCTTACAATAATCGTGGAAAAACTTTGGGAAGCGAATCCACATTTGCGTGTTCTTTTGTTTACGGTACCATCTTTCAATTTTGTAGGTGAAGAAGCAAAGATTTGGCGTAAGATCAATGAAACGATTAAAACGGAACCTCCAAAAGGAGTGGAACATGTATTTGATATTGCTTCAATCTTAGCATTGCCAGCACCAAATGATACACAAACCAAAGGAGAATATCAAGTAAGCGAAGAGGATTGCCATCCCAATGGAAAAGCTGGTACAGTTGTAGCAGAAGCATTTTTAAAATGGTATAGTCAATTAAGATAGGTTTAAAATTGTATTCAGGAAGGTGTTAGGAAAATAGATAACGCCTTTCTTTTTTGTTTTAATTTCATACAGTAGTTTATTCGGTCGAAAAAATAATAGAATGGTAGGATCAAACAATATAGATATGACTATTACGTCACAATGACCGTTTGGTCAGTATGACTACCTAGCCAATGTGACCAAATGGTCAATATGACTTAGTAGTCGGCATGACCCTGTAGTCAATATGACTGTTAAGTCAACATAACGGATACGTCTGCTTAAATTTGTAATTCAATAGAACCTCATTCTTGAATTCAGTATACCTTGGATGTAATATTATATTAATGGTATCAAAAGATTACATGAATAGGTTATGTAAAGTGATTTGACCAGTTATTTCAGAATAACGACCACTTATCCATTATCTATTTCATTTTATTAGGAATGTTATATAATACAATCAATCGGAGGAAATCATGAAGATTAAACTAATAATTGATAAAAGGTATGAAGAACCCCAGGTACATATTTGTAACAATGAGATGACACAAGAAGTGAAATTCTTATACAAGACCATTGATTCTACACTAAACCAAGGAATTAAGGCATACCAAGACGATTCCATTGTTATGTTGGCTAATCCGGATATTATTCATATCTACACACAAGATTCAAAAGTATATGTAACTGCTGTTCATGGAACATATCGATTACAACAACGACTATATGAGCTCGAACAGCAATTAGACAAGACGCTATTTATTCGAATATCCAATTCGGAGATTGTGAACATCAAGAAAATCAAGCGAATGGATACGAGCTTGACAGGTACAATTCGTATGTACTTAGAAGGGGAGAAGGAAGCATATGTTTCCCGTAGATATGTATCGAAGATAAAGAAAGCATTAGGAATTTGAGGTGAGTCGAATGTTAAAGAAAGCAGTTATTCGAGGATTGAATAGTTTTATGTATTCAGTAGCAATCAACGTTGTATTCGCAGTAATTATGATGGCAGTGAAGAAAGATCCAGATTTTTTACCAGTTATCCCAGATTTCGTGGCACATTTTCCAAACAAGACCTATGCATTCTTGGTTCAGTGTTTACTCATTGGCTTAACAAGTACCGCTTTTGGATTTTGGTCCATCATTATGGAGTTTGAACGAATTAGTTTACTCGTACAAAGTATCTTGTATTTCATAGCAACGACAATGGTATGGCTTCCAGTAGCAATGTATTGTTGGAACCTAGGGAAATATAAAGTATCACTGATTGCATCTGTGATCAGTTATATGATTTCCTATTCAGTAACATGGGTAATACAATATCGCACATGTAAAGAGTCCATTAACCAAATCAATAAAAAATTAGGAGAAATGAGGGTGGAAGAATGAAAAATGCAATTGAATTAAATCAGCTACAAAAGAAATTTGGTGACAAAGTGGCCGTAAAGGGAAGTACCTTTCAGGTAGAAGAAGGAATTTTATTTTCATTATTAGGTGTAAATGGTGCTGGTAAAACGACGACAATCCGTATGTTAACTGGTTTATCAAAACCAACCAGTGGGGAAGCCTATGTTGGTGGTTACAATATTAAAACGGAGCTTGATCAAGTAAAGAAAATCTGTAATGTCTCAACACAGGAAACAGCGATTGCACCAAATCTAACAGTAGAAGAGAATCTATTATTCGTTGCACAGATCTATGGGTTTTCAACAACAGAGGCGAAGAAACGAATGGAAGAGGTAATGAAACAGTTTTCATTAGATGAAGTTCGTAAGAGTAAGGCAAAAACCTTATCTGGTGGATGGCAAAGAAGATTAAGTATTGGGATGGCACTCATCACGAATCCGAAGATTCTATTCCTTGATGAACCGACATTAGGACTTGATGTGTTAGCTAGAAAACAGCTATGGAAGATCATTTCTGGTTTGAAAGGAAAGATTACCATCGTATTAACGACCCATTACATGGAGGAAGCGGAAGCATTATCGGATAAAGTAGCAATCATGGTAGATGGCGAATTGAAAGCGTGTAACACCGTAGATGAGATTAAAGCAATGACACAGAAAGATTCACTGGAAGATGCATTTATAGCAATTGCTGAAGGAGAGGTGTAAGTATGAGAGGAATTGTATTTGCAAAAAGAACATTAAAGGAAATAGTAAGAGATCCATTAAGTTATATATTCTGTGTAGGTTTTCCTATCGTCATGTTAATTATTATGACAATTGTAAATGAAAGTATTCCTGCACAAGCTGCTATTGAAATCTTCCAAATTCAAAATCTTGCACCTGGTATTGCATGCTTTGGGTTGACCTTTATCATGTTGTTCACCTGTCTACAAGTATCAAAGGATCGTTCCACTGCATTCTTGATTCGTTTGTATGTATCACCAATGAAACCAGGGGAATTTGTTGCTGGATATACATATCCTGTTATTCTTATAGCAGTCTTACAGTCCGTAATTACATTTATTGCAGCAATGATTATTGGACAGATCAAAGGCTATCATTTTGAGATACAAAACATCTTACTTTGCATGGTTGTTTTGCTTCCATCAGCATTGTTATTCATTGGTTTCGGATTATTCTTTGCAACATTATTGAATGAAAAAGCTGCACCTGGAATCTGTTCCATTATCATTTCTGCTGCCTGTATGATCGGCGGAATCTGGATGGATGTTGATTCGATTGGAGGAACATTAGAAAAGATATGTAAAGTCTTTCCTTTCTATCATGGTGTCGCCGCTGCTAGATTTGCTATTCGAGGAGAATATAGCAAACTGGGGCAACCACTTTTGATCATCTTAGTCTATGCAGTTGTGATCTATCTGTTAGCAACCTTTGTCTTCCGTAAGAAGATGCAAAGTGATGTTCGTTAGTGTATCAGTTTGCAACAATAGTAGACATCTTAAGAGTTAAAAAAGAGTTTCGCAATTTCTTGTGATTGTGATATACTAGAGAAGAGCTTGGATTATCGTTCCAAGACTCATACATATTTACAAGCGTTAGGAGATAGGAGACAGTATAATGGCAACGAGACAAGAAGTATTTGATTATATGAAAGCAATCTGGAATACAACGAAAGAAAAGATGAAAGCAGATGGATACCAGTATAAAACATTGGAAGAAGCAAAGGATCACTATGAGATCTTTGAGTGCATCTACCAAGTGTATTCAGAGGAATTCACCCATTCTTGTCGTGATTATCAGTTGAAAGCAGGAAGTAAAGCAACAAAGATGATTGGGGAACCTTCTTGCGAATTAGAAGCATTTATGCCAGACAAAGACAAAAAACCAGTATATTGCTTGGATGCAAAGAATAAATCCTACGGTTATTATGTGATTCCATATGACCGTCAGACAAAAGAAGATTCGATGAAAGCTTGTTTGAAGGAGATGCATCTAGAAGACAGGGAGCAGATTTCTACATGTGATTTCGAGAATACAAGAAAACTTAAGTTAGCGAAATTGATCGATGATACGAATCTGAATTTAAAACTAGCAGAAGACTATTTTAAAGAAGACTGTCAACGAATTAAGTTTATCTATGGTATTCATGGTGGTACTTCAGGGAAAAAAGCAATCTCTGAAATCTATTCCTATAATATTATGTTAAATGTTTTATTAACCAGCGATATCTTCTGTCCAGTAGAAGGAACAGAAGAAGAACGAGAATTTCATCATGAACCATTCCGTCTATTCTCCGATTATCTAGAACGAATCGGTTATGATGGAATCCTATATCAAAGTCACCTTGACCCAAATGGAAAATGCATCGTCATCTTCCATCCAGAAACCATGCAGGTGCTTCCAGACACGTTGTCTTGCCATATTGACGTGAAGAATCTGTAAGGAGCTCAATAGGAAGGGACCGTTGCAAGCGTATCACATCTGCAACGGTCTTTTTTGGAATGTTGGAAAAGGAGGAGTACGGTGAAGATATCAATTGAAACAATTGACGTGAATAAGGAGGAAGAAATCTTAATTCGTTGTCACGAAGTAAATGATCGAATCCTGAACTGCGTAAAGAATATTGAAAAACAGAATGCAGATTTAATCGGATATAATGGAGATAGTATTCATCGGTTGCAATTTGCAGATGTGTATTATTTTGAAGCAGTGGATAATAAAGTGTTTATCTATTGCAAGAATAAAGTCTATGAGTCCAAACAAAAATTATATGAACTGGAGGAATTGTGTCCCCCTAAGAAATTCTTTCGTGCGTCCAAATCCTTCATCTTGAATATTAGTAAGATTGATTTTGTTAAACCTTCCTTAAGTGGACGGTTTGATGCAACGTTAGATAACGGAGAAACCATTGTGGTTTCCAGACAATATGTTCCCATACTGAAATCAAAATTAGGGTTATAGGAGGAGAAAAATGAAGTTAAGTCAAGTACTATCCAACATGATTCGCAACTTTTTTGTAATCTTTGGGATTATCATAATAGGAACAGCCATCTTGAATCCTGATTTTATCTTTACAAGTGAAAAGATTTTGTTAGTTACCTTTATGGCATTTGCAACGGATTGTGTGAATCTGATCTATTGGTCTAGAAAAGAACTGTCAGAACGGGAGAGGAATGTTCGACGAATCTTGCATTTTATATTAATTGAAGTCATTGTTCTGACCTTTGGTAATGTATTCGCAATCTGTTCCGGTTGGCTGGAAACAATCATATTCGGTGCAGAGATTATGGTAATCTATGTGTTGGTATGTGTAATCGATTGGTTGCTCGATCGGAAAACAGCGAACCAGATCAATGAAAAACTACGGTTGTTGAAATCAGAGAATCAGCAATAGATTCATCCACTTACCTGTCTGTTCTTACAACTTATTTTGGCTATCTTACAACTTACCGAAATTCGATTTACCCGCTAAAAATCCCATGTTACAATGCATTTATCAAATAAATGGGAGGAAATCTTGATGGAAAAAATATTTTTAATTACATTGATTTTATTCGAAATCGGATTTGTTATTTTCAGTTTAGTAAAAGGATCTAGGCAAGATCAGATACGAAATAAAGTAAGAGTATGCGGGTTTCTTGTATTCTTAATACTGGCAATTACACCAATTCTTTCCTTTAGTTTTCGCTGGTATATGGTAGCAATTTTATTATTGCTCTATGCAATCATTGGTGGTGTGAAATTATATAAAGCCACTCCATCAAAACCGTTCCGTAAAGGGAAGGTGGTCCTACAAGGAATTTTGATGTGCATTCTTTTCTTCTTTGCTTGTGTGCCAGGGTTGGTTTTCCCAGACTATAAGCCAATTGCATCGACAGGAATGTATGATGTTGCAACAAAGGAGATCACGTATACCGATTCAGAGCATAAGTATCTAGACGGGAAGAACAATTATGTAAATGTAGCTTTTTGGTATCCAAAAAATCCAGAAGATACGAACAAAAGTTTTCCACTAGTTGTATTCGATCATGGTGCTTATGGAGTTAAGGATAGTAATTTTTCTGCTTTTGTAGAACTAGCCAGTCATGGATATGTCGTTTGTTCCATTGATCATCCAGGTCATTCTTTCTTTACAAAATCAGATACTGGGAAAATGGCAATGATGGATATGAACTATTACAAAGAAGTAATGTATGCGAATAGCGTTGATTGTACGGCAAAAGAAGCGTATGACTATATTGGTAAATGGATGGACGTTCGTGTTTCTGGTATTAATCTAACTTTAGACACGATTCTTCAATACGCACAGGAAACAGATGCAAAAAGTCCATATAATTTGATTGATACAGAAAAGATCGGGTTATTTGGTCATTCCATGGGAGCAGCAAGTAGCGTATGGGTCGGACAGGAGAGAGAGGATATTGACGCCATCATTAATATTGATGGTCCTTATTTCTCAGAACTTTCCTATGATGAAACAAACGATGACATTGTTGCAAAAGGGGAAGCGTATGATACGCCTATCTTGAATATCTATTCTGACTCGGTATGGAACCAGATTATTGACGATCGAACAAATGGTGTATATGCAGGAAATAAAATCGCAGATACAATCTGTAAAGAGAATTATACGATGTATCTAAAAGGAGCAAAACATCTAACCCTTACAGATTTAGCATTGATTTCTCCATTCTTAACGAATATGTTAAATAGAGAAAAAGCAACGATTGATGTACGGTATTGTCTTAAGACAGAACAGGAGGCAATCTTATCCTTCTTTGACTGTTACTTAAAAGGTGGTCCTGCCTATACGATGACAGGGACATTTACGAAATAAACGAGGAAAGGGAATTAGACGGATACTAATTCCCTTTCCTTGTATTATCTTCTTGTAGAGCAAGTAATATGGTATCCAAACCTTGTAATACAACCATGCGTTGCTCATCTGGTATTCGATGAAAGATTTGATCAAATCGATCATTCATATTATTTTCAATGGATTCAAATAATGTGAATCCTTCTTCTGTTAATTCTAAATGAACACATCTACGGTCTTCTAAAGAAGTTGTACGGGAAACCAAATGTTTCTTAACTAAGCTATCAATGCAGCGACTCATTGTACTAATATCGAGATCAAGACATTGAGCTAAGTTCCGAAGATTAATCTTTGGTGCATGTCCAATCTCAACAAGTGCATGACATTGTGATAAGGAGATAGCACAACATCCGGTTCCTTTATTAAGTAAGCCTAATTTTCTCTCCATAAGGCGAATCTTTTCTCTAAATTCTTTGTAATCTTCTTGTTTCATAGATGATACCTCGTTTCCCTATGATCTAGTAATCGTTCCTATAAAGTATGACTATTTTTGGGTCGGACTTCTGTTATTATAGCAAATCTAGAGGGGTAATTCAATGAAGTTATGATAAAATAATGTGCATAATACAATAGTTGTATATTGCAATTAAATAAAAACTGGTATATACTATGAAAAGTAATCCAATAAACAATACGAGAAGAGAAGAAAGGTCGATGAACATGAGATATGATATTCGTGAAATGAAAGCAGAAGATTACGAAAGTGTAAAGAGAATTTATCTTGAAGGGATTGCAACGAAAAAAGCAACATTTCAGACAGAAGCACCAGAGTATGAAGCTTGGAACCAAGGTCATTGTAAGGAGTGTCGTTTTGTAGCTGTTGATGAAAAGAATGAAATCCTTGGTTGGATTGCACTTTCTCCTACAAGTAGTCGATGTGTATATAGAGGAGTGAATGAAGTAAGTATCTACATAGCACAAAAGGGAAGAGGGCAGCAGATTGGTACAGCACTGTTAAGTAAGGTAATCGAAGAATCAGAGAAACTTGGTATATGGACATTACAATCGGGGATCTTCGAAATAAATGAAGCCAGTATTGCATTACATAAGAAATGTGGGTTCCGAGTAGTCGGTACACGGGAAAACATTGCAAAAGATGTGGACGGAATCTGGAGAAATACCGTTCTGATGGAAAGACGAAGCAAGAATCTATATTGATTTTAGTTAAAAATAGAATCTGTTCGTAAAAATACCAATGATCATAAATGGTCATTGGTATTTTTTTGTACAAAAAAGAGATGAAAAAGGAAATTCTATGTAGGATTTGACGAAAAACATAAGCTAAAATAACTATTGAATCTACTATAAAATAAATATATAGTAAGGATAGTGACGGAAATATATGTATGTGGTTTGACGATATGTAAAATTAAAATTGGATACATAGAAAGGAATGTGTAGTGCATTAAACTTGGAGGAACTATATGGTAAAATTCGCGGTATTTACCGATCTTCATTATGATTCCATATTTGATGGAGATCGACGAATTGAGGAATTCATTACAAAAGTTAAAATGGAACAACTGGATTTTATTATCTCTCTTGGCGATCTGTGTTATCCAATAGAAAAGAACAAACGAATTGTAGAAAAACTAAAAAGTACAGGTATTGCAAACTATTACGTGATTGGGAATCATGATTCAGAACAATATTCCCAAAGTGAAATTATGAATTTTTTACAAATGGAGAAACCGTATTATTCGTTTATTGTGGACGATACGAAATTCATTGTATTAAATGCGTGCTATATGAAGAGCAATCATATGAACTATCCTACTTACAGGAAAGGGAAAGCGAAGAATTGCAGATATCCGGTAATTCCAGATTCCGAAGTAGAATGGTTAAAGCAAGAAATTTTTAGAGAAGACCTATCCTATGTAATCTTTTCTCATCATAGTCTAGCGAATGAGTTCGAGCAACGGGGGATTGCAAACCGAGAAAAGATTCAGAAACTAATAGAATCAAGAAATACCCTGCTTTGTATGAATGGACATGATCATGGAGACGATTGTAAAATAATCAATAATATTTGCTACTATACATTGAATGCGATGTCTTATGTTTGGCACGGTTTAAAACCAGTTTATCCGTATGGAGATACGATTCATATGAAATATCCTTATTTGAAAGATGTGATCCTATATAAGCAAGCATTTCATTGTTTCGTTGAACTGGATAAAAATCATATAAAGATCAGAGGGATGGAGGGGGAATACTTAAGTACAACACCTGAAGAGGTGGGAATCACAAACAGAAGATGGAATGGTGTATCCATTCAGCCAAGGGTATCTACTCTAGATCGAAGAAAATAAACGTTCTCTTATACGAATAAAATTACCTATAGTAAATGTGGTTACTAACTATAGTTAATATTATACGATGTTAAACAAAGAAACTTAGGAAAAAAGAATTGGAGGAATTTACATTATGAAAAAGGAATTTCGTATTTGCCCAAATTTTATGAAGGATCGTAATTTATATGGTTTTGATTGGCTTGAACATGTAACAGCAATACCATCACCATTAGTTTTAGTAACTTGCTATAAAGGGAATGGAAAAACCAATGCGATCATGCAATCTTGGCTATCATTCAGTAATGATAACGGTTTCTACTGTATATTCTCTAGCGTGAACAAATACTCACACATGTATTCCGCTGTAAAAGCGAACAAACAATTGGTGATTAACTTCCCTGATGCATCAATTTATAAAAAATGCCTTAGTACTGTCGATCATAATCGTTATGATGATGATGAGATTCAGTTAGCTGATCTAACCGTCAAAAAAGCATCTGTGGTGAATGCGCCAATGGTAGAGGAGTGTTTCCTTAATCTTGAATGTGAATATCGTTGGGAAAAAGAATTATATCCAGGCAGCAATCATGTCGTTATGTGCGTTAAGGTTTGCAATGTCTGGATGGATGAGAACCATTATCAAGAGAACCTACAAGGACGATACGGAGAAACTGGATATCTGTATAACATTCATTCTCCACTAAATCCGGAAAGTGGAGAAGAGGAAGAAACCTGTCTTGGAATCATAAAGAATTTTAGGAGTTATAAGGAATTATAAGATATAAAAGTGCTACAAGGATTTATATTAAAAGTAAAAGGAAATTGGGAGGAAGAGATGTTGAAATACGATGTCACAAAATGCAAGACAATCAAAAAAAGATGGCTATTTCCTTTGCTCATCATACTCATTAGTATTCTTTTACCAATGGATACGCTGAAAGCGGAACGAGCTGCAACGGAGGGTGGAACAACAAGTAATAATAAGAGTAACCAGAATTATTCTACTTGGTCTTCTCCTATGTATTCCAATCTGTATGAAAATGAAGATCATACTTTAACGAGAGTGGAATGTATCGATGATAAGATTATATATGAAAATTACGACAAGAATTACAAATTACTGAAGAAAGATACGATAAAAAAAGAACTTTCTCTGTACGGTGGATTTTACTCTGGCAAAGATGCCAATTACTTCGTTTTTGGACAGACCAACAGCAAGCAAAGTAAGACTTGTGAAGTGATTCGTGTTGTCAAATACTCAAAAGATTGGAAACGTATTGCCAGTTGTTCTCTAAAAGATTGTAATACAACCGTACCATTCGATGCAGGAAGTCTTCGATTTGCGGAAAGTGGAGATATGCTATACATTCGAACAAGCCATGAGATGTATAAGAGCTCTGATGGGTATAATCATCAGGCAAACCTTACATTTTCTGTGAATACGGATACGATGGAGATTACAGATTCGTATTCCATTGTGATGAATATCGGGTATGGTTATGTAAGTCATTCCTTCAACCAATTCATTCAGGTGAATGGAAAAGAGCTGTTGGCAGTTGATCATGGAGATGCCTATCCACGTTCCATTGCTTTAATCAAATATGAGAAGTCGGCAGGAGAAACAACATTTACTGGTAAATGCAGTAGTATTGATTTGCTGGAATTCCCAGGGAGCATTGGTGCGAATGCAACAGGTGGAAGTGTTGGTGGTTTTGAGGTCTCAAGTTCCTCCTATTTGGTTGTAGGTAATTATGACAATACCAGTGCATCTGTCCGAAATGTTTTCTTAAGTGTTACCCCACAGGGTACCCTCACAGATGGAAATACAAAACTTCTGTATCTGACGAAGTATAAGAAAAATAGTAAAGCACGTGTAAGTACACCACAGTTAGTTAAGATTACGGATGATTCCTTTATGGTATTATGGGAAGTTACGAATACGGATACCTATCAACAGGAAGTTAATTATGTTATAGTGAATGGAAAGGGAGAAACGGTTACGAAGGTAGGTAGTATGACAGGAAATCTTTCCGATTGCCAGCCAATCGTATACAACGATAAAGTGACATGGTACTTTACCAATGATTCCACTCCCGTATTCTGTACGGTTCCTACAGATGGCACAGCAGCAAAAGACAATTTAGTAAAGGGTGATCAATTCACTGTTAAGAAGATCACCTATTCGATCATTAAAAGTACAAGTAAAACGAAGACAGTTGCTGTAAATCATATTGAGGATATATCAAGTACGAAGATTACCATACCTTCTACAATCAAGATTAATGGTGCGACGTACAAAGTAACAGAAGTCTATGATCAAGCATTTGATAACTGCTATTATACAAAAACTATTGTATTTGGTAGCAACATAACGAAGATTGGTAATCTCGGGCTACCAAGTTGGAACAATGTGCAGAAGATCCAAATTAAAACTACGAAACTTAAAACTGTAAAGAAGAAAGCATTTTCTGAAGTTAGTGATTCTGCAGTAATCGAAGTACCAAAGTCAAAACTAAGTGTGTATAAGAAATTGTTAAAAGGTAAAGGGCAGAGTAGTAAAGTGAAGATAACAAAATTGTAATGAAAGATGTATATTAGGATAAACGAGGAATGTATTGAATGTTTTAGATGCAATACATTCCTCGTTCTTTATCTATAAAAGGAAAATTATAGTAAACTTAATAAGTTCTTAAGATGTTTGACACAGGAATGAAATAATTTCAAAATATAGTAATTAATGGCTTGAGCACAAATACATAAGATTTTCATTACAGATAATACATTAGACTAAAATATCTACAAATTACTTATGATGGAACAGAAATCATAGAAAAGATTAGACTTGAACAAGAAAAAGAATGGAGTATACAGATATGATGGATAAGAATACGAATAAAATGTCAGAATTTATGGAAAAGGAATATGCGAAATCACTGGATTTCTGGAATGACTGGTTGGGTCAAGAGGAAGAGAATGATGAAAATCTTAATCTGGATACAGCATGGTATGAGATCGGTAGTAAAGTATTAGCGGAAGCGGCAGCAGAACTAGCCACCCAAAAACAAGTTTTAGATTATGGATGTGGGTCAGGCTGGGCTTCTGTAATTATGGTAAAACGAGGATGTCCTCATGTAACCGCAGTTGATGTTTCTGAAAATGGTGTAAAAGCAGCAATACAATATGCTGAAACATTTCACGTAAAGGAGCAGATTACCTTTTTACCGATCACAACACAATGGCTAAAACAACAGCAACCAGATTCCTATGACGGCTTTTTTTGTTCCAATGTACTTGATGTCGTGCCAACGCCAGTTTGTGAAGCAATCATAAAAAGTGCAGCGAATGTATGCAAGAAAGGTGCGAAAGTAATTATTGGACTCAACCCTTATTTTGAACAAGAGTTGATTGAAAAGAAAGGATTTGAAGAGAGGGAAAAGAATCATCTGTTTTATAAGGATATATTGCGGATTGTCAATCACAGTGATGAGGAATGGACTACGATTTTGGGTACGTATTTTAAGGTCGTAGAGCTTCGACATTTTCACTGGGATGGCGAACCGGATACCGTAAATCGTAGAATATTTGTATTAGAGAAAGAATAAAACGAATGAATGATAAGAAAATGATTATAGAACCATATACATAGATGGAATAATGATGGAAAAGAGAGAGAAGAAAATGAAAAAACAAAAATATATCGTGTTGTTAATGACTATGGTTATGGCAGGTAGTGTGTTAACTGGCTGTAAATCAGAAAATGCGGGAAAACGAAATACAGAGGGAAATGTAACAGAAACAATTTCAGACAATACTACTAACAACGCCCAAGAAACAGAAGACTCGAATGCAGAAGAGGTGTCAGAATCAGTAGAATCAACTGAACCAGAAGACACTACTGCTTCATCAGATGAATCATCGGCAGCAGAATCAGAAAATCAAGAGAAAGAAGGCCAATTTTCATTTACAGATCTATCAAATTTGGAATTCTGGTATGGAAGTGGTGCGGGAGCCTGGTGTACCGTTTTGCATGTTCATAAAGATGGTTCTTTTGATGGACAATACCATGATTCGGATATGGGGGTAACAGGGGAAGGATACCCAAGCGGTGTTTATTATGTCAGTGATTTCAAAGGACAATTCAGCGAACCTAAGAAAATTAATGCATATACCTATTCGGTGAAAATTACACATATTGAAACAGAAGAGAAAGCGGGTAAAGAGGAAATCCTTGATGAGATGTTGTACAAATATAGTGAACCTTATGGTCTATATAATGCGAAAGAGATCTTAATTTATTTGCCAGGTGCTTCTCTAAAAGATTTACCAGAGGAATATCGTAGTTGGGTGGGATATGGTAACCTAGAGGATTCTAAAGAAACAGAACTCCCATTTTACGGAATCTATAATGTGAATACAGGAGATGGTTTTTCTAGTTATGAGGTAGAGACGATTTCTATAGAGGAAGAGTTGGAATTAATTGAAAAAGATGTTAAAGATTTAGAAAAGGAACTTCAAGCGGAAGATATTTCACAACAGGATATGAATCGTATTGTTTATCAAATCTATAAATTATGGGATAATGAATTAAATGTAGTTTGGAATCGCTTACGTAATCAACTAGATTCGACAACAATGGAAAAATTAACGAAAGAAGAAAAGAAATGGATTGAAGAGAAAGAAGTGAAGATGAAAGAAGCCGGCGCAGAATTTGAAGGAGGAACAATGCAAATAATGTTAGAGTATGATAAAGGTGCAGAGTTAACAAAATCGCGGGTTTATGAGCTTGCAGAATATCTTCGTTAGGAATTTGAGCATGTAACTTATAAAGGCTATGACTGGATTATGGAACAGGAAGATGGGAAAACATATTGACAAACATCAATGTGTTGAATATACTATATGTAAATTCAAAGGTATTATAAAGGGGTGCAGATGATGACAAATGCGGAGATCGCTAAGATATTTAAAGCATTATGTGACGAAAGAAGAGTTGAGATTCTAAAGCTTTTGGTATCTGGAGAGAAATGTGCGTGTAGTCTACTCGATGAGTTAAATATCTGTCAACCAACATTATCACATCACATGAAGATATTATGTGAATCTGGAATGGTGACTGCTAGAAAAGAGGGCAAATGGACGCATTACAGAATTAGTTCAGAAGGCTGTAAACAGGCAAATCACATTTTACAATCGCTGACTACGGAAATACAAGATCCTGAATATAAGGAAAGTTGTGATTAATAAAAATATTTCGCCATCTCAAAGAGATGGTGTATATTTTATACATCATATCGATAGATTTAAATATATGAATATTAGCGTATGATGGTATTCACATAATGAGGCTGCTATCATATGCGTATTCATCAGTATCAAATGATTCAAAACATCTTAAAATTCAAAAAGATAGTTCAAAATTGTAGTAATGGAGGAAAGAAGAATGAAAAAGCAAAAAACATCAGGTATTGGATTTTTCGAAAAGTACCTATCCATATGGGTGATATTCTGTATGGTACTAGGGGTGATCATTAGCAAATATATACCTAGGATTCCTGAATTGTTAAGTAAATTCGAATATGCGAATGTTTCAATACCAATTACAATCTTAATCTGGTTTATGATTTATCCTATGATGATGAAGGTGGATTTTCAAAGTATAAAAAATGTAGGAAAGAATCCAAAAGGGCTGTTTGTAACCTGGGTCATAAATTGGTTGATTAAGCCATTTACCATGTTTGGTATTGCATATCTTTTTTTCTATGTCATTTTTTCTAATTTAATTTCACCAGAATTAGCGAAAGATTATTTGGCAGGTGCGGTACTATTAGGAGCAGCACCTTGTACAGCAATGGTATTTGTATGGAGTACATTAACGAAAGGGAATCCTGCTTATACAGTGGTTCAGGTAGCAACGAATGATTTGATCATCTTAGTAGCATTTACACCAATTGTAGCCTTTCTTCTAGGAGTAGGTGGAGTAGAGATTCCATGGGCTACTCTAATTGTATCTGTGATTTTATTTGTAGTGGTTCCATTAGGTGCAGGAATTTTGACTCGAGTAATCATGATTAAGAAAAAAGGGGAGATTTATTTCACACAAACGTATCTGCCCAAATTTAATCAAGTGACTACCATCGGTCTTTTACTAACGCTGATTTTGCTCTTTTCGTTCCAAGGAAATGTAATCATTCATAATCCACTTCATATTATTCTAATCGCCATACCACTGATCATACAGACATTTTTCATTTTCTTTCTTGCTTACTTTGTAAGTAAATTATTGAAGCTACCTCATGATATTGCAGCACCTACAGGAATGATTGGCGCATCGAACTTCTTTGAATTAGCAGTTGCAGTTGCTATCTCTCTATTTGGTGCAAAGAGTCCAGTGGCGTTAGCAACAATAGTTGGGGTACTAGTAGAGGTACCTGTTATGTTAATTCTTGTTAAGATAGCGAATGGCACAAAAAGATGGTTTTCGTCCCATTTGCAATGATTTGTCTAGTACATGATAAATTAGAATAGAAATACGAGTCAGAAATAAGTATAATAGACTTGAGGGCGATAATTAGCGAAAAGAAGACAGAATGGAGAATTTAATGAAGAACATAACGAGTATTGATACAGATATCAATCAAAACGAACTAATGAATAAGGCGAAAATTACCCTTGATATAGAAGAACGACCAAAAGTCGCTTTTGTATGTGTCCATAATTCCTGTAGAAGTCAAATTGCAGAAGCTTTAGGAAAACGATTTGCTAGTGATGTATTCGATTCATACTCCGCGGGTACACATCTCAAAGACCATATTAATCCGGATGCAGTCAGACTTATGAAACAGATCTATGGAATCGATATGGAAGAATCGCAACACAATAAGTTACTAGAAGATATTCCAAGCCCTGATGTTGTCATTACCATGGGCTGTAATGTGCAATGTCCCATGTTACCTTGCAAATTCCGTGAGGATTGGGGCTTAGAAGATCCTAGTGGTAAGAGTGACGAAGCATTTCTTGCGATCATTCATGAGATTGAAAGTAAGGTGAAAGTGTTAAGGGAGCGATTCATTGTAATGTAAGGAGGAAGCGAATGAAATTCATTCAAGTATTGTGTTTTTCAGGAGAGACAGAGGAAGCATTAGAATTATATAAGAGTGCTTTCGGCTGTACAGTAAGGAGTTTACTACATTATGCAGATGCCGTAAAAAATGGTTGGGAGAAACCAGATGAAACGAAGAACAATCTTGTTTATCATTCAGAAATTATGTTTGGAGAACAAGAAGTAAGAATGAATGATTGGTCAGACGAAGAACAAGTAAGACTTACAAAAGAAGTAATGTATCGAGTTGGTTTTGATACGGAAGAAGAAGTTATAAAAGCATTTCACATACTATCGGAAGGTGGAGAAGTGATCAAGCCACTGGAAAAACCGCCATATATGGTGATAATCGGTGCGGTTAAAGATCGATTTGGTATACAATGGGAGCTTATGTGCGATTTTTAAAGGAACTTCTAACCTTTGTTGGTATATGTATTACTTCGTAACTTTACAAAATTTATATTTATTTTATGTAACGTGTCCTTATTAATTTTATTATAAGGATACGTTATTTTTCGTGCTTTAAGGTAAATTATGATGTATAATGAATAGATAACGTTACGTTAAATAATTCTTGTGACGGAATAAATCGTATCTTGGGTATAAGGCAAAACGATTGTATTGAAGTATATTTACTAGTAGTTGGGTTTGTATATAGTTGAATATAGGTGAAAAAGAATGAAGATAATCGATTTTATTAATATGCAATATGGTATGGAAGTAGTCTCCGTTGAGGTTTTACGTGATTGGATCGGTAAAGTATTCCTTGTAGTAACCAAAGAAAAGAAATACATATACAAGCAGTTTCGCGAGAAGAATAATCCGTATGCAATTCAATCAACTTGGGTACAAGAACAGTTAATGGAGAATAAAATCCCAGTTCCGATGATCATCCCTACAGTAGAGAATCAGCTGTATTCCATATATGAAAATTGTGTTTGTATCTTATATGCGTTTGTTAATGGGAGTGAACTGGAACGAGGAGAACGACTTGCGGAGCTTGGGAACTTGTGCGGTAAGATGAGAAAATGTATGGAACGTTCGAGAAATACCTTAGCAATACATGGGAGAGAATTCTTTGTAGACCGTTATTTAAAGATTATACAGAAAAAGAAATTTGGCGATGAATTGCGTTTTCGACAAATCGCGGATACGTTGCTACGCTATCTTAAAGATATACCTACCGGATTTATTCATGGAGATTTTCATGCGGGTAATATCTTCGTAAAGAAGGATACGTTGCTTGTTTACGATTTTGATGCTTGTGCCAATGCATATCCCGTGTATGATATCGCAACGATCTGTGATGGAACCGATTATTTCTCTCTTGATGAATGTAATTTTACCCAGGGAAAAACAGTGACACTTAACAGAATGAAGACATTTCTAACAGGTTATGAGCAGTATTATACAGTCAGTGAGGCAGAACAACTGGCTGTTTTAGCATGTATCGGAATCAGACATTATGATATACAAGCAACGATTATTGAAACGCTTGGAATCGATTGTATTGATCAAGCGTTCTTAAGTCAGCAATTACAATGGCTTGATCATTGGTGTGCCGTGTGCAAACTATAAAAACATTCACAATTCGCACGCATGTGCTGCTTGCTCCTGTTTAGTGGGTCAACAATAATAAGGGAAAGGGGAGATTCCATGGACAAAACAAGTATACTACCAGGAATTACAAGAGAAGAGGAAGAAAAAAAACTAGCTGCTGTTATCACGATTGCAGGGAAGAACCTAGAACGAGCTGAACAATCCGTCAAGGCATTAACGGGTGAACTTCGTGATATGTTAGAGATTGATGTTTCAAAAGATAAGGAAACCATGGTTTTTTGGAATAATACACAGGCAAGTCTGAATGAAGCGAATCAAGAACTGTTTCGCTGCCAAAGAGCTAGAAGAAAACCTTATTTTGGTCGAATCGATTTTACAGACAGCAAAACCAATACGAAAGAAGCATTCTATATCGGTAGGGTAGGAATCCATCGTTCTGTAACCGATCTGGTTGTCATAGACTGGCGTGCACCAGTTGCAAACTGCTATTATGAAGAATCCTTGGGTATCTGCAAATACAATGTAAGAAATGTTGGCGATTATACAATCGATTTAACTCGAAAACGTACCTATGAGATAAATAATGACGAACTACTTGATTTCTATGATTCGGAAGTCGTCTCAAATGATGATTTGCTAACGAAGTATCTTGCGAAAAGTAAAAAGGCTGTACTTGGGGAAATCATTGCAACGATTCAAAAAGAACAAAACTATATTATTCGAAAATCCCCACGTAATAATATGCTGGTTCAAGGAGTTGCTGGTTCGGGTAAGACTACCGTTGCAATGCATCGTATCTCGTATATTCTATATAACTATGAGAATGAATTTAGACCAATTGATTTCTATATTGTAGGAAGTAACCAAATTCTTCTAAATTATATAACAAGTGTACTACCTGACCTTGATGTATATGGAATCTCACAGATGACTATGGAGCAGCTTTTCGTTCGATTATTATATGAAGATTGGGATGCAAAACAATATACGATCCGAACAATAGAAAAAGGGGATGAATCCGCCTGTATCAAAGGAACGTACCAGTGGTTTCATGATCTGGAGAAATTTTGTGCGGAATATGAGCTAGAATATATTCCACATAAAGAGGTTCGTGCAAAATATACGAATAAAGTCTTACTAAAGCAGGAAGAGATTGAAACCTATATTCGGGAGAATCCCCATGTATCGGTTCAGAATAAGATATTCTCACTTAATGAACGAATTATGTCCAGATTGGAAAATGAGATTACATGTAGAGATATATCCTATACCGTAGAAGAAAAGGAAGAGATGAAGAAATTCTACCGTTTCTTTTTTGGAGGGAAGGTATGGAAAGGGAATATCTATGATTTTTATCAAACATTTCTTCTTAAACAAAAGGAAAATGGGAAAGCGATAGAGCTCCCAGATCAGTGCTTTGATGTATATGATCTTGCAGCACTTGCCTATATATACAAGAGAGTGAAAGAAATCGACATGATTCGAGAAGCTAGCCACGTTGTAATTGATGAAGCGCAGGATTTCGGAATGATGGCATATGCTTCCTTAAAATACTGTTTACGAGGTTGCACGTACACCATTATGGGAGATGTTTCACAGAATATCCATTTTGGCTATGGGTTAAATGATTGGGAAGAATTGAAAAGCCTTATTATTAAAGACAGATTTGATACCTTTGGCTTGTTAAAGAAAAGTTACCGAAATACCGTTGAGATTTCAAATTTTGCTACGAACATTTTGCGACATGGTACATTTGCAATCTATCCGGTAGAGCCGATCATCAGACATGGGAATGAAGTCCAACTTACCAAATGTGCGGATGACAAAGATCTTCTGATTGAAACAGTAAAAACAATCAAGTTATGGCAAAAGAATGGACACGAAACAATTGCAGTAATCTGTAGGGATGAAAAGGAAGCAACGGACGTTTCCAACAAACTAGGGCAGCATCTTGACTTAGTAGACAGTAATCTTGATACAGCTGAGTTTGGTAGTGGTGTTATGGTACTTCCAGTCGAATACACAAAAGGTCTGGAGTTTGATGCAGTACTTCTGTTTAATCCAACGAATGCTGCCTATCCTGCCGAAGATGGACATGTTAAATTGCTTTATGTTGCGGCAACAAGAGCTCTTCATGAGCTTGCTGTCTTATATGTAGAGAACTTAACCGATCTTATTGCAAAAGAAGTGCCAAAAGAAAAGAGAATGGATTCTTTTGATGTAGAGAATGACTCTCTGAGTAAATTAAACAAGGAGAATACTCCGAAAATACCAACAAGAACCCCTAAAACCTATAAAAAAGTGGATTTGCTTGCGGGAGAAGAGAGACGCACGGGACCAAAACGAATTGTTGTGCAAGGGAAAAAGCAAAAGGAGACCGACAAGGATGTTTCCATTGTATCGAACACACCAACTTCAAAATATGGTGCACACAAATTTGGGGATATACCAGATAATAACAGCTTGCATCCAGCCGGTCATGGAAGAATAGATACCTCTATAAGGTGGCAAAAGAAATCTTCTGATCGGGTAGAACTTGCGAGTAACTATGGTTTATTACGAATCATGCCAATCACAGACGCTGTAATACGAGTAAGTTTTATCAAAGGTCATGAAAGCGCAATGTTTGATGATGAGCAGGAATGGCTTTATACAGAACCAACGGAGGAATGTGTTGCAGCAGGACTTCTTACACAGAAACCCAAATGGCTGTATAAAGAGATGAAAGATGCGATCGGAATTGCTACCGATCAACTTGCGATTAAAATTGAGAAAAAGACAGGTGCTGTTAAGTTCTTCACCAGATCGGGTAATCCAATTCTTTCAGAACGGGATAAAGAACCTAGACAGATTAATACGGAGCCGAATGAGCAGACCTGGATGTATTTTGATTTTAAAAAGAATGAAAAGTTATGGGCAAGAGGAATGGCGAGTAGTGAGTTGATCCCAATGGATAAGAAAGCAAGTTACATCTCGTATGGTTCTAAGCAAATGCGTATACCATTACTTGTATCAGATAAAGGCTATGGTATCGCCATTGCATCAAAGAATAATGTGGTATGCTGTAATATTGCAATGTATGGAACGTATCTATCCGTAGAAGGAAGTAGTCAGATTGATTATTATTTCATGTATGGTGGAACCAAAGAACAAACAGCACAGTTGCATAAGTTGTTAGGAAAGATATGGTAGATTTTGCTTTATGAAAAAAGTAATTATATTTAATACGGATGACTTTCGAGATCTACGAAGGATAATTGATGAAACGTAAAATATTCTGTGGTATATCGTTCGTTTAGAATTAGGGTCATAGGAGGTAAGGGTAATAAACTTAATTGCAAGATTATTATGAGAAAGGAATGGATACCTATGTTAATTCAGAAAAGAACAATTACGTTACGTCAAATGGAAGATACGATGACCGATTATGAATTAATGCGAGAATGGTTTTCAGAGCCAGAATTGCAAGAATGGGTATGGTGTGATGAAAAGGATGAAGCACCCGTAACAATTGAACGGATTATTGAAAAATACGGGTCAAGAATCAAGAATCCAACTACGGTATTTCCGTATTTCATTTTGCGAGATCAGGAGCCAATCGGCTTTATTCAATATTACATACAAGATCAAGTAACAATCGGCCTAGATATGTGGATTGGTATTCAGAAGGAGAGAAATCATGGATTTGGAACAGATGCATTAAAGCAGATGGTTGAAATCATTCATAACAAATATCCAGATGTGAAACATGTTTTCGTTGATCCCGAGATTGCAAATAAACGTGCAATAAAATGTTATCAAAAGGCAGGATTCAAAAGTTCCGGGGAAATAGTAGATGGTAATCTTATTCTGAGAATAAATTTTGAAGATTAATCCTACTGTGTTATTAAGAATCCCATGTGTCAAAAACTTCTTTACGGATCACTATGACCACCCAATGATTGAAGATGGGATACAATTGGTTGATATGGTTTATTTGAAGAGAAGAAGATAGATTGGGTAAGTGTTCTATGGTAAACAGGGACGTATAGGAATGTCCAATAATTCGATATAGAAGGCATATAGGATATATTACTTATGTATAACTTAATTTGGATATATTCAAAATATATAACCTTATGAGATTATACTATAAATATATAACTCAAATAAAGTATAATATCTATATATAATCTGTATGAGTTATATTGCGCATTTCATGAATTAGATGTATACTGAATCATAGTAGGAGGTATGATTTATGGAAAAGCAAATCTACATTGCAATTATAGGAGATATTAAGCAATCGAAGAAATTACCAGAACGAGATACCATTCAAATACAGTTAAGAGAAGTTTTAGAACAAATTAATAAGAAATATGTTAACGAACTGGCTTCTGATTTTATGATTACATTAGGTGATGAGTTTCAAGGATTACTAAAACAAAGTAAATCCATTATTCATATTATTGAAGAAATCCAAATGCGTATGAATCCTGTAAAAATACGTTTTGGGATTGGGGTTGGAGAGATTTATACAACAATAAATCGTCATTTGCCTCTCGGAGCTGATGGTCCAGCCTATTATCATGCACGTACTGGGATCGATACATTAAAACAGTTAGAAAAGAAGAGTAAGACGCATCTATCTAATATTCTTGTAATAGGAGAACGTGATGGAACAATTAACTATGAATTACTGAATACGATATTTTCATTATTGTATGTAATTAAGGAAGATTGGACACCAGGACAGTTAAATGTGATTAGCGAACTTACAATGTGCGGTGATAACCAGGTTAACCTCTCAAAACGGTTAGGAATCGCACAGGCAGGTGTCAGTAAACATCTATTGAAAGCAAATTATTACACGTATGCCAATGCAGTTATGTCAGTTGAAAATGAATTCATGAAATTAGGAGGAAGTTGACATGTTCAAAACATATCTCGTGTGTTATCTATGCTTCCATCTTGTAGGAGAGTTTTACTTACAAAGTGAGAGACGAGCAGATAAGAAATGTAAGAAGATTTCTTCCTTTGCGAAACATGTACTAATTTATTGGATTTCACTAACAATCCTATCATTGCTTGTACATACAAGAGAATTTATGATTTCCATTCAGAGCCTGTGTCTTGCGCATACATTCATTGATATAACGAAGTTCTTTTACATAAGGAAGAAAAGGGAAAAGATTTCAATAAATCATATTAGAAATATTTATATAATCGATCAAGTTAGCCATGTTATAACTTTTATTGCAGCAGCTTACATAATGACAATTCATACAACAGGTCTTACCTTTGACCACCGTATTTTGAAATTCTTTACAACCGTTAATCTAAATCCTATTGTCGTGTTATCATGGATTACGATGCTTCTTGCGATCCTTAAGCCGGCCAACATTACGATTAAGCAATTATTAACCATCTATCGTCCAGACAGCACCATTTCTTTAAATATTATGAATCTTCCAAGTAATGCGTCAGCTGCCGACATGGAAACATCTGCAGATACCAATGCAGGCGCATTTATAGGCTCTTTAGAACGATTGGTTATCTTAATTTTTCTTTCCTTAGGGCAATATTCAGCCATTGGCCTTATATTAACAGCAAAATCCATTGCGCGTTATAATCGTATTACAACAGACCGCGCATTTGCAGAATATTATTTGCTTGGTACTTTACTCAGTATGATTTATGTACTTTTCCTGTATCGTTTAATTATGTAGGAAGCAAATACATATTGGGGAAATATATCCGTATCGAATATAAAATAGAATTTTAGGAGTTGTATTTATTATGATTGAAACAGAAAGATGTAACATACGAAGTTTTTGCAAAGAAGATGCCTCTGCTTTATTTCGAATTTTATCGAATCCGAGTGTTATGAAGTATATTGAGGAACCTTTTACTATGGAGCAGACGCAACAATTTATTGAAGAGGCTGGGTTATGTGAGCAGCCCCTAGTATATGCTCTTGAACTTAAAGAAAACCACTTGCTAATTGGACATGTTATTTATCATTCATATGAGGAAGACGCATACGAAATTGGTTGGATTATAGATGAAAAATACTGGGGTCAAGGAATTGCCGATGAAATAACGAAATCACTTATTCTCCATGCCAAGAAAACAGGTATAAAATCACTAATTATCGAATGTGATCCAAAGCAAAGTACTACAAAACATATAGCAGAAAAGAATAACTTTGAACGAATAAGTGAAGAACCATTGATGGTATATATGCTTCAATTGTAGAAAAAGATAGCTGTTGAAAGCCTTATAAATGAATATGTTCCCTATACAGAAGATTTTTAACTATTAAATCTATCTATTATATAGGGAGAATCAAGATAGAGGCTTTCTTTTTTTATTCTATTTTACCTTCCGAACTTTTTCTTCAATTTATTTTGATGAATTGTTAAGGAACGTTGTTGTATCATACGATTCGACAAATTATGTATTGAACATATGGTAACCATATAAATCAAAAGAATTAAGTAAAATATTTATAGGTATTACGTACAGTATCAAATGAATTCTATATTGATATGGATTTAAAAAAGAAATCATTATTATAAATGTTCCTTATGAGACTATAAAACTGATATATATGATTACGTTAACGGAAACATAATTTTGAATGATTGGGATGAAGTTTGTAGAAATTACGGATCAGAATACGAAAAAAGTCCATAACATTTAATTTTTACTGGATAAATAATATGTTTGGACACTGGAAGATAGTGTTTTTATAACATTTTTTGTTATGATAATTGTCTTAAGGCTTTCACAAACTATTCGCTAAACTCAGGTTTAACGAAATAAAACAGGTAAAAAAACCACAAAATCAGTACATATAGTATTCCCTGGTTGTTCCCCTGTTTTCAGGCTTTTTTTGTGATTAAATGACTGAATTTCCTTTATAAACAGTTTGTTTTTCGTTTAATATGGATTAATCTTAGCAATTAGATAATTCTTTATAGATTTTTATGTATTCTTTAATTAATAGATTATTATTATGTCAATGAATCTACTAAATCATCGTTTTGCAAGAATCCGTTATTTTCTCATAACATAATTCATAAACCAAATGATTTATATTATGTTATACGTTTATGTTATGATCTATAAATCATATCTATATGTATTTGAATTAATCGTTAACATTGATGAATATATAACATTAATGACAAAAACAATGATTATTCGTTATATATAGATTATTTTGTAACGATTTTTGTCTATTTATTTGCTATAAAAACACGTGTATATACGCATTTTGCAAGGAAATATATTTCCCTGACAATGTTTTGTTTCATAAAAAATCTCTGTTGATACATCGATATATAAACAAAATATACATAATATACAATTTGTATACAAATAATTTGTGCAACATATTTATAAATATAAATTGATTATATAAAGATTATGTGCTATTATCATAATATGATAATCATTTAACAATCTTTTATTCTAAGGAGGATTTACGTATGAAGGGTTTTGCAATGTTAGAAATTGGTAAAGTTGGCTGGGTTAATAAAGAAACTCCACAATGTGGACCATTAGATGCGATTTGTAAACCAATTGCTATTTCACCATGTACGTCTGATGTACATACTGTTTGGGCTGGAGCTCTAGGAAATCGACACAATATGATCTTAGGACATGAAGCAATTGGAGAAGTTGTTGAAGTCGGTTCTTTAGTGAAAGAATTTAAGGTTGGTGATAAAGTTATTGTTCCTGCTATTACTCCTGATTGGGGATCTCTTGAAGCACAAGCTGGATACTCAATGCATTCAGGTGGAATGTTAGCTGGTTGGAAATTCTCTAATTTCAAAGATGGTGTATTCGGTGAATACTTCCATGTTAATGAAGCAGATGCGAATCTTGCTCTTCTACCAGCTGGAATAGATTTAGCAGCTGCAACAATGTTATGTGATATGGTTCCAACTGGATTCCATGGTGTTGAATTAGCAGATGTTCAATTTGGTGATCGTGTTGCTGTTATTGGTATCGGACCTGTTGGGCTAATGGCTGTTGCGGGTTGTGCTTTACGTGGTGCTTCTTATATTTACGCTGTTGGTTCTAGACCAAATTGTATTCAGATTGCGAAAGAATATGGTGCTACAGATATCATTAATTACCGTGAAGGTGATATTGTAGAACAAATTATGGATAAGACTAATGGAAAAGGTGTTGATCGTATCGTAATTGCTGGTGGTGACGTGAATACAATCAATCAAGCAATTCATACGTTAAAGCCAGGTGGACGTATTGGTAATGTTAATTATCTTGGTGAAGGTGATTATATCAATATACCTCGTGTTGAATGGGGATGCGGTATGTCACATAAAACGATTGCCGGCGGACTAATGCCAGGTGGACGATTAAGAATGGAGAAATTAGCATCACTTATTGAGACAAAGAAACTCGATACAAGCAAATTAATTACGCATACCTTCAATGGTTTTGACAAAGTTGAGGAAGCTTTAATGTTGATGAAGGATAAGCCAAAGGACTTAATTAAACCAGTTGTTATTATTTAATCATGAAATGATATTTTATCAACGATAAGTTATTACAACGAAACATTAGTATTATCATGTTTGACGAATAACAAAAGTAAGTTCATGTAATAGATCTGAAAAGGAAGTACTAAAAAAAGAAGTAGGGGAATCAGTTCTCTCCTACTTCTTTTTTTGCTTCTTCTATGATTTTTACAGCGGAGTTGACACTTACACCAAAGCGTTCACAACCAAGATCTAACATTTCCTTTACTGTTTCAAGAGAGCGAATTCCACCAGCAGCTTTTATTGGTACTTGTCCTTTTATGTTTGCTGCCATTTTGCGAATTACTTCCGTTGTTGTTGGTTTTGCAATCCACCCAGTACTACTTTTAATAAAAGAAGCACCAGCTTCTATAGCCATGTTACACGCTTTTTCTAACTGTATATCTGTCAGAAGGGGTGCTTCAATAATAACTTTAACAGGTGTCGTTCCAGCTGCTTTGATCACTTGTTCCATATCATGAAACACATATGAATCAAAATCCGATTGTAGCATACTATAAGCCATAACCATATCAATTTCTTGACATCCAAGTTGAATGAGTTCCTGAAGTTGATATATTTTAGAGGCTGTACTGTCGCAACCGGTTGGAAATCCAACAACTCCACCTAGTTTAATTGCTGATTCATTCTTTAGATGTTCTTTCACATAAGGTGTAAAACAAGGTAATGTAAATGCGGTAATAAACTGATACTGTTTGGCATAGAATATCATTTTATCAATATCTACTTTTTGATCTATGCTTTGGACACAGCTAATATCCATATGTCGATTTAGGTTCCTTATGTAGTCTCTATTCGTTTTTCTTTTCATCATGATACCGTCCCATCATACTCGTATTTAATTCATATTTACTACCAATAATCTTAACTTTGTCATAACAAACTGGTTTATTATCTTGATAACAGATTCTTTTAATACACAATAATGCTTCACCTACGGGAATATTCAACATTTGCGCTTCTTCAAATTCTGCATTTTTCGCGTAGATCGTATCGGATGCTTCATCAATATGAATCTGATAAGTTCCTTCGAGGAATTGATATAATGCAGTAAATTTGTTGGAATATTTGATTACATCAGGTACCATTTTTGCTTCTACATAGTTTTTCATCAGAACGATTGGTTTTCCGTCTGCAAGTTGTATCCTTTGAAATCGTGCCACATACTCCGATAGGGGAATTTGTAATGCTTCCGCAATTTCATAGTTTGCTTGAATGATATCGATATACATGCTCTGTGTTTGAACATCATATCCTTTTTGCCGTAGGGTTTCTGTTACTGATACGACATGATTCAGACTTTGTTTTGGTTTAAAGTCCAAAACCAAAGTACCTCTACCTTGCTTTACATCCACCAACTTCTCCTCAACTAGTAATTTTACAGCTTTACGAATGGTGATTCTACTAACGCCAAACATTTGTTCTAATTCGCTTTCAACAGGGAGCATATCTCCAATCTGGTATTTCCCATTTCTTATTTCTTGTTGCAATTCTTTGTAAACCTTCATATAAGATGGTAATTTATTTGACATACGTAATTTCTCCTAAATACTTTGTTCTCCGCGCCGAGCACAGTCAGCTTCAGAGACATCTACCTTATGTGCGAGTGCTCATCCCCCGGAGGGTTATATATTAGGAAAGTCGAAGGACTTTCCTAATATATAAAAACTGTGTATCATAGATGAATTCGTATCTATAATACACAGTCAATCATCGATAACTTAACTATAAAACAAAATGCTCATTCTGACAACTTGAATTCTAAAATTTCTAAAAGTAATCCATCATTATAAAAGAATTACTTCTGCCATGTGGAATCGAATGTTTCCGTTCCTTTTGCAGGCGTTACAACTGTATGATACGTACCGCTTTCCCATATGGTATTTCCTTTATTGTCTAGTTTGAAATAAATGTAAGAAATAACCGTACCAGAAGGTACATTAATATCATAGAACCAGGTTGGATACTTACCAATTGAATCCGTATTACAGAAGAATGGTCCAATTGCTTTTTTCATATCCCATTCCCCTAATTCATGTATGCTTCCTACCACATAGACTTGACTGTTAGTGTAGCCATCTGCTTTGTTCACACGGAAACGTACGGATACTTGTGGACCGGATAACACTTCAAAATTCTTGTATGGTTCACTTTTTGTATAGTTTGATTTCTCTACTTTAATATCGTACATACCTGCTTTTACATCTGGAATAAGAACGCGTATTTTGGAATCAGACCATGATACAATACTTGCTTTCGAATCATTAAATAAAACTCTTCCTTCGCGAGTACCAAATCCCCTTCCTGTTATGGTAACGGTATTACCAGTAATTCCAATCATAGGATCAACATTACCAATGATTGGTTCATTATTCTGCTTAGCAGTATATTGCCATACGGCGGACTCTCCTGCTTTCAATAGGAAAGAATAAGCACTACCATTGCCTGCAATGTATAATTTTTCTCCATTCAATTTACCTTGAAGAACATCTTCATAAACACCTGCAGGAAGATTCGTATGCATATTTGCAATGGTATAATCCGTAGTTTTGCTCTTATTCACAGCGGTTACTACGACATTATCTCCAAACTTTCGTTCATATATGTAAACATTGTCATTTACCCAACAGTCTTTCATAGTTCCATATGCCAGTGCAGGATTGCTCTTTCTTAATGAGGCTAAGGCACCAATGATCTGGTAAGCGTTGCTTGTTGTATCAAAACAAGGCATATCTGTCATGGTATTCTTATTAGCAACATATTGTTCGGATCCATAGTATACAGAAGGAATTCCTCTCGATGTAAGGAGCACAACATATGCAGCTTCTAAGGAATGGTTGTCTTTTGTTAGATTCATAAAACGGTTGGTTTTATCATGTTCTAGGAATGTTACTTGCTGATTTACTTCTTCATAGTTATATCCTGTTACTTGAACAACACTACTTAATTGTTTCATTGTTCCAGTTGAAGTACCAAACGCATTCCGTAACGCATTGGAAAAGGCATAATCCACAGTGCTCATCCCACTGTGATTCACAAAATTGATTTGATTTGGATCATTTATAGACGTTCCAGACTCAAACCAATCACCAAATACATAGACCGATTTTGTAGCGTAAAGACTGCTTAACCAGTTTTTCTGCCAGCCCATCGTCATGCTATCAACGGAATCTACATGAATACCATCTACTCCGAGGTTCAACCATTTTTTAGCCGCATCTTTCATATATTGATCAATGGTAGTATTCTGTTGATTTAGATCAGCAAAACCATTAATGCTATGATAGATTCCGTTCTCATATGTTTTTAGATCAGCAATTGTCTCATGATTAAACAATCCACTGGAATCATTGTTATAACTACCAAGTAATTTACCATCTCGATAAAGGGCACCATCCTCTTGGAATTTCACACTTGTGTCACTGCTCATAACTTGAGAAGTAGCATTTGGTGAGAAATCAATAACAACCTTAAGATCTGCCTTATGTGCAGTATCAATCATCGTTTTGAACTCTTGAATTGATCCGAAGTAAGGATTGGTTCGTAAATAATCTTTTGCCCAAGTTCCTTGATATGCCGCATTCTTGGTAACGGGATCTAGAGAGGTAATATTTTCGACAGGAGAAGAAATCCATAATGCACTGATTCCCATACCAGTGAAATAACCTTCTTTGATCTTCTGGGTGATACCAGCCCAATCGCCGCCATGGTATTTTCCGGAGTCCTTCTTATCGAATAGTTCATTGGTTGGATTGTTTTTTGTATTCCCATCGAAGAAACGATCTGTTACAATTCGATACATGACATCCGTACAAAAACTAGCTGTATTTGTTACACTTGCATCGTCACTTTTTTCAGTGTTTTCATTAGCAAGAATAGGCTTTTGTGGAAGAATCATTCCCAGTAGTAAAATCAGGATCAATAATAAGCGAGTTTGTTTTTTAAAACAATACATCTTTTTCATGTGTTCTCCTTTTCTGTTAATATTTATGAAGTTGCCTAGCAAAAATCTCATATGCTACATATGTATGATTATATATCCTTGTGTATTCAATTGTAAGCAGAGTTGAAGTATTTGACAGGCTACTCATATTCACTACATCATATTAATGATACCATAAATTTACTATCAATACTATCTAAAATTAGCTTTTTATAGTAAAGAAATCATACTGGATTATTCTGTTGAATGGAACCAATTTATAAAAATGGTAGGATGTGTTTGATATCCTTAATTGATTCGACAATTGCTACATGGAATTTGTCTATCAAAGTCTGTTTTCGCTGTTGTTGCTCCTCTTCTGTTTTTTCTTCATATTGCCCATAGCCAATTTCAATCTTATCTGGAAGCAAGAATGCTAGTGGTTTTTTCCCTTCTCCATAGATTCGGATTAATTCCATACAGTCATTAATTGCTTCATCGTCATCGTATCCAACGATTAGAAGTATGTGATCGGGATCAAATTCTACCATATTCGACAATCGTATTAGATTTCCATAGATATTATCTTTTCCATTGAAGGCTAATCCTTGTTGAGATGCCATAATGATATATTCGGTATGTTCCCTTTGGCATTGGTTCACAATTGCTTTCATGTATTGGTTATATTTGATCGGATCGGGTAACAATTCTAAGAAACGAATGGGATCAACATCATATTGATGGAATAATTCCGCTGTTGGTTCTGTAATAAGTGCGCGTGCCTTCCTTCCACTTTCTTGAAATGCTTTCATTAGGTACATCTGTGCGGTGAATTTTCCGATACAGGAGCGTGTTCCATAGATTCCAATTTTCTTTGATGGATAATTTGATGGGAGTAACTGGTTATCTTTCATAAATTGATGTAATTGGTCTTTTGTCTGCGTATATGTATGAATATGAATTTGTTCTTCCTGTAACCATTTGGATAGATGAGAATCGGTAATCTCGTGTGTACTTATAATTTCAATACCTCGTTGTTTGGCTGCTCGTAAAACGTCCTTCCATTTTTCCCTTAGATTACATGTTTCATAGAGTTTTGCAAAATGGTGAATAGGTGCACCACCATCGTTTAAGATTAATGTATCTACCTGAGTAAATGCTTTCTCCAAATCATCTTCAACTACAATTCCCAGTGGCTGATGATTTATGATTGTACCCACGTCTTCTCCTACTTGAAACGTAAAATCAATTACCGATGTAATTTGAAAATCCAATAGATCGTGAAAGCGGATCAATCCTTGTGAGATTTTGTTAAAGGGATATAGTGCAACTTGTTTCATAATAATACCTACCTTTCTTTTTTTTAGATTCCGTTAATAGACAAAACTCATTCAATGGAAGTTGTAAATTGTTTGAAATACATATTTCGATTAAGAACACCACCTAATAGAAACATCATAATTCCAGATGCCAGTAAAATATTGCCCCAGGCTACATGGTCCAAAATATAACCGAAAATCCATAAACCAAGGGTGCTAGAGAGCATGATCGTAATATTGAATACAGCAAACACACGTCCACGTAGATGCTCGGTTACTCTTAGTTGAAAATAGGTATATAAGGGAACATTCTGCATGACATTTAATACCCCTATGAGGATCAATAGAAAACTAAATGTGAATGTGATTACCCATTTGGACTGAAATAACGGTATATTTAAATTTGGAAAGCAAAATAGGATCAATACGATTGCTTGTGCCTGGACTAGGAGAAAGATACGTTTAATGATGAAAAAGGTATTTTTCATAATGGACATGAGGCATCCTCCGATGATTGCACCTGCTGCCCAGGAACCTTGAATAATGGATAGCTGTACTTCGGAAACTTCAAGAACATTATAGTTAATATACGGAATGATCAAAGCGGACAAAGGGGAAAAGACAATATTCAGTAGCAATGCAAGAAAGATAAAAAATGAGGTCGTTTTATCTTTCAGAATGTATTGGAATCCGAACTTAATCCCACTTAGGTAATTTGTTTTCTCTTTCTCTGAAGATTGTTCCATACAATGCTCTTTGTTCTCAATGGCTTTCTTTGGTTCAAAAACGATGAAACTTTCAGAGATACCAGAGAGTATAAAGGAAATTCCGTCGATTAAGAATATGTTCTGCAACCCAATTGTTTTGTAAGCAATTGCACCAACGATCGGACCTAGTATACTAACCAGTGATCCAAGCGTTGCTGAGATAGAATTAACGCGTGCTGTATTCGACGCACCAACAATGTTTGGAATGGATGTACTAACCGCCAAACCGAAAAAGGATTGTGTGATCGCTAAGATGACTTTGTAGGATATTAGTAAAAGAATGCTTTTTGGATCCAAATGAAACATAAGCATGAATGTTAATACCGCGATTCCACTTAGAATATCCGTATATACAATCGTTTTCTTCTTATCATGTTTATCGACAAAGGAGCCAGCAATTAGGTTTACGAACATATTCGGTAAGATTGAAAAACTTAACACCAAGGAAAATGCAGCTGCGGAATTTGTAAAATCTAATACATATAGACTTAGGGCAAATCCAAAAACAGAAGATCCGAATTCCGATACCAATCGTCCAAAGACCAAAAGTATACAGTTTAGGCGATAATTTATAGCCGTTTTCTTAGCCATTCGTTCCATCTCCTTTCTGTAACAAGCTCTCGTCTACCATTCTCTGAAGTGTATGGAAGAAGGAATCTTGCTGTTTGTAGATGCGTTCTAATTCGTCACAAAGGTCGGATACATAATTTTTTGAAAAAGTACACGTTTTACTATTCAAACTAGTTTTTAATCTATCACAGATCTGGTCACATTGCATAATAAATGTCTTGCAATATGGCAAACATTCTTCTGCAAGAACCATATAGTGTTGAAGGTCTTCTAAGAGTTCTTGCAGGAATAAGAATTTATACCTCCAAGAGCCAAAACAGTCTTGTAGAAGTTTTCTATGTTCTTCTGGATAGGTTGGATTTTCCTCAATTATAGCCGCTATTTCTCGGAATACACGTATACCAACATAGAAGGTAAATACATTATCTTTGGTCTGTATATCAACCCTCTTATTCGACAAGTTCGTTGTTATCGTATTCTGTAATACAGCAAGGCCAATTTGTTGATTGTCTACATGATTAATCTTACGAAGATCCAATTCCGTTACCGCATAAGCCAGATTTGTTTGCTGCGCATAGGTTCCGTTCATAAAGTCCATTCCACGTAAGCCAGCAAAGGACTTATGAAAGTCTTCTGCTGGAATCCATCCATAATAATGAAAGGTCGTATCATAGACTAAGTAACTATCATTTTGAATATCCACCAACAAGAACGTATGCGCTCTTCCACTGTTTTGTTCTGTAACGGCTATGTTATTCTCTGGACGTACGTCCAATCGTTTTCGCCAAGTTTCTTCTCCAATACAATAATCCGGAGTATAGTTCAGATAGTATGTCGTACCAGAAATCATTACCAATTCATGACTTCGCAAATGTTCCTCACAATACGCTAGCCCTGCTGCAAGGTCTGGAAAAGACTTTACAGTTTCTGTTACATGTAGGGTCGAGAAAATTGTATCCTGTTCTGGTAGCAGCTCTGTTGGTAACTCTCGATATTGTAGTTTCATATGGCAACCTCTATTATTAACATGACCATAGGTTAGATTCGATTTACCACCACCGACTGCTAGGAAACTTCGTTCGAGGAAAATATTTCGTTCATGTTTCAACTTCTCTAAGATGACACCTGTCATACAACCATAATAACTTGGATATTCTTCCGTAACATGAAAGTCGATATTATATCTTCGGTCAGTCTGCTCTGCTAACGAAATATCCAGTTGTCTTGTTGTTGCACTCTCCTGCTGCCCTGTTGTCTGTGCATATAGTTCTGGCATACAATGTGACAAAATATTTGCAATCGTTCGATATTCTAGAATTGCCTTAACGGAGATCGGGATCTTTTGATTATTTGCCTTGGAAAGAATCTTGATTGCACTGATGGAATCGCCTCCTAACTGGAAGAAGTCATCGTAGATTCCAATGGATTCTGTCTGTAGGACACGTTCCCATATGTGAACTAGATCTTGCTCGATCTGATTCCTTGGTGTAACTTGGTTTTCTTCCCCTTTGTTTTGCGTATGTTGTTCCATACAATGCTTCATTAACGCAATTGCATTTTTATAAAAGATTGCTTGCCATTCATGGATCGAATCTGTAGTGAACTCATTGTTACAGAATTTGATGGAAATGGCTAACTGATGGTGAACAACTTTGGCAATGATATTAAGAACATATCCCGTTTGATCTTGCTCATTGACACAGGAACCAATTGGGGCATCGGATAAAGTAAAGGCTTCGTTCTCCACCTCCTCTGTAAATTGCCCAAGATAATTAAAGTTTATTTCTGGTCTGCAGAACAATTGTTCTTTCTCTGTATCCGTGAGATTTGATTGATAACGAAGCAGTCCATACCCAATTCCTTTGTTCGGAACATTCCTTAGGCTTGTTTGAATCTCTTTGATATGCTCTGCCAAGGTATTGGCATGCATACTGGATATAATTAGTGGATAAAAGGTAGTGAACCACCCAATTGTTCTTTTGATATTTGGACTGTTTTGGTTATCCATTCGGATTTCTTCACGACCGTGACCTTCCATATTAATAAGAAGCTTGGTAACTCCCTTCCATTCCTTCATGGTCAAACTAAGGATTGCCAGTAAGATTTCTTCTGTTTGTGTTCCATATGCAGAATGAATCCGCTTTAACAAGGCATTCGTTTCTTCTGTTGTAAAAAGTAAGTCTTCCGTACGGATATCTTTGAATTGTCTAGTCGTTACTGGATAATCTCCAGAGATGGATTCCGTAGGTACTTGCAGCATACTCTTCCAGTAAGAATATTCGGTTCGTATAATTTCTGTATTGGAATACTGCTGTAATTGTTCTGCCCATTCTTTAAAAGAGGTTGTTTTCAGTGGTAAACAGATTGCTTCTTTTTGTAATAATTGTGTATATCCCAAAACAAAATCCTCTAATAAGATACGCCATGATACGCCGTCAATGACGAGGTGATGAACAAGGATCAGCAGGTGGTCACCACTACTCGTATGGAATAAACCGAGTTGTACTAGGGGACCTGCTGCTAGATGGATGCTATTTTGTAATTCATTTGCAATCTGTTTGATTTGAGCATATGCCTTTTCCTGCTCCGTACAAGTATATTCTAAAAGGTGGAATGCTTTTTCATTTATACCTGCATTGTATTGTACTATTGTTTCGTTTCGCTCCTCGTAGTGCATTCGTAATGCATCATGATGTTTAGTTAAGTAATCAAAAACCTTGGTTACTATTGCTACTTCAAAGCCTTCTTTACGATAGAGACAGATTCCCTGGTTCCAATGTTCTTTGTGTTGTAAATCTCTTTCGAAAAAATTCTTCTGTATTGGTGTAAGAAGCACTTCTCCTTCAACTGGTTCCTGTGAAATCGTGTTATTTTGTATGGAAGTTGTTTGGTCATTTAAAGTAAATTGTTCAAGTAATCGTTTTTTGTCTATTTTTCCGTTATGGGTAATTGGAAATTCATTGATACTATGTATATAGGTTGGAATCATGTAATATGGCAACGTACGGGATAAGCTTTGTTTCAATATCTCACTAGAGATGTTTTCTGTTGTCTTAATAAATGCAATAAGGAATTTACTTCCTGTTTTATGTGTTCCACTTAGTACGGCAACCTCTTTTTGCGTTACTTCTCTGATCTGGTTTGCAACCTCTTCTAATTCAATTCGATACCCTCTAATCTTTACTTGTTCATCGGCCCTTCCCAAGTATTCAATTTCACCAGTTCGTAACCGTCTTCCTAAATCACCGGTTCGATACATGGTTCCATCTGTTACAAATGGATCAGGGCTGAAGCGTTCCTGTGTTTTGTCTATTTGACCAAGATATCCTCTACCAACACCATCCCCTGCAATATAGATTTCCCCTGGTATCTCATAAGGAACAGGGTTTTGATTCTTATCCAACAGATAGACCTGTACCTGATTAAGTGGGTGGCCAATCGGGATTTTCATATATTGATTGATGGTATGCGCATTGACCGTAAACATAGTAGCAACATCACAGCATTCGGTAGGTCCATACACATTGGTGATGGTTAAATCATCTCTATCGTATACAGAAAAGAATTCACGAACAAGGTCAATGGTCAGTTCTTCACCGCCAATGAGAAATTGACGTACGGGTAACTGTTGCTTTGATGACTGTAACACCTCTTTTAATATACTCAAATGTGCAGGTGTTCCATCTGATATGGATACGTGATGTTTGCAATAATATGCTACAAGTTTTTCACCATTCATCCGTTCTTCTTCTGGCACGATTACAAGAGTCTGTCCTGTGAGAAGCGCAGGGAAGATTTGTTTAATAGAGGCATCAAAAACATATGGAGCAAGTAAAGCTATACGAAGGTTTGGAAGCTTCTTATAAATCTTCTCATCAATATTCTTTACAAGATTGATCACACTCTCCTGTTGAATCATAACGCCTTTTGGTTTTCCCGTTGTTCCTGAAGTATAGATTACATAGGCAAGATCATCCGCTGATGACGAGTTTTCTTTCGTTAATGAGATTTCACAGGATGGAGAGATTTCTCGTAAATCTAGAACCTGTCCTTGGTAATGCAAATCTTGTACATCTACATTTGTTAAGAGAACGTTAGCATTGCAATCCTGTAACATATATTGAATACGTTCCTTGGGATAAGAAGGGTCAATTGGAACATATGCTCCACCTGCTTTTATAATGGCAAAGATACCAATAATCATTTCAAGGGAACGTTCCGTAATCATTGCAACACAGCTCTCTCTTTTAACGCCCAATTTTCGCAATTCATATGAAACCTGATCCGTTTGTTTCTGTAATTCTCCATAAGTAATCTGTTTGTCATTGAAAATCACGGCAATTTGATCCGGTGCTTTTCTTACTTGCTGTGTGAACAAGGTTGGTATGGCCTCCTTTTGCACAACATGAATGTGAGAAGTTTGCGTATCGAACAATTGTTCGTGCTCTTGTATAGATAAGAGACTAATCTCTTTGAGTAAGCATTCTGGTTGATAACTGATCTTATGTAGAATAGCAAGTAGGTGTGATTTCATACCCTCTATACTGGCGGGATCATATTGCATCTTGTTATATTTGATCTTTATACTGATTTCATCTGCTGGTTTGATTACAAGATTTAGGTCATAATTCGTTTGTTCGAAGGAATGTGCTTCTTTGATTCGATAGGTATCATTTGACGTATAATCACTCATAGGATAGTTTTCAAAGATCATTAAACTTTTTATGAGGTCTTGTTTCTTTGGGCTTACATTTTGTATCTTGGCAAGAGAAAGAAAATCGTATCTTATGGACTGATTGTAGTTATCACGTATCGATTCTAACAAATGAACAAATGATGTGGTATCGTTACAGGTTACTCGAATCGGTATTGTGTTAATGAATAATCCAACCATATGTTCAATCCCATTAACAGGTGCATTTCTTCCAGAAACAACAGCTCCAAAAACAACATCATCCGTATTACTGTATCGTTGTAATAGAATGGCCCATACTGCCTGAAAAACATTGTTTAAGGTAACATTCGTTTTTTTACATAACATTTGTAAGGTAGTTGACGTCTCTTGATCGAGAGAAAATGTATTCTCTCCCTTTTCATACGAATCGGTACTTCTATCGGAACGAGTTGGTAGATACACCTCGTCCTCGTATCCAGCAAGATACGTTCTCCAATATTGCAAAGCCATGGTATGATCTTGTTTTCCAAGCCAATTGATGTAATCAACATATTGAAAGACGTGAGGGAGTATACCTTCTTTTCCAACTTTCTTGGCTTGATACGTTTGAATGAACTCCTTAAGTACAACGCCCAGACACCAACCGTCCATGATAATATGGTGGTGGCTCCAGATGATCTGGTATTCTCTTGGTGCAATACGGAATACAGCAACACGCATTAACAAATCTTTTGTCAGGTCAAATCCTTTGCTAAAATCCGTATTTTTATAGTTTTCGAGATAACAATTCTTTTCTACATCATCCCATTGGGAAATATCCTCATATACAACTTTTAGGGTACGTTTTTCTAAAACAACTTGTTTGGGTTCCTCCACTTTTTCGTAGACAAAGATTGTTCGAAAAGCATCGTACCGTTCAATTAGTGTATTTACACTATTCTCAAATACATCCATATTAAGATCTGCTTCTATAGTAAAATACAGTTGTTGAAAATATGCTTTGGATTTCTTATTATACAAGGAATGAAAAAGCATACCTTGTTGCATAGGCGTTAATGGATATATATTTTGTATCTTTGCTCCTTTTGCCATGTTCAATTCCTCCCTGGTATCAAATGTTATCCTATGCTGTGTTTCGCTTTAACGAATACATCTAACATGGGATTAAACTTCTATTTCAGTAAGTAGTTCATTCAGATCATCAAGTTCATGAACAGAAAGTGTATCATCATCATAGTCACTTGGTGTATATTCATACTCTTGTTTCGTAAGACAGTGTTTAATTATTTCGATTAAGTTTTCCATATAATGATTAGCAAGATGTTCAATCAAGTCTTTATCAAATCGAGCCGTATCATAGGTGAATGTCATCTGCAATTTCTCCCCTAGGATGCTACCTCCAATTGCTAAGGTATAAGGAAGTTTGTTATCTCTACTGATGGAATCGCCCGTAGAATAATGCGATATTGTGAAGATTCCTTCCTCCTTTGGCTGTTCAAATTGTCCTAAGTAATTAAAACAGATTTCTGGCTCAGGACATAAATCCTTCAATTGGTCCTTATCCTCAGACAACGAGTGGTAACGTAAGACGGAATAGCCGATTCCTTTTGTTGGAATACGATGTAGCGTTTCTTTCACGCTCATTATTTCACTACGCAAATCCGTACATTGCGATATGTCGAGAAATACAGGATACTTAGCGGTAAACCAACCAATAGTTCGTGTAACATCCATATCTTCTGTAATGGCTTCTCGTCCATGTCCTTCCAGATAGAGATAGAGTTTACCACTTCTGCCAATGTTTTTTTCTGTTCTAACCAGTGCCGCGAGAAGAATATCATTGATCTCTGTATGATAGGCGAGATTCGTTTGATACAGCAGTTGTTTGGTATGAATTGGATCAAGACATCGATCTGTTATCTCATATGATGTTAGCTTTTGAACTAATTTTTTAGATTCTATGTCTATCGGATCTGGACACATCTTGTTTTGATCGATCTGATTCAGTTGCGGTTGATCAGTATTTGCGTACAAATAAGCGGATTTATGCATAGTATTCTGATTTACGTCATCGACATGAAAACCGAATTGGTATTTACCCTGTTTAACAACGGTTTCCCAATACGTACGTTGTGATAAGAGTTGTGTTGACTGTGCGTATCGTTGAAGTTGTTCTGACCAATAAAGGTATGAATCTGTTTTTACTGGTAGAGCAACCTCCTTGCCAGCTAATAGCATGCTATATGTTGTTGCAAAATCCTCAAGTAAGATACGCCAGGATACGCCATCAATAAGTAGATGGTGAATGACGATTAATAGATGATCCCCCTTATTCGTATGGAATAAACCAAGTTTGATTAGAGGTCCCTTTTCAATGTCCAGATCTCGCTGTAACGCATTGGCTTTCTGAAGCAGAATTTCCTCTATGGTTGTTCCAGTTTCGGCCATACAATCAAACCACTCCAATGTAAAGAATTCGTTATCTTGTTCGAGATGCGTTTGATTAGAATCATTTTGTTTGGAATTCCCTTGTTTCGAATTCTCTTGTATGAAATTCTCCAATTTTAACTTTTCTTGCAGGGAATCTGCAGGCAAGATTACACCCATCTCTTCCATAAAGTGCATTCGTAGAGCATCATGGTGGACAAGTAGTTTTTGAAAGCAAACAGAAACCATTTGAAAATCAAAACCTTCTTTTCGGTACAACATAACGGATTGATTATAATGGTTTTTTACCGCATATTGGCAAGCAAAGAAAGACTTCTGTATTGGTGTCAGTGATACGTTACCTTGAATAGAATTCTGATCAGCTATTCGCGCTGTAGGTGTAATATAGGGACTTAGCTCTTTGATGGTTTGGTGCTGTAACAGATCGCGAATGGTGACTTTTAGATTCTTCTCTCGCAACCTTGCACTGATCTGTATAGCTTTAATAGAATCTCCTCCGAGCGAATAGTAATTTTGGTTGATTCCTATATGTGGAATACCAAGTACCTCCTGCCACACCTGTACCAGTGTTTCTTGTAGAGAATCTTCTGTTGCAGCAATCTCTTCTTGTACGATGGTATTGGATTGGTCAGGTATCGGTAGATTCTTTCGGTCTACTTTACCATTATGCGTGATTGGCATCTGCTCAAGTCTTACAAAATACGATGGTATCATATAAGGAGGTAAATCCTTGGACAACTGCATACGAAGGGTATCGGTTGGTATCTCTTCTTTGGAAGTTATATATGCACATAGGTAGGAACAATCCCCTTCTTCCCTGGCTATAACAACTGCGTCTTTCACTCCTTGTACTCGTAATAATTGTTTTTCAATCTCTCCAAGTTCTATTCGAAAACCTCGAATCTTCACTTGTTGATCGATTCTTCCAAGATAGCGAAGGGTTCCTGCTTCTGTCCATTGCACACGATCTCCTGTTCGATACATTACGGTTCCTTTCTGGAAAGGATTTTCTACAAATTTTTCTTCTGTCAATTCTCTTTGATTAAGATATCCCCTTGCTACCCCTTCCCCAGATAGATAGAGTTCACCAGGGACACCGATTGGTACAAGCTTCTGATACGAATCCATTACATATACCTTTATATTGGATAGTGGCTGCCCAATTACCACTTCTTCCTCCTGGTTTCTCGTTGTAATGGGATAAGTTGTCGCATCGACACAACATTCTGTAGGACCATATACATTTACAATAGTGATATCATTCGCTCTTTCGCCACAGTTTTTATAGAAATGGGTAACAACATTGGAAGGTAACGCTTCTCCACCAATTAAAAAACATTGTACTGGTAATTGTTCAAGCTGTTCTCTTTTGCACTCCGATAAGATTCGTAGATGAATTGGTGTTCCATCTGAAATCTGAATACCATGTTCCAAATAGTAGCGCAAAAGGATTTCGCCATCCATCCTAGCTTCTTCTGGTAGAATATGTAATGTATGTCCAAACAAGAGCGACACAAAAATCTGTTTCACAGACGCATCAAATATATAAGGAGCAAGTAATGCAATATGTAAGTGCTCTGGATATGGCTGGTATATAGCTTCGTTAAGTGCATAAACAAGATTTACAACGGAATGATGCTCCAACATAACTCCTTTTGGTTTACCAGTTGTTCCAGAGGTGTAGATAACATAAGCGAGATCGGATGGCCCTATGTCAATAACCTCTACTTTCTGCTTCGATTGATAAAGTTCATTGCGTTCTAAACAGATAAAATCATTGATGAATGGTAGCTTGTTTACGAAGCATTCATACGTTAGTACAGTTACTGCTTTGCTGTCTACTAACATGTATTGGATTCGATTCGCTGGATAGGAAACATCGATTGGTAAATAGGCAGCTCCGGCTTTCAATATACCTAGAATTGCAAGAATCATATCAACAGAACGATCAAGTAGAATGCCTACAATGGAATCCTTATGTACACCCTTTTGTCTTAACAGATAAGCAATACAATCTGCCTTTTGATTCAACTCACCATAGGTAAGCTGTTTACCTTCACAGACAACGGCAATTCTTTCTGGTTTTTTCGCTACTTGTTCCATGAAAATTGTAACGATGTTTTTCTCAGTTGGGAACGAACATGATGGTACATTCCAAGTCTTTTGCAGTAAGGATTTGTCACTAGATGGCAGATATTCAATTTCAGCAATCGTTCTTTCACTGTTGTTAATAAATGCTTGTAAAATACATAGATAACTTTCTTTCATTCGTTCAATCGTAGATCGCTTGAAAAGACGCGTCGCATATTTGAAGGTAAAGGTCATATGATCATCGATTTCTTCAGCAACAAGCATAAGATCGAATTTGGACGTGGTATCCTCAAGCTTCATTGGTTGGATTATAAGATTTTGCAGGTTGATTGGAGCATTTTCTACATTTTCCAATAAGAACATTGTACGAAATAATGGAGTTTGTCCCATCTTATGTATTGTTTTCAAGGAATCTAGTAATTGGTCAAATGGATACTCGGAATTACTAAATGCTTCAATACAGACACGACGAATGTCTTCCATATAAGCGGATAGTGTCAATTCACCACAGGGATTTGTTCGTATAGGAAGGGTATTGATAAATACACCAATCAAATTACCTAGTGCAGAATGATTTCTACCCGCTTCGGCGGTTCCAATGATGATGTCTTCTTGTGTAGAATACTTTGATAACAGAATGCTGAAAGCACCATACAAGAGCATAAACATGGTTGTTTTGGTCTTATGATTGAATGCATGAAGCGCCTGAGTCATCGAAGCATTAATCTGGAAATGCAGACTGCTTCCTTCGTAATTGGCAGTCGCTGGTCGTTTGTAATCCAGTGGTAACGTTTGTTGAGAAGGTTCTTGTTCGTATACCTGCAACCAGAACTGTTTCTGCTTTATACCCTCTTTGCTGGTAAGCCTGCTAAGTTGCCATGTTGCATAATCTTTGTACTGTACGGTTAATGGTGGTAACGTTTCTCCATTATAGTAGGTACCTAATTCTTGTATGAATATAGCAATGGAAACACCATCAAAGATTATGTGGTGCATATCCAATAACAAGATATATTGTTCCTTGTCTTCCTCTATGATCTGGAAACGGAATAATGGGAAACAATCCAGAGAAAATGGTTGAATAAATGCTTTCCTTCTCTCATCAAGGGAAAGATTATGGCATTCCTTTTGTTTCCACACTTGCTTCATGTTAAGAGATACTTCAGAAAATGGATGAATCTGTTGTACATACTCTCCCTTGATCAAATGGAATGTTGTACGGAAAATCTCATGGCGATTCACTATTTTTTCAATAGAAGTTTGTAATCGTTGGAGATCAAGGGGGCCTTTTATTGAGAATGCAGCGGGCATATTATAATGGAGAGATTCTGGTTCAAGTTGTGAATGAACATAGATTCTTTTTTGTGCAGAAGACATTGGATAATATGGTTGTGCTGCTACACAGGGAATGGTAAGGTCTGTTTGTGTTTTTGTTTGTGTCTGTTGTTGTTCTATACAACGACTAAGTTCTTTGATCGTTGGATGTTGGAAGATATCTTTGATACGCAGTTCTACGTGGAATTGTTTGTGGATTTTCGTACGTAGAACCGTTGCCCGCAAGGAATGTCCGCCAATTTCAAAGAAGTTTTGATGAATTCCAACATGCTGTAACTTAAGAATTTCACACCATATGTTGGACAATTCTTTTTCTGTATCTGTTTGTGGGGAATCTTCTTTCCAATCTAGAACCATTTTTTCTGTTGGTTTTGGTAATGCTGTTCGATTAATTTTTCCATTGAATGTTAATGGAATCTCCTCTACCGGAACAAAATATGCTGGCAACATATATGCAGGTAGTCTCGTTGCTAGGAATGCTCTCAAGTCAAAAGCAGAAAGCTTCTCCGTTGATTCATAATAAGCACAGATCTCTTTGTTACCATTTTCATCATCTAGATCAAGTACAGCTACTTTTTTTACATGCGGATAAGTTGACAGAATGGCTTCTATTTCCCCTAATTCCACACGATATCCTCTCACTTTAATTTGGTTATCTACCCTCCCTAAGAATTGAATGCTTCCATTATCAAGAAAGCGTCCAAGATCGCCTGTCTTATAGAAACGCATCGATTCTTGTTGGAAAGCAGGAAGATTCAGAAAACGTTGTTGGTTTAGATCTTCTCGGTTGAGGTAGCCTCTTGCTAATCCAGGGCCACTTATGTAAAGTTCACCAGTTTGTCCAATTCCAACAGGACATTTCTGTTCGTCTACGATCATTACTTGCATATTATCAATCGGATAACCAATCACAGGGTGTTCTGCGTATTCTTGTAGGTGTTCTAGATCGATTACTGTAGCTATACAGCCTATTGTACATTCGGTAGGTCCATAATGATTCATGATTGCAGTTGTAGGATACAGTTGGTGATACGTTACAAGATCTGTTACCTGAATTGTCTCTCCGCCAAGTACAAGATAACGCAGGGTATCCCCTATACCTGAGCTTTGGAAATGTTCTGCATGAACAAGCATATGAAATAGGGAAGGGGTCATCTTCAGATACGTAATCTTCTTAGTGGTGATATAGTTAAGTAAACATTCTGGATCAAGAATCATATCCTGTGATACAATGTGCAACTCACCACCACTTAGTAATGCAGAATATAAACTAGTATATCCAAGATCAAATGCATAAGAAGATAATAGTATGGTTTTATCCCTCTTCGTTATCTTGGCTTTATCTATAAACCAAGTAAGATAATTTAGCAAACTATGGTGTTCAATCGCTACACCCTTTGGTTTGCCTGTACTACCTGAGGTATAGATAACATAAGCGAGATCGGTAGAGGTAGCAATTGGCGTGGGATTACTAGTATCCGTTGCATTCTGTATTGCTTGTTCGATGGAAAGAACGGTTCCTGTATAGATCGAGACAAGATTAAGTCCCTGACCAATAACTAAAGTCGTTGCAGCACTGTTTTCTAATAAATAGTTGATTCGCTCTGTTGGATACTTTGGATCAATCGGAAGATAAGCACCTCCTGCTTTTAGAATCCCAAGGATTCCAATTGCCATATCAACGGTTCGCTCCATTAGCAAGGCAACGATTGTATTCGGTTTTACTCCCTGTTGAATTAAGGTTCGAGCTAATGCATTCGCTTTTTCGTTTAATGCAGAATAGGTCAATGTCTGAGAATCATCAACAATGGCAATACGGTTTGGTGTCTTACGAACTTGTTGTTCAAATACTTGAGATACGGTTATCGCTTGGCGAGGTATAATTTTCGTGTGGGAAAATAGTGAGCTGATTTTCCGTTGTTCTTCAAGTGGAATAATAGAAAGATTCGAACATGGTTTTGTATCATGTTTCAATAATTCGGTTAGTGTTGTAAGATAATAGCCGATAAATCGTTCCATCGTACGTTCTTCAAACAAAACAGAGCTGTATTGAAGAAATCCAATGATTGCTCCATCCCTCTCCTGGACACGCATCGACAAATCTAATTTCGTCCCTAGTGGAAGGTAATCATATGTTTCCCATGAGAATTCTTCACAAGACGTTTGTGGAAGCTCCATATTTTCCATAACAAACATCACATCGAATAATGGATTTCTACTCAAATCCCGTGATAAGTTCAGATCATCTAGTAATTGTTCAAACTGATAATCACTATGATCGAATGCTTCAATCGAGCGTTCTTTCATCTGTAATACATAGTCTCGCACACTTTTGCTCATGGAAAGCTGGCTTCGTAATGCAATCGTATTAACAAACATACCAACGATCGAATGAACTTGTTCCATCGTACGTCCAGATGTAACCGTTCCGATGATAAGTTCTTCCTGTCCGGTGTACTTATGTAGGCATAGAGTAAATGCGCTAAGAAGTACCATATAGAGTGTTGTATGGGTATCTTTGGCATAGTTCATAAGTTGTTTGCACAGGGATTTTTGAATTACAAATTGTTTTGTCCTTCCTTCAAAACGTTGTATGGAAGGACGCTTATGATCATATGGTAAAGCCATAACAGGTACTGGGGATTTTAGCTGCTGCAACCAGTATATCTTTTGCTTTTGCAATCGTTTCGAGTTTTGCTCCTTCACTTGCCATACTGCATAATCTTTGTACGTATAGGCTAAGGACGGAAGGATGCTTCCTTGATAAAGCTGAATAAATTCTTTTAATAGAATACTGATGGATATGCCATCGGCAATAATATGATGGATATCAAAGACCAAATAATAGAGATCGTCGCTTGTTTTAATAAGAAGAACACGAAATAAAGGTGCACAACTCAGATCAAACGGAACGATATGGTCTTCAATGAATGCATCAAGATTTTCTATAGGAGCATCAAGATAGGTGAATGAAATAGTACCTGCCTTATCAATTTTTTGTACTACTTCTCCTTGAATGCAGACAAAATGGGTACGGAGAGCCTCATGTCTTCTTATTAATTCTTCAAAACAACATCGAACTCGAGCAGGTTTAATCTGACCTTTTAACGCAATAACCTGCGTGATATGATAAGCAATATCATGCTCTTGAAGAGAATGAAGTGTATATAGTCTTTTTTGTGCAGCTGACAAAGGATAATAATCGGCAGGTTCAGCTGCTATTAGACTGTGCCTGCTGTCATGATCCTTCCGAGGTAAATGTGACAGATAGTTTGCCAGCTGTTCAATTGTTGTATAAGTGAATAGATCTTGAAGAGAGAGATCAAGAAACAGTACTTGGTTGATTTGATTGATTACTGCTGCCGCTTTTAAGGAATCTCCACCTAATTCAAAGAATCCTTGGTCAATACTAATATTCGACATGTGTAGTATATCTTCCCAGATTAATTTCAATTGTCGTTCCATGTCTGTTTTTGCTGCTTTATATGGATTAGTAGTTGCTTTCATAGAGATTGTTTGAAGTAAAGTGAGAACTTGATTAAACTGCCCTTTCTGATATGCTTCAACTAACTTATATCGTTGAATCTTCCCACTACTGGCTTTTGGAAATTCTGATATAGGAATAACAATTGGTAATTCTAGCCCTGTAGAATGTGCAAGATGCGTTTGTATTAGAGTTGCCTTTTTTGCAAATTGGGCATTCGGCTCCTTGGTACATGCAAATACAAGAATCTCTTCTTTTTGTTTACAAGCATTCCATGCTCCACACACAACAAAATCATCATTTGAAACCTCGGGAAGCTCCTTGATCAATCGTTCTAGATCCATAGGATAATAATTTTGTCCATTGATGAAAAGTATCTCTTTGGCTCGTCCAGTTATACAGAGTGCTTTCTTATGGAAAAATCCCAAATCACCCGTTCGTAACCATCCATCAGTCGTAAATGTTTCGTGATTTGCCTGTTGATTTTCATAGTAGCCGGTTGTTATATTGGCACCTTTGATTTGGATGTGACCAATATGATCTTCTTCTAGTATGTTATCCTCCATATCACAGATTCGAACATAACATGCATCATAAGGATAACCGACTGACACGATCGTCATTCCATCTTTCTCATTTTCTTCCGGTACCTCACTTACCAGATCACCACAGGATACATGATTTCGATCAAGATGAAAGACTCTTAAAGGGTCATTCATCATTGGCGCAGTGATTGCTACCGTTGCTTCTGACATGCCATAACTTGGCCAGATACAATCTTTAGAAAGACTATACGGCAAAAGTAAGGTAACGAATTCCTTACATAGCGTAGGATCGATGGGTTCTCCGCCTGTTGCAATAATCTTGATACAAGAAAGGTCCCAACAGTATGATGATTGCTTCTTCATGAATTGTAAAAAGTGATGGAAGCCAAAATTCGGTGAAATTAACATTGTATTCTTGTATTCATTTGCTTTTTCGAGCCACATTGCCGGATTTTTCAAGAATACCATTGTAGGCATAATATATTGATTAATCCCACGATAGATTGCGGCAAGATGTCCCACAACTAAAGAAAAACTATGGGTGATTGGTAACCAATTCAATACGGAATCCGAGTCTTCACATTGCACCCGTTTGATAATTGCTTCTATGTTAGTAAGTACATTCTTATGTGATATCATAATTCCTTTTGGATTTCCTGTGGAACCAGAGGAAAATTGAATGTATGCTAGATCGGTAGCTTTACTCCTTTTCCCTGCTTCATCCATTACCTGTATGGTATGTTGAGAAGGTTGTTTGATTGGAAGTTCTTCAATAAGTTCTTCAAAAAGCAGGGTTTCTTGCATCATATTGTTTCTGTCAGGCAAAGATAATCCATGACACTCCTTCATATATAGCTCTTCATAAATTTTATGACTTGTAATGATCTTCGGTTTTTTTAGTGTAGAAAATACCTGTGTCAATTGGTTCCTTTGCTCTCGGTTTACCCCAACATGGAGAGGAACAGGGACGATTCCACCAAGAATACAAGCCCAGAAAAGATAGATAAAATCTGCATGATCATCAATTTGCAGAATAACTTCATTATCAGCACTGATTCCACGATTACGCAAGCTGTATAAGAGTTCTTTTGCTCTTACATAAACCTGTTTGTAGGAGATATACTCATCAATCCCATCTTCTTTAATGAATGTAATTCCTTTCTCTTTGGTGCTAGCAGATAGTAAGCACCTACTTAAATTATCTTCATTTATCATCGAACGCACCTATCTCCTTTCTGACGCTACTTAGAACTTTGCCAAGACTCCTTCGATGTCACGGATAAGAACAACCTGTTCCATATGAAAGGTCTCCTTTAGCTCCTGTATCCTTTTCTGAATCTCTTCTGGAGTTTTTGTCTCATAAACACCGTAAGTAACCTCAATACAATCTGGTAAAAGTATGCAAGTAGGCTTCTTCCCATTGCAGTAGATTCGAATAAGATCCAAACAATTTTGCAGATTCGTATTATCATATCCTACCACAAGGAAAATGGTATCAGGATCATATGCTTTTAAAAGAGATATATTGGCAGCAGCTTCTTCCAAAAAATATTGTCCTGTTATACTCTGCTGATCTGCATAGATCATATAGGAATATCCTTTCTGTTCAATCTGTTTCATTAAAGATTTAACATAATGAACATAACGCATGGGATTTTCAAGTAATCGATGCCTAATTGGGTCGGCATCAAATTGATCATATAATGGTGCTACTGGTTCGGTAATCAAAGCAGCTACTTTTTTCCCTTTTGCTTTTAATGCACGTAAAGCATAGAGTTGTGTTGTGTATTTGCCAAGGCAGCAATTGGTGGCATAGATGGCAATCTTATGTGTATTGCCTAAGCTTTCGTAATTTCTATATGCTTCAATAAAGGACTCCATCTCTTCATCTGATTTGTGATAGGTACTTATGTCAATTTCTTTTTGCATTAACCATTGGTTGGTTTTTTCATCAAGATCATGAGTGCACACAATAGAGATTCCATTTTTCGCTGCATAATCAAGCATTTCTTTACATCGTTCTTCAACACGATGTTCTTTATATATTTTCTTATAGGTATCATTAATAAATGGACCATTCATACTATTAATTATCAATAGGTCAACATGTTCCAATGCTTTCTTTATATCATCTAGTATGGGGATTCCAAGAACATTACCGTCTATATTTGCACCAGCATCTTCCCCTATGTTATAAACGAAATCAACAATTGAATAGATGTTGAAATTCAATAAATCTTTGAATTTGACGAGTCCTCTAGTTATCTTATCAAACGGATATAACGCAACATTAATCATTCTTAACCTCCTTTATATATGCGGATTGTAGCTGTAATACCATCAATACCATTAATTTGCAGTTCATTACAATAAAATCATTCCACCAAACGGAGGAATTCGGAGTGTGATCTGCTCTGATCGTAGATACTCTTTTCCAGTTATTAGGTCTGTAAGTTTGCTATGTTCGTTTTTCCAAGGGATTGTAGTATGCACACAACGAACAACGGCACTGTTATTCAAAATAATACCAACGGTTTGCGTTTCGGTTGCTCGAAGATAGCCAAATATTCCTTGGGTATCTTCTTCAATCCACGTAACGAAACTCCCTTTCGTAAGCGCTTCTGCGTTTTTTCGTAATGTGATAACTTTCTCATAAAATGTACGTATGCATTGGTTTTGTAATTCATTATCCCAGATCATTGGTTTCCTACAATCGGGATCCATGGAGCCAATCATACCAATCTCATCTCCATAGTATATAATCGGAATACCAATGTATGTTAACTGGAACAAAACGGTCAACTTCATTAATTCAATTGGCGTTGCACCATCTTCAAAATCACGATAACGAATGCAATCCGTCAAAAAACGTTCTGTGTCATGGCTATCCAGTAGATTAAACATCGTCCGAAGTGCTTGTTCCGAGTATGTCATGCGATTTTTCGTTAATAGATTATTGAATTCACTTACCGTACAATCTCCTCTAGCGAAGAAACTATGAACAGCTTCTCGGAATTTATAGTTTGTAACTCCATCAAACTGATCTCCTCGCAACCATGCACCTGCATTATGCCATATCTCACCGATGATCAATGCATCTGGTTTCAACTCTTTAATTTTTTTGCGAAAGATTCTCCAGAATTCATGATCAATCTCATTTGCAACGTCAATCCGCCAACCATCGATACCAATCTTTTCAATCCAATAGCAACCAATTTGTAATAAGTACTCGCGCACTTCTTTGTTATGAGTTTTTAGTTTTGGCATACTTCCTAAAAAACCAAACGTACCATAGTTGGGTTTTGGACTTTGAACGATTGGAAAACTATTAATATAGAACCAATCTTTGTAACGAGACAATTCCCCTTTCTTCATGACATCTTCGAATGCAAAAAAATGCTCGCTACAATGATGAAAGGTTGCGTCTAGAATAACACGTATGCCTCTTTTATGTGCTTGATCCACTAATTTCTTTGCTGTTTTCAAATCTCCAAAGTTCGGATCAATTTGCATATAATCGGTGGTATCGTATTTGTGATTGCTTGGTGATGTAAAGATTGGTGTCAAATAGATCAGATTAATTCCAAGTTCAACTAAGTAGTCAAGTTTTTTAATAATACCAAGAAGATCACCTCCGTAGAAGGAATTCCCAGAAGGTTTTTCATCCCAAGGTACAATATGAGCAGGATTGCAGGATGGATCTGCATTATAGAAACGGTCAGGTAAAATCTGGTATACTACTGCTTCATCAACCCAATTTGGTATCGTATAGAGGTCTTCTTCTGATATGTAAGGGAATTGAAACATCCCTGCTTTATCCATTGTGTCTGCGATTCCATTCTCTCCATACCACATTTCTTTTTGATCGTTGCCTTTTAATTGAAACTGATAACGAATTCGTTTGGTATTCGAATGAATTACGCCTTCGAAATAATCAAAGTTTTCATCCCATGCAACTTTTGATAATGTGGAAATTTCGTCGTATTTGTGATCCCATTCATACCGATCCCCATGATAAACGTAACAAGCCTGCAAGTCAGAACGTTTCACTTTCAATCTAACCTTAAGATCATTATTACCAATGGGAAAGGCATATGGATCATCACTAACATGAAAAACCGCTTCTTTTAACATATAATCGCTCCTTTCAAGGAAATAGAGAAGAAAATTAATATGTACACTACTGTTTTTTGTATCTTACTGATTATTGCTAGGTAAACACATCATTTTTACGTATGTGTAAGCACAATGTGAAATGTCATTTTGACCCTAGCATTGATTTATTTTAAATTATTTATTATGGAAATAATGGATTTTCAAGAATTCACTAACAAAAATGGATTATAGTTCATAGACTATTTAATCCATAAGTATTAATATAGAGATTTAGATTGTAAGCTCTTTATCATATAGAAGTGATAAAGAGCTTACATAAGATCAGACTATCACAAAATTAGAATCGAATTCGATTACCACTAATTTTGCCAATCTGTGGTTGCACTTGCAGTTCCAGAAGAAGGTGTAGTAATGGTATGGTTACTTCCGCTTTCCCAGATAACGTTACCATTCGCATCCTTCTTAATGAATTTGTACTGAATTGTTTGTCCAGCAGGAAGATTCACATCATAGAACCAAGTTGGATACATACCGATTGTACTTGTGGAATTGAACATTGGGCCAATTGCATTGGCTGGATCCCAATTACCTAATTCATATACGTTACCTACAACGTATACGCTACTACCCCAATCTGTCGATGCATTGTTTACTTTCAAACGAGCAGATATTTGTGTGCCACTTAATACTTCGAAGCCACCGTAAGTGTTACTTGAGGTACCAGCTGCTGATGTAACTTTAATAGGATATTTTCCTGCTGCGATACTTGGTACTGCTACTTTTATTAGAGAGTCAGTCCAAGATAGAACAGTTGCTGCATTGGTACCAAATTTAACAGAACCTGCTGAAGAACCAAATCCACGTCCTGTAATAGTAATAGTGTCACCTGCGATACCCATCATAGGATCTACGTTACCAATCAATGGAGAAGAAGAAGTTGCCGTATATTGCCATACAGCAGATTGACCTGCACCTAATGTAAAGGTATTGACTGCACCTGTTCTAGATACTGTTATACTGCCACCGCCAAGAGTTCCGTTTAATACGTCATTATAAGTACCTTGTGGTAAATTGGTATTTAATCCAGAGATTGATGTACTTCTACTTTGATTACGATTTACTGCAGTTACAACAACGTTATTACCAAATTGACGCTCATAGATGAGGATATCATCGTTCATCCATCGTTCTTGAGTTGTACCATAAGCTAAAGCTGGGTTTGTTTTACGAAGTGGAGAAAGATAACTGATTACTTTATATGCCGTTGAGTTTGTATTAAATGATGGCATATCTCCACGGTTATAAGGATCGGTTGTTCCTGTTGCATATTGTTCAGAACCATAATAAATAGTAGGAACACCGCGGGATGTTAATAAGACTACATAAGCATTTTCAAGGGAACGAGAATTATTGCTTGCTAATGTCATAAAACGGCTCATGTCATGATTATCAATGAAGGTTACTTGGTCATTTACCTCTTCAAAATCAGAACCCGTTTCAACTACTACATTGTATAAATCCTCCATAGTTGCAGTACCTTCACCAAGTGCATTACGTACTGCATTAGCAAAACGGAAATCTAATAAACTCATACCACTGTCATTTGCAAATTTATTCATGTCTGAATCTGCTGATACACCACCAACAAACCATTCTCCGAATACGAATACTGGTTTATGAGAATAAACAGAACTTAGCCAGTTTTTTTGCCAACCAAATGACATATGTTTTACTGCATCCACACGGATTCCGTCAATTCCAAGATCTAGCCACATTTGAATGGCATCTTTCATGTAATCGTCTACGGTTGCGTTTTGATGATTTAAGTCAGCTAAACCATACATACTGTGATAAATTCCATCTTCGTAAGTAGAGAAATCAGTCCAGCTTTCATGATTGAACAAACCTTGAGGGTCATTAGTAAATCCACCTAAATAAGATCCATCACGATATAGAGCACCATCTTCTGGGAATGTCATATTTCCATATTCAGCAGTAGAAGTATGGTTTGGTGCAAAATCAATAACGATCTTGATTCCTAAAGAATGTGCGGTTTGGATCATTGTTTGGAAATCATTAAGAGAACCAAAGTATGGGTTTGTGCGGAAGAAATCCTTTGCCCAATATCCATGGTAAGATGCACAATTGTTAGAAGGATCAATTGTTGTAATGTTTTCTACTGGAGAAGAGATCCATAAAGCTGAAACTCCTAGTCCAGTGAAATATCCTTCATTCAGTTTTTGTGTAATGCCAGCCCAATCTCCACCATGATACTTCTGCATATTGGATTGATCAAATATTTCACCTGAAGGATTATTACTGCGATCTCCATCGAAGAAACGATCTGTAACAATCTGATAAATTACATCTGTTGAAAAGCTCGCTGTATTGGATGCTTCAGCATCAGTCGTAGTTGATGCTGCTTTGACAGGTACATTTGTAAAAATTACACCAAAGGCGAAGATTAGTACAAAAAGTAAGCTCGTTAATTTTTTAGTATAAGAGTGTTTCTTTTTATTCCAGTGCAATTGATTCATCATAATAATCACCCTATCCTTTCAAAAGAATTGATTTTATCAAGTAACTTCGTTGGTTGCTTTTCCAATTTTCTCATGATACAATGGATTCTAGTAATTATTGGTATGGAGGATGATCATGAGTAAGAATAAAGCAACAATGCAAGATATTGCAGACTTGTGTGGTGTATCTGTTGCCACCGTTTCTTATGTAATTAATAATTCAGAAAAAGAACACATAAAACATGATACTCGCATCAAAGTGTTGGAAGCTGCAAAGAAATTAAACTATGTACCAAATATTAATCGTTGTACAACGCACCCTAAAAGTAATTTGATCGGTATTATTATTAATTGGAATAAACGGAATGCATCAAGCAAAAAAATGCTTTATTATGATCTGGCAATTGAACTTCAGATGCAATTATCTTTGTTGGGTTATGATACAGTGATCGCAACAACAAAAGCATTTGAAGAAGAGGCCGATATCATATCAAAACGCTCTCTCGATGCAGCATTTATTATTGATATCCGTTCAGAGGATGTAAGAAAAGTAACGAATAAATATTATGTACCAATTATCTTCTTAGATTGCGAAATCAATGATCCCCTGTTTTGTAAAATATATCCCAACTATAGTTTGATTATTTCTAGGGCAAAACGATTACTTGAAGAAGATGACATTTTTTTAATCATGGAAGATATCTTGAATGAAGAACTAAAAGATATCATTACAAAATCAATCCAACCTGAACATATATTTGTAAATGATATGAAGAATAACCTTCGAGAATTTCTCCTTCAGCATCAGAACAAAAAGGGAGTTGTCCTAGGTGAGATTCTCGGTTTAGAAGTAGAACGTTATATTCGTAATGATCAGATTGTTGTAATTACTTCGCTTGACAAATCTAATCTTTTGTTACCTGATACCAAAACGATATCAATAAAAAACAAGACGAAGGCTATTACTGCTGTTAAAACATTGGAACAGCTCCTTCGTCTTGTGTATGTTGGTACTCCTTGTAATCAGCTTCTTATCAATCCTGATGCAGACTGATTGACTACCCTCCTTCCCTTTTGTTGATATCTAATGCTGATGGCTGTAATAGATAGAATCTATTACTTTGCTCCCTTTTTCTTTTTGGTTAATACAACAACTACAATGATTGCTGCAACAGCAACTACAGCTATGATTACATATAACATTACATTATTGCTATCTGTTTTTTCAGATGCTTCTGCTGTTGTAGTAGTAGCTTCTTCCGCAGCTGGACCTTCTGGCCAACCAGCTTGAGGTTCTGTTGCCATAGTAAGACTTACGCCACCACCCATTCCTGAATCATTCAATAAGTCTTCACTTCCATTAGTGATCCAATATGTTTTACCTGGCTCTAGATCTTTACAATCAGAAGTTTGACCACCGGCATTATCAGTAAATAATACACCGATTTTTTCATCTGCAGTTATTTCAGCAGAAAACCATCCGTTTCCTTCATCTGTCATAGCATCTCCTGGCCATGGATTTTTTGCAAGGTCAATGGTTGTTTCAATTGTCCAAGCCCATATATTAACTGCTTCCCAACCGTCAGCTGTATTGTAATAGATCTTCACAACATTACCAGCTTCAGATGATGTGCTTGTTTCATCTGTTGCAGCGTCTGTTTCTGCATTTGTGTTATCGGCTGCTTTTGCCTTCATATTGGTTAATGTACATCCCATAATAACAAAAGCAAAAACAAGTAGAAAACTTAATACCTTCTCCAATTTCTTTTTCATAATTACTCTCCTTTACTTATTTTAAAATAATGTGCCGTAAAAGGCATTATCTCATTACGCTCCAAAGGGCGATCTTCTAATAGATCTGTCCACTTGGATTGTAAGATGACCGATGGTAAACCTTGTACTTGATCCGTTTGATTAATTACAACATAGATGTCGGTATCTTCAAAACTACGTTTCATTATAAATAGTTCATTGGTACTTTGGAATGATACGGATCCATAACGAAGTGTATTCTCCGATTTCCGAATTTGAATTAACTTCTTATACCAATTATAGAGATCCTTATCCCATTCTTTAGAATTCCAATTAAATCCTTTTCTGCAGCCCGGATCATATCCACCTGTTAAGCCAATTTCTGTTCCATAATAGACACATGGTGTACCCAAATATCCGAATTGAAATGCTGCTGCATTTTTTAGATTCTGCTTGTTTTCATCGCACATGAACAAAAAGCGTTCGGTATCATGGCTGTCTAGTAGATTGAACATCATCTCATTCACAAGATCCGGATATTTCATTAGTTGCATCATTAGTGCTTCTGAAAAAAGTTTAGCGTTGATTGTTCCCTTTGCCATATAATTAATGGCTTGGTGGGTAATAGGATAATTCATAACAGTATCAAATTGATCACCTAATAACCAAGGCAGTGAATCATGCCATACTTCACCAATGATAACAAGGTCACGATCCATCTCTTTTACTACCGTTCGAAATTCACGCCAGAAACAGTGATCAGGTTCATCTGCAACATCAAGTCTCCAACCATCAATCTTAAACTCCATTGTCCAGTAACGAACAACATCAAAGAGATAATCACGTACTTCTTTATTTGCCGTGTTCAACCGAGGCATATAAGGAACAGTTGCAAACATTTCATAGTTTGGCTCCTTTTGATTAACAGGGAATTCCTTAATCCGAAACCAATCTTTGTATTTGGATTCTTCTCCCTTTTGTAATACATCTTGGAATGGTGCAAATTGTTCGCTACAATGATTAAACACAGCATCTAGAATAATTCGAATTCCTTTATCATGTGCTTCATTTACGAGACAGCGAAAAGTTTCTTTATCACCAAAATGAGGGTCAATTTCCATATAATCAATCGTATCGTATTTGTGATTCGAGATGGACTTAAAAATTGGTGTTAAGTATAGTGCGGTAACACCAAGATCTTGCAGATAAGGAAGGTGTTGTCGTATTCCTTCTAGATCTCCGCCATAAAAAGATTTTGGCTTTGGATCAGAATCCCATGGTACAAGATGTTCTGGTGAAATCGTGGGATTCCCATTTGCAAAACGCTCTACGAATATATGATAAAATATGGCATCGCTATACCAATTTGGTTTATGAGGTAAATCTAAATCATGTACGCTTGGATATTGAAAGAATAAGCAATGCGCACGATTATCATCAAAAGAATCTAATATTCCTGCTTCTGTATAGAACAAATCTTCTTGATCTGTGATTACTTCAAAATAGTATCCCAAGCGAACATCCTCTTGCCTAATATTATATTGATAATAATCAAAGTATGTATCAGAGCCAATCTTTTCCATTATTTGATATGTTTTATTTGCCCAATCGAATTTGACACCATAATAGAGACGAACCTCATTTACATCATCTTTTGCAGTACGAAAACGGATTCGTATATCTGTTGTAGAATATGGATATGCATAATTACTTTTTGAGCAATGATAGAGTGCTTCTTTATTCATGTTTGCTCCTTTCAGTTACATCTAGTCATCATTTGTTACTCTGTCGCTAATAAAGCTTCCCAGTTTTCAATTGCTTTTGCTCTTCCTTCTGCTGGTGTAATCTGACCATCGAAAACAGCACGATCGATGTCTGCTGCAATTGACCAGAAGTATGAGATTCTCTTAACGCTTGGCATTGGGATAGAGTTTTCAAATTGGTTAACGAATGCTGGTAGGTAAGGATCTGCTGATAATCCCTCAACGTTAGAAATATCGCTGATCGTAGTGATACCATTATTCTCTGTATAAAGAATACTTGCACCTTCATCACTGATTAAGAAGTTTGCTAATAATTCTGCTGCTATTGGATATTTTGTAAATGTGGAAACGAATGCACATTGTACACCTGCAAATGGTGTTAACTGTTTTCCTTGATAGGTTGGTAATTCTGTAATTCCAAAATTCATACCACTTTCTTGAATTTGTGTAACATCCCAAGGTCCAGAGATAAAATAAGCAACGTTACCTTCCATGAAGTTTGCTTTTAAAGAACTCTTGTTGTTAAGATCAGCAGAAGTAATTGGCATAATGTCATGTAATTCAGAAATTAATTCCAGTCCTTTTTCAAATTCATCTGTATCAAAGCCTGGATTGTCTTGATCATCTCCATTTTCTCCAAACAATTGGAATCCTTGAGAAGAAAGGAATGGAAATTCGTAGTAGCCATCACCAATGGTACACAGCAAGTTAAACTTGTTGTTCTGAACATCATTAAAAGTTTTTGCACCCTCTATAATCTCCTCTAAAGTAGAAGCAGGTGTCTCAACTAAATCTTTGTTGTAGAATAAACAGTTTACTTCAATGGAGATTGGAATACCATAAAACTTACCGTCACTAAGAACTGTATTAAGCCCTGATTCTGGTACTTTACTCTTCATTTCATCAACAATTGCATCTTCTAATTCCATGAATACACCAGAGGACATCCCTTTTTCAAAATTATCGTGACCAGTAATAAAAACATCAGCACCTTCGCCAGAAGGACCACTTAATGCAATCTTATCTACGGTGCCCATACCTTCTTGGGCAACGGTTACAGGTACCCCATATTTTTCCTCGAACGCTTTTCCTATGGCTTCTCCGTATTCTTTATCACTCGCCCAGAACACTAATTTTGCATCTTTTTCAGGAACCATTTCATTTACGTTAGCAGCTCCACTTCCTGTAAAAACTTCTTGCTCTTCCGGAATCGTTTTTTTACATCCGGTTAGACCGCTGATTAACATAACTGATAAACAAAGTGCTATTAATTTTTTACTTTTCTTATACATATCTTCTCTCTCCTTTTTGGGTTATTTTTCTCTATTCCTTTGATGCTCCTGCAACAATACCTTGCACTAAGAACTTCTGGAAGATTAGGTACATGATCGTAATTGGAATTGCAACAACAACTGCTCCAGCAGCAAATTGCGTAAAGTTTGCATCTTGATCAGTAGAAATCATGGAATACAATCCTACGGCTACCGTTTTATTCTTGTTACCAGATAAGACTAGATTTGGAACAATGTAATCCATCCAAGGCATCATGAACTGTGATACGGCACAATATACAATAATTGGTTTTGATATTGGAACGATAATCTTACGAAATGTATTAAACTTGCTACTACCATCAATGTAAGCTGCTTCATCTAAGGAACTTGGAATTCCATCAATATATCCTTTTACTAACCAAACGTTATATGGTATTGCGCCTGCCGCATAAAGGATTACCAAAGCAATTGGTTTATTTACCAATTCTAGTACAACAAATAAGGTATATACTGCTGTCATGGAAAGGAAACTAGGAAACATGGATAAAACCAATAAGGTTAACAATCCAGTTTTCTTTCCTTTGAACTTGAAGCGTGATAAAACCCACGCAGTTAATAAGATTAATGCAACGGATACGAATGCGTTAAGTGTAGCGATGGATAAACTGTTAACGAACCAATGTCCAAATTCATTTTCTGTAAATAAATCAACATAATTTGATAAGGTGAATTCTTTTGGAATAAAGCTTGCTGTTGATAAGTTCTTTCCTTTATTGAAGGAGGACATGATGATCCAGACAACAGGAACAAGTACTAGGATTGAAACAAGAATCTGTTCTGCATTAATTAAAAATATCTTCAATCGTTTCTTCCACATATTATTCCACCTCCTTAAATGCTTGTGTACGTCTGAAGTTCCAAATTGAAACCGCAGCAATCAAGATAAAGATCATGATGTTCATAACTGCTGCCATATCGTATAGTCGTTGATCCAATGTTAATTTGTAAATCCAAGAGATCAAGATATCGGTATCTCCTGCAAATTGGTAGTTGGTGTTAACCGGACCACCATTGGTAAGAAAGTAAATTGTACCAAATCCATTAAAATTACCTGCAAGATTCATAACAATCAATGGAGCGGTGGATCGTAGAACCAATGGTAACGTAATGTGGAAGAAAATCTTAACACTTCCACCACCATCGATTTCAGCAGCTTCATAAATACTCTTATCAATATTGGATAGAATTCCTTGAATCATAATCATAAACATCGGGAAACTCAACCAGAGATTAACGATTAGTATGGTTACTTTCGCGATAAATGGATCGGATAAAAATGCAATACGATGATCAGTCAATCCAATATCCATTAAAAATTTACTAACTGGTCCAAATTGCCCATTCAAGAAATTACGGAATACCAACAAAGATATCAGTTGTGGAATTGCCCATGGAAGTATCATGATTCCACGGTATAATGTTTTACATTTGGTATATTTGCTATTGAGCAAAATTGCTTGAAACATTCCTAAAGAGTATGTAGAAAATGTTGCCAGTACAGCCCAAATAACAGTCCAACGAAGGACAGAAAAGAAAGTGCTGGACCAGATTGGTATCTCAAACAATTTCTTAAAGTTATCAAATCCTACCCAACGAACGAGATTTCCTGGAGGTAAATGATTGCTGTTATAGTTTGTAAATGCTGTAAAGATTGCAAATATAATTGGCATGATTACCACAAAGGTAATGAAGATCACGATTGGGATTAAAATAACATAAGCAAAGAACTTTGCGTAAACACTTTTAAAGTATTCTTTCGTGGATAAACAATGTCCTGTCTCATCTAGGAGTTTACCCATCTTATATGCATCTCGAATGTTATATATGTAGATTCCAAGTACAACGATTAATACTAATATTGTTATGATTCCTGTGATCATAAGCATGGTCGAATGATCTCCATTCCGACCACCCTCTTTGGTTCCTAAGGTAATAAATCCCCATATTCCTTTCGTAAAGAATCCACCATGTAACCGAATGGTAAAATGTTTGATTTGTCCAGATAATGCTTCTAGCCAGTAACCACTGAATAACTCTATGCCAACAAAGATCAGTTGTAATAAAAAGAGAATTAATCCCTTTATTCTTTGTTTACAAACAAAGAATTGACCAGAACCCCAAATGAGTATCGAACTAATCATACTAATGATTCGATTTCTTTTATTCACAATTTCTCATCCTTTCTGTATGATGGCCCATTTATTACCATCTTTACTATATCTTACTTCATACGAAACCTTTCGTCAAGGAATATTGCACTAAAATCTGTACAAAAATAGCGCGTATTTATGCAAATTACCTAATGAAAATACTTAACAAAATATTTTTAAGTAAATTTATAGAGTTGAAAAGTATTGTATTTACAAGCTTTTTCAAGATTTTCAACTTAAATTTCAGCTTGTTTTTTTACTTAAAAGAAATTATACAGAAAACATTATGAGCATAATCTTTTATTCTCAAAGTTTTAGCAGACAAATCCAACAATAATGGTTTGCTCTCTTATTGGTAAAAGTATATTGGTGATCTGAAGTAATTTAATAACGAGACAGAATGTATACAGAAGTCAAATGTGTATTGGTCTTATTATCTTCATTGTAAGGGGTATTTTATGATCAATTAAAAGGATAGAAAGTAGAAAGATACTAGAAATATGCTAACGTTAATAATAAATTCATTATAAACCAATAACACAACAGACAAATTATTGATGTACTTAACATTTATTTACATTATATCGCATTCTTAGTACTTCTGTAAAGACCTGTTATGAATATATCTTCTTAAATCACTATAATATGGTACTATTTTACCAATTGCATTAAACAATGCGTCGATTAAAGCTTAAAGAAATCAATCAAGTGATCTTATTCTATCATTCGCCAAATAGATGTGATATAATTTAACCAGAATATATGTACGATATTGATAAGAAATGGAGTCCTACTGATGAAAGAAAAAACGTATCAGGAACAGCTGAATATAGAGAATACTAAAAAATTAAGAGAATTGATCAAAGATATGCCACCTTATGTAGCAACGTATTTTCGTGGTATCGAAAACCGTACGGCTCCAAGGACTAGAATTGCCTATGCGATTGATATCCATACATTTTTTGAGTTCATACAAGTTAACAATCCGAACTATCGTGACAAACCCATTCGAGAGTTTGGAATTGAACTTTTAACCCAATTAGAATCAACGGATATTGAAGAATATCTTGATTATATAAAGCTATACACGAAAGATGGTGTTGAATATAGCAATAATGAACGAGGAATCAAACGTAAACTTGCTGCTCTTCGCTCTTTTTATGGGTATTTTCATAAGAATAAGATGATCAATGAAAATCCAGTTCTCCAAGTTGACATGCCAAAACTGCATGAAAAGGCAATTATCCGCCTTGATGTTGATGAAGTAGCAACTTTACTAGATACGGTTGAATCGGGCAATCGATTGACAGAAAAGCAACAAGCCTTTCATACAAAAACAAAGGAAAGGGATCTTGCAATCATGACCTTATTGTTGGGAACAGGAATTCGTGTTTCTGAATGTGTGGGATTGAATCTTCAAGATGTTGATTTTAATAATAGCAGAATTAAGATAACGCGAAAAGGTGGTTATGAAGCTTTCGTTTATTTTGGGGAAGAAGTTACGGAAGCTCTACAAGTGTACCTGTCGCAGCGAAAGGAACTCGTTACAGCTACGGGACATGAAGATGCGCTCTTTCTATCTCTTCAGAAGAAACGAATGGGCGTTCGCAGTATTGAATTACTCGTAAAGAAATACGCCAGTACCGTAACTACAATGAAGAAAATTACGCCACATAAACTTCGCAGTACCTATGGTACATCTCTGTACCGTGAAACAGGGGATATCTATCTTGTAGCAGATGTTCTTGGCCATAAGGATGTCAATACAACAAGAAAGCACTACGCCGCTCTTGAAGAAGAACGTAGACGTAGTGCCAAGGATGCTGTTCGATTGCGAGAGTAAATCATGTATAAGTAAAAAAAATTTTTTTGATAAAAAAAGAAAAAATGTACTTTATAAACGTGAAAAGTAAAAATATAATAACTAGAAAAATACTCATGAAATGTACTTTATTTTATGCGGAGCATATCTTAAAATTGCTCCGTATTTTTATATGTAATGATGTTTCTTTCGCCTATAACCTTTACATACTTTACAGCATTCGATGTGACGTATTTGATTTTGGATTCTTCGTTTTGGTGACATTAAGTATTTATGTGAGGGGTCTTTATCGCAATTCCACCACACTAAATAATCACATTTATCCAATATTGTATCTGGATCGAGTAGTATGTAATTATTTATATAGTCCCAAGTTTTCATTAAATCAGGGTGTTTAGTCTTAAATGTATTAAATCCTGTTAATGCTTTTTTTCCTTTACAATAAGGACAAGAATTATCACCTACTTCTCTATCACATATTCTAGCAGAATATTCACCATGACAAGTTGGGCATATCCATAAGACATAATAGGTTGTTGACTTTCTGTATTTATCAGGGGCCAATTCGTTATTATTACTCCATTCTTTTACAAGTTCCTTATGAGTATCTAAAAGTGAATTAAAGCCTGCTAATGTTTCTTTATCATTACAATAAGGACAGGAATTATCATCAATTTTCCAATCACTTAATTTCTGTGGATATGAATTATTACATTTAATACACAACCGCTTATAATATTTTCCTGTAGGATATAATACTTCAGTCGGTCTTTTTTTATTATCTAAACTCCATTGAGCAACTAATTCTTTAGGTGCTTTAGCAGCAAATGAATTAAAGTCTGCTTTGACTAAATTATTATTGCAATATGGACAACACATATCACCTTTACTTCGCTCGTTAATTTGATGTTCATATAGGCCATGACAAGTTGGACATATCCATTTTACATTAGTACTGGAATTGCAAATAATCTCAGTTGGTTTTATTTCGTTAGCGTCACTCCACTCATCTAATAGTTCAGGATATTTATCTGCAAAAGAATTAACACCTGGTAAAAAAACTATATTTTGACAAACTAGACATTGAGTTCCATTAGTTCGTATACGATATGCAAATGTTTTATAATGATGACCTTTCTCACAAAGAAAATCCATCTCAGCTGAAGTAATATCAGAGTATTCTTCTGGTTTTTTATCATTATCAGGTCCCCATATTTTCTCAATACCTGGATTACTAGATAGAAAATCATTTGTACCCGGAATTACAATACTTCGACTACAGACAGAACAATTTTTATTCTGTATTCTATTATATATTGTTTGTTGATAACTATGTCCATTATCGCAAGTCCACCATATTGATGTTTTAGAGTTGAAGCGAATTTCATATGGAGAAAACATATTCTTATCCTTATCAAAATATTGGACAAACTCAGGATATTTCGTCGCGAAATCATTAAAACCGCTTTCTAAAAGTACATTATTACAAATAGGACAGTAAAAAGAATCATATTTACTTAAGGAATAAACACGATAATTAAAAGAATGATTCATTTTACATTTCCACCAAAATTTCTTATTTGACATGTAAGTTATTGATGAAAATGGTATATCATTTTTTGATAGATCATAATACTCTTCTAAATCTGGGCGTACATTTATTAGTAGTAAACGTTCAGTCAGTTCACATTCTGGACAACCACCATAAGAACCCTTTCGTTTTATAAAAGAAGCTTCCCACTTATGATTAGGATTGTTTTTACAAATCCACTTAACTATTTTGGGAGAAATTGGTGAATATTCATATGCATCTACTGTATTCTCTGGATCATATTCTTTCATAAGAACAGGATACAGAAACCCAAAAGACTCTTCTCTGGGTATAATCGTTCTACTACAGTAAGAGCAACCATGAAATTTAGAAGAATAACTGCGTATCATTGTAGCTAAAGTAGTAGTAAAATTTTTTTTGCAAACATCGCAAGTCCAATATAAATTCTGTGTGAGCATTGAGGACTGCAGTTCTTCCACTGGAAACCCGTTTTTTCTTTCATTAAATCTTTTACGTAAATCAGGATATAATTCAACATAAGGCTTTGTTCTGATAGTACCTGCACAGGCTGAACACTCTTTAATTTCATAATTATTTTCTCTGGAAATAAGTCTTGAAGTGGGAGAAGCCTTCCATTCATACCCACATTTGTTACATTTCCACCAAACTTTTGTACTATCACTCACATAAAGCTTATCTGGATTTATATTTGTATTTTTACTGAAGTCATAATCAGCTTTTAAATCAGGAACCATAGAAAATAAGTCCGTAATCCCCGCCTTAACAATAATCCTGGTTTCACAACATGGACATAATCCTTTAGAAAGTCTTCTTGAACATATTTGAGCTTCCCACTCGTAACCGCATTTTTTACATTTCCACCAAACGGTCTTTTTAGTAGAAGCTGGCATTAAATTAACATCAATACCTTTATTCTTTTCAAAATGCCATTGCTTAATCAAATGTGGGTAACTAGATATAGAATACTTTATTTTTTTACACACTGGACAAGATGGTGATTCAACAAATTCAAGAATTCTTTTTTTAAAGTTGTGATCATTTTCACATATAAACCAAGCACTTGTTCTTGAACCAGGTAGTAAATGATATGGATCTAGTTCTTTGTTCTTTTCCCAATCCCACATTTCTTTACTTGTTGGACAGATTGTAAATACATCATCTGTTCCTGGAAATGCAACAGTTCTTCTTTTTTGACAATAAGGACACCCGTAAGGCTTCTTATTAGGTATTTCGTAGATATGTTTTGAATAAATATGTTCAGGATTATTTTCACACTTTAAATATACGGTTTTACCAGATTTAGGAGCTACGTTATCTGGTGTTATACCGTTATTCATATCATCAATCCATAGTTTAGCAGCTTCAGGTTTCTGAGTTCTAAATGTTATCGCTTTATCTTGTGATTTATTATAAACTCTTCTTAAATCACAACTTGGACATTTATTCTTTAAAGATGTTAGTCGATTGGCAATAATGGCTTTCCATTCGTAACCACATCTTTGACATTTCCAATAAGCTTCTTCATTGGAAAACGGCGTTACTTCTTCAGGTGATAAGGTGTTTCTACTATAATCCCAATACACTAAAGCATCTGGTCTTTTTGCAACAATACTTTTAGATTGAATTATATTACATTTTTTACAGATTGGATTTTTATAAAAACTACTAACACTAACATAAGACTCATGCCCAAAAGAACATTTAAAATATGCCTTTACAGGGGATGTAGGAATCAAAACTTCCGGATTTATTTTTTTGTTCTTATCAAAATCCCACATTTCCTTTGCTTCTGGACATAAGGTAAATAAATCGTTTTCTCCTGTATATGCTTTTATTGAAGTGTTTTTACAATAAAGACAACCTCTAGACTTACCTTTTGATATAGTCATGTTTGCTATTGATGTTTTAAACTTGTGACCATTTTTGCACATAAAATAAGCTTGTATTTTTGAGGTATATAATACGTTATCTGGAGTCTTGTCACCGTTAAGATCATAACACCACATTTCAGCATCCTGTGGATTTGCCATTCTAAATGTAATTTTAGGATGTTTCTTTATATATGTACTATTTTTCTTAATACTTTCTTTTGTGCCATCAAATCCACAACAGGGACAAAATCTTCTATTAAACCATGTTCTAGCCTTTTCATTCCAATCGTATTTGCAATTTGGACACTTAAGATCTATAATGGTGTTAGCTGATTTTCCAATCTCATTCATATCTATATTTATATTTTTCTGATTATTCCAAAATAGACTTGTATTTGGGAAATTATATATTAGCTTTGTTTTTTCGTGCTCACATATTGTGCATTTTGGGGAACGATAAAAGTCCTGTATTTTCCGATATGTACTATGTCCTTTATTACATTTAAAAAAAGCTTTCTTGCTTGATTTTGGGAGAACATTTGCTGGATTAATATCTTTATTCTTATCATAATCCCACATATCACGTGCTTCAGGACATTTTGATAATAAATCAGTTTCTCCAGGGAATACTCTTTTGGCATTGTCACTACAATATATACAGCCATAGGAATTTCCGTCATCAGAAGTCATTTTCCCTACTCTTTTTTTAAATACATGTTTACTATTTGCTAAACATCTAAAAAATGCTATTTTATCTGAACGTCCAGCTATATTATCTGGAGTAATAATAGGATCATTTAAGTCGTATGCCCACATTTCAGCAGCTTCTGGATTTAGTTCTCTTAATGTAAGAATAAAAATCACTCCTTAAACTTATCGAATAAACCTTGAATGACTTTACTAGTAGATTTAAGTTCAGTATCCGCCTTGATTAAGTTATATTCAACAGCTTCTGGTTTCAATATCCCTTGTGTTTCCTTAACAAACCCCGATTTCTTTAATAGTTCATTTGCTATTTCTGGATATATATATGTATCTATCATTTTCTTCATTGCAATATTTGCTCTAGTAAGGTCAATATTCTCCTTGCTGATTTCCGCAAACTTTTTATTCATAGCAGTTAATTCTTCAATTGTACATTTTCTCTCTTCATTTAATGTATCGTAGTCTTTTCTTAATTTATTATACTTATCATTAATTAGTGTTGCGGCATCTGTCACTTTTTTATAATAAAGGCTTAATTCTGTTAAAGATTGAATTAATTGCTTTTCGTTTCTGTTATGATTTATAAATTCTTTTGCATCAATGGATTTATATATTACAACGGTAGCAATACTTTCATTTTCTTGAGATTTTTTTAACTCATTTACATGTAACATAGCTGCTTCACTTCTTCGTATAACATAATCTTTTAAATTGGGGTAATTATGTTCACGTAAATAGTTGCCAATAGCAGGTATTTTCAATTTTGCAGCATTACCTTCACATATACGATAAAAGAATTCATCAATCATTGAAATCAACAAATCATCTGTAATTAATTTCTTTCTTCCCATATGTTTTCTCCCTCAGTATTCAATTCAGATAATTTTTCGTTGAGATACTCTTGATAACTGTAAGAACTACTTTGAAGTTTCAACATAGCCTCGCCTATATCTTCTTGTTTACCTTTTCCTAGACGAACTAGTTTTATTACTTTTTCAAGTACTTTACAATCATCTTCTATTTTCGTTTGTATATAGAATCCGAATCCATTGAAAAATATTCACTTCCTTTTTTTCTATAAAATCTACAACTTGGACAGTAACCAAGTTCTCCTGAAGGTCCAGCACATTCTAGACAATCACTAATATCATTATTCATAAATTTTTTAGAATGACATTGTCCTCCAGATACTAAAACAGAACAATCTAAATTCTTTACCATTTCTTTTCTTGCAATACTTAACTGGTAAGTAACATCACCTTTCATAACAAGTCTGTACTGTTTATATGTTCTACATTCTATAAGATTTGTTATGTTGGAATAATAATGGGCAGACATTTCAATGTTATCATGTCCAGCAAGTATCATAGCAGTGACTGGAGTCCCCCCCTCTGCCATGATGTTAATTAATGCGAGATGACGGGTATCCCCCAAATTAATATAGTTTATCTCCCCCTCCTTTAAATGACCACCAATACGGTCATAAACAACTTCTAAATGATACTTTTCTTCGATAACATCATGAAAGAAGTATCTCATAACAGTATTCATATTGATATAGGTAAAATATCTACTGTTAGAGTGTTTCTTTTGTTTCCAATGCTTGTAATGAGGATCAGCTATAAATAGGGTATTTAAATCTGTATCTTCATATTCTTTAGTGAATTCTATATACTTTAGTATTTCTGAAGCTAGAGTATCAGGAATTTTATATGTTACCTCGTAGTAATCATCACATATTTTATATGAAACACTTTTCGATTTACCCTTTAGGTTATCTCTTCTAAGCGAAAGATAGTATCCATCCTCGCATTTTGTAATACATTTTCTTCGAGTAAGTATAAATTCTCTTGGACGTAGAGGAATGACTCCAGTTATTTTCCACCAAAGATATAGTGGATAAAAGAAAAGGCGTTGTTCATTCGGAATATCATCTTTCCAATAATCATTAATTATATCATTGAATAGAAAATAACTATCAAATTGAGCTAGTGTTCGTTTTTTATCTGTGTTATTACTATAATTTATTGCAGAATACTGATCGAGTACATTAAGAATTCTGTCAAGCTCATCTATATCTCCCCTATCTGGTAGCATAGAAAAGAAATTTATGCATAGACTAGGAACAGCAATTTTAAGTACTACACTTTCACTTAATAATTCAGAGGGATTCGTTCTTATTATTCTCTTAATATCATTCGTTACAGTTTGAAGCGTATGTAGTACATTTTTACCCATTGTATAAGCAATGAATATTTTTACATAATCTACAAACTCTTTGAATTCTAGCCCCAATATGGATTCATAATAGCGTTTATAAGTAATTTTATTAAAATTGTAATGAATACCTATATTGGAGTATTCATCTGTTGTATACCAAATAGGATCTTCAAACTTACATTGAATAAATACTTTTTCTTTTATATAGTTGTTAAATATTTCTTTTGCTTTGATTAGGCTAGAAGTATCAAAATTCGGAACAGATAGTATAGTTCGAAACATTATCTTTTCAGCTGTATTTGTATTCATGTAATATGCTCCTTTATCATATTTTCAAATGCTTCATAGGTATCTTGACCATATTGCTCCTTAATGCAAGTAAGCATTTCATCCATTGAAGGTAATACTACCTCTGTAATAATTTTTTTGTATTTTTCTTTTTCTTGTATTGTTTTAGAATTATTAAATAAATTCATAAGCCTGTTATATTCAGTGGTAATTAAAAAGACAGTGGATTTTGTACTAATTTCATATTTACAACCTATACAATGCATTCTTTGACTATAAGGGCAGACTTTTCTCAATGCAGTTAGAAGGCAAAGGCATTCTGGTTGTTTACTAAATGCTGAACCAGAACCAATTCTATGTAATATCTCTAAAAGTGAATCCTTTGATGTATTCTGTAACAGTAAATTCACCATCTTTTTTGATTCGGATTTTGCTTTATATACTATTTTAATTGTACGTTCAATTTCACCTGGACTCATATCTAGAATTTTGACTAATTCCGTCTGTTTATGAACCGTTAGTTTATTATATTGACCACCTGAAATCATTTTTAGTAGCATAGATGGAACAAATGATAGAACACCACGTTCAAACAATTCCATTGCAACGAATTCTGGTGTTAGTCCAGATAGTTTTGCATCTTTAAGGTATACTTCTGTTGTTCTAGCAAACTCTCCATATGACCCTTTATGACTCCTTGCTAGTGCTGCTAATATGTATCCTTTTACATTAGGCATATCCGCTTCTGAACTAAGAATATCATCGGTAAGCATATATATTGATTGTAGATATGATTTATTAGCAGAACGTGAATGGAAATTTGCTTCGAGGAATAATGAGCCAATCTCTTCACCCATATAACTTGTAATTTCCTCATATGTTTGTATATTACGAATTAATGGCACATCGTCTGGGATGCCTTCTATTTGTCTATGTGCTTCACAGAGCGCAAATAGTGTACCGATATGTATTTCACAGCTTTCAGGAACAGTAAATTTAACGGAGGATATACCGCTGTTTCTTTCTGTTTTATGGGGCGTCAAAGGTAATACACAAAGTCTCCAAGTAATTGTTAGAAGTACTTTACGTGCATCAGATTCAGAAAAAGTTCCTTCCCTTATCTCTTGAATAACTAATTCTGGAACTTTAGGTAGTATTGGATGTTTTATACGTTTTAAGTCTGTAATTCTAAGAGCACATATATAATACATTGAAAGATACAACCATGTATCTGCATAATTTTTTGAATTTGCAGCTTTTTTGTACATATCATTTTCTTCAATATATTCTTTGTTATAAAGATAAAATAATAATTCAAGATACTCATCTATATCATAAGCTTGTCCTTTTTCTTTAATTGATATCCGCTTTTCCAAAACATAATCATTAATATAAACTGTCTTATATTCAGATTTGAGCCAAGAAAGAAAAAATGTAAGAATTTCTCCATGTGCTTTTATAAGATCATTTATTGCTTTTGAAATCATATCTTTAATTTCATTATCATTCATTAAAAATATATCCTTATGAATTGTATTAAGAAGAAAATCAGTTATATGAAATTTAGACTCATTGGTTACCTTAATTAGATCGAAGAAACGGTCCATTTGTTCAGATGTTGTAGGATATTGTTCTGTAAACATCTGGTGAATCAAAGTTTCTTTTTCAGAATTGCTTCTATTAATAAAAAAAAATTCTAATGGGGCTTTAATTATCTCTGTTTGCTCTTTTGTTAGATAAACCTTTTCATTTAGTAAAATAGGAGCTATATTAAACCAGTCATTATCTTCAAGAAAAGTAATAAAACGAAGTCTTCCTTCTGGGGTCCATACACCAGCTTCTTCTAAAATTTCCTTTGCAAATTCCATTAAATCAATCATAGTATTTCCTCATGTTTTTTCTTGGCAGCCCAAGAAAGATAATTGAACATCTCGTTGTTAACTTTACGATACTGTTTTTCGAGTTCGCCTTTATTTTGTAAGTATGTTAATGAACTTTCAGGAGATGTATCTCCCCTTGCATACATAATTTCACCAATATTGTCCATACCAGAAAGGACTAATTGTACCGTGTACCAATGTCGAAAAACATGTGGTGAGATATTATTTTCTAAAAGAAGACGTCCATAATTAACAACTTCTGAATTCTCATCATCTAAGTATATGGGTATGATTTCTTCTCTTATTATTTTTCGGAATTTTTGATAATAGCTATCATAAGTAATTGCTTTTCCTTGTTTATTAACAGATAGAGCACCATATACAGCTTCATAAGGATGACCTTCCATATATTTCATATAAATGTTATAACTTTTGGTCAATGCATCTATGAACATTATGGGTACAGTTTGCATACGTTCTTTTTTAATTCTACCGGTTGGCATAAGATCACTTCTTAAACATATTTCATTTCTAAGATCAATTTGTAGTTTTGTGACACAGCCATCTTCTACAGTAAATATGAGACCAGCACCAAGCGGACTGTCTTCCCTTCGTACATTGCAAGCCTCTGAAGGTCGAAGACCAGCAAAGGCTGACAATGCTACTAACATTAGAATATCTGTATGGTTAGAAGCAATATAAGAAATTAATATTTCAAATGCCCTATTTGGGATATCTCTAAAAATATCCTTATGTTTATTCGTATAAACAACATCAAATATAGGAATTTTCTTGTTGATTATTCCTCCTCTTCTATTCCTAACAGGAATAATTTTATATAATTCATCTATTCTTATTGCACATTTAGATTTACGTTCATTAATAAATGCTTCTAAGAAGTCCATTATAGCCATAATACAGACTTCTACTGTACTTTTCGTTCGTCCCTGTTCATCTCCTGGTAATGTTCCACTACCATAACCATTCATAAAATCTTTTACAATTTCGATGCTTAGATTATCTAATACGTTTATATCTCTTTCGAAAAAAGCATAATTAAGAAATTTAACAACAAAGTCAAATCTATTATTTCCGTCATCGGTTATATTACGTATTGTTTTTTTTGATCTAACATACCGATGAAAGTCTGTAAAAGATACTATATTCTTGTTATTATCCTTTAATACAATAAACTTTCTTGATATTAGTTGATTGTCCTTAATAATCAAAAGATGATTATAAATAGAAAAATAATAATTTTTGTTCACGTTGTACCTCCATGCATTACCCTTATAAAGGAATCTACTTTATGAAGATAATTTGACATGCTTGCTATAATTACAGGATTTATATTACTTGTAATGACGCATCATTAATGTATAATACCTACGATAATTTTCGATAGTATCAAAAGTAGGAATAATGTAGAATATTGTATATTTGATGAATAGTCCTTTAGATAATTATAGCAAATTATGGAGTAACTGGCTATAAAATGTTAAGGTATATAATTATTGGGTCATACTAATAATTGTAAGTTATACAAATCACTCAATAGAATTATATGGAAAATATTAATTAACACTCTTTATTACGTGGATTTGTTTTTCGATTATTTGATGCATATAAAATTCCATATCAGAAGAATATATATATCGATTATTCAACAAATAGCAATTTATAGAATACAGAAAAATAGATGTTAAAGATTTGCGTTTAAAGGAGGTAGAATTAGATATTGCTATTTTACTAAATTCTCTGTTTTGCAAATAATAATGATCTCTCATTTCTTTAATAAACATTCCTTGCTCATTATCAGCATTTATGTTCCCTGTATTAAAGATATACATGTACTCATTTAGTTTGTTTTCCAATAAATCATCTTTTTCACGATATTCGTTGTAAATCAAGAAAATGGCAGCTTTTAATGGATAACCTCCACTTTTTGTTACACTTTTCTTATATATTTCATCTACTTTTAGGAAAGATTCATAGTAGTGATCACACAAAATCTTTCTGTCATTTTGAGTTATATTGTTGATCTTATTGATTTTGGTCAACAAATTTATGATTCCTTTCATTGTAATGGAATATTTTTTTGTATCATTGAAGATATTTAGATTATCGATAAAACTTCTATTACGTGCTGTGTCGATATATGGAGTCTGTACAGCATGTTTTACGACAGTAAACTTGATGGGTACTTCTGCTTGTATGACGGCTGCAAGTCGATGTTGACCATCAACTAATATTTCACTTCCATCATCTTTATCAGCGAACGCGATTGCTTGATGAGATAAAAACCATTCTCCCTTTCTCATTAATTCGGCATATTTGTTTACAGTAGTCTTGCTCATAACACGGTTGCATGTATTACTTTTTAATAATTCAGTAGCCATTTCAGGTGTAATAAGTACTTCTTGCATTTGCATTGTTTTATTTTTCGTATCCATAATTCTTATTCAAATTAATCCTTTCGTTTGTAACATAAAACCTCTAGTTCAACATCAAAATAATCTGCCAAAACCTTCAGATTATACGTATTGCCAATATTACCAGTCTGCTCATATCTTTTAATACTGCTCAAAGATATACCAGTTTCAATTGCACATTGTTCTTGGCTAATTCCTTTTTTGTATCGTAATTCTTTTAATACATTATTTGTTTTCACATTTATTGCCTCCAGTTTTATTATAAATACCATCAATTATTAGAACAAGGTTCTTTTTTGAGCCTTTACTATAATATGGACTAGTTCTGGTCCCTTTAAAACCTGAATTTACTCTAATCTATTATTAATTTTAATAAGGGAAGGGATTTGAATTGGAATCAAAAATAATATCAGACACGATAGATATTGGTGGTAATATACGATCATTACGCATAGCAAAAGGTATTAAACAAACCGAACTTGTTGCTATGGTGCAATTAAAAGATGTGAAATTAACGCGTGAAACGTTAGTTAAAATAGAAAGTGGCAGGCAACATATTAAGGTATCGCAGTTGAACGCGATTAGGGAATGCTTAGGGGTTCGGTATGAAGAAATACTAAACAAATAAAGAATAGTACAAAGATCATCTAATTGTTATTGATCTTTGTACTATTTTCTCTTTATGTATTAATAATTATATGGAAGCTAAATCTTTTTAGCCTCTTGGTGGAAATGGATCATTTCCATATGAATCTTTCTGTCTAATCTTACCATTTGTTCCATGGATGACTAATTCAGAGCCTTGATTTTTAGCAATTTGTTTACCTATTTTTATTGCTTCAGCTTGCGTTGATGTTCTAACTGTTGCTCTAATATTATTTGCACCTTTTACTTGCCAACCACCATCTTGGTGTTTAGTAATATGTTGATTCCTACCCATATGACTACCTCCTTCTAACCTTTATGAGCTTCACTGCAACAATAATAACAGCCATCAGCATCTGTAAATCCAATTCGTTTTGCATAAGCTACGGCATCATTTCCATTCAAATGAAAACCTAAATCATATCTGTTAGCATACTCTGGTAGATGATTACATGTAGTAGTATGAACCTCATTGTAGCGACCGTCTGTTTTTTCTTTATTGATGAGATAATTAGGCATAAATACCCCTTTCCGCTATATTTTAGCTTACAATTTTGTATATTTGAAAATTGATTTAAAAGAGCATAGCCTATATCTTTCCTCCTATCCGGTCAATATTGCCAAAAGTTATTGACAAGTAAAGTAAAAATCTTTATACTTTACCTATAAATGCAAATTTATAACTTTTGAAAACTAGTTCTTATTTGATGTTGCCGCATCTTATAGGAACGTTTTTCTTTGTCATCAATTAATTCTATATTAATACTATATCAATAATATGTCAAGTATCAATATGCCATATATAGTGCTAAACTATATATGGCATACAATATATAGTGTTTGTATAGTATACAATATTACAATTTCTATAAAGGTATTGAAATTAGCACTCGACACGTAAGAGTGCTAATAATGTTATATTATCACTCCTTACATATCCTGTCAATATCATTTAGAAAGAATTATGTCTCAGAATATTAACGAGTTTCATATTCTGAGCATATCAACTAATACTTATCCCATGAATCTGTGCTTCCTCTTTTAAGTGAGTAAATGTTTTATTATTTGAGTTTTTCATTCGTCTATATGAACTAAAGCTTTTTGGCACTACAAGAGGAATTGTATATACTAGTTTATAATACTCTTCTCTATCTTTATCTTTTTGTTTTTCATTCTCTAGTTGTTTGTAATATAATTTATTATTCTCTACATCTTCCAAACTAGCGTCGGGTATAAATGGTCTATTACTTAGTTTGATAATATCATCTATTGGTTTTATATATTTATTTTGATAAGAAATAGAAGGCATTAACATGTTTATAGGATAAACAGAACATCTACAATGATCGTGAATTAAAGATTGACCATTTATAAATCTATTCCATATAAAAGAAGGTATTTTAGGAAATCGCTTATCATTACCAGATATACTATAAATTCTACCATGATATATTGAGCACTGATTGCATTGTCCAGCTTTCCATGGTATTTCAATATAATCTGTTTTCAGTTCATGTATATTTTTTAGTACTATTTCATTTAATCTTTGTTTATTAGCAGGATTTTTGTACTGATATAATTTATTGCTAATTATGTTATGCTTTTCTTTAGTAGCTTCTTCAAACATGCCATCTTCTTGTAACCATCTAACAATTCGCATAATTTCTTTTTCAGTAAATTCCCATGGACTATTCAGCCACAATTCATTCGATTTTCTTAAACAAGCATAAGAAAGTTCTTTTAGATTTAAATTTCTATATTTACCAGAAATCAATCTCAATGTGTAGTATATATCAGATAACACATCACCAGATTTCAACAGATATGGGTTAGGTATCGGTATTTCTTCTATACTTTCCATATTTAGTAAATCATATATAACATTGTCTGATTTTATATATCTAACATCTCTAGCGTCGAATGATTCTGGAATTACATTTACTAAAATCCCATTTGTGTATATTGCAGTACCTTCATTGGTATGTAAGTTACGTTTGTTTTTCAACAAGTTGATAAAGGATTTCATCTAATACTCCTTTCTATCACGATTTTGCACTTAAGATGGCGAGTATATTCATAGAGCTAATCTTGTTCATAAAAATTTGAGTCTCTCTGTTCATCAGCTAAGCAGAAATCGTCATTAATTTTAATTGCAAGAATAACAAAAAGTCTTAGCAATATAAGATAATTCTGTTTATGGAACTCATCGTCATCTATTGCTTGCTGTATTCCATGCGCATACTTGTTTCTGATTGCCAACCCATTACAATACTCTGAATTATTCAATACATAATTAAAATAATGACCTTCGGGTTCCGATAACAATGAGCTTTTCACTTCTACGATACCATTATTAATTAACTCATCAATAACAGGCTGTGCTTTTTTAGGATAGTGCCAATGACTGATAACTTCGTTATCATACAAATCTTTTAAAATGAATAGTTTAATTGGGTTACCAAGAGTTATAAGACCTTCCAATGATATTCTTAGTATATCTGCTTCTTCCATTTTCAAAAAGACTAAACGATCTTTTTCATGATAATCAGTAAGGTATACCTTCTCATTTTTTAATAATTCAAAAAAAGTATTATAATTTCGTTTATACTCTTCAATACGTTGAACATACGAGAAGATACATTGATCTGAAAACAACCAATATGTATACCATTGGTAATCACAACCGATTCCATACAAATATTTATTTTCAGTCATACATGGAATATCTTCTATTTTTACTGAAGACGATGACATTGCTAGCAACTCAAAATCTATTTTTCGATGCTTTACATATTGTGTGAACTGTTTTATAGCGCTTTCAAATACTGTTATTATAGTAGAACACTTTTCTGCATAGGTGGCACCTTCACTAGGAAATGACAAGCGCATTCTAGTGCAACCAAATTCGTTATGTAGATATTCTGTGAAAAACCACTGTAAAACCTCTTCTAACCGTATATCTTTTTTTTGGAGAAAATGATAGTATGCAGCCATTTGCATAGTTGCAAGTACATCTCTGGATCTAAATACCGTGTTGACAGGATAAACAAGTGATGATTTGGATTGTAACATTCGTTCAAAAATACCGGCTTGTCCTTTCTTACTTACGTGTAGACACCTCATCTGTGGGACATCCGCAAATTCAAATATATAGATAAAATTGTTTAATATACTTGCATAATCAAGCGTTTCTAATAACCACTTAGTACCATAAGTAATACAAAAATCATTATCATTTTTTTTGATATTCTTTTCTACTGTCTGATCTTGGGAAAACTCTAATTGAATACCTTGTTGGATATGAACACCAGTTCTAGACATATTTTCAATTTCCTGATCATATCTTCTTTTTGCTTTTAACTTTAATTCGTCACTCACAGGAAATTGCTTTGAAAATTTCATGTGAATGATCTCATCAAGATAGTTATTATTCACATGACCACTATCTATATACGAATCAAAATATGCAACAATATCTTCTCCACTTAAATCCTTCGGTATATGCAGTTTTTTGGTACCTTTTTCATAATTCTGTTCATAAAAATGTAATATAATTCTTATTGTAAAGTCATTTTCAAGAAGATATCTTTTCAATACATCTCCGTATTTATCTACGATATTTTTATATGAGAACAAGTCGAACGGTGCTATATGACTTGTATATATTAACTGTTCAAAAACATTCGATGAAATATTATTGTAAAGTTTACAAATATCAAAAACGCTCCAGAAAGAAGAACTGTAATTTTCATCAACTTTCTCATGCTGTTCAATAATCGAATCATCATTAATACAATTGATAAAACGCATAGTAAGATCGTACAATTTATTGCTTTTTTCTTTATATATACAATATTGTTTATCTGTCCAATCTTTTGAGCGAGTCCCCTTTTCAAAATATCTTTTGATTTCGAAGTATTCAATTGCGTCATTAATACTAATAGCATCAAAAGAGGGGATTTCTAAGCTTTCTATCTTGGAGAGATTATAACCGTAAAAAATATCATTTGATTCATAGTATTTTACTCTTGTATCATCCATATAGTACGCCTCCTACTTACTTAAGATATGATATGGGTATTTACTTTAATTTAGTTATCACTACCATCTTAGGTATAAAGTATTTCATTTTATTATATAAGCATTTATTCCATAGTTATGGAGCACAGACAATACGAAATTTTGCGCCAACAGTTGAAACATCTGCAGCTGTTGCATTTAAGAGATATGCTGCATGAATTGCAAATGCTGCTGGTTTTTTCTTCTCCAAACGGTTTTCAAAATCACTTTTTGACAAAATATTTCCAAGCATAATCCACACTTCCTTTTCTGACAATGGATTATTTATACATGATTTTATTTCATTCCAAACTTCGTTTTTTGTTAAAATTTTGCTTGTTTTAACCCGTTTTTTCACCTTTCCAATTGAAGATTTATCTTCTTTACTATTGCTACTAATCTTCCCTGACCACTCATTATCCCAACTATTTAATTTAGATGGTTTTAAATCATTAAACATTGCCAAATAACCTAGATTTTTAGTTGCTTGACTACATACCTCATGTAATCCACTAGCAGAACAATAAGCACTATCTTTACTTTTACTTGTTTTTGCTTTAGCATGAATAAATATAACCCTTTGTTTAACAGTATCGCATAAAATGAAATCAGCTATTTCCGTACCACCATCGTCACACACTATTATATCAGGATCACCAAAATAATCTTTTATTGATGTTTCTTTTCCTAGACTTGAAATATACCCAAATAAAGACTTAGGATCCCATGTATCCATTACACCTGTATAGTAACTGTCAAATCCTTTTTCGGAATTACAATTACCAATTACCTCATCTGTAATAAAACAATTTTTTATTTCATAATTAGTTTTATCAAAAGTCGAACCCATTTTAAATTTGGGTGAATAAAAATTACCACTAATATATATACAACCAACGCTTTCTGGTACTACGCTAAATGATTGTGTTTTATTTAAATAAGTAATTATATTATTATAATTTTCATCATTAATATTAATATAATCTCTCTCTAATTCCTTGCAGGATAAAATATATTTACCATTATCATATTTAATTGTAATTGTATAAACTACATTGGCTGCTTCTAGAGTAAACATTCCATTGGTAATATTGCTATATGAATCAATAAAATCAAGTGCACAATGCTTGTTATTGATATTAATAAATAGTTCATTTACTTCATTGATATCAAATAATATGCTCTTTGGTTGCGGATTCTTAGGTACTTTGATTTCTAATGCATATCTATTAAATACCGTATTACTTTTTATGTTACTTTCAATAATAGTTTCAATATTATGTATCCACTCTAAATATTTTTCAATAGTTTGATACTTTGTTGTATTTTGAATTATTGTAGAATGTGAAAATCCGATATATCTTCTTGTTCTACGTTTGGTTATAAATTCAGATGCTTTGTCTTTAATATATCCAGTCACTCTAGTACATACATGAGCATAATCATCAATTGCTGGTATTGATTCTTGGATAGAATCTGCCGATATTGACTTGGATCTAATAGTGTTTAAACCTATATTGGTATTGCTCAAAGAAACTTCTGTTATATTGGTTTCCTTATTCTCACGAAACATCTTTGATAATTTTTTAGTAGATATATTATTACCTAAAGAAACATTACTATCCCCTGTAAAAAGCTTCTTTCTACTATTGTATATAAAGATATGATTATTACTTTCTTTAATAAGCATAATGTTTAATTTAGGTTCTAATAAAACATGATTAATTAAAAACTTACTATTTTGTATACCTAAACTAAGTACTATAACTAGATCAGTTTCAATTTGTTTTATTGTAAAATCTAATTCTTCTTCTTCATAAAAATCATTTAAGGCTTCTAAATAAGAAGACATATCAAAATTATCACTTTTTTCAATAATATTAGCCTTGAATGGTATTTGAATATCTTTTAGTGGATCTATAGAATCGAACTCAAAACTTTTTCTGAATTTCCCATCAAAATATTTAATATCCATATCCTTTTTTATAAATGTATCACTATTGATATTCACTAACTTGTCAATATTCTTATTATCTCTAATTGCCTTATCAAATAATAAATAATTATTCCATAAATCTTTATGATAGCCATTATAATAGTCAACTATAATACCGTTTAAATTCTTATCTATATTCGGATTGCGAATAATTCGTCCTATTTCCTGTACTAATGAACGTGCATTATTAATACGACTGTATAAGAATAACATTCTGAAGTTTGAATCATCTATGCCTTCAACTAATTTATATTGATGTACCCAAAAAATAGCTTCTTCAGCATTTGGATCTGGAACATTCTTTCTTTCCCAACCATCTGTTTCTTCGAATTGATCATGTATACCTATTACAGAATAGCCATTTTTTGAAATAATTTTAGCTATCCTTCTTATATCATTACAGTTATTACATTGTATAATTGCACGTGTTTTATTATCATTTTTGTTATTGTTATATATTTCTATAACATTGGCTACAAATCTATTATAATCAGGTACTAAGCTATTATCCCCTACTATAAAATTAACATGTCTTAGGATATTTAATTCTTGACATTCTTGTAAGGATAAACAGAATGAATATTTAACATCTATGTTAAATAATTTTAAATCATTTCTATATGGTGTTGCTGTAAATAGTATCTTTGGTCCATTTAGCTTATTTAGATTAATATTCCATTCTTTTGCAGGTTCATAATGTCCTTCATCTATCATTGTTAATTCTGTTACTTTTGAAAGTTCCTCAAAAATAGGTAAATTAGTAATATATGAAAGCATTTGTAATGTCATTACTAAAACATTTCCTTTTACTAACATGGATCTTTTCAGCTCTTTAGCACAACTAATTTCTATTACATTATTAAATAAGCTATCATTATAATTAATTTTATTAAAGAAACGAGATTTTATATCATTCACTAATTGGGAACGTAAATATTTTCTTGGTGTAAAAACTAATATAACTCCATTATATTCATACAATCTGGACAATACTGCTATAACTCCTGATTTACCAGTACCAGTTGGCATTTGTATTAATGCAGATTTATTATGTTCAAATCTATAATTATTAATATATTTTCTTGATAGCTCAACAGCTTCTCGTTGATGTTTCCATAAGTCTAATTCTTGCATATCTTTCCCCCGTATATCATACATATTTTCATCACATTCTATGGCTTTTTATTTCTATTAATAAACTAATCCGCACTAATTAATTACATTATTATACATATTCATTATAAACTTCTACAATATACAGTGCAACAAATAATATACTAATATGTACCATAATGTACTTTACTTTCTCATTGAATACGTATTGTATCATGTAATAAAATGAACTTTATTCTCCCTAAAAATAAAGTTCAAAATAAAATAAAGTACATTCTCAAAATAATGTACTTTATCGTCTAATCCTAGTTTTTGTAATAGTTTGACTCGTTTAATAATAAAGTACAAAAAAATTTACTTATCATATACCATTTAAAATGTACTTTATTTTAGAAACAGGAGAAATATTAATTGTTATTGCTCCTGTTTCTTTATATGTAATGCCTTTTCTTTCGTCAATAACCTTTACCGATTTATCTTTACTAGAAATGGTGACATATTATTCTGAATCAATTCGAGGTCTCCTAATATACCAAAGGAATTAACACGAGTTGCTTGACTTTTCTCCCCATTCATTCTTACTGTAATACTTGGGTTGTTAAAATTCTCATCATAAGAATTTGATAAATATAGAAATAAAATTAATCAGTTATCATATATTAACTAAGATCGTTTATTGTAAGGAGATTCTTATATGAAAAGACTCGTTCCACTTGAATGCGAAGCTGAAAAAGTTGCAGATGCGAATTCTATCTGTCCACTCATCTTTCAGGTACCACCTTGTGAAGGGAGAAAACGTCTAGATCAAGCACAAGATACCCCAATCAATACCTATCCAGTCTCAACCGAAGTGATCATGGTCAATACTGGAACGTGGGGCAAAGTTAAATTATACTGTGTCACCCCTTGTTGTTATACACAAGCACATCACGTAATCTACTATATACATGGTGCAGGATGGGTATTTGGTAATTTTCATACTCACTATAAACTCGTCTGTGAGATTGCAAATCGTACAAACTCGATCGTACTTTTTCCAGAGTACAGTCTATCGCCAGAAGCAAAATACCCAACTGCAATCGAACAGTGTTATTCTATATTAAACAATCTTCCTAACCTTGTATGTCAAATGGGATTGGAGGTTTCTCTTGAGACATTAACAGTTGCTGGTGACAGCGTAGGGGGTAATATGGCGACTGTAATGACAATCCTATCAAAATATCGAAAAGGCCCCTGCATTCATAAGCAACTTTTATTTTATCCTGTAACAAATGCCTGTTTTAATACAAACTCTTACCATGAGTTTGCTACGGATTATTACTTATATCGAGCAGGTATGATCTGGTTTTGGAACCAATATACACACTGCCTGAAAGATCGTTATGAGATAACAGCTTCCCCTCTTAGGGCTACCCTTGATCAACTACATGGTCTTCCTTCTGCTATGATCATTAATGGTGAAGCGGACGTACTTTGTGATGAAGGGCAAGCCTATGCGAGAAAACTTCGAATGGCTGGAGTTGATGTAACTGCTATAAGGATCCAAGGAATTATTCACGATTTTGTAATGCTCAATGCCTTAGATCAAACAAATGCTTGTCGAGCAGCAATGGATTCGGCTGTGGAGTGGGTGAATAGGAATAACTGCTGGTAAAATTTTACCTTTTCCATCGGGCCCATATTATAGCAGTTTTTATATCCGTGTGCAAAGGCTGAACCTGTTACAGATAATGTTATTGACAGCGCCATTGTTATCGAAATAAAAAGTCTTGAGATTTTCATAAGTACCTCCTTGCCATACAGGAATATGATTTATCTTAAAAGTAAAGTTTCCGCTAAAGTAATCTTTAATGTAATAATACATCTATTTTTATAAATCTACCTTTAACGTACCATTTCTCCATGTATACAAACCCTTCCACCATCCGGACATTTGGCATCGAATTGCTTCGAGCGTTCTGTGCCATAATCTAAGGTCGCTCCATTTTGAAGAGCATATACAAGTGGATAGATGGAATTCCACAACTCATGACATAATGGAGGACAAAGGTCGTCCACGATATAGGTATCCCCCTTTTTGCAATAACCTCCTCTACATTTACTTTCTGTAATCGTAAGTTTTACTTTACACATATGATATCCTGCTTTCTTATAAATTACTCAAACTTCGCAGTTCAATTGTATCCCTGAAAGGTTATCCTAAGGCTTTTTCAGCAATTGAACTGCGAAGTTTGAGTTAATAATTAATATAATCCTATATGTTTCTTAGAGAAGAACAGAGACAACAGGTTGCCTCTGCTATCTGCTCTTATTCTTTTTCTACTACAAAGTGCAAACTCTAGAAAGTTACATTCAAAATTCTAGTCTTTGTATATCTACCAACACTTTCAAATGTTTTACGACTTGCGGTATTCTTATACCAGCATCCGCCGATTGGAATTAGTCCGCGTTCTCTGCATAGATCAGCCATGTATAATTGAAGACTTCTTGCTACCCCCTTCTTGCGGTGCTCTTCTAAAACAATTTCACCACATGGAACATAACCTGTCTTCAGTTGGTTTGGAACATAAACGCCAACCCCTAATAAGATTCCCTTTTCTTTAACCTGATAGAGTTCGTATTTTCCGCTTGCGATGTCCTCATCACTAAAATCGTTGTAAAAGTCACCAGTTGCTTTTCGAATAGATGGCAATTCTTCCATCGTTACTCTTGTTATGTATGAGGCATCATATTCTGGTTCTTTACAAGGATACTTGATGGTTCCATCAAATAGGCAAGCTTGTAATGCAACAGATTTCTGATTTTCCATACATAAGGTAAGGAAATGTTCATCACAAGTCAGAACGAATGCTTTTTCCACATGATACTCTTCAATAATATGTTTCATTAAATCTGTGCCCATAAAAGTATATTCTGGTTTCACATAAAAGCTACTAAGAAACAGATAATCCGGTTCCTGACAGAGATGGAAAAATCCAATCTTGGTTTCAGCCGCTTTAATCAAATAGCCAACACCACGTAAAATATGAGATTCCCAGAAATCATCACCTACACCAGTTAAGGTATCCAGATATTCGTCAAATAAATCTTTTAAATCAATAAAGTTACATTTTGTTATTGTTGTGTTTTTCATCATACTATTCACCATGCCCTTTCAAAAGTCTGACGTTTTTGTGTAAATCACAAATCGCCTTGTGAAGAAGTTTCTTCCTCACAAAAGTTAATTCTTGTACTTCATACTCTGAAAACTCTCGTCTAATCCTAAAAAAAGGTACAAAAAAAACACATCTTATCCATGTGTTCACCAAGGCAAAACGATTCATAAGAGGAACAGAGACGGCATCCTAAGAAAAACATCTTCTTATACACCAATATGAAGTTAAACTAGTATTACCTCATTCGATTTTTTCACTTCTACATTACTCCTTTCTGTACTGCATTTCATAGTTGGACCTTACATTCACTACCAAAATTAGTAGATATTGTTATCAAATCCATCGCTATTCTAACATATACATTTCGTATTGTCAACATAGAATTCTTATACGAATATGATTAAAATTGACACCAACTTTGCTCCTACTCTAATAGCTGGTGTCATATCGGTATGTTCAAAAAGCATGGTCAATACTATAATTTAGAATAAGAATAGCAATCCCGAACAGTCTGCTTACTTAGTTAATTAAAAATTCTTCTGTCACCAATTGACCATTCCATTCGGTGCCATCCGAACGGTGATATTCTCTAGTTTTTTTACCATTTGTACGTATATAGTCAATCACAAATACTTGCCCTTCTTCGATCAACATTTGATAATTATTATAGGGTAAGACATTTCCCGTTTTTTTGCAATTCTTGAATGTATCATAGGAATCCTCTAAACGCCAAACTTCACGATAGGAGAAGTCTTTAAATCCAGTTAAATCTTGTTTTCCGTAATAGGAAGCAGAATACATTTTCCCCTCCACTTCAATTTGTTCCACTTTGATCGGCTCCATAACTTTTGCTAAAGAACTTAAATCTTCCGTATATAGTTGTTCTCCATAGGTTTCTTTTAGTTGGTTTGCCATACAAGGTACGGTATTTGTCATATAATCCAAACTGTCCAGACCTGTGTGTGCTGCACCGTATATTCCCATAATACTTTCCCCTTGAAGCTGTTCATATTCTTTTATAAAATTTTCAACCATCTTATTCTCTCGATATACATGATCTTCTTTGGAATAAAACTTCCTTCCTTGATCAATAATGTGTTGTGTATGTTTGTATTCATCGCTATTATACTTTTTGTTATTAGCCAGATACTTCAGATAACGAGTTCCCATTGTATCAAATTGGTGACCAACATCCGTTCCATGAAAGATTGTCTCTGGACATTCTTCTTTGAGCTTTTTATAAAATGCTTTTGAAGAGGAATTATCAGATGCGGTTCCTTCCCAATCAGTAAAGAGTTGGTCCAAAATCGTATCATTATCCGCTTTCATCCAAAGGTTTAAGTATGCAGCCGCGTAATAGGGAATTTCTAAGAATAAATGTCGCATGTTATACTTGTTATAGTAATCACACCACAATTCCAACTCTCGATCAAGTATCTTTTCTACACCATGTTCTTCTCCATACAGATAGATCATACCATTATTTTTTTCAGTATGTTTGCTTGTTTCTAATGATTTTGTTCTGTTAATGCAAATAATGCAAATAATCAGTATTGCTACGAATGATACCGTACATAGTAGTAATACTGATTTCTTGCTTTTCAAAAGTCCTATCCTATTTCGCATTTCCTCTTCACTCCTGTTCTTATATTAGATGTAGGTAATACAACGATAAGTAAAAACAATATTACCTTTATAGAATGGGAAGATCAAGTTAGCATTAACTTCCCATCACAAACTTACAGGAATTATAACATGTTAAAATATGGCAATACAAGGGTAAATGGAAATATTAATCAAATCCTAATCAAATATTAATCAAGGGTAATTCGAAATCGACAACATGCTGCTCCACAGAACCGTTTCTATTATTTCCACTTGAATCTTAGTTTCTGGCATCAATTCGTTCAATATGTACAAGATGCTTTGTCTTATTTCTCATAGAAAAAAGAAAAACAATCTGAATGAAATGCAATGATAAGATACAAGTTGAGTACAAAATATCTTTTTCATTGTAGTTTTCATAAAAGATTGTTCTTCTTTATGTATGTTACTATCGTTTACTATTCGTTACTATATGTTCGATTATAAATATGTATACTGCCACACTTGGCATTACTATTGTTTGGTACAACGGTTCAATTATTTTACCGTATAGTTAATTGTTAGTAGCAATTCCTGTTTATTGGAAAGTAGCATATAATGCATTCAATAATTTTCTTGTTAGGGTAGTCGTTCCAGAATTCGTACGTTGGTACATTAGCAAAAAGGTAAGGTCTTCTTGCGGTACATTCATAAAATATGCACCTAACCAACCGTCCCAACCATATTCTCCTTTTACGCATAAGTGTGTACAGTGTTCAGGATTCGTTAATATTCTCATAAGATTTCCATAGCTATAACCAGCAAGGTTTTCCCATGATTCCATACCTTTTTCTTGCTTCTTTGTGATATGATTTGTTGTCATATAATCAACAGTCTTTTCCGACAGGATTCGTCTACCGTTGTAGACTCCTTTGTTCAGTAGCATCGTTGCAAATCGACCATAATCTTCAATAGTGGACGCCAAACCTGCACCACCTGATTCAAACACGGGAGGGTGTTCCATATTATTCTGAATTGCCAGATGATTCTGTGTATACTTGACTAAACCATCATTTGTCATATCATAAACCGAAGCAAGACGACCTTGTTTTTCCTGTGGTACATAAAATCCAGTATCTTTCATGCCGAGTGGAGTAAAGATATTTTTCTGAAGAAATTGTGAAAATGGCATCTTTGCAACAACTTCTACCACTGCCCCAAGTACATCGGCACATGTACTATACTGCCAATTTTCACCTGGCGAAAATAACAAAGGAATTCGTCCTAATTCATTCATAGCAGCGACAGTTCCCATTTGTTCATAAGGACTACCTTGTTGCAATCCGTCGATTAGCTGATTAAATAAAACGGTTGTATCCCGTTCGGTCTTGGTAGCATCTCCCGGATATGCTACTCCAGCTGTCATACATAAAAGATCCCGGATGGTAGCATACCGCTCCACCTTCTTTCGTTCTTGGCCAACATAATAGGTTTGTTCCTTAAATCCTTCCAAGTACTTATATACAGGATCTAAAAGATCAAGCTCGCCTCTCTCGATTAATAACATTACAGCTGCACTTGTAATTGGTTTTGTCATGGAATACATACGAAAAATGGTATCTTTTTGTATTGGTTGTTTCTTTTCTATATCCGCATATCCTTGTTCAAAGTAGCATTGACGGATTCCATCTTTTAAGCACAGCAGGTTTCCACCTGCAATCTCCCCATCTTCTACTGCTCGTCTTAAAATATCATTCAGTCTAGCAAAACTCATATTGGCATTCCTCCATTTACATGTTGCTCAAAAAAAGTGGGATAAATTTTGTATCATTTATCAATCCATTTCTATCTTGGCATTTTCATACTTCAATTCTGCTATGATTATAACACGGATTGGCAATAGAAACTTGTGCTATTTTGCTTTTTTATTCTACATATCGAGCATTTATTCCATTCGTACACTTCGAATAATTACTTTCTTACCTACTCCACATTTTTCAAGGCATCTTCCATTGGAATCTTACGAATCTTTCGATATTCTAAGACTGCAATCACTAGATATGCAACGATTCCCATGATAAACAAAAGAATATATAGAGAGGGTTTTGTATAATACGTCAACCAACCAGTAAATTGTTTCATCATTTGAACATAGATTACATGAATGATTGTTTCCGCAATTGGCAAGCTTACAGCAGTTGCAACCACTACGACAATCGTATTTGAGAGTAAATATAGTTTCCCTACTTCACTATTTTCATAGCCAAGTATCTTAATCATGGAGATGGCATTTGCATTTTTCTCGATGATTAGCTTTGATAACAAATAAATCAATAGCATATATAATAGAATTGCAAAGACATTAACCAGAACAAACATATCTCCTAGAGAAACATCCATTTGTCGAGACACCTTCGTTAAGTCGTCATCTGTGATTACAGTGGCAATACTTTGCTCTTCTAAATCGGATAACTCCTGGTTGGAAAAATAGCCATTAAAATATTGATCTTCCTGATCAAAGGTATGGCAATAAGTCGATTTGTCCATGAATACTGAAAGTGCAGCTGGATATTCATAGATACCCTTTACCGTAAATTCATATAATTCTATACCAAAATCTTCTTTCAAAGTTATGGTATCGCCTTCTTTGATATCATATTTAGCTGCAAGTCCATCCGAAATATAGATCGTGCCTTTTTCTAATGCAAGATCGATGTACTTACTTTGTTCTTCAATTCCGTAGATGGTTACCTCTTCTGGATTCAATCCCTTTTTTGTTGTTTTAAGGGAGGTAACACAGTATTTTTCAGCATTTGAATCAGAAGTTTCAGCTGGTACTTTTAGTATATATTGATAAGCAGCTACTTTATTATTTAGTACTTGGTCTTCATAATGTTGCAGCAAAGGTGACATCATCATGCCGAATAATAATAAAACATTGGCAAACAGAATTCCTATAAAAAGCATACCGTAACTTGGTAGATTCTGTAAAATAATACGTAAACGGAAACGATGAAAGAATTGAAAATTTGGTAAACGAATTGCCTTCTTCTTTTGTTTTCTTTTTAAGTCTCTCCGTAAGAATTGTAAAGGTGACAAAGACAATTTGTTCACTAAAATTAAAACGTTAATCAAAAACATAATTCCAAATGGAACGACCGTTGTTAATAGGAATGCTTCCATATTCCAGATGGTAACATAAGTAGGTAAACTATAACTACTATAATACAAATTAGCGGAAACCCTCTTAAATACTGTATAACCAAGTATATTACCTACAATACTGGAAAGAATCGATACGATCATGGGATTCATTAGGTAATGTCGAAGTAATTCGCCCTTCGTATAACCGGAAGCGCGTAGTGTACCAATTACGGATGCTTCATGTGTGATTGTATTACTAGTTGTAATAGCAAATACAAAAGCCATGATACTGATTAGGATATATAAAAGTGTTATCATAATTGTTTTATCATTTCCCATATCATTTCCTGTAAATTGTATCGCTTGGTTTTCATATGCTGGTATGTAGTTTGTCAATCTGACAGCTGAAACTAGCTGCGTTAGAAATGTATCTGCTTTTTCTTTTTCTTGTAATTTGGTCGTAGCTGGTTCATTATATTGCCATGAATAATTATAATGAAGGTCGGAACTTTCATAGGAAGCAAAACCATTTGTTGTCATGACTCCTACTCCAAATTTAACCGCATCAAACATCATATCTGTATTATTGGAGAACAACGCACTATAATCAGAAAGAGCAACCAAGCCCGATATTGTTAATTCTTTTTCTCCAACAGTAATCATATCACCTACAGACAAATCATTGTTGTCAGCAAACATTCGATCGATTGCTATTTCATTATCATCTATAGGCATAGAACCTTTCATTAGACATACAAGATTAACTTGTTGGCGGTTTGCAAAGATTCGTATGGTACGATCTTTTGACGGTTGTTCCGTGTAGTAGTTTTTATATATTGCAACATCATTCGTTTCTATTTGCAATACCTGTTCATCTGTTAATTCATCTTCTGTTTCAAAATTGCCATCTTCCACATTATATTTTACAAAACTATCCTTATACGCTTGAATCATACTATTATCTGCTACAAGAAATCCAGATATAAAGCCAATTGTCCCAGTCATAAATAAAAATATAACAAGGAATTTAGCAAATTCATCTTTGAGTTCTTTGGGAAGCCTTTTTCTTAAGGGATTACGCATTGTTCTCAACCTCCTACCATTCCAAATCTTGTGCGGCTATTTTTTCTGTGTTTACATAATTTTTACGGATCTGTCCATCACGTAACTTTATTACACGATCGGCCATATTCTTAATGGCATCATTATGTGTAACGATAATCACGGTATTCCCGTATCGTTTATTCACATCTTCGATTAACTTCAGGATATCCTTAGAGGTATTATAGTCAAGTGCGCCAGTTGGTTCATCACAAATCAATATATCAGGATTCTTTATAATAGCTCTTCCAATTGCTGTTCGTTGTTGTTGTCCTCCTGACAATTGGTTTGGTAATTTGTGACGATGCTCATACAGCCCTAGTACGTTTAGTAAATCATTTATTTCCAAGGGATTGTCGCTTAGATAGGCACCAACTTCAATATTTTCCTTTACATTAAGATTTGGTATTAAATTGTACATCTGAAATATGTAACCAAGGTGTTTTCTACGGTATCTAGTCAAACGTTTCTCATTCATTTCAACTGTTTTTTCTCCATTAATGGCTATGTATCCACTATCCGCTTGGTCAATCCCTCCAATGATATTAAGTAAGGTTGATTTTCCAGAACCAGAAGGTCCAAGCAAAACGCATATTTCCCCTTTTTCAACAGAAGCATTAATTCCTTTTAAAACCTCTGTTCGATTTTCCTTAAATCCATAACTTTTTCTAAGATTACTGATTTCTATAAACATAGCTTTTCCTCCTATTTTACTTTATTATTCAATATATGATTATCTGTTCATATATTCATTATAAGATAATAATGAAAAATGTCAAGCATGTTTCAAAGAATTTATTGATCGACTCCTGCTTTGAATTCATAAATTGTTCGTTTATTGGTTTGAAATCATTAATAACGTTGTTCCATTCTATTGTAAGAATAACCTTTCCACAAAAGGGCAAAATGTTATATAGAAGGACTCACAAAAACCAATAAACAACGAATCATAATTATTTTGGAACAAATCAACTGTTATTCTAACAAAATGCAAGTTTGCAACGTAATTCTTGCATTTATAAACGAAGAAGGCATAATATACCACTTGACATAACAGCGTATTATCGGTATATTAGTGGTACATCAAAAAAGTTTATTTTAAAAAAATGAATTTTTAGCACTTTATTTATTCATTTTGTGTTATTGTTAACGTACAATATATAGATACAGATAGACAGTAATACAATTATGTAGAATTAAAGAAGTGCATTGATCCGTAAGTCGGGAATAATATACTCTTCTATTTCTTTCAGAATAACGATTTCCGATATTTTTACAGATTATAAGGAGGATTCGTATGAACGAATTGTTACAGAAATTTGATCTATCAGATGAATTAAAAGGAGTACTAAACAACTGTGCAGGTGTATATACACCAGCGACAAAAGAGGAATTATATAAATTAGTATATGGAAAAGAAGATGGTATGAAGCATGATGTCATCTATTCCATTCCTGGAAAAGGCGATATGAAAGAGGCTGATGTTGTACGTTGTAAGAACGGTGCTGTTGTTAATTATACAGAAGATTATATGCGACGTCGTGATCCAGATTGTATGGTGATTGCTGACGAGAAACCAACAGATAAACCTAGATTCCGAGATACATACGGGAAAGCGTTTGATTCCATTAGAGAAGAAACATTCGAATGGTTAAAAACACAGGAACTTGTGGTAATTCCATTCAATGCTGGTGGTAACGTATACGGATACGGTTCTCTCCTTGTTTGTCCTCTTAATGCGGCATTCTTTGCTTACGCAGTAGCTTTATTACAAGGTTTTGTAAACGCAGAAGAAAGTAAGGGATTCCGTCCTCGAGCAATCATTTATGTTGCTCCTCCATTCCGTCATACACATTTCAAAGGAAAACAGGTTTGTGTTCACAATCGTATCGATGATTGTCATGAAATATTTTCTTACAACCTATATCCAGGTCCATCAGCAAAGAAAGGTGTCTATAGTGTACTTCTTGACATTGGAGAAAGCGAAGGTTGGGTTACTGCTCATGCATCATGTGCTAAAGTCGTAACTCCTTACGAAAACGAAACTGTTATTATGCATGAAGGTGCTTCTGGCGGTGGTAAAAGCGAATTACTCGAAGAAGTAAAGAAATTATCGGATGATCGTGTTCTATTAGGAACGCATACCATTACTGGCGAAAAGAACTATATTCATATGGGAGATACTTGCACCATCAAACCTGTTACGGATGATATGGCAATCTGTCATCCAGATTTTCAAAATCAAAGTGGAAAACTTTGCTTAACAGATGGAGAAGATGGCTGGTTTTTACGTGTAGATGGCATTACGGAATATGGAAGTAATCCAGAACACGAAAAATTATCGGTACATCCAAACGAACCACTAATCTTCTTTAACTTACAAGGTGTACCTGGTTCAACTTGTCTTTTATGGGAGCATACAATTGATTCCGATGGTAAACCTTGTCCAAATCCACGTGTAATTATTCCTAGAAAGAATATTGAAAATATTGTAACAGAACCCGTTGAGGTTTCTGTAAGAAGTTTTGGTGTTCGTATGCCACCTTCAACAGCAGAAAATCCTAATTATGGTATCATGGGTATGCTGCATATCATCCCACCTGCATTGGCTTGGTTATGGCGATTGGTATCTCCACGAGGACATAAAAATCCAAGTATCGTTGATTCAACTGGTATGGTTAGTGAAGGTGTTGGTTCTTACTGGCCATTTGCAACAGGGGAACAAGTAAAACAGGCGAATCTATTATTAGAACAGATTTTATCTTCGCCTAACACCAAATATGTGCTTATTCCTAATCAACACATTGGTGTATACCAAGTTGGGTTTGCACCAGAGAATATTGTTGTGGAATATCTAGCTCGTCGTGGTGGTGTTAATTTTAAAATGGACCATTTAGTAGAATCTCGCTGTCCAATCCTTGGCTATGCTTTAAAAGAAATGAAAGTAGACGGTCAGTACATTCGTTCCAAATTCCTTCGTTGCGAAAAACAAGACTTACTCGGAATTGATGGATATGATCAAGGTGCAAAAATCCTTACTGACTTCTTTGCTAGAGAACTTGAAAAATTTGATACTCCAGATCTTCACCCACTTGGACGCGAAATCATTGCTTGTTTCAAAAATGGAGGATCTGTAGAGGATTATTGCAAATTAACTCCATTAGGACTTTATTAGACCTTTATTAGACCTATACGATTCTAACGATTTAGCCAGTTAGATTGCAAGACACGTAAAATCATAAATATAAAGAAACAAACAAAAAAGACTGTGAATAAATGAGTAATCATTTTCACAGTCTTTATGCAATAGATCGTATGATGTTTATGGGATTGATTCCATAAGGTTGATTCCATAAGATTGTTCCCATCTGGACATAACAAAAAGAGGACCTTAACTCATTAATATGAGTTAAAAGTCCTCTTTTTGTATAATAGGAAAGTCGGAGGACTTTCCTATTATACAAACCTTCTGGGGGATGTGCACTCGTACATAACGTAGATATCAGCTGAAGCTAACTGTGCTCATATCCTAATCCAGTACACTTAATAAATTCTCTACTTCTGCTTGCGTCGTCTTTGTAAAGAAATAATTGTATCGGAAGAAGAAGTACCCATCTACTTTTCCTGTACTACGGCTATATTCAACCATTCGTTGTAAAACATCATCACACTCTTCCCATTCTGGTTCCAAATTTGAACCCGCACGATAAGTTGGAATACCTACATACATACTAACGGTTGAGCTAGTACGGAAAGATAACCAGTTATCTAGATTCTTGTCAAATGGTACTGTTTTATTTTCAAAACTCCAGTATAACTGTGGACATATATAGTCAATATATTTATCGGAAGCCATCCATGTTTTTACGTCAACATAATTTCCAGTCGTTAAATATAGATTGTTAATATTTCCAGCAGGACTGATTCCAAACTTGACACTTTCATTCACATCTTTGATTGCAGCATAAACCTTTTTTACTAAGGAATTGACATTGTTTCTTCTCCAAACCTCAATTGCATTTGGTGTTTTATCATTAGTAATGCATTTTTCCACATAGGCATTATACTCTACATTATCAAAAGTCTTTTTATATTTGCTTCCAAGGTTCGGATAAAAATAATCATCAAAATGTATACCATCTACATCGTAATTCGTTACAATTTCTTTCACACCATTTACGATCAGTTTTTGTACTGCCGAAGAAGCTGGATTATAATAGATATTCGGTACTTTATCACTATTTGTATCAAATTCTAAGATGTTACGATCATTTGTTGTATCTTCATCTTCATACCATTTTCTTGCATAATTATCTTCTGCTAGAGCAGAATAATCACCTGATTCTAATGTAACACGATATGGATTAATCCAAGCATGAAATTCAAGTCCACGATCATGAGCCGCATGAACCATGTATTCTAATGGATCAAAACCAGGATCTTTTCCCTGCTTTCCTGAAATGTATTTTGACCAAGGGAAATACTTTGATGGATACATTGCATCACCAAAAGGTCTAACTTGAACAACTACCGTATTCATCTTAAGTTCTACGCAATTATCAAACATTTCATCAATTAATGCTTGGAACTCGGATTCTTTATAACCTGTTGATTTGAATTCAAGGTATGAAATCCACATTGCTTTCATTTCTAAATCAACAGCAATGGTTTTGATTTTAGCATTACCAGCAACATCCGTTACCATTACACTATATGTTCCATTTTTTTTAACAGTAAAACTTTTTTTATTGGATACTTCTGTTGCCTTTGTAGACCATTTTTCAGATGTAACGTCTGTAACTTTGCCTTTTACATACTGTACTTTTGCAATTCCAGATGCATCTTTTGAAGTAACTTTGATTGTCGCTGCTTGATTCATGATTGTTGATTTTAAACTAACTGTTGGCACAGTTTTATCAATATTTGTAATTTCGAGTTTCTTAATTTTCGTATTCCCTGCTTTGTCTAGCGCATAAAATGTATAGACACCATTCTTTTTTAACGTTACGCTACAGGTACTCTTGCTCAATTTCACGGTTGTTCCTTTTTTTGAAAAGTAGGAAGTTTTTTGATCCCCTTCTGCCCATTTAACGGTTTTAATACCAGAAGCATCTGTAGCTTTAAACGTTACTTTTACAGATTTATTGGTTGGCTCGGTATTCTTAACAGTTAACGTAATCGTTGGTTTTTTCGTATCCTTTGCGGCATTGGCATAATTTGTATTTACAATTAAGATGCAAAACAAAATGACAAAGCCAAGGAGGATACGGTTATATTGAAATTTTTTTCTCATTCTTATGATCCTCCATGCTTGTTTGTTATAATTTCACTTACTATCTACCAGTAGGATATTGATTAAATACATCTTCAGTCAACTCATATATCTTTTCTGCATATTTTTTCTGGTTCGTTGTATTGTTAATTTTTGCAAAGTCATCACTATTTGACATAAAACCAAGTTCAATCAAAATTGCAGGAACTGTATTTTGTTTAATTACTACATAATTTGCAGTCTTAACTTTACGATTATTAGAACCAAAGACATCTACTATGCCAGCCTGGAATATAGAGGCTAATTTTGCACTATTTAAGCCATTGTCTTGCGTCTTATTATTAACAGTTGAATAATAAGTTTCAGTACCTTTTGCTGATGGCGTAGCCGAATTCATATGAAGACTGATAAATAGATCTGCACCTACTTTTTCTGCAAAAGCAGCACGTTCATATAAATCTACAAAATTATCACCGGTTCTTGTCCAGTAAGCTTTGATACTACTATCTGGATCATTAAAATATTCTTTTGCATACTTATACAAGATATTATAGGTTATGGTCTTTTCTTGTACACTGTTGTGAATCGTTCCTGGGTCTGAACCACCATGTCCAGCATCAAGAACAACGATCTTATCATAGATATCTTGTGGATTTCCTATCTCAACCTGAATTGCAGAACTTCCTTCTGTTAAATTAAATCCTTGCAATGTGAGCGTAGAAATCAGAATTTCTGTGTTTCCACTACTATTCAATGATACGACTACTTTACTTACCATACTTGAATAGATATTAACGGGATTTTCATTATAGTAACTTACATAATCCCCTGGGATGATAACCTTAAACTGATTTTTTGTATATAGATCCTGCGTTGTTACCGTTGAGTAATCTACACCACTTGGCAAAGAAATCTTTAGATCTAAAGAAGCATCACTATCTGGATAAACCAAAACATAAGATATTACATTACCTGTTTGTGAACTATAATAGGTAGCCGTTGTCGCTTTGGATAACGTAATTCTTGTGGAAGTAGCATCTTTCGTTGCTGCAGCAACCCCTTTAATACAGTAGCCATTTTCAATGGTATTATTTAATGTTCCAATACTGTTGATCGTATAAGGAAGATCAATAAATACATTGGAACTATCGACTGTTGTTGTATTGGTAGCGGGATACCACGTTTGGATATTAACAACATCTGTACCATTCGTATAATCAACAGATACATTCTCAATATAGTTATAATAAACCGTAACAATTAAGGTTAATGCATCCTCAGATAGTCGAATATCATATTTTGGTTGTTTTACACTCGTTGTCAGTACAATTTTACTACTTTGTGAAGTTTCATTGTATGTCATGGTTGTACTTTCAATAATACTATTTGAATACGTATACGTAGAATTTGTAACGGTAGAACGTTCCACGTCAAGTACTAACGCATTATCTGTTGTATAATAAGAATGAACTTTACTAAATGTAGAGTATGCTTTAAGATAAAATACTTCACGGTCAGAATATGTTACAGTATCTTTTGAAAAGTCACCTAATACAGCTGTCGTTGAATAATTTGAATTAATCTCCGTCTGTAACTTTGTATTTTGAATATTTGTGATCGTATCCTTATAAGTATCGGAAACTCCATAGGTAGAATATTGCTTGTCTTCTACTGGAACATCTGGTTCTGTTACCTCTACTTTTTTTGTTAAGATTGAAGTATTGCTAGAACTATCCCAAGCAAAATCATAACCAAGATAACCAGCTACTGTACTGATTGGAACCATAATATAGGTAGTTCCATTTGCTTTATTCTTGATTTTCATTGGTGCATGTGGTAAAGTTTTTGCTTTACCATTCACTGTTGCAGTTTTACTATCTAATGTCATTACGACTGTTACATCATCTTTCACAAGTGTAACGGTTTTATCAGAAGAGTCATACGTATAATCTGCATCTATTGAGGAGGATGCAAATACTTTTTTTGCTTGAACCATTGTTGTAGATTGATGCAAAATACTAGGTAAGGAAGTTACACTAACATTTTTCCCATCCACTTTAACTTTTCCTTGGATTCCACGATATGTGAACCATTTTTTTTGGCTAAAATCGTAAAGATTCAGTGGCTTTGTCTTAGAGCTTGTAAGTGTGGCAATTGCTTTACTACTGTTATAGCTGTAAGTATAGCCAAATGCTTCTGCAACAAATCTGGCTGGAACGAGGATCTTAGTAACTCCTGTTGATTTATAAGTTACTTTTCTTGGAGCCTGTGAAACAGTTTGTTTTTCTCCATCTACATATACTGTTGTACTCCCAAGAGTAAACTTGATTGTCGTATAATCTTTCTTTAGTGTAAGTGTCCCTTTACTGGAAGAATAGGTTGCTGTTACTCCAATACCTGAATTAACAAAAGCATCCTTATAAGAAATTAGAGAAGTCGATCCTATGATGATTCCTGGATAATTCTTTTTACTAACCTGTTTTCCGTCAATCTTATATACAACTTGTTTTCCTGTATACGTTACATCTTTCCCGTCGTACTTTAACTTTAAAGATGTTGCCGCTTTCACAGAAAGGATTGGTGTCAGGATTAGTAATACTGTCAATAAAAACATATACACTACTTTGGTATGTTTCCATTGACGTTCTTCACCATGTAAAATTGGGCATTTTCTTTTTGTTTCTAGTTGTCTCATTTTCTCACCTTTCTCATTTTTTGTAACTCTATTATGTTAGGTATTTCATCATAATTAGTTATTCCTAATTATGTCATGTAAATATATACTATATTATTTACATTTAACCACCCAAACCAATATTTATAGTATAATACTAGGGTTCAAAAGTGTTAGAATTGTGTCAAATATTGATTTTATTTGTGTTATTTATTATAATAACGGTAGTTTATTTGTATGATTTTTTGTCGAGCCTGTACTCAACACAAATCAACAGAAAGGTTATGATTATGAAATTACAACAATTAATGAGTTTTACAAGAAAAGCAGTTGATGATTATGAGATGATTCAAGAAGGGGATCGAATCGCAATTGGAATATCTGGTGGAAAAGACAGTTTAACGATGCTTTATGCACTAGCAGGATTAAGACGCTTTTATCCTAAGAAATTTGAGATTGAGGCGATCTCAGTCAATCTTGGTTTTGATGGAATGGATTTAAGTCCAATTGTTGCTCTTTGTAAAGAATTAGATGTGCCTTATACCATTGTTGATACAGAAATCGCTGATGTTGTATTCAAGGAAAGAAAAGAAAAAAATCCGTGTTCCCTTTGCGCTAAAATGAGAAAAGGCGCTTTTAATGATATGGCAAAGGAAAAGAACTGCAATAAAATTGCTTATGCTCACCATATGGATGATATTATAGAAACGATGTTTCTTTCATTACTCTATGAAGGTCGTTTCCATTCCTTCTCACCAGTAACATATCTTGATCGAATGAATTTAACGGTGATTCGTCCTTTAATGTATGTAAAAGAAATGGATGTGAAAGGTTTTCGTAATTTGTATAACCTTCCCGTTCAAAAAAATCCATGCCCTGCAGATGGATATACCCGTCGAGAATATGCGAAAAACCTTGTAAAAAAGCTAAATCAAGAAAATCCCGGAGCGAAAGATCGAATCTTCCGTGCAATTTTAAATGGAAATATCCCAGGATGGCCAAAACGTAAAGATCAAGAATAAAGAAGCTGATATAGCAGGAAATCCAACTTGGGGCGGACTTCCTGCTCTTCCTCAATCTATGTGGTTATTTTATTGGGGAGCAATAATAAGGCACGATTAGATATTGTCCTTCATGAATTACATCCGAAGTTAAGGCATTGCATTCCATGATTTCGTCAATGTAATCTTCTATGCTACGATAATGACTGGTTATATTCTCTTCTGCTATCCCCCACAATGTATCACCTTTTACAATCTGAATGCTTTTCACGTACTTTTCACTTCTAGAATCCGATGCACTTGCAATGGAATGATCTGTTAGAAATCCAATTAATGCACACACTAAGACTACTACTGTTAGTACACTTATGATCGCTGTGTTACGATTCATCTCTTTCTTATATCCAAACATAGTAAAACATATCTTCGTCGTTTTTTTCATAAATAAACCTCCATATTTTCTGTTGTATTATCATTCTTATTAAAATTCATTGCCATTCCTCTTATCTTACTCATTCAACAGATTCACTCTTATGTACCATTAAAATGTTTTCAATTGAAGTGGATAAGTTTTCTTATCGAAAATGCTGTCTTATTATAAGTCGAACATATGTACTGCCTTCTTTTTCTATATCATATCGAACATTCGTTCTTTTGTCAATAGATTTTTACGATATCACGAACATTTGTTTTGCATTTTCTATTCACACATGGTATAATAGCAACAGAAGAAAGATATTACTTATGTTAGTCGTGGTATATATAGTAACCAGGTGCATAGATAGAATATAAGGAATTGGAGGAATTCGTCCATGAGCTATGGAAAAATCAGTACAAAACAAAAAGAGATCTTGGAATACATAAAAGCACAGATCATCAGCAAGGGATATCCACCTGCAGTACGTGAGATCTGTGAAGCAGTTAAGTTAAAATCCACTTCAAGTGTTCATTCCCATCTTGAGACATTAGAGAAGAATGGATATATCCGAAGAGATCCAACGAAACCACGTGCAATTGAAATCGTTGATGATGGTTTTAATCTATCCAGAAGAGAACTTGTTAACGTTCCAATCGTTGGTGTTGTTACTGCTGGTCAACCGATCCTTGCAGTAGAGAATATAGAAGGATATTTCCCAATGCCAGCAGAAGATATGCCGAATGCAGAGACCTTTATGCTTAAAGTTAAAGGGGAAAGTATGATCAATGCCGGTATATTTAGTGGTGATAAGATTCTTGTTGAAAAAGTTTCAACTGCAGACAATGGTGACATTGTAGTCGCCTTGATCGACGATTCTGTAACAGTGAAAACATTCTATAAAGAACATGGACATTTTCGTTTACAACCTGAAAATAATACGATGGACCCTATCATAGTTGATGACGTTAGTATCTTAGGTAAGGTCATCGGATTATTCCGTCGCCTTCACTAGTGATATTAAATGAGCGCAATAAGTTTCATTACAATTAACGAAACTTATTGCGCTCATTTTTTGTATCTTTTTCTTCAATTTCAGTATAGGTATCAGTATAGCTATATGTAATGATTCTACCTTTTGTGCGCGTGCGCATCCCCCGGAGCGCTTTTGCCACCCAAATCCTATTATAGAAAAAAGCTCTACAGTAGACATGATGTAATCCATTGCATTACAACTGCTTACTATAGAGCTATATATTCAAAAAGCTTAGTTTAACAATTTCACTTTATGCAGGCAATTGTTTTATTGAAGATCTTCAATGGAGCAAGTTTTTCCATCTCTCCAGATTCTTTCTAGATCATAGAATAAACGATCTTCTTTGGAGAAAATATGAATGACAATATCGCCGTAATCCATTAAAATCCAGTTCGAAGAACGAATTCCTTCAATTCTTTGTGGTTCGAAACCTTCTTTTGATAATGCTTCTTCTACACCATCAACTAGTGCTTGTACCTGTGAAGTGTTCGTACCATTTGCGATGATGAAATAATCAGCAATCGTAGAGATTTCTCCTATTTCAATAATGCGAATATCTTCTGCTTTTTTATCTTCCATTGCATTGTATGCAATCTGAGCCATTTTCTTTGATGAATCCATACGTTGTACCGCCTTTCTTAATCCTTAAGCTGTGCACCGACAAGCTCCTTATAATAGTTATATGCAGTATAAGTCGTATTGTCAATGGTTTGCTCATTCGATTTTAAGTAATTTAATGTATTGTGTAATGTAGTATAAACCGCAAGATCTAGATCCTCAAATGCAAGTTTGCGAATCTCTACCAGTCCTGGAATTAACTTCCTAGACGGTTCTATATAATCAGATAGAAACACGATCTTTTCAAGAATCGTCATTTTCGGTTTTCCTGTTGTATGATAAGCAATAGCAGAAAGGATTTCCTCATCTGTTACATGATATTTTGTTTTCGCATAATATGCACCTAATTTTCCATGTAAAAGATATGGTTGCTCTCTTTCCACCTTTGTAATCGGAATCTGATGTTTTTCACAACGTCTGATCTGCTCGTCTTCGTCATAATTTTTAGCTGCATCATGTAAAATCCCAGCCACTTGTGCACTCATAAGATTACAATCATAACGCATAGCCAAGGCAGCACATGTATATTGTACTCCAAGGGAATGTAGATATCGCTTTGGTTTCAGGATCTCACGCATTTTTTCTTGTAATTCTAACAAATCATATTCCATATAAATCCATGCCCTTTCATAAATCTCACGAATCGAACAGGTATATAAAGGAGGCTATTATTAACCTTTTTCTATCTTACATCATCGATAAATGTTATTGTCTTTAATATAGGCTGCAACTTTTGGCATAACATAGTATTGAATATTTTTTCCTTCTTGTGAACGTTTTCTAATATCACTCGATGATATGTCGATATTTGGAGCATTTAATAGAGCAATTGAACCTTGAAATCGATCTGTTAAGAAACGAATCTGCGCTTGCATCTGTTCGATTGTTTTATGGTCTCGAATGGCAGCAACTAATTTACAATGGCTAAAGATTACCTCCGGTTCCTTCCATTGATCAATATAAAACAAAGAATCTGCTCCAATGATAAAATAATATTCCTCTTCAGGATATCGTTTCGTTAATTGAGTTAATGTATCAGCTGTATAAGTCATACCCTCCCGCTCCATCTCAAAGGTGGACAAAGCAAATGCAGGGTTATCTGCAATTGCAAGTTGTATCATCTTGGCACGGATTTGTTCATCAAGTATGTGTTCTTGTTGTTTATGGGGTGGATTTTTTGAGGGCATAAAAAGTACTTGATCCAATTGGAATTGTTCCAGTGCAGTTTGTCCTAAAATGAGATGCCCGATATGAATAGGATTAAAGGTTCCACCCAGGATACCAATCTTCTTTTTCTCCATACAAACTCCAATCTGCGAAACAATTACTTCTGTTTTTTCGCTTTTGGTAATTCAATCTTTTTCTTATCTTTCGATTCTCTATATAAAACGATCTTCTTTCCAATTACTTGAACTACTTCAGAATTCGTTCTTTCTGCGAGAATCTGTGCAATTTCTCTAGGATCATCCATACAGTTTTTTAGTACAGATATTTTAATCAATTCTCTTGCTTCTAAAGCTTCACTAATTCCAGTAGTGAATTCTGGTGTAATGCTTGCTTTTCCTACTTGATATATAGGATCCATTACCATTGCTAAACTTTTTAAATATGCTCTTTGTTTGGTAGTCATACTCTATCCTTTCTTTTCTCAAAATTCATTTTGCAAGGGTCCGCGCACAAAAAAGAATACCCTTCTTTGCACTATCCTTACTTTACATATAAACGTAGAGTAAACATGCCCTTATTATAATTAAACAACGTGAAATATAAATACGCTAAGAATAAAAAGCTTTTTTCACTCTTAGAATTCTTGAGAGTACGTCTTAAAACACAACATACTGGCTCAAAATGGGTACCATTTATTTATAATAATCAAAGGACAGTCCATACATATGAACAGTATCCCCTTCTTCGATTCCAAGGTCTTCTAGTTGTTCCAAAATTCCATTGTCTTTTAAGAATTTCTGGAAGAACGCGAATCCTTTTTCTGAGTCTAAATTGGTATATCCAAGCATTCGTTCAATACGAGGTCCTTCTACTGCAAATTCGTGTTCATCTACTTTTTCTACAGTAAATGGTTCATTGGAATAATTCATTTGTTCAGGGAAATATTCTCGTTCGAATATGATTGGTTCTGCACTGATTTGGTTTAATTGTTGTTTCACATAATAGAGAAGTTCTTTCACTCCTTTACCCGATACTGCGGAGATTGGAAATACTTTAATTCCCTTAGGCTCAAATTCTTCTCTCATTAAAGTAAGTGTTGTTTCTTCATCATCTCCGTAGAAAACATCAATTTTATTCGCTGCAATCACCTGTGGTTTATTTAATAGTTCCGGGTTGTATGCTTCCAGTTCTGAATTGATCTTCTTAATATCTTCAATTGGGTCACGACCTTCTACACTAGCTGCATCAACCATATGGATAATGACTTTCGTACGTTCAATATGCTTTAAGAACTCATGACCAAGTCCAATTCCTTCAGAAGCACCCTCGATTAAACCAGGAATGTCAGCGATAACAAAACCATCTGTTCCTTCTAGATCAACAACTCCTAAGTTTGGATTTAATGTTGTAAAGTGATAATTTGCAATCTTTGGCTTTGCATTGGTTACACGAGATAAAAAAGTGGATTTCCCTACGTTTGGGAAACCTACAAGACCTACATCAGCAATTACCTTTAACTCTAATGTAACATTCATCTCAATTCCAGGACGACCTGGTTGTGCATACTTAGGTACCTGCATCGTAGGTGTGGCATAATGTTGGTTACCCTTTCCACCATTACCACCTTTAAGAATGACTTCACGACGATTTTCGTGAGACATATCTGTAATAACTTTACCGGTTTCTGCATCTTTTACAATTGTTCCTTCTGGAACTTTTACAACAAGATCTTCCCCATCTGCTCCATGACAACGTTTTTTACTACCTGGTTGACCATCTCCTGCACAGTATTTACGAATGTGTCGGAAATCGTTCAAGGTATTAATTCCATCATCAACTTCAAAAATTAAGTCCCCACCACGACCACCATCACCGCCGTCTGGTCCACCAGCTGCCACAAATAGTTCTCTTCGAAAACTAACATGACCATCGCCGCCTTTACCTGAACGGATATATATTTTTGCGCTATCTGCAAACATAAAGTATACCTTATTCCTTTCTATGGTATTCTATATATAAATAAGCGAAACACAAATTATGCCATCTTCAAAATGTAGCAATAATCTGGCTCAAAACCTATAATTCCATCTCTTTATTATTTTATCACAATTCTTGTATTCATAATCATTGACTGTGTAAAAACTTCATAGTAATACATACACTTACTCGAAATCGAGGAAGTATTTTCATTTAATAAAGCCCCATTCTATGATGTAATCAAGAAATGGGGCTTCATCTACATATATTACATTATTTAGCTTCTACAGGGTATACACTAGCTTGTTTCTTGTCTCTACCCTTTCTTTCAAATCTAAGAACACCGTCTACTAAAGCAAATAAAGTATCATCTCCACCACGGCCTACGTTTACGCCTGGATGAATTTTAGTACCACGTTGTCTATAAAGAATATTTCCAGCTAATACAAACTGTCCGTCAGCTCTTTTAGCACCTAATCTCTTAGATTCGGAATCTCTACCGTTCTTAGTAGAACCAACACCCTTTTTATGAGCGAATAACTGAAGGTTCATCTTTAACATAGTCTTACACCTCCTTGAATCGTGTATATAAATCATATGTGTTATTTCATAAAATGAAATAGTATCTCCAAGAGCTATACTCTCAGATCTATATATCCTTGTCCATAATTCTCAATGATACCTTGTAAACCAAGAATCAAGGAATTTAGTAATAAGATGGATTCCTTACTTACTTCAGACAAGATAATAAATTCTATTTTGTCAGAATCTTCTTCCCCTTTCATCTCGAAGTGGTCAGAAGTGAATTGTTCAATAGAATTAATCGTATTTACAACCAAAACTGAGACTGCAGAACATATAATGTCATAACCACTATCCGCATAACCTGCATGACCTTTTGTTTTGAATCCATTATAAATACCATTCGCATTGCGTGTAAAAGATATTGTAATCATATCCGATACCTGCTTAATTATGCGTTGATTTTTTCAATTTTAACTTGTGTAAATTGTTGTCTGTGACCGTTTTTCTTGTGATATCCAGATTTTCTCTTATATCTGTAAACGATTACTTTTTTAGCTTTACCGTCTTTAACTGCTGTAGCTGTTACAGTTGCGTTTGCTACTGTAGGATTTCCAACTGTTAATCCGTTATTGCTAACAACTAAAACTTGGTCAAATGTAACAGTTTCTCCAGCTGCAACTCCAAGCTTTTCTACGTTAATGATATCGCCTTCTGCTACCTTGTACTGTTTACCACCTGTTGCTATAATTGCGTACATATGGCACCTCCTATTATCATTACTCGCCAGTTATGGTGTCTGTATATACAGAACTTAAACCTCACTGTGCGGCACACTAGAATATATTAACACCTGTTTTTAAGTTTGTCAATCATATTTCATAATTTTTTATTCGGCATCCTACCGAAGCTCAGGCTGGCTCGGCTTCCTTTACCATATTATATTACTTATTAAACTTCTCAACATTCTTTCGATACTCGTCTTCTAGTTCAATTGTAATATTAGGATTGACTTTCTTTAAGTTTTTAATTCTTAAGTTAAGCCAATATTGTTTAAATTCATCAGACATATTAGGATCTGGATAGATGAAATAGTCTTTGCATGGTAGCTTCGAACATGTTGAACAGTTATGTATGGATTTATTATTTGTACAAGTATAGTAGATACAGGTTTCTTTTTTGTCGTAAAGGTTATACCAGATTGGTTTTCCATTTCGGTTTCGACAACCATCACATACTACACCGTAATCTTCACAGCCACCACAATAGGTTCCACAAGGATTGATCTCGTCTTGTTCTGCCTTTGTTAATCCGATACATTCTTTTTCAGTTAGAGGGAATGGCTTGTTGGCTTTATTGAATTCTGCTTTTATGTTTGTATAATCTAAGCTTTGGTCATCATTCATTTTTTCGTTTTTAGATTCTTTATTCATGGTCTTTCTCACTTTCATATGCTAGTTTTGTTTGCTCTTCTAATTGATCGTTTTCAAATTTAAGTATCTTACTCTTATTTCTGAAATTTTTACTAACACCTCGTTTAAAACCTTCCTTGGTCTTTTTATACTCCGCTTTATTATCTTGGAATAGCTTTGTACGTCTATCTTTACGATGTCGCTCCACTTCTTTTAAGGTTATCGTTCCTGTTTGGTAAGCTTCTACAACTGCACAACCTTTTTCATCAATGTGCATACAGTTTGGGTTTAAACACCTATATTCCTTTTGAAAACTTTCTTTAACTTTCTGATTTTTCATACGCTTCAATTTTCCTCTACTTTCTTCCCTCTCTCAACATAAGGGGTATATGAATCATTTTCTCATCTTACTATTTAAAATTCTTATCAAACTTTTTTAATCGTACTGAACAGCTAACATAGAGGTATGAGTCATAACAATAACTATCACGAAAGAAGAAAAATGTGTTGTAAATATATACGTGTTTCAAACACATTTCATAAAAAAGTATATAAAAAGAACACACCAATCAGATGTGTTCTTTTTTACACGATGAGATTAGTTATGAACGCATCAAAATAAAGCGCAAAACAAATAAAAGATATCTGTTTCGTGTTGGCTTTCTATGATGCTAACCATATTATGTTAGCTGGTTAATACCTCGCTTAATTCATATGATCTCATAACATAACCTCCTTTCTTTTTTTCTACATATTACGCTTCATTGTATCATTTGTCAACATTACAATGATAAAATATCTCTTACAAATAAGAAATATTACGTATAATACATTCTATATTTGTAACGTTAATCTTAGAACTCATTCTTTAACGTACGTGAAAATAATCCATTCAATACTTCTTTCGCATTTTTTTCTTTATACAGGATATCATAAACTGCCTTACAGATTGGTAAATCTACACCGTAGTTTTTTCCAAGGTTCAACATTGCTTTTACTGTATAATATCCCTCTGCTAATGCATCAAAAGGCTCATTCTTTATAAATGCTTCGCCAAATTGTCTGTTATGGCTATATTTAGAAAATACCGTCGCTTCATAATCACCAAGGTGACATAACCCGTAAGCAGATAATTCATTACCACCCATCGCTTTGATCAAACGTGCCACTTCTCTAGTTCCACGAGACATCAAAGCACCTTTTAGGGTTGATAAGGCAAGACCATCGAGCATTCCCGCAGCAATACCAATTACATTCTTAGCAGCTGCTCCAATTTCATTCCCGATCAGATCTTGTCCATAATAGAAACGGATTAGTTCACTGGAGAATTCATTTACCAGTAATTCTTTTGTCTTACAATCATTACTATCAATAACCATACAGTTAGGAATACCATGGTAAAACTCTTGCACATGTCCCGGTCCAATCCAAACTGCAACATTATTGGAAAAATCTAAATTATCATTTGCAATCTGTGATAGTCTACGGCCTGTGGAAATTTCAATTCCTTTCATACATAGTACGAGTATTTTGTCCATCAATTCATATTGTTTTAATTCATCCATCAAAGCTTGTAGACCTTGCGAATTAATGGATATAACAATGACTTCCGCTTCTTTTACACAAGAAAGATCGGTAGTAAGTGAAACGGAGTCTGGAATTGCCAACAGATCATTTTTCCGTTCTTTTAAAAAACGTTGCATATGTTTCGAATTATCACGACCATATAAAGTTACTTGATGACCAATACTGTCTAAATACCATGTGATCAATGATCCCCAACGTCCACAACCAATAACCGTTATCTTCATATTCTTACCTGCCTTTTCTATGCAATTAAATCCATTTCTTTTGCTTGAATATATGTGATCAATTCATTGGGATTTACTTCAATCTGACAGCCTCTGACACCTGCGCTAACAGTTATAGTATCATATAGGATAGCTGTTTCATCAATAAATGTAGGATAATGTTTCTTCATACCAATAGGGGAACAACCACCTCGTATATAACCGGTGTGTTTCAACAGATCTTTTACAGGAAGTAAGTCGATCTTCTTCTCTCCTGCTGCCTTCGCTGCTTTTTTCAGATCTAATTCTGTTCCAACAGGGATACAGAATACAGCAACACCATGTTTTTCACCAAATGCAGCAAGTGTTTTGAATACTCGCTCAAAAGGCAGACCAATTTGACTGGCAACATGTTCTCCTGCTAAGTTATTCTCATCTACTTCGTATTCATGAGGAATATAAGCGATCTTTGCCTGTTCCAATAGACGCATTACATTTGTTTTATTCATATGAAAGTCAAGCCTCCTTACAAATTCTCCGACTAGTTCATTGGAATATCTTATAACCCTTGTAATTGCTCATGCAACGGTTTTCGTACTTTCTTTCTTGTTATTTCCACAAGATTTAATGCAGTAATATCAACAACGGTAGTTTTAACAGGATCTGCTTTAAAGGCATTGGTAAGCTCTTTCATTAATAATTCTTGATCATTCTTATCCAATAGATCGATGAAATCAATAATGATAATTCCCGATAAATTCCGTAAACGAATCTGTCGTGCTGCTTCTTTTGCAGCTTCCAGATTGATTTTTAGAAATGTTTCCTGTGCTTTTTTCTTCCCGCTGATTGCTTTACCGGTATTGACATCAATTATATTAAAAGCTTCAGTATGTTGAATAATAAGATATGCTCCTGATTTGAGCCAGACATGTTCTCTAGTAGCTTCTTCAATCCGTTTCTCTACATTATACAATGTATTTAAGGAAATGGTAGGATCATCATATAAGCGCAGTTTTTCCAGATCTTCTTGTTGGTAATGCAGAAGATAATCCTTAATCTGTTCATATAACCAAGCATCGTCTGTAATAATCTCTTCTAAAGCGTTTGCATATCCATCTCGTATATCACAAAGATAATCGGCAGGTGTTTTATAGATGACAGAAAACACACTCCGATGAATCCCTTCGCTAGTAACTTTCTCATATAATTGCACAAGAGAAGCAATCTCTTTTTCAAGAACGATTTGGTCTGCTCCCTTTGCATTGGTGCGGATAATAAAACCATACTTGTCATTTTCATAAGGAGAAAGAATTTCACGTAATCGTCTTTTTTCCTGGTCAGATGTGATTTTTGAGGATACGCCAATCTTAGTCTTACCATGTGTTAACACCACATATTTCCCTGTAAAGTTCAGATGACACGTAGCAACGGGAGCTTTTGTCTTTATATTTTCCTTCTCGATTTGAACTAAGATTTCGTCTCCTATGACTAATTTATCGGTTTTCTTTTCCTTTACATAGATGGGGTGTTTGTTCTCCTCTAATGAATAATAACACATGATACCATCAGCAACCTCAATAAATGCAGCATTGATATTCTTCACAATATTCTTTACCTTGCCAACATAGATATTTCCCAAAAGACTATTCGAATCTTTGGCATCTACACGTAACTGAACATAAGTGTCGTTCTCTAAAAGAGAGGTAATAATCCGATTTTCTTTTGTCGTAATAACCAACTTACTATTCATAACTTCGCCCACCTGAACTTCTTCCTATTGCATATCATTTAGAGGAACAAGATTTCTTGCTTCTTCCGTTCCCTGGTCCGCATAAACTTCCATTCGATGTACCTGATATGCAAATGGATTGTAAATAACATGTTCTGCTTGGCAGAATGCTTCCATCACAAGTTCCGGTTTCAGATTATTCACACTTCCAGTGGCTAATTGCATATAGACAACACAAGGGTTTTCAAAGGTTTCCGCTACACTGTTTGCAATGAAAGAGCCACCTTTCTTCTGAAATTCTTCCGCTTCAAAAGCAGTTATATAGATCAATGGTTTAATATCCACTTCCCGTTCGCTTTTCTTTGATTTCTTTAGAATCGTAATCTGTTCCTTCTGTAAGAACGCCCGAAAATGTTCTGTGAAGTTCGAAATATTCAAGCTTGTCTCCATTTTCTTTCCCTGTTCATCACAAGCTGCTTCAAAGGAATATCCATCTTTTAAGGATACTTTATAATCCGCCCCTGCCACAATGGACATGGAATTCTTACTGGTATCTGGTAATAGCTTGAAATCAACAACTTGGATTTCATCAACCATTGCTTCATTCATCTTCTTGATCATGTCTTCTTCCGAATCGGCCGATAATAACTGCATATCTAAATATTCGCTGTCACTGGTTAGCCCAACTCCAAGTGGTGCTGCAAATGATAATAACATATGTGGACTATATCCTTTGGAATATTCTACATCAATCTGCGCACGGCGAAATGCTTTTTGAAAATAACGCATCACATCAAGGTGACCAATAAATTTTAGGGTTCCTGTCTTTGAAAATTTTACTCTAGCCTTCATTTATTTGTTACCTCCTTCAAAACAAACGCCACCACCGAAGCTTTTCGCTCCACAGCCAGAACAAGCTTGTCTACAGTTTGGTGTTACTTTTTCAGAAATCGCACGTTTGTATTCTCTCTTTAAGAATTCTTTTGTCACACCAACATCAATGAAATCCCATGGAAGGATTTCTTCTAAATCTCGTTCTCTGCTTGTATAGAACAATGGATCGATCTTGTTCTCTTCAAATGCAGTCATCCAAGCATCGTATTTGAAGTATTCCGACCAAGAATCATAGAGACAGCCTGCTTTATATGCATCATAGATCACCTTACCTACACGACGGTCTCCTCGTGCAAGAACGCCCTCTAACATGGTAAGTTCTACTTCATGCCAGTTGTATTTGATGCTCTTATAATTTAATTGTTCCTTCATCTTTCCATGTAAGAAACGTTGTCTTTCTAGGAATTCTTCACTCGTTGCCATGCGAACCCATTGGAATGGAGTAAATGGTTTTGGTACGAAGAAAGAGGTACTAGATACAATGCTTACACGACCATTTCGTTCTTCTTTTGGAATCGTGTAGTATTCTCTTGCAATCTTATCGGATAGAATAGCGATGCCTTCCACATCCTCTAATGTTTCTGTAGGAAGCCCCAACATAAAATAAAGTTTTACACGATTCCAACCACTTAAGAACGCGTCCATAGCACCTTTTAAGATAACTTCTTCGGTTAATCCTTTATTAATAACATCACGTAATCGTTGTGATCCTGCTTCTGGAGCAAATGTTAAGCTGCTCTTCTTCACATCTTGTACCTTGCTCATAACATCTAGTGCAAATGCATCGATACGCAAAGAAGGAAGGGAGATATTCACGCCATTAGAACGGAATTCATCAATTAAGAAATACACAAGTTCCTGTAGTTTGGAATAATCACTGGAGCTTAGGGAACTTAAAGAAATCTCTTCATGTCCTGTTGCTTTTAACATCTCATAGGCACGTTGCTTTAAGAATTCCAAATCTCTTTCACGGATTGGACGGTAGATCATACCTGCCTGACAGAAACGACATCCACGAATACATCCACGTTGGATTTCAAGTACAACACGGTCCTGGGTAACTTTGATATATGGAACCAATGGTTTTTCAGGATAAACGGTTTCACTCAATTCCATCTCAACCTGCTTTTTGATCGTATCAGGAACAGCTTCATCGGTTTTGTGGAAAGAAGCAATGGTACCGTCCTCGTTATAGTCTACCTCGTAGAACATAGGAACATACATCCCTTGAACATTCGCAACTTGACGTAAGAAATCAATTCTTGAACCACCATTCTTTTTGTTTTCCTTGTATAGATCCAAAATTTCATCGTATGCAGTCTCCCCTTCTCCGATATAGAAGAAATCAAAGAAATCCGCAAGTGGTTCTGGGTTATAAGCACATGGTCCTCCACCAATCACAATTGGATCTTCTTCGGTTCGATCTTTTGCATAGAGAGGAATCTGTGATAGTTCCAATATTTGAAGAATGTTTGTATAGCACATTTCATATTGTAATGTGATTCCAAGGAAATCAAATTCCTTAATTGGATCTTGTGACTCCAATGCAAACAATGGAATATTTTTTTCTCGCATGATCTTATCCAGATCAACCCATGGAGAGTACACACGTTCACAATACGTATCTTCTCTTCGATTAAACATATCATAAAGGATCTGTATTCCCAAATGAGACATACCGATTTCATATACATCTGGGAAACACATACAGAAACGGATATCGATATCTTTTATGTCTTTTACAGCCATATTTACTTCATTTCCAATGTATCTTGCTGGTTTTTCAACGGTTAGCAGGATTTCATCAGATAACGCTAATTTTCTCATCTATCTTGTATCTCCAATCTATTATTTACACTAGGATAGTAAACTTCTCTCCAATCCTGTCGCTTCGTGATGCAATGGCACAATTTTTAGCGCCATAGACCCACGCTAAAGAGTATAACACACTTCCTTTATTCAAGTCCATGAAAAACGTTAACAATTTTTTCATCTTGAATTCCTTCAAACAATTCTTGCGCCTGTTCATATAATTGGTTACTTTGTACCGTCTGTAGAATCGTTTCACTTTGAAATGATTCATAACCGATCTGGAACTGGTCGATCACAACAATAAATAAAAATACAACCGAGACGCAGATGGTTCGAATTAATAAGAATTTAATAGCCATACGCTTTCGGTCAGTCTCTTGTAGGATTGTTGTTTCTCCAACTTTCCCTTTTCCTACATTCCCAGTGGAACGACTCTTTTTTTGTACCGTTCCTTTTTTGCAGAGACCTTGGCTAAATCGACCATTTCCATTGGGACGTAGATTCCCCTCGCAACTCTCTCGAGCCATTCGAATCAATTCTTGACGATTAACGGTATACGTTGCATCTTTTTCCATATTCATTCATCCTTTCCATTCAATATCTTATCATTCCTAAATTATAGAGTTAAGGGTTCACCCATAGTACTTAAGCTTTGCTTATTACTAAACTTTGCATATAAAAACCGTATCTACTCGATTAAAAACAACTGATGCAAAATTGTGGTAATATTAGTATATCCTAATATATGCCCCGTTCACCTTAGATAATCCCACTTTCTTATAGAGTAATCGTAGTTGTCCTTTTTTGATTCTCCCCCGATTCTTCTTGTTCCAGATTTACAATTCTACATTCGTCATACAAGACTTCCATTATAGGAAATGTCTTGAATATGGAAACGGTTTGTGTTACGATAATAGGTATGATTATATTACCTTAAGGAGGAACAAAGATGTCTACAAACGTATATGATATTTTGCTCGAAAGAGGTTTTATTGAGCAAACTACTCATGAGCAAGAAATCAGAGAATTGTTAGGTAAGGAGAAAGTTACCTTTTATATAGGATTTGATGCTACTGCTGATAGTTTAACTGCTGGTCATTTCTTAACAGTTATGGCTATGATGCATATGCAACGTGCAGGTCACAGACCAATTGCTTTACTTGGTGGCGGAACAACCATGATCGGCGATCCAACTGGTAAATCAGATATGCGTACCATCATGACAAAAGAAACCATTCAACACAATGCAGATTGTTTCCACAAACAATTGTCACGTTTTATCGACTTTGATAATGACAATGCAATCATCGCAAACAATGCAGATTGGTTATTGGATCTAAACTATGTTGAATTCTTACGTGAGATTGGTGTTCATTTCTCTGTTAATAAGATGTTATCTGCCGAATGTTACAAACAACGTATGGAAAAAGGTCTTACTTTCTTTGAATTTAACTATATGTTAATGCAATCTTATGACTTCTTAAAATTAAACCAGTTATATGGTTGTACCTTAGAACTTGGTGGTAATGACCAATGGTCTAACATCTTAGGTGGTGTTAATTTAATTCGCTGCAAAGAAGGAAAACCAGCATACGGCTTAACATTTAAATTATTAACAACAAGTGAAGGCGTTAAGATGGGTAAAACCATGAAAGGTGCTGTTTGGCTAGATCCTGCGAAAACTTCTCCTTATGAATTCTATCAATACTGGAGAAACATTGAAGATGTTAAAGTTGAAGAATGTCTTGGTCTTCTTACGTTCCTTCCTATGGATGAAGTTCGTCGTCTTGGTGCACTTGAAGGTTCTGAAATCAACCATGCGAAGGAAGTTCTTGCTTATGAAATTACAAAGATCGTTCATGGTGAAGAAGAAGCTACAAAAGCCAGAGAAGCTGCTCGTGCCTTATTCGGTGGCAATATGAAAACAGAGGACATGCCTACTACAACATATTCTGCTGCTCAGTTTAACGAAGGTATCGATTTAATCACCTTAATGGTAGACGCAAAACTTGCTGTTTCCCGTTCAGATGCAAGAAGAAATATTACACAAGGTGGTGTTTCTGTAAATGAAGTGAAAGTTACAGAATTTGACCGCAAATTTACTCCAGATGACTTTAATGCAGATGGTGCATTATTGATTAAAAAAGGTAAAAAAGTTTATCATTTATTTAAGATTGCTGAATAAGTAAAATAATTAATGATTATAGGAGGCTTATGCAAAAGCAAAGAGATACGAACGTATAAAACGATTTTTGCATAAGCCTTTGTTATCGAAAAAGGAGGTTTCCACATATGCCATGGTGTCCAAAATGTAAATTAGAGTATCGTGAAGGTATCGAAGTATGTGCTGACTGCGGCTCCAAACTTGTTGATGATGCACAAGCGGAATCAGTTACACAAGATCAAGCAGAAGTTGTTCGCCTTGATACAGAAAAACATGCACAGAAGTTAATTGATTTCTTAAAATATTCAAACATTTCATATGCAGAATATCGTTATGATGAAGTTGACCAAGCCTGGCCTGTTTTTGTAACCAAAGAAGATCTTAAAGAAGCTAAGAAACTATTTCAAGCTTTCTATATCGCTGAAACAGAAAATGACACTGCAAAGGTTACAGATGATACAACTGATTCTGAATCAGATGAATTTGATTATTCAGATGAAGACGAACGAGATCCTTCTATGGATTCCGATTGCTCACACGAACAAAACACAGCAAGCAAAAAAACATCTTCAGCGGTGTATGTAAAAAAAGCAGAACAATTTAAAGACTTGCAATCAACTGCATATATCTTCTTCGGTGTAGGAATTGCAGGTTTCGTATTTTTACTATTGAATATCCTTGATGTATTTCACATTTATCAAGGTACGTTCGCTGTCACTATAATGGCTGCTGTGTTCCTTATCTTTATTGTAATTGGATTCAGTACTTTAAAACGTTCCAAACAAGTCAAAGGACAAATAGCTGAAGAAGATGAATTAACAGATGCAATCAATTCCTGGTTGGATCAAACCATTACAGAAGAGGTTCTCACTACTTTGAATAATCCTTCAGACCCAGCAGAAATCAATTATTTCAAACAAACAGAATATGTAAAAAATGCAATCTTGAATGAATTTAGTAAAGATTTGAATGATGCATATGTTGATCTTTTAGTTGAAGAATTCTTTAACTCACATTTTACAGAGTAATTGGGTATCCACTTTACTAAGGTCATATTTATACTTACATGATAAACAAAAGCTCTTTATTCATAAAAGAGGATTCTCTCTCCTCTCTCCTATGAATAAAGAGCTTTTCTTATAATTCTAACCAATCATTGTACGAATCTTATCCATTAACATAGATAACGCGATTTCATTCTGTCCTCCATATGGAATGATGAGATCCGCATGACGTTTTGATGGTTCCACAAACTGCTCATGCATTGGCTTAACAGTTGTGGTATATTGATTGATAACAGATTCTAAACTTCTGCCACGTTCCTTAACATCACGAAGGATGCGACGGATCAATCTCTCGTCTGCATCGGTATCTACAAAAATCTTAATATCCATAAGATTTAATAATTCCGGATTTTCAAATATTAAAAAGCCTTCTATGATGATTACTTTTTTAGGTTCTACGCGAACGGTATCCGATAGTCTTGTATGTTCTGTATAGGAATAAACAGGACGTTCGATGGCTATTCCTTGTTTGAGTTGTTTAATATCACTAATCAATCGTTCTGTATCAAATGCATTCGGATGATCGTAATTTAATTTGACTCTTTCTTCAAAAGGAATATCGTTGTGTGCCAGATAGTAAAAATCATGGCAAATTAGTTCCACATCATCATTGAACTCTTCTTTTATTTTACTTGCTACTGTTGTTTTTCCAGATGCAGATCCTCCTGCAATACCAATAATCGTAATGTCACTCATTCTTATTCTCCTAAAACGTAATTTACTAATCTACTACTCTCATATTTGCATAGATTCTTTTCAACACATCATCTGGATATTTCCGATCAAGATATCGTTCATATGCATTCGAAGGCTCGATTCCGTTCCGTCGATCTGTTTGTCGCTTAACTGCTGTTGCAGAAACGAACATATTACAAAGCATGAATGCTAGCAAAATACAAGTCAACAGATAGCCTCTATGATTTTGTACTTGTACAAAAATCTGGTTAAATAGAGGTAGAATTTTTCGGAAAAATAGAATTGCAAGAAGACCCCAACCGCATGCAAATAACAAATTGCAACGACCACCAATGGTAAATGGTTGCTTTCCATAATCCCAAGACACCGTCCCAAAAACCAGTTCTTGTAAATACGAACAAAGATATTCAAATATAGCTCCAGATATGGTTGTGACTACGAATATTGTACCAGTATTTTTGCTTTTTATCAAATGGATTATTAAAGTAATTATCACAGCTCCAAATCCATATACAACACTGAATGGTCCAAAGACTAAACTCTGTCTGCTATAGAAACGTCCATGATACATTAAACACCATGCTAACTCTAGATAATATCCTAATACACTTGATAATAGAAAAATCCAAAATAGTCGAAAAAAATGTATTCCCTCTAGTAAATTAAAATGCTCCGCACGTTGATTCAGTTTTTCTCTAATCTCCTCTTTCAGAGAATCCTGCACCTGCTTCGTTTGTTCCATGTTATATCCCCCTGTTCCTATCCTCACATAATACTCATGATTTTATAAACAAGAAAATTATAACAGATGTTATTAAAGACTTCCTTTAGATATTATTAAAAATGTATTAAAAAAGTGATAATTTCGACGTTATACATAATATTATCTCAATAAAATACTACAGAAAACAACTATTTCTCCTATAAAAGACCATTTTTATACTCTCTACTAATATATACTTAATTCATAAAAGAAAAATACATTGGGATATACAATATTCGATTTCAATACTATTTTAAATGAATCGCACCCTACAGATTGAAGATGTCTTCCAATTCTTCTCTTGACAAATGATTGATAAAGATCTCCTTAGACTGGATAACCGAATCAGACAGATTCTTTTTCTTCTTCTGTAATCGATAGATCTTCTCTTCAATGGTATCTTGTGTGATTAATTTGATAACTTGTACCGAATTCGTTTGACCAATTCGGTACACACGATCGGTAGCTTGTTCTTCAACTGCTGGATTCCACCAAGGATCAAAATGTATGACGGTATCCGCTCCAACAAGATTTAGTCCTGTTCCACCTGCTTTCAAAGATATTAAGAATATATCTCTCTCACCCTGGTTAAAGCGATTCACATAATCTTTTCTTGTTTCTATATTCGTAGAACCTTCAAGTGAGAAATACGTAAAGTCAGACTTTCTTAATTCCTCTTCGATCAAGTGCAACATCGTAGTAAACTGAGAAAAGATTAAAACTCGATGTCCAGCACCAATGATATCCGGCAGAAGCTCCATTAATAAATCCAGTTTACCACTACCCCCTTTATAATTTTCAATAAAGGTAGATGGATGGCAACAGATCTGGCGTAATCGTGTTAATGCAGCCAAAATTTCAATTTTCTTTTCAAGTCCTTGTGTTCCATCTTTGAACAGATCATTTCGTATATTCGCAAGATACGCCGCATATACTTTTCTTTGGCTTTCCGTCATTTCTGTCATATATTTTGTTTCCACTTTATCTGGTAATTCCGATAATACTTCTTTTTTCATTCTTCGCAGAATAAATGGTTGTATATGACGATTCAGATCTGCCAGTGCCTCTTCATTGCCATCTTTTATGATTGGCTTTTCGTAAATACTTTGAAATTTTGAACTGGTAAACAAATAAAATGGCATGATAAAATCAAAGATGGACCATAGTTCTGATAAACTATTTTCAATCGGTGTACCTGTTAATGCAAATTTGTGTTTTGCCCGAATCGCTTTTACAGACTTTGCATTTCTTGAATTTGCATTCTTAATAAACTGTGCTTCATCAATGAACATCGTGTGAAACTGTATATCCGCATAGGCATCAATATCACGACGAATCAACGGATACGAAGTGATGACTACATCAATTGCATTTTGGGGTTTTTTCGCCTCCTCAATTGAGGCTAGACGTTCTTCTGGTGCACCCACTACGATGATTGTATTCAAAAATGGTGCGAACTTCTCAATTTCTTCCTGCCAGTTATATACTAAGGAGGCTGGACATACAATCAGATATGGACGTTCTTTATTCGCAGCCATATAGACAATGGACTGTAGGGTTTTACCAAGTCCCATATCGTCTGCTAATATACCTCCCAGATTATTATCCGCCAAAGTACACAACCACTTATATCCCGTTATCTGATAACTACGTAAAGTTGCGTTAATATTCTCTGGGATATTATAATGATTTTCTTTCGGATTCATAATCTGATCTACTAATTGATGAAATTCCTCATTCATTTCTGCATGGATGTCATCATTCTTCTCCATCACCTGATTGATATAAAGTGCTGTATTCTTTGGGAGCATAATCGAATTGGTATCCTTCAGATCCTTATATGATACATTAATATGCTCTAATAGATCGGCAGCTTTTTCCATATTCAGCGTTTGCAGATTGATAAAATCTCCATTCTTTAACCGATAGTATTTCTTCTTCAACCGATAGGAATGAAACAGGTCCTTTAATTCATTCGGTGGGATATCATCAAATCCCAATTCCATCTCCAATAAATCGGAGTCAGATTTTACTTTAATGTTCGTATTCAGATTTCCGATATTCCGTATATTAATTGTCCGAAAGGCTTCGCTATAGAATACATCATAACGTTCAATTAGGTCATTCATCTTGTTCACTAAGAAGTCATAGGCTTCGGCTTCTTGCTTAATTACAAAATAATCCCTGTTTGCTTCAAATCCAATGCTTGATAGATAATCGATTACCAGATCTTCATCACCTGGCTTACGAACAATGATTGCTTCTGGATGGGAAGCTTCGTGTAATGGATTAATCTTATAAGCTCCATACATAAATTTCACATCTGCCCGTATATTGGATTTATACTTATCCAAATAAATCTCCGTACGCAATGGTTCATCAACATAACGATTTTTGATTTCTTCTGGCACCTGAATCTCCATTGTTTCATGAATCTGTGGTAACACGTATTCTAAGAATTTGATTTTGTTTAATCCATTAAACTCCAATGGTCCTTTTTCTTTACTGATACTACTAAAGAAAGGGACAAAATTCTTTATGAATTTATGATTTGGTTGATACATAGCGTGCTTATAAAACAGCAATTCTCCACTTTGGGTTACCGGAATAATTCCATCATCAGATAGTTGATTCATAATCAAGGTATCTTCGGATAGATCAATCTGATATTCAATCTTTGGATTGTGGTTATAGAAACGAACGTCGCGGTATTCATTGCCATATAGATTTAGGTGAAATGTATCTTTTCCAAGAAGAGAGAATAGTTTAATCAAGAGATTCTTAGTCAACACCAACTGTGCTTTTGAAAAAACATTTGCATTATTTGCTCTTCCTAACAACTCTTGTATCTCATAGATTTCTACTAGAAAATCCATAATCTTCTGTGATGTTTCATGAAACTTGCTTTCCCCATGTATATAGCGGAATTCTTTTCCTAGAATCATATCCTCTTTGTTATAGTAATCCATGATAAATTTCTTCAAACTTTGTACTTTATAGAAACGATTGTTTCCTACTTGTATGGAAAGATATGCTTTTCCTGTATCTGCTTTCATAATTCCTGGTACATAGATACATACCTTAATATGAAAGGTTTCTCCTGGTAGATTGATCTCATCCTGACGGCTGAAATAATCGATAATATTATAAGTTTTCTTTTCATCTGGCGGAATATCTTCTTTGGCTTTTGCACGATTTTCATAGTCCGCAATGAAAAGTAACGTTGCAATGACATGTTTACAAGGTCCATCGTATTTGAAACTTGCTGGACAATTACAGGAATAGGTAAATGAATCCTCTTTATCTTGGGTTACTGTAACGATATAGTCGGACTGCCCTTTCACAAACGCCCGATATTGCTTATTGGCTTGTGACCACGTGATATTCTTAACCGCATTATTCTGATAATAACGAATACCTCTGGCATATGTCTGTTCGTCAGCTGCAATGTTTCGAATTGCTGCTTTCGTAATATTTAGCATACCGTTACTCCTTTCTTAAAAATTACATGCTAAAGATGCGCATGCTTATCCATACGCTATCCTACTATTATACCACATTTTTAAATCTTCTGTTCGCAAGAACCACATTTTTCTCAAAAAAATTTCTACAAATTATTTTATTTCTTTCTGTTTATTCTGTAAATATGATACAAGAATCCGTAGATCCATCATGTCCATCTATGCATTTGTCCGCAAAGAATTACATAAAATATAAGGCTTAAAAAGATAAAATCTTTTATAAGCCTTATATCCTCGTATCCAATCGTAATCAAATACTTACTAATGTATACATTTTCACTATATAACCTATCCAACTTGGTATATTTTCATTCTAAAACATCATTCTATATTAATAGTCATATATTGGAATATCCTTATATATGAACAATGCTATTAAGTTCGTTCAAATCACGGATCTCATAATCTGGTATAAGATTTGTTGTATTTGTCGATGCATTCAAATTAACAAAGCAAGTTGATAATGCTGCATTCTTTCCCCCTTGAATATCTGAGGTCAAACTGTCGCCAATTACTAATACCTCTTCTTTTGCCGTTGATGGGATATGCGATAATACATAGGAAAAGAACTCTACTCTTGGCTTGCTATATCCAACTTCTTCTGATATGAATAAATCCTTAAAAAACGGTAGCAAACCAGAACGATTCAATCGGGAACGCTGGGTTTTTGCAACACCATTGGTAATGATATATAGATTACAAGACTTTGCTAATTCTTTGCAAATATCATATGCACCTGGAATAAGATCTGCATATTGTCCTAGCTCTTCCTGATATTGTAGTTCGAACTCTTCCGGATTCCTGTCAATCGCTTCTTTATCAAAAAGTGTCTGAAATCGTTTCGTAAGAAGAACTTCTTTTGTGATTTCTCCTCGTTCTAGTTGTTGCCATAATGCAAGTTCAATCATCGAAAAGGTATCTAATATTTCCTGTTGGAATGGCAAGGAATTACTAATCCAAGTTTGTCGAAATGCTCGTTCTTTTGTTTTTTCAAAATCCAATAACGTTCCATCTACATCAAATAAAAGAGTACGATAGATTTGCATTATACCATTTCTCCAATATAGTAGAAACCTTTACATTCATTCAGACGAACATCTACAATCTTACCAATTAGATCTTCACAACCTTTAAAATGTACCAAAAGGTTGTTGCTTAATCGTCCCGTTACAAGACTTGCATCCTGCTCATTAATCTGTTCTACCAATGCCTTTTGCACGGTGTTTTCATGTTTTTTTGTTAATTCTGCGGAAATTGTTTGCACTTCCTTTAACAATCGATTAAATCGTTCTTTTACCACTGCATCATCCACTTGTTCTTCCATTGATGCGGCTGGTGTACCTGTACGTTTTGAATAGATAAAGGTATATGCACTATCATATTTTACTTTACGGATTACATCCAATGTTTCTTCAAAGTCTTCTTCAGTTTCCCCTGGAAAACCTACGATAATATCTGTAGTCAATGAGATTTCTGGCATCGCCGTTTTAATCCGATCAACAAGATCTAGATACTGTTCCTTTGTATATTTACGATTCATGATCTTTAAGATTCTAGAACTTCCTGATTGTACTGGCAGATGTAAATGTGTACAAATCTTTTTGGAATGCTTCATTACTTCAATCAGTGAATCAGAAAGATCTTTTGGATGGGAAGTCATAAATCGAATTCTTTCTAACCCTTCGATTTTCTCGATCTCTTGTAACAATTCGGCAAATGTCATTGGATTTTCAAGATTTTTACCGTAAGAATTAACATTCTGTCCTAGTAACATAATCTCCACTACACCATCTGCAACTAATTGTTTGATTTCCTTCACGATATCTTCTGGATTACGGCTTCTTTCACGTCCACGTACATATGGTACAATACAATAACTACAGAAATTATTGCAACCGAACATAATATTTACCCCTGCTTTAAAGCGGTATTTTCGTTCACTTGGTAGATCTTCAACAATTTCCGTTGTATCTTTCCAGATATCAATAATCATTCCTTTTGAATCTAATCTTGCTTGCATTAATTCTGCAAGTTTGAAGATATTATGTGTACCAAAGATAATATCCACATAGCGATAGCTCTTCTTGATTTTATCTACAACAGTCTGTTCCTGCATCATACAACCACAAAGGGCAATCATCATATGAGGATTTTTCTTTTTTAATTTATTCAGATAGCCTAATCGGCCATATACTTTCAAATTTGCATTTTCACGTACGGTACAAGTATTATAGATAACAAAATCCGCTTCTTCTGTTTCAACCATCTGATACCCGATCTGTTCTAAGATACCTGTAATCTTTTCTGCATCACGTGCATTCATTTGGCATCCAAAACATTGTACACAAGCGGTTAATGTTCTTCCAATCTCTTGTGTTTTCTTATTGTACCATATTTTTAAATTTTCGATAAATTGATATTGACGTTGCGTCTCATCAGAAAACTCTTTGGTAATCTGACTCATTGTATTTTCCAAATTCATATTGTTCTCTCTTTCTATCTTACTTACTCAAACTTCTCACCTCAAAAACTTTATCTAGAGTATGTGGTTGTTATATTCACGAGGAAAACTGTCGGAGCACGTCGGCACTTAGTTTGCGTACTATGCAAACTTAGTACCGTTACGTGTGAAGCCAAGCGAAAGCACGTGTTCCGACGAATATAACAATCACATACTCGTTCAAAGCATTCAAGTGGGAAGTTTGAGTTACTTATCCCTATTTCTGTTTGGTTACAGTCCATCGTATACTATACCCTATTTCTATGAAATTGTCTAGTTCTGTTCCTTTCACAGTTGCATACCTTTTATTTCTCCTTTTTAATCGTAATATCAACACCATCTGTAGACATTACAATCGTACCATCACGATCGGTTCGATACAATAGGATTCGCTGCTGGTTTAAAACCGCTAGTGTCTCTTTTTCTGGTAAATCGGTGCCATCTCCCTCTTCGCAGGTTATAACTGCAACAGCTGGATTCACTTTATCAAGAAATTTTTCACTAGAGGTTTGATTGCTTCCGTGATGACCTACTTTGATCACATCTGCATGTAAGTCATATCCTGCTTTCATCATTTCTTTTTCCGAAACTCCCATTGCATCTCCCATGAAGAGGAATTTCTTTGCTCCATATTGCATCATGAGAACAAGAGAACTTTCATTATCGGAATCTGCAGCCATTGCCTTTTCCCCTGGTGACAACACGGTGAACTTTACATCATTTACATAAAACATACTTTTTACTTCCGGTATGATCTGGGTTACTTTTAGAGCATCAGCCGTTTTAATCATGGCAGTATAGGGCTTTGTATTCTTTCCACGCGCTGACATCATTAAGATTTTTGTTGGAAATGCTCTCAATATGTCACTCATTCCTCCTACATGATCCTTATCACAATGGGTCGCTACTGCATAGTCTAGTTGCTCTATGTTTTGTTCTTTCAAATAGGTAATGATTGTTTCTGCTTTCTCACTGGTACCCGAATCGATTAACACAGCGTGTTCACCCATCTGTATGAGAATACAGTCTGCTTTTCCCACATCCAAAAAATGTACATATACCATGGACTTTTCCTGCAACCCCTTCTCTTTTGTTTTATTTGTCGTTTTCTTACTATCTGCATCATCCAAATCCGTATCCTGCTTTTCATTTGTTGTTACAAAAGGAGTATATTTAGTACAGGAACACACAAATATACTACATACTACAACCATAATAAGAATGCATTCACGATAGTTTCTCTTTCTTTGGCAGCAGAATTGTTTTTTCATTCAAACGAAGCCTCCTACAGATGATCCAAAATATATTCAAGATAAAGCTTAACAAGATTAATATCCGTACATTGATAAAGCATTCTTGCACCTACCACATCTTCAATCTCATTAAAGATTAGTTCTCCTTCATCTCCAATAATGAAATCAATTCCAACCATATCCGGTTCAAGTAGTTCAATGATGCTCTGTACGCATTGTCTTTCCTCATGATTTAATTCATAGACACAAACCTCTCCTCCTAATGAAAAATTGGATTTGAATCCTTCCTTTGCTTTTCTAAGAATAGCAGCAATAATCGTTTTTCCAATAACATACACACGAAGGTCTTCATGTTTTGTACCAATCAACGGTTGAACAACGGTATCATATTCCTTCGTTTGCATAACGACCTTATCGATTTCATCTTGGTTGGTTGGATCAAGAAGATACACTTGCTGTCCTCCATGTCCTGCGACAGTTTTTACTACTGTTGGAGTGGTTCTTCTTTCTAATTTTTTCAGTAACATACCCTTTTTACAAAATATTGTATCAACCATAGGAATATTAATGGCTGCTATAAATTGATACGTAAGTGCTTTATCATTACAGATGCGAGCTACTTCTGCCCGATTAAATACAGGAATCTTCATACATTCCAATTGGCTGGACAAAAGAGGATCAATCACACGACTGATTACAAAAACTGGAGCTTGTATGGGTTTTTGTTCATATTCCAAAAAATACGTACCATTACTTACCCCGAAATCCAATTTTTCAACTAGGATTAGTTCTACATCCAAGTCAAACTGTTTTCCTTCCTCCTGATACATCTGAATATAATGTTTGTTATACTCTGCTTCTTTTTCTCCATATAGGATCCACGCAAGCATAATATCGCTCCTTCCCTATAAGCAACTCTGTTTTTTTACAATATATTGGATAATTTGATCCGCTACATTCACTCCTGTGCAATCCTGTATATTCTTAAAATGGGCATTGGAATTCACTTCACAAACAATTGGTTCTTCATTCTCATCAAACAAAAGATCCACCCCAGCAAAATCGAGGCCTAATGCCTTAACACAAGCAATTGCCGTTTCGATCTGTATGGGAGTTGGTTCATATCGTCTCATTTTACCACCATTGGAAATATTGGCTCGAAAATCTCCTGTATCGGAATATCGATACATTGTTGCTACTACTTGATCTCCAACCACATTTAACCGAATATCTCTTGCAAAACTGGATTTGATATATTCTTGCACCAAAAATGGTTTTGTACCAATCCGATTCAAACAATCCAGTAAATCCGGATAATTGTGCACGAGATATACTTGTTGGCCAAAGGAACCAAAGCATTCCTTCACAACCATCGGAAATCGCAATTGTTCCACCATCTTATCAACAAAATCATAATTCGTATATCCAATGTTAGGATAGGTCATTGGAGCCAGGATTGTTTGCGGCATACGAATATGCTTTTGATTTAATGCTATGTGTGTCATTGCCTTATTATCACAAATTTCTATTGCTTTTGCTGAATTATAAACTGGTAAGGATAAGCTCTCTAGATAACTGGCAAGTCGTATGTCCTTATCCCAAAACAGGACAAATTGTGGTTGCTCTTTTTCCCGTTTTGCTTCAATTCCATTCCCGCTTGTCAGATCAACGAGTAGCTCTGCATTGGTCTTAACAAGTAATTCAACATCATATTTTTTTGCTGCATTAACTAACCACATATTTAGCTCACTATATTTCTGTGAATTCAAAAACTCATTGGTAACTAACCATGCTTTCATTGTTGCATCTCCTTGCTGTATGATTTTAGACATGTATTATGATTTAGACATGTTGTATGGGTTTTAGCCATATTGTGTGCTTAAAGGTATATGGAAGTCCTTAGACAGCATAACTCATCAAGAATATATATATGGTGGTACCAACAAGTACAATATTCTTGTACGGCGTGATACCACCATGTCTTACTACTTATACATATTCATCAACATACTGTTCAAACTGTTCTTCGGACATAAGGATCTTTCTTGGTTTTGTTCCCTCTTCAGGTCCAACAACACCTGCTTCATACAACTGATCCATAATTCTTGCCGCGCGGTTGAAACCGATCTTATATACACGTTGCAACATACCGATTGACGCCTTATCTTTATCTATAATGAATTTACCTGCTTCCACAAAATAATCATCTCGTTCACTTGCAGAGGAAGATGCACTATCTGAAGTTGTAGTACTAGCTATCTTAGAGGTGATCTCTTCATTATAGCTTGGTTTGCCTTGTTGGGAAGATAGGAATGCAACAACTTCACTAACTTCCTTATCCGATACAAAGGCACCCTGTATACGTACTGGTTTTGGATAACCAGATGGGAAGAATAACATATCTCCTTTTCCTAATAACTTCTCGGCACCAGAGCCATCAATGATTGTACGTGAATCGACAGCAGAGGACACAGAAAATGCAATTCGAGACGGAACGTTTGCCTTGATCAATCCTGTGATTACATTAACAGATGGTCTTTGCGTAGCAATGATCAAATGGATTCCAGCCGCACGTGCCATCTGTGCCAAACGGCAAATCGCATCTTCTACTTCACCTGGTGCAACCATCATAAGATCTGCTAACTCATCTACAATAATTACAATCTGAGGCATCTTTTGGAACTTCTCATCATGATATTCTTCTACTTTCTGAATCTTGGAATTGTAACCTTTTATATCCCTTACACCTAATTCTGCAAAACGGTTGTATCGGTCTGTCATCTCCATGACAGCCCAATTTAAAGCGGCAGATGCTTTCTTCGGATCTGTAACAACAGGGATCAAAAGATGAGGAATACCATTATATACACTTAATTCTACCACTTTAGGATCCACCATGATTAATTTTACATCATCAGGGTTGGATTTATATAAAATACTCATGATCAAAGTATTGATACATACCGACTTACCGGAACCAGTTGCACCTGCAATTAATAAATGAGGCATCTTGGCAATATCTGTTACTACAACTTGTCCACCAATATCTTTTCCAACTGCAAAAGCAAGATCACTCTTATGTTCCTTGAAATCTTTGCTTTCAATTAATTCACGTAACATTACAGCAGTATTTTCTTTATTAGGAACTTCAATTCCTACAGCTGCTTTTCCTGGAATTGGAGCTTCTATACGTATATCTGCTGCGGCAAGATTCAGTTTGATATCATCTGCCAAATTTGTAATTTTACTTACTTTTACCCCTTGTTCCGGTTGAAGCTCATATCGCGTAACAGCTGGACCACAGCTTACATTAGTTATGGTAACACCGACACCAAAACTCTGTAATGTTTGCTGAAGTTTCATTGCCGTTTCTTTCAACTCATTATTCGAAGCACCTTTTGAAGTATTCTTCGGTCTGGATAACAGATCCACTGGAGGAAACTCATATACATACGGTTCTTCTACAACTGCCGATTGAGATTCTGAAGATGCAACTACGCTAGTAGAATTTTGTTGATTACCATTATTTTCTGTGGAATTAATAGAGGTAGTAGCATTCATATTTGCAGTTACATTCTGAGAAGTCATTTCCTTTGTAACAGAACTTCTTTGTTCTGCACTTTCTAATGGTTCTTTTCTGTTCTCTTGCTGTTCAAAGATTTCTTCTACTTCTTCATTTTCTATCGATTTTAGATCAACACGGAAATCATCAAAATTCTCTTCTTCTAAAGTTCCGTCTTTTGCCATATTGATAAAGGTATCCTGTTGCTCAACTTCCATGTTCTCCTTTGAATTATCTTCCTGTTCCTCTACAGAATCCTCAAATTTTTCTTCATAGGAATTAAAAGACTCTTCTGAAGAGAATGGTTCTAAGGAAGATTGTTCCGTGGAATTCGATTCAAACAGATTAGAAACTGTATTTATCTGCTCTTCGATGTTCGAGTCTTGTTGTATTGTCTGTCCAACTTTTATGTTTTCTACATCTGTAGTATCTAGTATATCACTTTTGTCTACATTTGTAGTCTTTCCATCAAAACTTTCATTCATAATCTGTTCCGCTAATTTTTTAATGTCATAGTCTTTGTTTTGACTAAACTTTCGTTTCATTTCTTCTTTATATAGTGGTTTTTCTTCGTAATCATAATTGGTATTCTGATCCCCCCGATAGATTGGGATTGAATCAAAATCAAAAGGTTTTACTTCATCGAGTGGTGCTGTCTTATTTTGATTAATTGGGATAACTTTTCCTTTTCCCATATCTACCTTATTCATTTGCTGATTTGCTTCTATAAATGGACTGTTTAATTCATTATTGGAGGCAAGATCAGGAAATGTATAGGTCTTTGCTTTCTTTTTTCTTCCTTTTTTATCCCGAGCTTTTTCAGAATTTGCTCGATTGTCATATCTTGCTTGTTGCAAATCCTGCGTGACACGAAGCTCCTCTTCTTCTGGTTCCTCTTCATACTCTTCTTCAGCATAATATGCTTCTTCACGTGCTTTTTTGATTTCTTCTCTTCGCTCTTTCATTTCTTTTAATTTAACAGAACTTTTTTTACCTAGACTTGCGAACAAAAGTTTTTCCGTTATAAACATGATCAATAATGTCATGACTGCTAATAAGATCACTAAAGTTCCTGCAAACCCAAATAACGGATACATAACCGAATAGATTGCTCCTCCGATTAATCCGCCACCATTTCTGTTTGCCGCAGAACTAGTATAATAGTCGAAAATATTCCAATCTGAATTATACGAAACCATTAGTAATTGTATAAATGCCGCAAGAATGCAAACAAAACTAATGCTACTTACCAATTTAATCGTTGCTGTAGTATTTCCTTTGTTGGATAACCGAAAGGCAACTCCAAAAAACAATAAATACGGTAATAGATATGCCAATATACCAAATAGACCAAATGTAAACCGATTGATAAAAGCTCCTACCGTTCCACTCAAATTAAAATTACTTAACACCAAAATAACTGCGATTACCAGTGTGACTACAATTGTAACTTCATCTTTATAGCGACTCAACCCATTCTCATATTGATGGCCGCTATTCTTTTTTCTATTTCCACTCTTTCGACCACTGGATGTACCTCTGCTATTCGAGGGCTTTCTTCCTGGCGTTTTCTTCGCTGTTGAAGAAGTTCTTTTCTGAGTTGCCGCCATGCTAATTTCCTCCTTATGCTACAAAATTCCATATGATTGCAATCATTCCGACTACAAAACAATAATACGCAAATCCTTTATATTTTTTTCCACGTACAATAACAAGCATTGTTTTCATACATATATATCCCACTACAGCTGCAACACAGGTTCCAATTATATATGCTACAATATCATTAGAACTTGCCACGATGGAACCAAAGTCTTTTACCTGTAATATAACAGCACCTAATATCGCTGGTATAGACATGATAAAGGAATACTTTACTGCAAAGTTCTTGTACAATCCACAAGAAAGGCAGGCTGTTATGGTTGTCCCTGATCGGGATAAACCAGGTAATGTTGCGAAACCTTGTGCAAGACCAATGATGCCTGCATTGGCATAAGAAACATCATTGGCACGTTTCTTTCCTGGTGCTGTACGATCTGCAATCAATAATAAAACCGCTGTAAGTAACAAACACAATCCAGGTACTAATAATGTCTCACTGGTCACTTCAATAACATCACGAAACAGGAGTGCTAATATACCGGTTGGAATCGTTGATACGATCACCAACATAACAAATTTTCGATATGCGGTACAGACAACTTTCTTGTATTCCTTCTTATCTTGTGAATGAAAAAGATTATGTATTGCTCGTCCTACATTGACAAAGAAATCTCCAAGAATTCCAAATCCTTCTATAATCAATTTCTTAATATCCTTCCAAAATACAAGAAATACGGCAAGTAGTGTCCCAAAGTGCAACATTACGTCAAATAATAAACCGGTATCTGTATTCATATGTAAGATTTGTTTCATTATAGCCAAATGTCCCGAACTACTAATGGGTAAAAATTCTGCAACACCTTGCAAGATTCCCATTATAATCGCTTGAAATATTGTCATGTTTCATTCCTCCTACAGGATATTCTATTTTTTTCTTTTGTGAAGTTTCCCATATGTCCGCCAAATGCTTTATAATACAATAGAAAAGCATTTGGCATGCAAAATACCGTATGACATAAAAGTCAAAATTAGACCATGAAATCCTACTAATAGAACAATGCTATCATCCATCAAATTGTTTGCATTCAATTGGTTTCATTCTAAAATAACATAAAAATTGATTCTATATACGATAAGATTATACGCAATCTTAACTTACATTAGAACCAATTTTATTATACCTTTTCTATTTCTGATAAGCAAGAGGCAATTATGCTAATTCTTGCCTTCAATCATATCATACAACTTTTCAATAGCCTCATGAATACCACCTACAGTATCTATAACGCCTCTCTCTACTGCTTCTTTACCTACCAGTATTGTTCCAAGATCTTTCGACATCATAGCTGTATTAAACATCATGGTTTCAATACCTTCTCTATCTGCTTTGCTATGATCTGCAATAAAGCCAACGATACGATCTTGCATGATTTTAAAGTAATCGTATGTTTGTTGAGATCCAATTACCGTTCCGCTCATACGTACAGGATGGATAATCACCGTACCTGTTGGAACAATGAACGAATAATCGGTTGCTACTGCTAATGGAACTCCTATGGAATGGCTGTCACCAACAATCAGCGATACCGTAGGTTTACTCAAGGATGCAATCATCTCCGCAATAGCCAAACCAGACTCCACAGCACCACCTATGGTATTAATTAAGAATAGAACACCCTCAATATCTTCACTATCTTCAATAACCGCAAGCTGTGGTAAGATATGCTCGTATTTGGTTGTTTTCGTCTGTTGAGATAAGCATTCATGTCCTTCAATTTCACCAATAATCGTCATCAAGTGTAATTTATGATCTCGTCTATTCTTATCCAAGGTTACCTGACCATATTCTTGTACTTTATCATTGTCTAGCTTCTCAATTTCCTTCGCAGTTTTCTCATCTACCTCTACTTTACTCTTATCATTTTGTGAGGACTGCATATTCGCATTATTGTTTGCCGTATTCTGTTTGTTGTTTCCCTGCTTATTTTGTAACATATATTGTTCACTATTGGCGTTTTCTATCTCTCCAGAATTATTTACAATTCCAGCTCTTGTCGCAATCATGCGTTCCCACTCACTTACATTCCAAGTTTGCATCTTGTTCCCTCTTTTCATTTCATTCAGAACAATTCTCTGTTTAGACGGTATGTCCAATTACAGTAATTGACCGAAGCAATTCTTTTTTGGGAATAGTATGTGTTATTTCAAAAATCCTATACGCACGATGATCTTTTTTAAAAACGAGCCCTATAATTAATCCGTGTGATTCTCCATATATTGAAATCGTTTTGTAATGATTCCAGCTAGTATTCCAATAATAGTTCCTGTTCCTATTCCTGTAAGGGATAAGATTGGTAATATATATACCAAGTTGACAGAATCAATAACCATAATTGCCACTAAGATCTGACCTACATTATGCATAATGGCGCCAACTATACTAACACCGATTATGCTGAACTTACCTGTTCTTTTTAGTAACATCATCATAAGTAGACTTAAACCAGCTCCTGCAATACTATATAGAAGACTGTATAGATTTGCAAACGTAAATGCTACCAACAGGATTCTTATAAAAGAAAGGATTGCTGCTTCTTTTGCTCCCATACGATACAAAGCAAATAGGGCAACAATATTAGCAAGACCAATCTTCATTCCAGGAACAAGCATTGGTAACGGAAAAATCGATTCAATATAACTTAATAAGAATGCTACAGCAATTAACATTCCATATAAGCTAATTTTATTATTTTTTATCATGTGAGAAACCTTCTTTCGCAGCCTTTTCATGAAAATCATAACCATTTATAATATATTATTGTGCAAACTCGTCTAATTGAATGGAGCTCTTGTCGTTCTTACTACCAACGATTTCAATAACCATCTTATTCGGTAAGCAAACAATCGTCTCCGTATCCGCTTTTATCTTCTTATGTTTTACACAATAACGATCAGGACAATCGGCATCTTGCACAAACACACTTCCATTCTTTACAACAACCGTATTGGTGCCGCCTCCAGCTCCATGAATCTCAACTTTTGTATCCTGATCCAACGGAAGTTTTTCTACAATTTTTCCATCTATCTTAATAACCGCGTACGCACCAGGTTTACTCACCAATTGGGTAATTAGTACAAAAATACCAATCACTGCTAATAGAGACACGATCAAGATTATATCATTTTTCTTCAAATTATATTCCTCTTTTTCTAAATGACGTAAGTAAAGCTATAACGTTTTAGGATTGATGCCATAGTTTAAAAAAGCACAACAACAAACGATCCCCCATGTTCCGCTATAGTAATTGAATTAAATTATGTTAATTTATTGACATCATGTTCTTCATTCTTTAGAATGAAAAGCAGACATATGGATTCATGCAATCCTCACACAATCATATAATGAGAAAGGACAATTTATGAAAGGACAATGTATAAAACGACTATCCTTACAAAAATTACTTATTCCACTGTTTATAATTGTTATTGTAATTTTTAGTATATTCTTCTATCTAAACCACCGATATGATAATGCACGTATCGAAAAATCCGCCTTAAAATTAAATACCTACATAAAGGTCACATTATATGGAACCAAGGATGAATCCCTGATTGACGATGTCTTTGCTCTGTGTGATTACTATGAAAACTTATTAAGCAAAACGATTGAAACAAGTGACATTAGTAGGTTCAATCATCGAACAGATGATGAAATAACTGTTTCTAATGAAACTGCTACCCTAATTAAACTAGGGTTATCCTATGCTGATCAAACAAATGGCGCTTTCAACATAGCAATTGGCAAGTTGACTGATCTGTGGAATTTCACTGCAGATGAACCAAAAGTACCTGAAGACTCCTTGATCAAAGGAACACTCTCTCACATTGATCAACATGCACTAACTATTGATGGGAACACCCTCCATTCAACAGATACACAACTAGAGGTTGATCTTGGTGCCATAGCGAAAGGCTTTATTGCGGATCAGATGAAACAATTCCTGCTAGAGAGAGGGGTAACCAGTGGTACAATAAATCTAGGCGGAAATGTTCTCTGTATTGGTTCTAAACCAGACCATTCTCCATTCCAAATTGGTATTCAAAAACCTTTTTCAGAGCAAGGTGAAGTATTATTAGCTGTAGAAGCTACGGATTCCTCGGTTGTAACATCTGGAACTTATGAACGCTATTTTATTGAAAACGAGAAATTATATCATCATATTCTTGATTCCAAAACAGGCTATCCCTTTGACAATGGATTAGCTTCTGTAACCATACTATCAAAAAAATCAGTAGACGGAGATGCACTAAGCACCAGTTGTTTTGCTCTCGGTCTTGAAGAAGGAATGAAGCTAATTGATTCCATGGAAGATACCTATGCAATCTTTGTAACCGAAGAGGAAGAGATCTATTACTCCCAAGGATTACAGGATGCCTATACGATCATTCTTCCATGATTTTTACTTACTCATAGTATTATACTGTTCGTATCATACTATAATGTAACAGATTTCGTGATAGAAAGCAAATAGTAGCCCGCTAAAATGTAATTGGTTATGAATTTACAATCATTTGAATAGGTTATAATAAGGAAAACGAAGAGGTATTGTCATGACTTGGCTCATCTCCATGCTAATCCGTACAGCGATTGTTCTTTTACTCGTTTTTCTATTCTATCTCTTCTTTATTGGATTCACTTCCACTATCCTTCATTTCTTATCCAGCAAAGAAGATAACCAATCAAAAAAGAAATAGAAGAGCTGCAACAGCTCTTCTATTTCTTTTTATCTAGATTTGATCAAATGCTTGTTTCAAATCGTTAATGATATCATGAATATCTTCAATTCCTACTGACATACGGATTAGTTCAGGTTCCACACCAGCTTGTTTTAATTGATCATCCGTTAATTGTCTGTGTGTTGTACTAGCAGGATGAAGAACACTTGTACGAACATCAGCAACATGGACCACAATGGCAGCAAGCTTTAACTTTTCCATCAGTTTGGCTGCCGTAGCTCTTCCACCTTTAACACCAAACGACACGACACCACATACACCCTTAGGCATATACTTTTGTGCCAAAGCATGATATTTATTGCTTTCCAGTCCAGGATAATTTACCCATGTAACTTTATCATGTGACTCTAACCATTTTGCAACTTCCAATGCATTCTGACAATGACGTTCCACACGAAGATGAAGAGTTTCTAAACCTACATTTAATAAAAATGCATTCATTGGAGCAGGTGTTGCACCAAGATCTCGCATGATCTGTACACGTGCTTTTGTTATGTATGCAGCTCTTCCACAATCTTTTGCATAAACCATACCATGGTATGATTCATCTGGTTCTGATAATCCAGGGAATTTCTTAGAGTTCCAATTAAAGTTACCGCTATCAACAATTACGCCACCAAGAGCAATTGCATGACCATCCATGTATTTTGAAGTAGAATGTACTACAATATCCGCACCGTATTCAATGGGACGACAATTAATTGGTGTAGCAAATGTATTATCAACGATTAATGGAATTCCATTTTGATGTGCTAATTTCGCCATCTTCTCAATATCGCACACAACCAGTGTTGGATTTGATACTGTCTCAGCAAATACACATTTGGTATTTTCTTTTATTTCTTTTTGTAATTCTTCTATAGAAGCATCTGGATCAATAAATGTTACATCGATTCCCATACGTTTCATCGTTACTCCGATTAAGTTCGTTGATCCACCATAGATTGATAAGGATGCCAAAATATGATCGCCTGCACTACATATATTAAGAAGAGCGATGGTTGTTGCTGCCTGACCACTCGACGTGCATAATGCACCTACACCACCTTCAAGGATTGCTATCTTTTTCTCTACTGCATCAGCTGTTGGATTTGCAAGTCTCGAATAAAAGAAGCCGTCTTCTTCTAAATCGAACAATTTACCGACTTGATCACAAGTATCGTATTTGTATGTCGTACTTTGGTAGATTGGCAAAACACGTGGTTCCCCATTTTGAGGTTCATATCCAGCTTGAATACAATTTGTACTAATACTATAATCGTTCATCTTATCACCTTTCATGTCATATATTAAGTGAACGGCTCTACATTTTAACGTAATGCATTGGTAAATTCACTGAATCTATTTTATATCTTCTTCTTCCTATTTGTCAATGTAAAAAGACAGGAATTGACGATGCCTCTTATAATTTGCATCCTCCATTCATGTCTTTCTTACATAACATGCATACGCTTCTACTTCATACCTGTAGAACCAAATCCACCTTCTCCACGCTCCGTAACATCTAACTCCTGCACTTCCTCAATCTCAAATGCAAGATAAGGAATCACAATCAATTGTGCTACTCGTTCCTGTGGTTCAATCGTTTGGACCATATTGGTATCATTGTGAAGGGCAACGATTAATTCTCCCCGATAATCAGAATCGATAACACCTGTACAATTTGCAGGACGTAACCCTTTCTTAACAGAGATACCACTTCGAGCAAAGATTCCTCCAAAGTACCCTTTTGGTACAGCCATGGAAATCCCCGTAGAAATCTTCATCGTCTCATGTGGTGCGATCTCTACCTGATCTGATAAATCAGCAAACAGATCATATCCTGCAGCCTCCACACTTCCTCGTTTTGGTAATGTTGCAGTTTTGGTCAGCTTCTTAAATTTTATTGATTCCATCGACTTTCTATTCCTTTCACAATCTTCTGATCTAAATTTCCCACTAGCGCGACACTGCAAACAGACTCATCTAATATCTTGTTCGCCAATTGATCTACGCTTTCTTTTGTCACTTTATTGACCCGCCCAATAATGTCATTCAATGGATGGATCATACCATATTTCATAATATGTTTCGCATTACTATTCATACGATTTTTCGTACTTTCACTTGCAATCGTAAGATTTACACGAATTTGTTTTTTCGTCTCTTCAATATCTTTTTCAGAAAAACCAGTCTTCTTCACTTGTTCGATGATACGAAATACTTCTTCATAAATCTTAAGTGCTGGTTCTGGGTTCGTTGCTGCATAGATATGGAACAATCCTGTTGTTAGAAAACTACTTTCATAAGAATAAATCGAATAGGTTAACCCCATTTCTTCTCGTATTCTTTGAAATAGCATGCAGTTGGCATTTTCACCCAATATAGCATTCATAACCGTTAACTCATACCGACTCTCATCAATACTTGCTATAGACGGGAATGCAATATTAATATGCATCTGCTCGATATCTTTTTCATCTTTATAGATACAATTTTTATATTCAGGTTTTGTAAGTGGTGGCCGATTAGCGGTAGCACGCAGCTTCCCAAAACTGTTTTCAAGCTGTTCTAATGTTTCCTTTTCATTATAATTTCCTGCAATTGAGATTACCATATTATCTGCTGTATAATAAAGATCACGAAAAGTAATCAATTGTTCTCGTGTAAAAGAACGTACAATCTCTTTTTCCCCAGAAATCAAATATCCAAGAGGATGTTCCTTCCAAACTTCCCGTTGAAGCATCTCATGGCACATATCTTCTGCAGAGTCATCATACATATCAATCTCTTCTAGTACAACACCCTTTTCTTTCTCCAATTCTTCCATTGAAAAGAGAGAATTCTGAATCATATCACTAATCATATCGATTGCAATTGGTAAATACTCATCAATGGTTGTTGCATAGAAATTCGTATGCTCTTTGCTTGTGTAAGCATTCACATTACCTCCGATCATAGAAGTAATATCTGCAAGATCTTTTGCGGAACGTGTTGTTGTCCCTTTAAAAAACATATGTTCTAGCATATGCGCAATACCATTGTTTTTGGCATTTTCATAAGCAGAACCAACCTTTACCCATACGCCAAATGATACACTTTTCAGATAGGGCATTCGTTCTAACACAACGGTTAAGCCATTGGTAAGCTTAGTTGTGGTCGTCATGCGATTTCCCCTTTCTATAGTAAGATTAAGCACAAAAGAAAGGACCATTGCATAATCAATCTTAAGCAACAGTCCCTCTTTCTATCCTCTGAATTCAGTACATAGAACACTATGACTGATCATGACAGAAGTAATGATCTATTGAACATCTTTCATACTAAAGCTGATTCTTCCCATCTTGTCTTTGCCAAGGCATACAACCTTCACAACATCACCAAGAGTAAGAACATCTTCTACATGATTGATTCGTTCTTTGGAAATCTTAGAGATATGAACCATTCCCTCTTTACCAGGAGCAAACTCAAGGAATGCACCAAACTCCTTAATACTTATAACTTTTCCTTCAAAGATTTGACCTTCTTCGAAATCAGTTGTTATGATCTTAATCATATTCAATGCTGCAGACATCTTTTCTGCATCTGTACCACAAACAGAAACTGCTCCATCATCTGTTATATCAATCTTTACACCAGTTTGTTCAATGATTGCATTGATTGTTTTTCCTCTTTGACCAACAACATCACCAATCTTAGCTGGATCAATCTTAATCTGCACGATCTTTGGTGCAAATGTTCCAACTTCTTTTCTAGGTTCTTCGATACAAGGAAGCATAATCTCATTCAAGATATACATACGTGCTTCTCTTGTCTTCTTAATTGCTTCTTCAATAATAGATCTTGTAAGTCCATGAATCTTAATATCCATCTGAATTGCTGTAATACCATCTTTCGTACCAGCTACCTTAAAGTCCATATCTCCAAAGAAATCTTCCAATCCTTGAATATCGGTTAATACGATATAATCATCATCTGTTGCACCTGTAACCAAACCACAAGAAATACCAGCTACTGGTTTTCTAATTGGTACACCCGCTGCCATTAAAGACATCGTAGATGCACAAATAGATGCTTGTGATGTAGAACCGTTTGATTCAAATGTTTCTGAAACAGTACGAATTGCATATGGGAATTCTTCTGCACTAGGTAATACAGGAACTAATGCACGTTCTGCTAAAGCACCATGACCAATTTCACGACGTCCTGGACCTCTAGAAGGTTTTGTTTCACCAACAGAATAAGAAGGGAAGTTATAATGATGCATATATCTCTTTGAAGTTTCTGCTTCATCTAAGCCATCGATCTTCTGTGCTTCTGATAGAGGTGCTAATGTAGTAACTGTACAGATTTGTGTTTGTCCTCTTGTAAACATAGCGGAACCATGAACACGAGGAACAATATCAACTTCTGCAGCAAGTTTACGAATCTCTGTAATTGCTCTTCCATCTGGACGTTTGTGATCTTTTAAGATCATCTTACGTACGGTTTTCTTTTCATATTGATAAATTGCTTCTCCAAGAACAGCTAACCAATCTTCTTTCTCAGCGAAAGCTTCTTCTAATTTTTCTGTTATTTTCTTAATGTTTTCTTCACGGTCTTGTTTTACGTCTGTGAATACTGCTTGTTCCATCTCTTCTTGAGGAACAATTTCTTTCATTGCATCGAATAATTCTGCAGGAACTGCACAACTTTCGTAGGAGTGTTTTTCCTTTCCGCATTCTGCAACGATGGTATCAATGAATTCGATAACTTTTTGGTTTACTTCATGAGCCGCAAAGATTGCTTCTACCATCTTATCTTCAGGAACTTCATTCGCACCTGCTTCGATCATGATTACTTTCTCTCTTGTTGAAGCAACTGTTAATTGAAGATCTGAAATTGCTTTTTGAGCAGCATTTGGATTGAACACGAATTCTCCATCTACTAAACCTACTTGTGTTGTTGCACATGGTCCATCAAAAGGGATATCCGAAATTGCTACTGAAATTGCAGATCCTAACATAGCTGTTAATTCAGGGCTACAATCAGGGTCAACTGACATGACCATATTGTTTAATGTTACATCATTACGATAATCCTTAGGGAATAAAGGACGCATAGGACGGTCAATAACACGTGAAGTAAGGATTGCATTCTCCGATGCTTTTCCTTCTCTCTTATTAAATCCACCTGGAATCTTACCAACAGCATATAATTTTTCTTCGTATTCCACACTAAGTGGGAAGAAATCGATACCTTCTCTTGGTTTATCTGAAGCGGTAGCGGTGGATAATACAACGGTATCTCCGTAGTGCATAAATGCAGCTCCATTTGCTTGAGCTGCAACTCGTCCAACATCAACTCTTAGTGTTCTGCCAGCAAGTTCCATTGAAAAACTTTTGTACATAATCTATCTCCTTTTTATCCATTGATCTTAAAAATCTTTGTAGAACAATGGAATCATTATTTTAGCTGGAGATGCCGAAACAACTGAAAAATACATTATTGATACCAAGGGAATTAATGTACTTTTCAGAAGTCTCGGGTTACATCTCCAAATTAGTTATTATTATACCACCTATGGAAGATTTATGCTACTTCTTTTTTCTAAAGTATCCGATTCACTCCATGAGCTATAAAATATAGCAATCTACGTCTTCAATATACGATTAGTATTTCTCCATCGTTTCATACCAATTCACACACGAAGAAAGCCATGATAGAAATTCTATCATGGCTTTTTTCGGTTTGTTTGTGTTTGTCGTGTATATAATTGAATAATTTACTTCGTTATTACTTTCTTAAGCCTAAACGTTCGATTAAGTTACGGTAACCTTCGATATCGTTTTTCTTTAGGTATTCAAGAAGACCTCTTCTTTGTCCTACCATCTTTAAAAGACCTCTTCTTGAGTGGTGATCTTTCTTGTTTGCTTTTAAATGCTCAGTTAATTCATTGATTCTAACTGTTAATAAAGCAATTTGCACTTCAGGTGATCCAGTATCTTGTGGATTTCTACCATAAGCTGCGATAACTTCTTGTTTCTTTTCTTTACTAATCATCGTAATTCCTCCTATTATTGAAATCGCCTAGTACTAAGTTATAGGTCGGAGTGTCCTATATCCTGGTATTGGCTAAAATACTTAGATATTCTATCATAAGTATAACCTTGTGTCAAATCATTTATACAATTTTATTCTTTATTTCTGTTTTTTCTTGCTTAATTCTTCTGCATGGCTTAATGCAGCATCAATATTTGGACAAACATTTTGTTCTCCAATCTCTTCAAGGAATCCTGCTTTTTCCATCATCTGTTTAGGCTGTTCCTGCACATGGGAAAGAATTAATGTTATTCCTCTTTTTTTGCATAAGAAAAAGATTTTTCTAAGGGAACGCAATGCAGTAACATCCATTGCAGGTACACCTCTCATACGAATGATAACAGCTTTAAGACCAGGCTCTGGTGTTATTTCCAAGAAACGGTCTGCTGCAGCAAAGAACATAGGACCAACGATTTCATATACAAGTGTATGTTTTGGAACAACTTTTAATCCAATCTGTTCAGGGTCATTCTCCTCATCCATCTCTTCGTCTATGTATTTCCAACCACGAATCTTTGTTTCATCAGCCATACGTTTTAAGAATAATAACGCTGCTAATAACATACCGATTTCAATTGCTACAACTAAATCAAATACAACTGTCAGTACAAATGTTGTAATTAGTACCGTAATATCACTTTTTGGTGATGCTTTAATCAAAGAAATGAATTCTCTCCAGCCACTCATGTTATAAGCTACCATGAATAAGATTGCGGCAATCGCTGGCATCGGAATCCATGCTGCATATGGCATTAATATAACCAAGATTAATAATAATGTGATGGAATGCACCATACCTGCGATAGGAGAACGTCCACCATTCTTCACATTAGCAGCTGTTCTTGCAATTGCTCCAGTTGCTGGAATACCACCAAATAATGCAGAAACAACATTTCCTGCGCCCTGTGCAACCAATTCCATATTTGGTTTATGTCGGCTACCAATCATACCATCTGATACGACACAAGATAATAAGGATTCAATTCCTGCTAAAATTGCTATTGTAAATGCATCTGGTAATAAGTTACGAATCATTCCCATATTAACAGATGGTACGGTAAGACCTGGTAAACTACTCTTAATGGTATATAAGTCTCCTATTGTTTTCACATCCATTCTAATTGCTTTCACCATAATAACTGCAACGATTACCGCAATCAATGAAGGTGGAATCTTCTCCGTAACTTTTGGCCATAGAATTAGAATTGCAAGAGATACAAGACCTACTAGTAATGCCTGCCAATTAAACGTATTCATACAGTTAAAACATTCTTTTAACTTATCCAGTGTTTCAATTGGAGCATTCTTGAATGTTAATCCAAGAAAGTCCTTCACTTGGCCAATTGCAATCGTGATTGCAATACCAAATGTAAATCCTGTGGTAATGGTGTAAGGGACGTATTTAATTAAGTCTCCTAACTTTAGTATTCCCATGATCACAAGAATGATTCCTGCCATTATTGTAGCAACAATTAAGCCATCCATTCCATTCTTTGCCACGATTCCCGCTACAATTGTTGCAAACGCAGCTGTTGGTCCCGCGATCTGAACACGGCTACCTCCTAAGAATGAAATAACAAACCCTGCGAATATGGCAGTGTAGATACCTTGTTCTGGTCCAACACCCGAAGCAAGTGCCAATGCAATGGATAAAGGTAAGGCAATAATTGCTACAATAATACCAGCAATCACATCTTTAACAAATTGCTGTTTGGTATACGACTTCATACAGTCGAATAGTTTGGGTACGAATTGTTTCATGCTTTCTCCTCATCTTCCGTCATAATTAGTTAAATATTAAATTTTTATTAAATCACACAAAAATTAATTATACCATTCCGCTCTCTATTTTCAAGATGTAATATTGCATACAATATAATTTGCTTCTTTCTATTTTTTGTGAATATCCCCTATCCTTCTTTCTTTTTCATTGAACAAAGTGTACTTCGTACACTTTCGCATTAATAACAGTTTCAATGTACACTTTGTTCTCCGCGCCGAGCACAGTCAGCTTCAGCTGACATACACCTCATGTGCGAGTGCGCATCCCCCGGAGGGTTTATTTACTAGGAACGTTGGAGGACTTTCCTCGTATATAAAAAGAAAAGACGAAGCCCATACCCGCTTCTCTAACAACAGGTATAAGGCTTCGTCTTTTCTTGTATATGCAACCATGTCAGAAGGACATGGATTTCAAACTTGTATGAAAGTACAACTTTTTTGAATCACAAAGTTTTGCTTCACTGTTCACTCTCTTCAATGACTCTTTCCTGCACATCAGAAGGTGCTTGTTCATAACGTGCAAATTCAAATTGATAATCTCCCATTCCTCCTGTCATCGAGCGAAGGTCTGTGGAATATCCTACTAATTCTGACATTGGAATGTCAGCAAGTATCTCCTGTTTTCCATCTGCACATGGATTCATTCCCATTACCCGTCCACGCCGTTTGTTCAGATCTCCCATGATATCTCCTGTAAATTGGTCAGGAACTGACACTTTTAATGCTACGATTGGTTCAAGTAATACGGGATTTGCTAACTCAAACGCTTTCTTAAAAGCTTGTATGGTTGCCATCTTAAATGCCATTTCTGAAGAATCAACTGGATGATAGGAGCCATCTACCAAAGTGGCTTTTATACCTACAACGGGATATCCCGCTAATGGTCCTTTACAAACACTTTCTGCAATACCTTTTTCTACTGCAGGGAAAAAGTTCTTTGGAACAGCACCACCGAATACATTTTCTGCAAAGATATAGGGTTTATCCATTTCATTAGAGGGTTCGAATACAATATGTACATCTCCATACTGTCCATGGCCACCCGATTGTTTTTTGTATTTTCCTTGTACTTTCACAGACTTTCGAATGGTCTCTTGATAAGAAACCTTAGGTTTTGATAGAGCGATTTCCACTTTATAGCGGCTCAACAATTTACTTACAAGGATTTCAAGCTGCTGTTCGCCAATTCCATAAAGCAAGGTCTGCCTGTTCTTCGTATCATTCACTACTCGAACCGTCTGGTCTTCATCCAACATCTTTTGTAATGCCTGAGACACTTTATCTTCCTCGCCCTTATTCTTCACCGTATACCGTAGAAATGTATATGGTTTTGAAACCTTTGGTTTATCATAATAGATTGGAAACTCTCTTGTGCTTAGGGTATCGCCTGTCATCGTGATACTTAATTTGCTAATTGCACCAATATCTCCCGCATGAAGTTCTTTCACTTCCAATTGTTCTTTTCCACGTAGAATAAACATCTTTCCAATCTTCTCTTCTACTTCTTTTTTGGTGTTCCATACGATTGTATCTGCTTTCAAAATACCACTATGAACCTTTACCAAAGAAAATCTACCTACGAATGGATCAGCAATTGTTTTAAAAACATTGGCGGTCATTGGACATGTGTCATCATAAGATACTTCTACTTGTTCACTTAAATTATGGTTAATTCCAATGGCATGGAGCTTATCTGGCGAAGGGAAGTACTTCTCAATTGCTTGCAAGAGCATTGTCGTACCTTGACATTGTAATCCAGATCCCATTAATACAGGAACAACCGTTCCATCCATAACATTCTCACGAAGTGCAATAGAAATTTCTTCTTGTGGAAATTCTTCTCCAGCAAAGTAGCGTTCCATTCGATCTTCACTTGTTTCTGCAACTGCTTCTAGCAATGCTTCTCTACAAGTGTTTAGATTAGGAATCGAATATTCTGGTATCTCACATTCCTCATAATTACTTAGTGTTGTAAATCTTCTTCCCTTCATCTTAACAACATTGACAAAACCAACGAATTTCTCATTTTGCCTAATTGGGAGATGAAATGGAGCAATCTTTTTTCCGTACAGCTCCGTTAATTTCTCTACCACTTGGCGATAACTAGCATTGTCATCATCCATATCTGTTACAAAAAATATACGAGGCAATTGATATTCCTCACATAATTCCCATGCTTTTTTCGTTCCAACTTCCACTCCAGCTTTTGCAGAAACAACGATTACGGCTCCATCTGCAGCCGCCATTGCTTCTTGGGTTTCACCAACAAAATCAAAATAACCAGGGGTATCAAGGAAGTTAATCTTCGTATCCTCCCAAACAATAGGAACAAGTGATGTACTAATGGAAAACTGTCTTTTGATCTCCTCTTTATCAAAATCACTAATGGTATTCCCATCTTCCACTTTTCCTTGCCGGTTGATTAATTTCATCGTGTAGGCCATTGCTTCCACAAGTGTTGTCTTCCCACAACCACCGTGACCTAATATAACAACATTTCTAATCTTGTCTGAAGTATAAGTAACCATACAAAATACCTCCCTTACTCGAAAACTCGTGCAATAGTAAACAAAATTGTGACTTCCTGTCTGGTAATAGACAGGTTTGAAGATGTTATTATGTAGTTGTATGTATAGAGTAGAGCGTTAAAAGATATAGCACCGCTCCAAATCCTTTGTATTGCCACGTACTGCATGCTCTCGCAATACGAAAAACAATACGAAAACAGAATTCTATCTTATGTGTATATTGTACTAAAAAATATGATTATATACAACTATTTTATTCACATTTACACATACAACATTATAATTCTTGCTGTATACTACGTTACCAATAACTACCCCGCTGCGTCTTATGGAGGAACAGTTACACGAACTCCAGAAAGGATCAACTACAAGAATTATTCTATATCATATGGACATGTTTCAAGATTTATACCATTTCTTCGGTGTATTTATTGCGTTAAAGTTTAACGCTTTAAAGTATTGACATGTATGGAAATATGTTGTAGAATATCAAAAACGAAGTTATACTATTACCAGTATTGGATATACTGTTAGAGAATGGAGATAAGGATATGATTATTGTAATGAAACCGCATGCTTCTGAAGCATCTATTAAAAATGTTGTAGATATGATCACTTCTCAAGGGCTAGAAGCTCATCGATCTGCTGGAAAAGAGGTAACCATCATCGGCGTTGTAGGAGATAAATCAAAAATCATGGAACAAAATCTTGAAATTGCTCCTGAAGTTGAAAAGATTGTTCCTGTAACAGAATCATATAAATTAGCAAACAAAAAGTTCCACCCAGAGCCTTCTATTGTTACCGTTGGTAATGTTGAAATTGGTGGGAGCGATCTTGTTATCATGTCTGGTCCATGTGCGATTGAAAGCCATGATCAAGTATTAGAGACCGCATTTGCAATCAAAAAAGCTGGTGCAAAAATCCTTCGTGGAGGCGCCTACAAACCAAGAACCTCCCCTTACTCTTTCCAAGGTCTTGAAGAAGAGGGCCTTCGTTTTATGAAAGAAGCAAGAGAAGCAACTGGACTTCCTGTCATCTGTGAAGTCACAAGCTTAGAAGCAGTTGAAAATGCAGTCAAATATGTAGATATGCTTCAAATTGGTGCTCGTAATATGCAAAACTTCTATCTATTAAAGGAAGTTGGAAAAACAGGGATGCCAATCTTGCTAAAAAGAGGTTTGGCTGCTACAATTGATGAGTGGTTGAATGCCTCTGAATATATAATGGCAGAAGGTAATAGCAATGTTGTTCTATGCGAACGTGGTATCCGTACTTTTGAAACAGCAAGCCGTAATACACTAGACATCAGTGCTGTTCCAGTCATCAAAGAAAAGAGTCATCTTCCAATCATCGTTGACCCTAGCCATGCAACAGGAGTTCGTAATTACGTGAAACCATTGGCAAAATGTGCAGTAGCCGTTGGAGCAGACGGTCTTATGATCGAAACACATCCAAACCCAGCAACCGCTTTATCAGATGGTCCACAATCCTTAACATTCCCACAATTTGATGAACTATGTGAAGAACTTCGACCAATTGCAAAGCTTATGGGCAAAACACTATAGATAACTGGAGGAACACATATGGAAGACGTAACAGCTGGCTTTATTGGCTTTGGTTTGATTGGTGGATCCATCGCTCAAGCTATGAAGCAAAGACTAAATCAAGTACAAATCATAGCTTATAATTATTATATAGATCGTCCTCATGCTAGTCTGGAATTGGCCCGGGAGGACGGAACGATTGATCATATTTCAACAGACTTAACAAAAGATTTTTGCCAATGTGACATAATCTTTCTATGCTGCCCTGTATTAACGAATATAGAATACTTAAAAACACTTCGTGATGTTGTTAAACCTTCCTGTATCATTACGGATGTTGGAAGCGTAAAAGGTAATATTCACGAAGCGGTTCATGCCCTCAATATGAATGAATATTTTATTGGTGGTCACCCAATGGCTGGCTCAGAAAAAACAGGCTACGCAAATTCCAACGCATTTCTTTTAGAAAATGCATACTACATTCTCACTCCATCTTATGGAGTATCCGAGAAAAAGGTAGATACTCTCTATAAATTGGTTAAGACACTAGGCTCTCTTCCACTAATCCTATCTGCTTCCGAACATGATGATGTTGTTGCTGCAATCAGTCACGTACCTCATCTAATTGCATCAAGCTTAGTTACAATGGTGAAGAATAGTGATGATGAAGATGAAAAGATGCGTTTGTTAGCCGCAGGAGGATTTAAGGATATCACTCGTATTGCTTCCTCCTCTCCTATCATGTGGCAAAATATCTGTTTAACCAATACAAAGAGTATTCAGAAATTCTTAGCACAATACATAGACATTCTTCAAAATATGAATCAGGCATTATCCGATCATGCAGAACAAGATCTCTATCATTTCTTTGAAGAAGCTCGTGATTACCGCGATCATATACCTACCAAAAAAGTCGGTATGCTCAAACAAGTTTATGAAGTTTATCTTGACATTATAGATGAAGCAGGTGCGATTGCAACCATCGCTACCATACTTGCTAGTAATAATATTAGTATCAAGAATATTGGAATCATACACAATCGGGAGTTTGAAGAAGGTGTTCTACGTATTGAATTCTATGATGCAGGTGCAAGTCAGAATGCAGTTGCCTTGTTACAAAAGTATCGCTATACGATTTATGAACGAAACTAGTTGTAAAATAGATTGTAAGAAAAACATCATTTAAAGAAACCGTAATGTAAAAAAACAATTTTCATGAGTTTTGTTTGAAGAGATTTTATTCTTTTAAACAAATGCATACATGAAAATTGTTTTTTATTTTATTTAATTATTCGTTCGTAATTATTTCGTTACTTAATTATTTTATTTCGTTCGTTATTTATCTAGCTATTTCCTTCTGCTTTCGATTCTTCAATCTTTTCTTCCAACAAGTTTGTACTCTCTTTTTGTTCAATTTCATGTTGTTCTACAGTATTTGTTGTAATATAGGACAATGCTCGTTGATGGTTTTGTAAATGCATCTTTGTGTAAGTTCCTCCATACTCACCATCAATGGTCCATGAGATTTCTTCCTCACAGCTAATATCCAAATTAGATGCATGGAAGGAATAGATGAATTTATCAGAAAGATCACGTGCCAATAATGCATTCACGATATGTTGTAACTCAACAATATTTTTCGGATTTTTGATTAAGGTCACTTCGAATTTCCCGTCATCTAAACCAACATCTTTTCCCGTAATTCCTTTAAAACCACCTACCGAATTCGCGTTTGTTACCATACCATAGATGAAATCATCTTCAATCACTTGGTCATCAAATGAAACCGTTACATGATACGAAGTAACAGATGGTAAACTCTTAATCCCTTCTAGTATATAAGCTGTTCTACCAAGCAGATTCTTTGTTGTCTGTGGCGTCTCATAAGAAACATTGGTAAATACACCAAAACCAGCTACATAGGTAAAATAACGATCATTTAAAGAACCAATATCATAAGCAAAAGGACTTCCGTTAACTACTGCCTCAGCTGCCTTAACCATATTCTTAGGGATTCCCATACTTGAGGCAAAATCATTGGTTGTACCAGCAGGAAGATAGCCAATCATAGGTGCATGTGGTGATACCATTAATCCAGATGTCACTTCGTTAAGTGTCCCATCTCCACCAGAGCAAACAACCAGATCAAAATCCTGGTGTCTCTCTCTTGCTATATTCTTCGCATCATCCCTCTTCTGCGTCGCATAGATTGTAACTTCATATCCCGCTTTTACGAATATCTCAATTATATCGGAAAGGGAATTCTTAATCTTCCCTTTTCCGGCATGTGGATTATAGATAAATAATAATTTTTTCATTCTAGATAACTCCCCTTCCAAATCCTAAGTAACCCTTATTCGTTTCTAATCATTCGTATTAATAAACATAGCATCTCCAAAGCTAAAGAAACGATAACGTTCTTTCACTGCAACTTCATATGCGTGCATAATGTGTTCTTTCCCTGCTAATGCACTAACTAACATAAGTAATGTAGACTCTGGTAAATGGAAATTCGTGATCAATGCATCTAAAACTTTGAACTGATACCCTGGATAAATAAAGATCTCTGTATTCCCACTACAAGCTTTCACATATCCATTCTCATCAGCAGCGGATTCAATTGTCCGACAACTTGTTGTTCCAACACAGATTACACGATTCCCAGCCTTCTTCGCTTCATTGATCTTCTTTGCTTCTGCTTCTTCAATTTGATAGAATTCAGAATGCATATGGTGATTTTGTACATCATCGACCTTAACAGGACGAAATGTTCCAAGTCCAACATGTAAGGTAACATTGGCTATTACAACACCCATTGCTTCAATTTGTTTTAATAATTCTTTGGTAAAATGTAGTCCTGCTGTAGGTGCTGCTGCAGATCCTTCATATTTGGCATAGACCGTTTGATACCGATTCTTATCTTGTAATTGATGTGTTATATAAGGTGGTAAAGGCATTTGTCCTAATTGATCCAGGATTTCTTCAAAAATCCCTTGATACGAGAACTGTATCAATCGATTTCCCTCATCAATCACATCAATAATTTCTCCTACAAGTAAACCACCGCCAAAGATGACTCTTGTTCCAACACGTGCTTTTTTCCCTGGTTTAACAAGTGTTTCCCAGATATCATTCTCTTTTCTCTTTAAAAGTAACAGTTCTATTTTCGCCCCTGTTCCTTCCTTCTCTCCAATCAAACGAGCAGGAATTACTTTTGTGTTGTTAATGACCAAGCAATCTCCTTTTCTAAGATAGTTCGTTATATCATGAAAAATCTTATGTTGGATCTCACCAGTTTCTTTATTTAATACAAGAAGCCTTGAACTAGAACGATCCTCCAATGGATCTTGAGCAATCAATTCTTCTGGTAAATAAAAATCAAAATCTTTTGTTTTCATTCTTACTATCTCCATTCTTTCCTCATTTCTATTCTGTTTCAATAGGGAAAACAAAGAAATGAATTCTACGCATAACAAAACGTAAAGCAAACTAAATGTTAGTTTGCTTTACAATTCTTCTACTATTATAATCGTTCTATATAAAAAAATCCAGTATTGATTCCATTTCTTCATAAAATATACATTTTTATAAATATAAGTCATCATCACATTTAACAGATACATAAGAAGTTACCAAAGAAATTATACAATATACCTAGTATTTTTCCAGTATTAATAGTAAAATATATGGTAACTATTTAGCATTCTGTCTCAATAGTCACTTATTTCAGAATGAATCTGTAGAAAAGGAGGGTTCGTACATGCCAATTAATACATTCGCGGCGATTGATGTTGGATCAAATGAAGTTTCAATGAAAATATTTGAGATTTCTAAAAAAAATGGAATTCATGAACTTGATCATGTCCGTCATACCATCGAGCTTGGTTCGGAAACCTACACGAATGGCAAGATCAGTCATACCATGGTAAATGAACTCTGCCAGGTTTTGCATGGTTTCACAAAAAAAATGAAAGAATATCATGTAGAAGATTATACTGCTTGTGCAACCAGTGCGCTTCGGGAAGCCCTAAACAATCTTTTGATTCTTGATCAAATAAAGATTACATCAAAATTAAAAGTTTCGATCATTAGCAACTCAGAGCAACGGTTTCTTCTCTATAAAGCTGTCGCACTAAAAGAGAAACGATTTAACCAGATCATCGAACACGGTACTGCCATTGTTGATGTTGGTGCTGGTAGTATACAGATTTCTCTGTTTAACAAAGGTTCCTTGATCACAACACAAAATATCAAGTTAGGTTCTTTACGTATTCGTGAGATCCTTTCTACCATGGAAAATCAAACAACCAACTTTAATAATCTTCTAGAAGAATATATTTCAAATGATCTTCAGACCTTCAAAGATTTTTTCTTAACGGATATTAATCTTCGTAATATTATTGCCGTTGGTGATAACCTTAATGACCTTCTACGTTTTAAAGAATATGTAGAAAAACAGGACAAACAATCCCTCTCTTCTACTAACAAAGACTCCATGGATCGAAGTGGTTTTCATTCGCTCTATACCAAACTTTTATCAAAGAACACCAGTCAAATCAGTACTATGTTGCAGATTTCAAAAGAACAAGCTTCCTTGCTTCTTCCGACAGCAATGATCTATCACAAAATGTTTGAAGAATCCAAAGCATCAAAGATGTACCTGCCTGGTGTTACACTTACAGATGGTTTGGTCGTTGATTATGCACAAAAGAAAGAAAAAGTCATATTGACCCATGATTTTCGTCAGGATATTATTCAAGCCGCTAGGAATATTGCAAGGAGATATCACTGCAATCAAGAGCATATGAAAAATGTAGAGTATATTGCTCTTACACTTTTTGACAGTCTTACCAAATTACATGGACTGAATAATCGAGATCGTCTACTCTTACAGATTGCTGTTATTCTTCATAATTGTGGAGAATACATTAATCTGAATGCAGGAGCACTTAATTCTTATCAGATTATCCTATCAACTGAAATCATTGGTTTATCCCATACTGAACGTGAATTAATTGCATATCTTGTTCGTTTTAACATTGGAAATTATCCAAAGTACGCCGATCTAAACAACAGTTTCAACAAGGAAACCTATATTAAGATATCCAAGCTATCTGCAATCTTTCGTATTGCCAATGCAATGGACAAGAGTCATAAACAAAAGTTTTCCAACATTTCTGTAAATTACAGAGATCATCATTTGACGATAACAGGCACTACTTTGGAAGATACAACTCTAGAGCGCGGCTTATTTGAGAAAAAAGCAGATTTCTTTGAAGAAGTGTATGGAATTCGACCTCAACTAAAGCAACGTAGAAGTTCCTAAGAGAAAGGACAAATGCATATGAGTACATCAAAATCCATTTATCATAAACCAACCTATTATACGAACCGGGAATTAAGCTGGATTGAGTTCAATTATCGGGTGCTCAGTGAGGCAAGAGATAAAACACTTCCTCTATTAGAACGTTTAAAATTCCTTAGCATTACCGCATCGAATCTGGATGAATTCTTTATGATCCGTGTTGCTTCTCTAAAAGATATGGTAAATGCAAATTACAATAAACCCGATATTGCGGGGCTAACTCCAAAAGAGCAGTTGGATAAAATCACGGTTAAGACCCACGAATTAGTTACCATACAATATAACACATTCAATCGTTCGTTTATCCCTCAATTAAAGCAGAATAAGATCGAAATCATTACGCAATATGAAGATCTCGATGCTTCCCAAAGTGCATATGTGGACCAGTATTTTCAAACGGATGTCTATCCTGTACTTACCCCAATGGCGGTGGATTCTTCTAGGCCATTCCCATTGATTCGGAACAAATCACTTAACATTGGTGCATTGATCTGTGACAAAAAATCTTCCGTTGCCTATGATTTTGCTACTGTACAAGTACCTGCTGTACTTCCACGTGTTGTACAGATTCCGTCAACAAAACCGGAGACAACAACTCTCATATTGCTTGAGCAGATCATCGAGAAAAATATTAATTCTCTCTTCCTTAATTATGATGTAATCTGTGCTTATCCGTATCGTGTTATGCGTAATGCTGACTTAACCATTGATGAAGATGAAGCAGCTGATTTGTTAAACGAGATTCAGAAACAGCTAAAGAAGCGCCAATGGGGAGAAGCAATCAAGTTAGAAGTTGAGGACAAGATGGATAAACGTCTTCTGAAGATTCTTCGAAAAGAGCTGCATATAAAAGAAGAAGATATCTACTCTGTCAATGGTCCTCTTGACTTAACCTTTCTAATGAAACTCTATGGTTTAGACGGATTTGATCATTTAAAAAAAGAAAAATATACCCCACAACCTGTGAAGGGACTTAATCATGAAGAGGATTTGTTTACCCAGATTCGTAGAAAAGATATTCTTCTCTTCCATCCGTATCATACCTTTGATCCTGTGGTTGATTTTGTAAGACAGGCTGCAAAAGACCCAAATGTTCTTGCGATCAAACAAACCTTATATCGCGTCAGCAGCCACTCTCCAATTATCGCTTCTCTTGCTGCTGCAGCAGAGAATGGTAAACAGGTATCTGTATTAGTGGAATTAAAAGCACGCTTCGATGAAGAGAATAATATTATATGGGCAAAGAAGCTTGAAAAAGCAGGTTGCCATGTTATCTATGGTTTAGTTGGTCTGAAAACGCATAGTAAAATTACCTTAGTTGTCAGAAAAGAAGAAGACGGAATACGTCGTTATGTCCATCTTGGTACAGGAAATTACAACGATTCTACTGCAAAACTTTATACGGACATGGGCTTACTAACCTGCTCTGCTCCAATTGGTGAAGATGCTACCGCTGTATTCAACATGCTATCAGGATATTCTGAACCACTTAGTTGGAACGAACTTTCTTTAGCTCCTCTATGGTTACGAGATAAATTCCTAGACCTTATTAAACGTGAAACATTACATGCTAAGAACGGGGACAAGGCTCATATCATTGCAAAGATGAACTCTCTTTGTGATGCTGATATTATTGCAGCTCTTTACGAAGCAAGTTGTGCGGGTGTTACGATTGAACTTATCATCCGTGGAATCTGTTGTCTACGCCCAGGTTTGGAGGGCGTATCTGAAAACATTACGGTACGTTCCATCGTAGGAAACTTTTTGGAACATGCAAGAATCTTCTATTTCTATAACAACGGATACGAAGAAATCTATATGGGAAGTGCCGATTGGATGCCACGTAACCTTGATAAGCGTGTAGAAATCTTATTTCCTGTGGAAGACGAATCTCTTCGTGATGAGATTAAAGATATTCTACGGATTCAACTCCAAGATACGGTGAAGGCGCATATTCTAAAACCAGATGGTAGTTACGACAAAATAGACAAACGAGGAAAAGTTCGTTTAAACTCACAAGAGTATTTCTGTGAAAAGGCAATTCAAGAAGCTTCTTTGGTTAACTCCGTGCATAACAATCGCCTGTTTGAACCAATAGAAAGCGAAGAATAAAAGAACACCGTCAGCTTCAGCTGACATCTACCTTAAGTGCGAGTGTACATTCCTGAGGGTAAAAAAAAAGCGCAGATCATTTTGATATGCCCCCTGTCAAGTAGACAGGTTAAATATCTAAAATGAGTGTTTACTGAATGACCATACTTCGTATGAGGTATGGTCATTTTTTATGCACACCATTTTTCTTTGTATTTTTTGATTCGTTT